>JAAFIH010000013.1 GCA_013297755.1 Cytophagales bacterium
TTAAAAGTTATATAAAAAAAATATAAATAAAATATTTATTACTTAATTTATAATATTTAAAATAAAATAAATTGTACTATTTCTATATCTTAAAAATGAAATTTCTTAATTAAATAGTGTTGCCCTGCAATGTTTGAGGATTAAGTTTTAGTAATAGCACCTCATCCAAAATTGCTTTGCCATTTTTCTCGCTGATTTTATAGGGGGCAGTCAATACTACAATCACATAAACTGTTTGGTCTATGTTGTATTCTTTGCTACTTTTTTGCTGTTCTGCTATCAACATCAAAAAATAATGTAAGAATCTATCAAAATGATGGTCGTACTCTACTCGTTGGATTTCTATACAAATCCGTTTATCTATACTTTCTGCAAATATATCTAATTCAAAATCTACGTAACCAATTTTGGGATCAAACTTCTTTTCGGTCTCAATTTTGTCAACTTCTATCTCTATACCTAAAATATCAAGTACAAAAGCCTTGAAAACTGTTATATTTGTAAAGGCTTTTTTGAAAATTACTTCGTTGTCTAAGTTGCCTAGCATGTTAATAGTTTGTTTTTTATTACAATACAAAGTTAAAAAAAAGTGGCATAATTTTATTGTTTTTCGTTGCGTAACTTTTCTATTTGCTTACGTTCTAAGCCTGTTCCTTTTGCAATGGTATTATCATCTAAACCAATAGAAATAAAGTTTTTAGCAATTTCGATTTTTTCTGACATTCTCTCTTTTGTCAAAACAATTTTTGATGCTTCTTTATTTTTTGCCTGTGTTCGTTCTTCTGGCGTTAAATTTTCAAAACTTATCAACTCTACTGCTTTTTTTATCCCTACATTTTTTGTGTTCAAAACAGGTCTCTCTGGACTATGGATAGATTGATAAATTAAATCTAGCCAATCTCTTATCTGTTTGGGCGTTTCTTCGTTGGGATGGTTGGGATTTAAACATACAAATTGATGGCCATACAAATCTCTCACTTCTCCCTGCAATGTTTGAGGATTAAGTTTTAGTAATAGAACCTCATCCAAAACTGCTTTGCCATTTTTCTCGCTGATTTTATAGGGGGCAGTCAATACTACAATAACATAAACTGTTTGGTCTATGTTGTATTCTTTGCTACTTTTTTGCTGTTCTGCTATCAACATCAAAAAATAATGTAAAAATCTATCAAAATGATGGTCGTACTCTACTCGTTGGATTTCTATACAAATCCGTTTATCTATACTTTCTGCAAATATATCTAGTTCAAAATCTACGTAACCAATTTTAGGATCAAACTTCTTTTCTGTTTCAATTTTGTCCACTTCTATTTCTATACCTAAAATATCAAGGACAAAAGCCTTGAAAACGGTTATATTTGTAAAGGCTTTTTTGAAAATTACTTCGTTGTCTAAGTTGCCCAGCATGTTAATAGTTTGTTTTTCTACAATACAAAGTTAAAAAAAAGTGGCATAGTTTTTATTATTTTTCGTTGCGTAACTTTTCTATTTGCTTAAGTTCTAAGCCCGTTCCTGTTGCAATGGTATTATCATCTAAACCAATAGAAATAAAGTTTTTAGCAATTTCGATTTGTTTATTTAGTTCACCTTGTTCATGTGCTTTTTCTATTGCCTCTTTCATAAAGGCATTTTGGTCAAACCAAAACTTTTGTTGGGATTCATAATATCTTTTTTCTTGCTCATCAAGATACATGACTTCTAATTGCAAGTTGGCTTTGCTTATTTCTTCAATTTCTGCCAATTCTTTTGGCAATGTCTTTTTGTTGTACTTGTGAGCATTATTTAGAAAAGTTATCCACCTTTCTAAAGTTGTTTTTACATTTTGAAGTTCGCCTTTATACTTTTTGAGTTCTATAAAATATAAGTCCAAATAGTCCAAATCCTTGTGTGTTTCATTCGTTTCCACATCTTTCAGCATAAAACAACGCTGATACTTTTTATCAGGAAAAAAATTGAAGTCCATTAAACTTATCACAATACATTTTTTCAGTCCTGAGTAGCCCAATTTACCTTGTTGTTCGAGGTCTGCTAATTTTTCTAATTCTGAAATTTGTTCAGTAGCCGTAGGTAAATCATTGATATAATCTAACTGTGAGCCAAACATTTTTGCCCAATAAAACAAGGTACGTCTGCCATAAAAGTCTGTACCTTTTATTTGCATTTCTATGTCGTAAAAAACACCATTTTCATCTTGGGCTTTGATATCCAAAATGGTTAGTTTACCTTCTGCATAGTCTGATACATTATATGGATTTTTTATTTCTACTTCTGTAATCTGTTGATTATCAGGCAGAACTGCGTTAATCAAAGATTTAAGAATGTCTTTGTTTTCCTCAGAACCAAAAAGTTTCTTGAAAACTAAGTCTATTTTAGGATTTACTTTGCTCATCACATTTTAAGGTTTTGTTGTGTAGCAAAGCTACAAAATTTTTTACCAAATTTCTTGTTTACAATTTTTTTATACAGTCAGCATACAAGTTAGCATTGCAACCATTTAACTATCCAAAACACTAGCAATTCCAAAATATAAAAGTAAAAATATTACATAATGATTAAAAACATCATTTCTTTACAATTCGTCTGTCGTATTGCTAAGTTTTAAATAGTAATTGAAAGGGGTCGAAAAGCATGGACTTTATATTAAAAACAGTAATTTTATCATTTATCAATTATGTTTTAAGAAGAGTATGTTTTGCCTTATTTTTTTTATAATTTAAAAATTCATTAATAAAGTGAGATATTATCGTAAAAACAAAAATGAGCACAAAGAAAGTTATGTAGTTACATTTGTTAAACCCAAATATTGGAATACTCCAATTAATAAGAATCCATTGTGAGAAGTAAATGGTCGTTACACCACCACTCCATTTGAAAAGTAATTCAAAAATATTGTTCATTGGCAAAATATCTATAATTAATTTGGTAATATAAATCCACAAAACAACAAACCCACACATATAAATCATTGCTCCTTGGCGGCTATGGTAGTAGTCGTTGAAATGATAGTCAAAGTTAAAACATGAAATACCAAGACCAATAAATAAAACCAAAACACCAATAATACCAAATTGCTTAAAAGTAAGATTTTGATTTGTAGAATTTTTCATAGTTTCGCCAAGATACATTCCCATCAAAGGAAATGTAAGCCAAGGAAATACTGGAAAAGAAATTCTATTTGAAATTATACCAAATCCAACAGGTTGGTCTCCCCAAAATAAATCTAAAAAGAAATCTATTATAGGAATGTTAACGTGTATACCCCAAAAAAATGGCGAAACCATACTTATCAAAAAAGCCATCAACAATATAGTATTTTTATTGATTTTCAATTCCTGTATAATAGCCATTATCATTAAAGCTAAACCAGCAAATTGCAAAATATCTACATCAGTCAAAAGGGTATATTCATTAATTTTATCAGTAGGAAAAGAATTTAAAAAATCTAGTTTTAAATAAGAAGATACCATAAATGGAATAACTCCTCTGAAGATATTCAAGATATATCCTGATAAAAATATTAAAAATCCACGCCATAATTTAGGTTTTAATCCTGATTTTTTGGAATAGATAAATGAAAATCCCATCAAAGTCATAAAAACGGGTGCGGCAGGTGTGCTACCAAGAAATTCTATTAATTGCCCGAAAATGGAATTTTTGACATCTGCATTTCCAAAAACTTCGAGCGTGTGCACAGAAATCATAAAAAGTACTGCCAAGCCTCTGGCTAGGTCTATAGACAAAAGTCTGTTGTTTTGAGTGATTATATTCATATTCAATAATTTTTTAGAATGCAAAATTGCAAAGCCAGAAACGTATTTCATTTGATATATGTCACAAAAATCATTTAGCTCTCAATCTGCTTAGTGTTTCTCTTGATATACCAAGATATGATGCTATATAGGTGAGCGGAATGCGTTGAAAAAGTTTTGGTTCTTTGTCTAGCAACAATACATATCTATCCATAGAACTCAGCATTTGTGAAGAAAAAGCTTTATCTTCCAAAAATAAGGCATAATCTTCTATAATAGCGTTTACAAAATTGGCAATTTGAATATTTGTAAACATCAAAGGTTTAATTTTTTTGAAATTAATAGCTATCAAGGTACTATTCTCGAGTAGTTCTATTGTTTCTCTAGAGGGTTTATCCTTAAAGTTATTTAATGAACCAACCATTTCATTTTCCATTGCAAACCAAGTATTTACTTCTATACCGTCTTTGAGGTAATAACTTCTTACAGCACCTTTAATTACAAAATAAGCAAAGTCATGGTATTGATTTTCTTTGATTAGTATATGCTTTTTGTCCAAATTTAAGACTGACAAATGAGTGCATATTTCAGCTTTTGTCTGTTCAGTTAATTGTTGGTTAATTGAAAAATAGTTTATAAATGTTTTAAATAAAATGTTCATTTGAAAATGTAAGATCTTTATATTAATTGTTTAAGCGTACTTTGAAACATTATATTATCTAATCAATTCAAAACAATGCAAATAATGGTTTTAAAAGCAAAATTTAGATTTAGCACCAAAATTTAATGAAATACTTTTAACCCAATAATTCCTGTTACAATTAAAAATACAGAAAGCATTCGCCAAATACTTGAGGAATCATTAAATAAAAAAATACCAACCGTTAGAGTACCTACAGCACCAATACCAGTCCAAACTGCATATGCGGTTCCTATGGGAATTGTTTTTTGAGCAAGCCAAAGTAAATAACCACTTACAGCCATCGAAATTACTGAAATAATTAACCCCCAAACTTTAAAACTTGCATTTGTTTGAGATAATTTTAACCCAAGAGGCCAACCAATTTCAAAAATACCTGCTAACAATAATAATATCCAATTCATTTAAAAACTAAATTTAATATGATTTTTTTTGGTTTATGTAGTCATCCAACTTTTGATTATAACCCTTTTTCACACCCTTACACAATATTAATCCCTTTTATTTAACATACAAATCTATTCAATAAATTTTCAATAACTTACTTTTAAATCCATTATGCTTATTGCTTTTTTTGAGTTTATTTTCAAGTGATATTGCAGAATAGAAATCTAATATTGGTTTAAAAAAACCCAAGAATCTACTAAATTTGGTATTTAGTCAAGCTAGTTTTATATAATTTTTACTCAAATGAAAGGCTTGTTCAATTATAACTTGTCTTTGTACAATGATATACACATTGTATTAAAATTACTAATAAATAAACATAGCTATATTTTTGGACTAGGCTACATGTAAGATTTTGTCGTAATTGATTTTTAAAAAATCGCTTTTTGGGCTTTCGCAAGTGGGGCAGCAGTAATCGTGGGGCAAATCGGCAAAAGCTGTTCCTTTAGATATATTTTGCATATTATCGCCATACCGCTCGTCATATACCGTAAAACAACTGTTACACTGATACAAATCTAGGTCTAGTTGTTCGGTTTGTTTTCTAGTTTCTGTAGTTTTATTTATCGAAAAACTTACTTGTAGTTCGTTGAGCGAATTATAAAACTTCTTACTCAATTCTAGTAATTTTTCTGATAATTGTTTTTTATAAACTCCGCTAGCAAATAGATTTCTATTTGGATTATTAGGATTAAAATTATCTGTATAATAAATGTCAAAAGAGGGCAAACTGTTGGTACCTGTATCACATTTTTCAATTATTACAGAAGCTGGTATAAATTTTCGAGCATTTAGTTTTATACCAAAAACCATACCAAATGTACGTACATCGTCTATATTAAAATTGGTAATAATTTCTTTTTTTAGTTCTATTTCTTCTGAATTTATATCATCTACTATCCAGTTGAGTTCGTTTGAGGAGTGCCTTAGATTAATGCCATGTTTGCCTAATAGTTTCTCCCATTGTATTCTTTCTCTTGATTCTATTCCTTTTACTATAAGCGTTCTCCACGGAGTTATACACAACTGACCTATATTTGTGTCATTACAAAGCCTACACAATTCATAAATAAATGGTATGGGATACAAATAATCTCTACGATATACACCAAGCCAGTATTTATCACCATATTTTACCATGCCTTCGTAGTATGGAAAAACATAGCGAGGCACTTTCAATTCTTTTGTAATATTTTCAAATAAAAATACAGTATTTTCATTAACTATATCTATGATTTCTGAAGGATTTTTTATTTTATTATTGATATATAATTCTTCAATTTCTTTGCAAATTTTTGGAATATCAGTGGTATAGATTAATCTATTCCATAAAACTACGTTGTCTTGCCCTTCAAAATTGAGATACAAATACCAATATTGATAAGATTGAGAGCTAATAAAATTTAATTCTCCCGAAAAAAACGGGACCAGTGTTTGCACAGAATCGCAAATATTGATTTTTAGCTTTGGTTGTGTATCAAATTGATCAAAGATATCTTTATAAATACCTTCTGTAAGCCAGTTGTCTGGTGCCAATATACTTTCGGCTACATAAGAACTGACTATATTAGGGTAGTTATCCACATCAAGTTCAAAATCTATGTGAATATCTTTGAGTTTTTGTTGAAACGAATCTATATTGTCTTGGCTTACATTGAGATATATCTCTTGTCGTGGACCAAAATTGATGTTTTCTACTTTTTCTGAATACGCAATTTCGACTATGTCCTGCAACACTCTTGGTGTAAAAATACCACCTACTGCATTAAATTTTACAATGTGATTCATGCTACATTTTTTTACCTTCTACTTATTTTGACAAAGCCAAAACTGGAACATATTTTTTGGCCAAAGCAAATATGCCAAATAAAACCGAACAATAAAAAAAATCGCCCAACAAAGTATTGGTAAAAAATGGAATAGCCAATGTATAACACTCCACAAAACCAGCCCAAGTTTTAGCATAAAAATCATAGCTTATCCATACGCCAAAATTTGTAATTACAAAAAACAAGATGGATGAAAGCAAAGCAGATCCAAAAATTCTAAACAACGATATTTTTTGCAACATAATCTGACCTACACATACAATTACGGCCAACGAACCATATACCCAAATCATGGTAGAATGAAAACCCAAAAACATATCGCTTATCAACATAGCTACCAAAGGCACTAAATAAGCATATATTTTTCTTTGAAAAAACGATGCTGCAAACAACCCAATGGCTGCTACTGGCGTAAAATTTGGTATGTGGGGAATCAAACGACTCAGGGCAGCTGCCAAAACCATCAAAAATACTATTATTGCCGATTTTGATATTTTATTTTGCATATTATTTAAAACTTAAATTCTATATTTTTTGATTTTTCGATTCTGTTGCAAAGTAAACATTTTTTCAAATACTTTAATAAAATAATCCCATACTTATTTATCCTCAAATCTGCTGCCTTTATTATTATTATTAAATATTTATTTAAAAAAATTTTATTATTATAATAACTACGTGGATAACTGCATAACTTTTTGTCCCATGTTATACATTTTTTATCAACTTCAAAATCTTAGCTGTGTGGCTTTCAAAGCACATTTATTTTTGTTTTTATGTTTGATGTATATCTTTGTTGTGGAATAATTCGTTGGGTATAACTTTTAGTAAATTGATTATGTTTTTATAAATCGTATACATTATCAACTTTTAATGTTTTTCATTATTTCTATTCATTTTTGTTCACATTATTTTAAAAGTCAATGTTTATATCTTCTAAGTCCCAGTTGGTTTTTACCTCCAATACATTTTTGAAAAGGTAGCTTTTTTCTGGTTTTGTATTGTTTTTGTAATGTCCAGGGTTCCAATAGCCATCTTCGTTTTCGTCTATCCAAGCCAAAATACTGTACTTTCCATTAGGTATATTACTAAGTCTAAATTTATTATTATTAAATGTTTTAAAATAGGTTTTGCCTTTATCATCTAATACTTCTATAAAGTAATTTTTGTATTTGGTATTAATTATAAATGATACAAAATTGTTTTCTTCTATTTTTTTATCTTTTTTAGGCTTAAATATGACTTCTAATTTGCTATTTGTATCTTTTTTTACAGAATAAAAAGCCTTGTTTTCTACACAAAACTTTAATTCTTTTTTAGGTTTTATTTTTGGTCTAGTATAATAATTAAGTGTGGTTTTTTCATTATTCCATTTTATATCTTTTTCTGTAATTTTTACTTTTTCTGTACTATCTATTATGATGTATAATTTATTAAAATTTGTTGCTATTACTGGATCGGTAAATTTGATGGTGTAGTTTATACTATCTTCCAAAGATTGTTCTTCGTTGTTTTTATTAACTATAATATTTTTAGTATGTTTTATTTTGCTAGTATCTGTTCGTAAGACTTTTACCAAAATAGTGGTATCGTTATAGCTACTATCTTTGAGGTATATTTTTATGGGTATGCTATCTTTATCAAATATGTTTTTGTAAATGGTAATTTCTTTTTTGTTATCGGCCATTTTGTATATTACTGTACTATCTACATCTATTTTATATTCTTTTATAGGATTATCTAGCTTTATTAATATTTCAGCATCGTCTTTTATTGATAATATGCTTGGTTTTGTTATATCGTTTTGGGATAATTCTAGTGCAATTTTTTCTTCTATATTTTCATTAACAATAATGGTGTTTTGGAGAAAGCCAAGTTTTTCTTTTTTGCTTTCGTATACCATGTTCTTGTTTTTATCATCAAAGGCTATAATTTTGTAAATGCTTGGTTTTATAAAATCAATAAAAAATGCTCCTTTTTTGTCTGTAAATCCGTAGTAATCAGGCTTTTGTGTCTCTATGTTTAAAGTATCACTATTGGTGTAGAGTGCGATAAAAATATTTTTTAGGGTATCTCTACTGTACGCATCAACTACAAAGCCTGCAATTTTGGCTGTATCTATTCTATCACAGTTGCTAAATATAAATTTGTTTGCTTTTAGTATATTTCCTTCATTAGCATCTTTGATACCATCTCCTAAATAAATACTATATGTTTTGCAATTTTTATTTAAGAATGTTGTTTTAGGAAATTTTATTACAAGCTGATTATTGTCTGCATTTGTTTCTATTTCGCCCTCAATTTTAGGATTAATGATAAGATGATTTTTTAGGTCTTTAATATCTATTCTTTCGTTAAAATAAAAAGTAACAGTATTTTTTTTAACATTTGTATCGTAGTTTTTTGGCTTTGTATCTACAATATTTGGTGGTATAATATCTTTTTTGCCTCCTTGAGGTGGACTTATACTGGCACAATCATACATCAACATACCTATTGTTGTACTTACTAAGTAGGTGTATATTTTCTTAATCTTAATTTTTTTCACTTATTTTTGTAAATGTATCATCAATATTGATATATCAGAAGGATTAATTCCACTTATTCTTGAGGCTTTTCCTAATGTATCAGGTTTTATTTTAGTTAATTTTTCTTTTGCTTCTGCTGATATGGCATGTACTTTTCTATAATCAAATTCAGGTGATATTTTAATAAAATCAATTTTCTTTAGACTTTCGGCCACTTTTTGTTCTTTTTCTATATAGCTATCATATTTTGCATGAATCTCTACTTGCTCTAGTACATCTTTATTGATTGTATCAAAATATCTTTTTGTTTCCTCGTTGATAGTTTTAAGATTGGATATTTCTATTTGAGGCCTTTTCAAGAGATTATAAAACGATGTTTTTTCTCTTACTTCTGTATTACCACTATTTCTTAGAAAAGTATTTATGAGTTCTAGCGGCATTTTCATTTCTTTTATTTCTTCTAATATTTTTTCGGAGCTTTGAATTTTCACATTTACCAAGTTTAATCTTTCATTGCTTGCCAATCCTACATCATGTCCTTTTTTTGTTAATCTGATATCAGCATTGTCTTGTCGCAATATAATTCTGTATTCTGCCCTTGATGTAAACATACGATATGGCTCGTCTGTCCCTTTGTTTATTAAATCATCAATCAATACAGCTATATAAGCATCTGATCTTTGAAGTTCAAAAGGTTCTTTTTCTTGTACAGCAAGCGATGCGTTTATACCTGCCATTAGACCCTGAGCTGCTGCCTCTTCGTAGCCCGTAGTACCGTTTATTTGTCCTGCAAAGAATAATTTTTTTATTAATTTAGTTTCTAGTCTAGCATTTAATTGTGTTGGTGGGAAATAATCGTATTCTATGGCATAGCCAGGTCTAAACATTTTTACGTTTTCGAAACCCTGTATTTTGGACAATGCTCTGTGTTGCACATCTTCAGGTAGCGAGGTCGAAAATCCATTGACATAAACCTCTACTGTATTCCATCCTTCTGGTTCTACAAATATCTGATGTCTATCTTTATCGGCAAATCTACTTACTTTATCTTCTACTGAAGGACAGTATCTAGGCCCAAGCCCTTTGATTCGCCCAGAGTACATGGGTGATTTTTCAAATCCAGTTTTTAGTATGTCATGTACCTCTTCGTTTGTGTATGTTATATGGCAACTTCGTTGTATGGTAGCAGGACTTGTGATGGGTAGATACGAAAATTTATCTGGGTTTTCGTCTCCTTTTTGTTCTTCCATGATGGCATAGTTGAGACTGCGTCCGTCAATTCTGGGTGGTGTACCAGTTTTCATACGTCCTGCCTCAAAACCTAAACTTATTAATTGCTCTGTAATTCCTGTTGCTGCTTTTTCGGCTGTGCGTCCGCCCGAAAATTGTTTTTCTCCTATGTGTATGATACCATTCAAGAAAGTGCCATTGGTTAGTACAACCGATTTTGCATTTATATCGAGTCCCATGCCAGTTTTTACACCACAAGCTCTTCCATCTTTTATGATTAAACTAGACACCATTTCTTGCCAAATGTCGATATTTTGGTTTCTTTCCAATGCCAATCGCCACTCTTCAGTAAATTTCCATCTGTCGTTTTGTGTGCGTGGGCTCCACATGGCTGGTCCTTTGGAGCGATTCAGCATTCTAAACTGAATAGTAGTAAGGTCTGATACAATGCCAGACATACCACCAAGTGCGTCTATTTCTCTTAGGATTTGTCCTTTGGCAATGCCGCCCATAGCTGGGTTGCATGACATTTGCCCGATACGACCCATGTCCATAGTTATAAGCAATACACTGCTACCGATTGTGGCTGCAGCATGAGCCGCCTCACAGCCTGCATGGCCGGCACCTACTACTATTACATCATAAGTTTTAAACATTTTCTTTTTATGTTAATGTTCCACGTGGAACAATTATAGTATATTTAATATGAATCAATTTATTTAATATTATTACAAATCTAATCAATAAATTGTTTTAATTTATTAATGATTTATAATAAATAGCATTGGCATGGGTTTTGTTCCACGTGGAACAAACAAAGCTATTGATTATATTTTTTTTAATTCTTAAAATCTAATCGAGGCTACATGTCTTCTGACAAGATATCAATATTATTAAAAAATAAATTTTGTAAATAAATAAGAAAATCCTTCTTTGTTAGGTGTCTTTCAAAATAAAAAAATTTTTCTATTTTGCCATATCTATGTGTTTTGTGTTTTTGTCATATATAAATATTATTGATGGATATTTGTATCTATAAATGAATGCAATGAAATAGAATTTTATTTCTGTGTTTTTTAATTTAATTATATCTAAACTTATAGATTAATTTTGGTTTCTCGTGATACCTCAAGTCATTACAAAGCCAATTAAAGATGTAATTTCTTGTTTTGAAATGGAATTTGATAAAATAAAATCTCCAGATTTTAACTTATCAAGTAATGAAGTTTTAGAAGTACTAAGACCTCATTTAGAAAAAATAGATTTTATTTGCGAAACAGGAAAATCGAAAGAGAAAAAAAATAAGTGTTCCTGTTTTGTTTGGATATGACAATAAAATAGATAAATCTTTTAATGCTGACGCTGTTAGTAATGATGGTAAAATCGTTATTGAAATAGAGGCAGGAAGAGCTACAGAAAATAATCAATTCTTGAAAGATATTTTTCAAGCTTGTATGATGTTTGAAGTTGAATACTTAGTAATTGTAGTTAGAAATGTTTACAGAGGACATAAAGATTTTGAAATCATACATACATTCTTAGAAACACTTTACATTTCAAATCGTCTTCATCTGCCCCTCAAGGGAATTTTATTAATAGGATATTAAAACTTAGGATTGTTCCACGTGGAACAATTTTTTTTCATATTTAATAATATTGGCTCTTCCATTTTTTATCATTTTTTCATGTTAAATTTATGTTAAGTAGGTTTCAATAGGTTATCTTTGAAGCATATTAAACCAATATAATGAGCGAACCAATAAAGCATGAATGTGGCATAGCATTGATACGTTTGCGAAAACCATACAAGTATTATATCAACAAGTATGGTTCGGCTTTTTATGGCCTCAATAAATTGTATATTTTAATGGAAAAACAGCACAATCGTGGCCAAGATGGTGCTGGGGTGGCCGTAGTAAAACAAGATATAGCTCCTGGTGTGCCTTATATTCACAGATGTAGGTCGATAGAAAAACAACCCATTCCTGATATTTTTTCGCGCATCAATCGTAAAGCCAAAAAAGCCCTCAAAGGTAATAAAGACAAAAGAAACGATGCCAACTGGATGAAACAAAACGTGCCTTTTACAGGCGAAGTTTTGTTGGGTCACCTTAGATATGGCACTTATTCGGGCAATGCAGTGGCCAACTGCCATCCTTTTATAAGAGAAAATAACTGGAAAAGTAGAACGCTAGCAGTGGCCGGCAATTTCAATATGACCAATGTGGATCAGCTGTTTAGCAAACTCGTGGAGCTTGGTCAGCACCCCAGAGAGATGGCCGACACAGTAACCGTTCTCGAAAAAATTGGACATTTTTTGGACGAAGAAAATCAATATATTTTTGACTTACACAAAGACAGATTTGATAATATTGAACTAAGCAACATTATAGAAGAAAAAATAAATCTCCAAAAAGTACTCAGACGATCTTGCAAAGATTTTGACGGTGGCTATACTATGGCTGGTATTACAGGATATGGTGGTGCTTTTGTGGCACGAGACCCCAATGGTATCAGACCAGCGTACTATTATGCCGATGACGAGGTAGTGGTGGTGGCCTCCGAAAAACCAGCCATTAAGATTGCTTTTAATATCAATTATTCTGACATCAAAGAAATTCAGCCTGGCCATGCACTTATTATCAATAAAGATGGCGAGTATGCCGAACATCAATTTAGAGAGCCACAACAAAAATTGTCGTGTAGTTTTGAGCGTATTTATTTCTCTAGAGGCACCGACCCTGATATTTATACAGAACGCAAACGACTAGGCAGCAATCTATGCCAACAAGTATTAAAAGCGGTAGATTATGATTTAGAAAACACTGTTTTTTCTTATATTCCAAATACGGCCGAAACAGCATTTTTGGGCTTGATGCAATCCGTAGACGATTATTTGGTAAACCATAGAATTGATTTTATCAAAAAAGGAAAATACACCACAGAAGACTTACACAAAACATTGTCGTTTAGACCAAGAGTAGAAAAATTGGTGATAAAAGATGCTAAATTGCGTACATTTATTACCAACGACAACGATAGAAGCGACATGATTTCGCACGTGTACGACACCACGTATGAGGTTATCAAAAAACGTATCGATACTTTAGTCATACTCGATGATTCTATCGTGAGGGGAAGCACCTTGGAAAAAAGCATTTTGGCCATGCTCGAGAGGCTAGAACCCAAAAAAGTAATTATAGTATCTTCGGCCCCGCAGATACGCTACCCTGATTGTTATGGCATAGATATGTCAAAAATAGGGGAGTTTGTAGCTTTTAGGGCTATGCTAGAATTAATTAAAGATTTTGATAAAGAATATCTCTTAGACGAGGTTTATCAAAAGTGTAAAAACAGCCTTTCACTTGAAATAGAAGAAGTCAAAAATCATGTTCAAGAATTGTATGAGCCATTTACGTACAATCAAATTTCAGACAAAATTTCTGAAATAGTAACTCCCCCAGATATGATTGCCAAAGTACAAGTCGTTTATCAAACAATAGAAGGCCTACACGAAGCCATACCCTATCATTCTGGCGATTGGTATTTTACAGGAAATTACCCTACACCAGGTGGTAATAGGGTTGTAAATAAGGCTTTTGTCAATTTTATGGAAGGCAAAACGGGCAGAGCTTACTAGAATTTATATCTTACAAAGGCTTCTATGGCCTGATATTCGGGCAGGCCTAGTTGATTGTAAGTATCAGCAGTAGCATGGTTTCGGTCTTCGGCACGCACCCAAAACTCACGCTTATCGTTGCCAGGAAATAGGGCAGCGTCTTTTTGAGATTGATGCTTAAATATAGCCTTTCGTTTACGCATAACCTCTTCAGGGCTGAGTGGAACTGCCATTTCAATTTGGTCTACATCCCACTCTTGCCAAGCCCCTCTGTAGAGCCAAACATAGCAATTTTGCATCCAAGATTCAGACTTTAATCTGTCCAAAGCACTAAAAAGAGCCGATAGGCAGACCCTATGTGTGCCATGTGGGTCGCTCAAATCGCCAGCTGCATATATTTGGTGTGGCTGTATTTTTTGTAACAAATCTACAATAATCAAAATATCGGCTTCGCTGATGGGTTTTTTCTTGATTGTACCAGTTTCATAAAAAGGCATATCCAAAAAATGAATATTTGTGTCTGGTATTCCTACATACCTACAAGCAGATTTGGCTTCGCATTTTCTGATAATTCCTTTGATATTCATTACTTGTTGGTTGTCTACCTCGCCAGCCATTTTATTTTTAGTAAGATTATATATTTTTTCATATATATTAAAATTTGATTTTGGCACGTAAATGGAATTAAATTCTTGGATAAAATCGGCAAATCGCACGGCCTCATCGTCAAAAACGGCAATATTACCTGATGTTTGATAAGCC
The DNA here is from genome assembly GCA_013297755.1 of Cytophagales bacterium. Lineage (GTDB taxonomy): Bacteria > Bacteroidota > Bacteroidia > Cytophagales > UBA9547 > REAG01. Next base: position 14,865 of record JAAFIH010000013.1, read on the forward strand.
ACATGTACTTGGTGGCCTTGGTCTACTAATCGTATAAAAGTGCCACCCATCGAAATTACATCATCGTCTGGGTGAGGCGAAAATATGATTACTTTTTTGGGAAAAGGCATAGCTCTTTCTGGTCTGTTGCTGTCATCGGCTTTGGGTTTGCCGCCTGGCCATCCAGTAATGGTAGCTTGCAATTCATTAAAAATGCGTATATTTATTTGATATGCAGAACTAAATTCGGTTACCAAATCGGCCATACCATGTTCCATATAATCGGCATTGGTAAGTTTGAGTATGGGCTTTTGGGTCTTTTGGCAAAGCCACACCACTGCCTTTCTTATCAACTGGCCATTGTTCCAATCGCAATTTTGAACCAACCAAGGGGTTTTTATTCGAGTAAGTTCACAAGAAGCCGCCTCGTCTATTATAATGTGCGTGTTAGGATGGCTTTGCAAAAAAGTAGCTGGTATGTGTTCTGAAACTGGTCCTTCTACCGTTTTTTGAATAATTTTAGATTTTCCTTCTCCCCAAGCCATCATCATTATCTTTTTGGCAGCCATGATAGAGCCAATACCCATAGTGAGGGCTTTGCGAGGCACATGCTCTTCACCAAAAAAGTCGCTTGCTGCATCAATTCTGGTTATTTGGTCGAGGGTAACAAGGCGAGTGGTCGAATTTATTTCTGATCCTGGTTCGTTGAATCCTATGTGTCCAGTGCGGCCAATGCCTAGCAACTGCAAATCTATACCGCCCAATTTATTTATTTCATTTTCATATTCTTTACAATAATTGAAAACATCTTTTGGATCTATGGAGCCATCTGGGATATGTATGTGCGATTTGGGAATATCAATATGATGAAATAAATGTTCGTTCATAAATCGAACATAGCTTTGCAAATGATCGGGTTGCATAGGAAAATATTCGTCCAGATTGAATGTATATACATTGTAAAAACTTAGCTTTTTTTGTACAAACAAATCTATCAATTTGGTGTAGATTCTGGTAGGAGTAGAGCCAGTGGCAAGCCCTAGAACATAGTTTTTGCCTTCTTTTTGTTTTTGCAATATGTCTTTGGCTATTTCGTTGGCTACATAGCTAGAGGCATTTTCGGAGGTGTCGAATATAGAAGTGGGTATTTTTTCGTATTTTGTTGGCATATCTAAAGTTTAAAATGAATTTATTTTAGATACGAATTATTTTGTTTCAAATCTATAAAAATCGAAATATTTTATAGACTTTAAAAAAAATGGTACTAGCCGAGAGGTAGCTGTTAAAAAATAATGGTTGTTATTTATGAAGAATTACTTTCTTTTAAACAACAACCATTGAATAATAAAATATGTTTAGTAAGTAATATTCTGACCATCAGCCAAATCTGAATAGCCAGTGGTGATTAATTTTTCGCCTATTTGCAATCCTTTAGTAATAAGTATGACATTGCCATAAGTTTCGGCCGCAAGTACTGTTTTTCTTACTGCTTTGTTGGCTTCTGCTACGTATACATAGCGGTCGTCTCGGCTCGATTGTATAGTATTGATGGGTACCACAATGGCATTGGATTTAGAAAAATCTTTTATTTTCAAATATGCAATCATGTTTGGTTTGATAGTGGCATTTGATGGTGGTACGTTTATTTCGATTTTGAATGTACGATTTACGTTATTGATGGCACTACCCACAACAGCTATTTTTGACTTAAATTCTTTTTTTAGATCAGGAAACGATACCAGTACTTCGTCTCCTACATTTACGTTTCCTATATAGCTTTCGGCCAGTTCGCCTGTTACTTTATATTCTGTAAAATTGATAACTTGAAACACAGGCATACCTGGTCCTACCATTTCGCCCAATTTTTTGTAGCTTACATCCAAGTATCCATCAATAGAGGCCACTATTTTGGCTTTTTTGAGTTGTTCGTTTAAAGATGCTTTTTTTGCTTCTAGGGCTTCTTTGCCAGTTTTGGCCTGCAAATATTGCACTTCTGTGCCAATATTTTCTTTCCATAATTTTTCTTGTTTTTCAAACAATACGTTGGCCAGTTCTAGCTGAGTGTTTAGCTCGTCTATACCTTTTCTTAGCAAAATGGCATCAATTTCGGCCAATACTTGCCCTTTTCGTACCTTATCGCCTTCTTTGGCATACATTTTTGTGATAACTCCACCAGATTCGGCACTTACGATTACATTTCTATCAGTTTCTACTTTGCCTTGTATTTCTATAAAGTGGCTAAATGTTTGTGGCTCAATGGCAGTAATGGCTACCATTTTCGATTTTACTTCTTTTTTGGTTGTGTCGGTAAGAGCAATTTCGGCTTGCAAAGTTTTGATTTGTGCTGCTATTTCTGATTGCTGTTTGATTAAACCCTCTAATTGAGCCTTTTTATCAGGGTTTTCTTTGCTGCAAGCCAGTGCTAAAACGGTACTTGCTACTATAATTTTATTTATATTTTTCATTTTTTTAATTATTTAATTCTTGTTTTGCTAACTCTGAAAATTCGTGTAATTTTTGTAATAATATTTTTTTGTCAATCAATTTGGTTTCATATTCGGCTATCATCATAGGCGATGTGTTTCTGGCCATAGCAAATTCTACAACTTCTGTGTCTTTGCCTTTGCATAGCAATATGCCAATACTTGGATTTTCGTGTTCTTTTTTTACGGTTCTGTCCAACGATTCTAAATAAAAGTTCATTTTACCCATAAATTCAGGCTTAAACTCTTCTATTTTTAATTCTATGGCTACCAAGCAATTCAAATCACGATGATAAAATAGTAAGTCTAAGTAATAGTCATGGTTGCCAACCTGCAATCTAAATTCGTTTCCTACAAAAGCAAAACCTTTGCCAAACTCAAGTATAAAAGATTTTAGGTTTTCGATTATTCCTTTTTGAAAATCTTTTTCACTATGATTTTCGGGCAGATTTAGAAATTCTAGTATATATTTATCTTTAAAATATTCTTTTTGTAATTGTGTCATCAGTGATGACACAATTTGATTTTTAGAATTTGTACGCTCGTAATAACACGAATCTATTTGCCTCTCTAATTCTCTTACACTTAATTTGTCGTTGATGGTTAAAGTAATATAAAACTCTTTTTCTTCAATACTTTTTGTTTTACTTAGTATAGATAAATGTTGCGACCAGCTAATTTGTGTCAACACTGTTGACACTATTTCAGATTGGTAATAAGTTTCATAAAATTGTTTCATTCTATATAAACTTCTGGCATTAAATCCTTTTATCGTAGGTAGCTCATTATCAATGTGTTGTGCCAAGTTTTTGACAGTTCCATCACCCCAAATACCAGCATTAACTTTCTCAAAAACAGTTTTTCCTATTTGGTAATATAATTGCACTAATGTAGCGTTTACAAATTGGTAAGATTTGTACTGAGCTTCTTTAATAAGATGCACAATAGTTGAAAAATCTTTACCGTTTTCTAATACCGACACTGCACTAAATTACTTTATGTTTCCTACTGCCAAATCATAATCTACTTTAGATGTAATGGCATCGAAAAGTGAATTATAATAATTTACTTGAGCTTCTTTTAAGGCACTTTCGGCAGTGGTTACTTCAAGGTTTGAACCAACACCTTGTTTGTATTTTTTGCGGGCCACATTCGATACATTTTCTGCTAAGGCCATGTTTTTCTTTTGCATTTCTACAGTTATGATACTATTTTTTAGATTTACTTCGGCAGATTTTGTTTGTAAATCAACGGTCTTTTCAAACATAGCAATATTGTTTTCAGTTTTTCTTAGTGCAAGTTTGCTTTGCTGTACTTTTGCAGATTTTCCAAAACCATCAAATATAGGAATTTGCAAGCCCAATTGCACTAGCCCATACGTTGCCCAACGACTTTGAAAGCTTTTACCTGATCTTGGATCTGTATAGCCGTAAAAATTGTTTCCTGTTATAACATTTCCTAAACCATTGGCAGAGGTAAATAATCCTACATTGCCAGAAAAAACTAAAGTGGGCAAATAAGTTGATTTTTGATTTTTTAAATCCAACTCTTGCAATGCTTTAGATGCTGTAAGTTGCATATATTCTGGTCTGTTGTTGTAGTCGGCTTTGCTATTTTGTATATCATTTGTAGAAACTGTTATGTCAGAAATTTTTGCAGTAGGCATCAAATTGGTCTCTAGTGGCATTCCCATCTGAAATTTTAATGCAAGCGAACTCAAAGCCAATAATTGAATCGTTTTCTCACGCTCGGTTTTTAAATTGTTGAGAGTAACCTCTAATCTATCTACATCAATTTTTTCTACGAATCCTTGTGTGTTTAATTTTTGTGTTTGAGTAAAAGTAGAATCTAATCTGGCAATATTGGCATCAAATAGTTTCATGCGCTCGTTGCTTATGATAGACGAGTAATATGATTTAGTAACAGCTGCTATAGTTTGTGTTCTTGATTGGTTGGTGTTTCTTTTGGCTAGTTCTGCATACGTTTTTGCTGCTTTTAGACCAATAAGGTATGAATTAGAAAAAATTATTTGTGAAAAACTAATGGAACCATCTATTGAACTTGGTAACTGAAACAAATTTGCACTACGAAAATCTTTTCCATTTGCTTCGTTTGGTAGTGAACCTGCAAAGGGGTTGTTTTCATTTTTTGTCAGAAAAAAATCTCTAAGTTTCAAATTATGTTGAATTCCAGCTGTACCATTAATTTGTGGAAGTCCAATAGAACGCACTTCAGAGATTTTTGCTTTTGCAATCTCTTCATCAATACTACTATTTTTCATAGAGGTACTATTTTTTAACGCATAATCCACACATTCCTGCAAACTCATTTTGAGGGTATCTGTTTGTGCTGATGTTGCCAAAAAACTTAATCCTACTAGGGCAATGATTATATTTTTCATTTTTAATTATTTTAAGTTAAGCAATAATTTGTGGCCTTTTTCGGTAGCCAAGCCAAGCAAAAAGTGCATAAATATGGTTTGTTGTAATTCTTCAAAATTAAATTTATTGACAGGAAATATCTCTGGATTAAAACACATTTCGCAGGCCTCCATCCTATACGTAGCCATCATTTCTACATTTATGTTTTCTCTAAAAATACCTTCTGCTATGCCTCTATGTATACTTTTGGTAATTTTTTCTACCAAAAAACCTTTACTAAATTCCCTAAATTTGGAGTGGCTTGCGGGATGATACTTTTTTAAATCATACAGCAGCGATGGATTCATGTTACTGACATGTTCTTTCATATACAAAGCCGTTTTTACGAGCTCTTCTAATATATTTTCAGAATTTTCAGTAATTTTGGTCAACCTTTCTACATCTTTTTTCATTTCATGCTCTACCACACTCAACACCAACTGATCTTTATCTTCAAAATGTTGATAAATAGTTTTTTTTGAAATAGACAAGTGCTTGGCAATATCATCCATACTGATGGATTTGATGCCATATCTCAAAAATAATTCTGATGCTCCTGCTATGATGTTTTCTTTTACTTCCATAATTATTCTGATGCAAAACTATGGAAACTTTTTTTATATCAAAAGTTTTTTGAGTTTTTTTAAAAAATTTATTTAAAACAAAAGACTAATCTGTTTTGGATGTTTATCAAAAAATCAAAAATTAGTTAAAATAAAAATTATTTTTGGATACTGACTATATTTATGATTGCAATCAGGCTCATATAATATAAAGTCTTTTAAATATTTATAAATTTTAATGGGAACTTCTAAAAACCATAATTTAATTTCAAAAACCCCACCCAAACCAATTTCTGTTTCGATGCCACAGAATCCAAGAGGGAGGGCTTTATAGGAATTAGGGTTTTTAGAAGTTCCCTAATGACTATTTCCTTTTGGATAAATCTGAAAAGGGCATATTCAAAAAAAATTTCGTAAATATTTAATAGATTCAATAAATCAAAAAAACATTCATTTGAACGACTTGATATATAATATAAATTTGAATTAGAGATAAATTTTTTAATTTTTATTTATAATTTTTTAAATCCTTTTGATTTTACATAGTTTAGTATATTATATTTGCATTTAAAAAAAGAATTTTAAGAAATGGAACAAGAAATCCAAAACATAGATACAGTAGCATCTTTGCAAGATAAAATAGATTTGGTAATAAGTGAAGTTGGAAAAGTTGTAGTTGGGCAACAATATATGGTAAATCGATTATTGGTGGGTTTGTTTACCAATGGACACATTTTGCTAGAAGGTGTACCTGGGTTGGCCAAAACCCTTACTATCAACACTTTGGCCAAAGCTCTAGCCCTTGATTTTCAGCGTATTCAGTTTACGCCAGATTTATTGCCAGCCGATGTCATAGGTACCATGATTTATAACCAAAAAGAGGGTTCGTTTGAGGTAAAACGAGGTCCAATTTTTTCTAACCTTATTTTGGCCGATGAGATAAATCGTTCGCCAGCCAAAGTCCAATCAGCATTGCTGGAGGCCATGCAAGAAAAACAAGTTACCATTGGTGCTACCACTTATAAACTAGAAAAGCCTTTTTTGGTATTAGCCACCCAAAATCCTGTGGAGCAAGAAGGCACATATCCTTTGCCCGAAGCCCAAGTAGACCGTTTTATGATGAAAATATATGTTGGATATCTTAATAAACAAGAAGAGCTTGAGGTAATGCGTAGGATGTCGGATCTAAATTTTAATCCAAATGTGCAATCGGTTTTAGGTAAAGATGATATTGCAGCTATTCGTAATCAAATAAATAAAATAAATATAAACGAAAGTTTAGAAAAATATATCATAGAATTAGTATTTGCTACACGCCAGCCCAAAGATTATGGATTAAAAACAGAAGCCGATTATATACAATTTGGAGCTTCGCCACGTGCCAGCATCAACATTAGTTTAGCAGCCAAGGCCATAGCATTTATGAATCGCAGAGAGTATGTGCTGCCAGAAGATATAAAAGAAATAGCCAAAGATGTACTCAACCACCGCATTACGCTCAACTACGAAGCCGAAGCTGATGGCGTAAAAAGTGGTCAGATAATTGACACAATACTTCAAAAAGTGGCCATTGGCAAATAATATGATAACACTTCTAGGATTTGTTGCCGCTTGTTTGACAACTATTTCGTTTGTACCTCAAGTGTATAAAATTTGGAAAACAAACAATACTGAAGGTATTTCGCTAGAAATGTTTCTTTTGTTTACTCTTGGTGTAGCTTTATGGTTTATCTATGGCATAATAAAGCAAGATATGGCTGTATCCATCGCCAACTTGTTTACCTTAATTATGTCAAGTTATATTTTATATAAAAAACTTTTTCCATTCAAATAATAGATAACTTTAATGCGTTTCTAAAAGTCTTAATTTTTCTAAGAAATAGATTTAAAGACGCATTTTTAAGATATATTCTTGAGCTTTTTTAGAAATGCTCATGCCTATTTTTTTGATTTCATTACACCTACATTTACTAAATAAATGCCAACTAAAGTAATAAATAATGAAATAATTGTTTTAATACCAAACACCTCTGATTGAAACAAGGCCGCCAAAGCCATAGCCACTACCACATTGGCATAACTATTGATAGATACCAAAGTAATAGGCAGTCTGCTAACAGCATAAAAATAGCAACCAAAGCCAACAGCAGAACCAAAAACGACTAGATAGACGATAGACAAAATGCCATTTGTGGTAAACTGCAAAGATGAGTAGTCTTCAAAAATAAACGAAAACACCAAAACTAAGCCCCCTACCATCAACATTTGTAAACCCGCAGAAAATAAAGGAGCTATCGAAAAAGGGTTTCTTTTGGTATAAATTGTGCCAAGAGCCCAAGCAATATTGGCCACAATAGTAAGAATAATACCAAGCGTATATGCAGGCTGAGCTAGCAAAACTATATTATCGCTAAAAATAAGCACGCTACCCACAAGTCCCAAACTTAAGCCCAGCAAACTTGTTTTGTGAATGGCCTCAGATTTTTTGGACAAAAGATTGAAAACAAGCATATAAAATGGCATAAAACAACACAAAAGCGATGTTAAGCCACTTGGAATATATACCTCGGCCCAAGTAACAAAACTATTTGCAAAAAATAATAGTAATAAACCTATAAAAAATAACCTTAATAATATGGCTCTATTTGGTAATTTTTCTTTTTTTAATACGATAAAATAAAATGTAAAAAGCACGCCTGCCATAAAATGACGAATACCTGCAAACAAAAAAGGAGGAATGTGTTTTACGCCTTCTCTAATAAAAAAATAGGTTGTGCCCCAAAAAAAACAAACACAAGCTAGTGCTATATAGGCAGTTCGTTTATTTTCCATTTTATAATAAATTTCATTAATATGAGCATAGTAAATAATGTCGTTTACTTAACCATTTTTTATTGCCTGTATGTTAGTATTTCTCCAAAGGATATAGTAAATAATATTCTTAAGTAAACAACATTGTTATGGCAAAAGCAAATCTATGATTAGTAATAAGTATTGGTTTAATATTAAATAAATGTATTAAATTCCTAGTACAAAAATTTTCCATAAACAACTGATCAAAACCATAGCTAAGGCAAAAGGGGTAAGAAATTTCCATCCTAAGGTCATCAGTTGGTCTATTCTAAGTCGAGGAAAAGTCCAACGAATCCATATTTGAATAATCATACAAATAAAAGTTTTGAAAATCAACCAAAAGCCACTCCAAAGCACCATCACAAGACTTGCATTTTGAGGATTTATTACTTTACTAGAAAATGGACTATTCCAACCCCCAAAAAATAAAATTACACCAAAAAGGCTTACTAGAAACATCATGGCATACTCGGCCAAGAAAAATATAGCAAATCTAAAACCAGAATACTCCACATGAAACCCAGCCACCAACTCACTTTCGGCCTCTGGAATATCAAATGGAGCTCGATTGCACTCGGCCAATGTGGCTATAAAAAAAATAATCCATGACACAATCAAATGAGGTGCCTTGCATACATTCCAACTCAATAAACCAAAATTTGATTGCTGCAATGTAATTTGCTGTAAATCAAGGGTTTGAGAAATACACACAACCGACAAAACGGATAAGCCAATAGGAATTTCGTAAGAAATTATCTGGGCAACCGACCTCATGGCACCCAACAAAGCATACTTATTGTTAGAAGCCCAGCCAGCCATCAGCAGCCCAATGACATCTAAAGAAACAATAGCTAGTAAAAAATAAAGTCCAGTTTCGATACCAGCTGCTGGCCCCCACACACAAAATGGAATAACCGAAAAACCGCCAAAAACCGCCAAAAAAACCATGATTGGAGCTATTTTGAAAAAAAATTTGTCGGCCGTAGTAGGCACTATATCCTCTTTTTGGATTAATTTTAGCAAATCTGCAATGGCTTGCAACACACCAAATTTGCCAACCTCCATAGGCCCAAGCCGATCTTGAATAAAAGATGCAATTTTGCGTTCGAGGTAAAAAATTACCAAAACACAGCTCAAAAGCAAAGGCAAAACTATAAAAAATGCTATCAACGCTTGGTATTTTAATATCAGTTACAAAAATGCAACGATTTTTAATTTTATTCGTTATAAATTGCAAAAAATATAAATTGTTTATATATTTGAATACTGATTTAATAAAATTCATTCATTTTCAACTTAAAACTGTTAGATAGCCATGTCAAAAGGATTAGACAAAAAAAAGGAGACTAAAAAAGAGCCAACCAAAACATTGAAAGAAAAAAGAGCCGAAAAAGCCGAAAAAAAAGCTGGTAAAAATTAAAAAAATCCTAGTCCCTCTTTTTTTGAGGGACTTTTTTTTTGGTATTTTTTTTTAACAAAATAAAATACATACATTTATAGGAACTTTTAAAATCCTATCTCATATCTTTTCATCTCACTTAATGAAAAAACGAAAGCATTGATTGAGTTTGTTTGGCTCAGCTTAGATGGAGGTTTTTGAGAACAAAAAGGGGGTTGTGAAGTTCCCATTTATTTATAATTATATATATATTCTTACGATTTATCTAAATAATGATTTTAAAATCCGAGCATTTGCTCAAAAAATATAAAGGGCGAAAAGTTGTAGATGATGTATCATTTTATGTTAATCAGGGCGAAATAGTAGGGCTTTTGGGGCCCAATGGGGCTGGCAAAACTACAAGTTTTTATATGACTGTAGGTCTTATCAAACCCAATGCTGGTAATATTTATATTGATAACGAGGACATTACAGCCCTACCTATGTTCAAACGTGCACAAAAAGGTATAGGATATTTGGCACAAGAAGCCTCCGTTTTTAGAGACTTGTCGGTAGAAGACAACATCATGGCAGTACTCGAAATGACCAATATGAGCAAAGAAAAATGCCACGAAAAAGTAGAATCTTTGCTTGAAGAGTTCAGCCTTGGCCATGTACGCAAAAATCTTGGAAAAGTACTATCTGGGGGCGAAAGACGCAGAACCGAAATTGCTCGTGCATTGGCAGTAAATCCTAGTTTTGTGTTGCTAGACGAGCCTTTTGCTGGCGTAGACCCCATAGCAGTAGAAGAAATTCAGGGCATAATTTCTAAATTGAAACAAAAAAATATTGGTATTCTTATCACCGACCACAATGTAGACGAAACCTTATCTATCACTGATAGGGCTTATTTGATGTACTCTGGCAGATTATTAAAAGCAGGTACACCCAAAGAATTGGCCGAAGACGAAGAAGTACGAAGACTCTATTTGGGCAAACATTTTGAACTTAAACGTAAGATTTAACTTTTTTATTTTACAGTTTTGGGAATCAAAAATAGTATAGTCAAATTTTTTATTGAGCCACGATTGCATGAAATTCAGCGATTTATGGCCAATCCTTACGAAGTGCAACATCTTGTTTTTGTAGAATTGATTTCTAAAGCTGCCAAAACAGAATGGGGACGCAAGTATGATTATGCCAGTATAGATAGCATAAAAAAATACCAAGAGCGAGTGCCAGTTTCAACTTATGAAGAGCTTTTTCCTTATTTTGAACGCATATTAAAAGGCGAAAACAACTTGCTTTGGAACACCAAAATAGATTGGTTTGCAAAATCATCGGGCACCACCAATAGCAGAAGTAAGTTTGTGCCAGTTTCGAGAGAAGCCATAGCCGATTGCCACCACAAAGCAGGCAAAGATATGCTTGCCATGATTTTTGAAAATTATCCAGAAACCAAAGTTTTTGATGGCAAAACACTGGCCATAGGTGGCTCTCATACCCCAAATCCACAGGCTGAAGGCACCAACATTGGCGATGTATCGGCCATTATTGTAGAAAACTTGCCTCTATGGGCCGAATATTCTAGGGCACCCAATCGTGAAGTTTTTATGCTCTCGAAGTGGGAAGAGAAGATAGACAAAATGATTCAATCGACTGTAGATGAGAACATTACAAGCCTGTCTGGGGTGCCTACTTGGATGGTAGTGTTGCTCAACAAAGTATTGGAACATACCCAAAAAAACAATATCAAAGAGGTTTGGCCAAATTTAGAAATATTCTTACATGGGGCAGTATCTTTTGTGCCTTATAAAGGTGTTTTTTCGCAACTTTGTCCAGGCATGAATTACATAGAATTGTATAATGCCAGTGAAGGTTTTTTTGGCGTACAAGACGACAAAAACCGTGATGATATGCTTTTGATGCTCGACCATGGCGTGTTTTATGAATTTATACCAAGCGATGATTTTGATAAAAAACATCCCAAAACGATAACTTTAGATAAGGTTCAATTACACAAAAACTATGCTTTGGTTATTTCTACCAATGCTGGTCTTTGGCGATACAAAGTAGGCGATACCATAAAATTTACTTCGCTCAAACCATTTAGAATCAAAATTTCGGGACGCACAAAACACTTTATCAATGCTTTTGGCGAAGAGTTGGTTATCGAAAATGCCGATTTTGCCATTGCTACTGCCTGCCAACAGACCAATGCTGTCATTTCTGATTACACAGCTGCACCTATTTACCTACAAAATAAGTCTAAAGGTGGACATCAATGGTTGATAGAATTTGATGTAATGCCTACAGATATTAACCAATTTACACAAATACTCGACCAAACTTTAAGAAACATAAACTCAGATTACGATGCCAAACGCTACCAAGATATGGCCTTGCTAGGTCCCAAAATATCAGTTTTGCCCCAAAACACTTTTTATAAATGGCTCAAATCTGAAGGCAAACTTGGTGGCCAACACAAAATACCACGATTAAGCAACGACCGAAATTTTGTAGACAAATTACTCAATGAATTTGTACAATAGTTTGAAATGTAGTCTATTTATATCAAACCGAAAAATTAAAATTACATTCCTATAATTTTTCTCCCACTTGGGAAGAAATTAAAAGAAGGGTTTAAAATAAAATTGAAATATTTGCTTTTCGGTTCAATTTAATAAAACAAAAAATGATAAAAATTTCAGCATTTTGATTACAAATATCTTTTTTTGGTATAATTTTAGATTTTTTTTACTGCCCAAAACTACTTTTTAGATTTTTATTTATTGTGTATCTTATTACTATTATTATGGTTATAATTTAGTAAATATTTCTGTAAAAAAATTTTTTTTGATAATTTTTATGTTTATCTCTGTTTTTTCGATGAATAATGATTTTTTGTAAAATAATATTTTTAGTATTGCATAAAGAATGAAGTTGTTCGTCATTGGCATATCAAATTAAGAAAAAAATAAACAACAATTATATAACTTGCTTTGGTTTATAAATAAGATAATTAATGGCAAACTGGAATATACATAAAGAAATAGACAAAGGAGGATTTGGTAAAGTTTATGAGGTTAGATCAGAATCAGGACAAAAAGCTGCATTAAAAGAACTTTTGAAAGACTCTCATACTGCCAATTTGCAAAGGTTTCTAACTGAAATAAAAATTCTTCAAAACTATAACCACAAGCATATTATTACAATTCTTGACTCAAATATACAAGGCAATCCCCCTAACTATGGACCTTGGTATGTAATGGAATTTATGGAAGGTGGCTCTCTTAGAAATAAGAATGTAGAAATTTTTAGAAACGGGAAATTGTGGTCTCAAAAATGGGCTTTACAACATGTAATCTTTCCTGTTTTGGATGCTATACAATATGCACATGAACACAAATCCTTTCCATCGCTTCATAGAGACCTTAAGCCAGCAAATCTTCTCTTCACAGACCAAAATCACATTAAAGTTGCAGACTGGGGAATTGGTAAAGACATCAACAAACAATCTATTGCATTAACCGTTGGTGGAATGGGGACACCAGGATACTGTTCTCCAGAACAATGGCTTTGGTTTCCAGGAAGCAATATAACTGTTGATGGGCGGACAGACATCTATTCACTTGGAATAATTTTTTATGAAATGATGACTGGAAAAATACCACAAGTATTTAACGGTAACACTGGTCAGATTTTTGCATCTCCTCCACCTCCACCATCACATAATCATGTTTCAATTTCTAGAGATTTAGATGCTGTCATTCTTAAAATGATTGCTTATAGTACTACAGAACGCTACCAAAACATTCATCAAGTAAAAAATGATTTACAACCAATTTTAAATAGCCTTTAAAATGACAGAAAAATCAAAAAAAATACAATCGTTATCAATTTTTGCTGAAACAGACATTGGCAAGGAAAGAAAAACAAATGAAGACAGCGTTGCTTCTCTTATTCTCACAGCCAAAAGTTTCAAAAAAAGTTTTGATTGTGGAATACTTGTAGTAGCAGATGGCATGGGTGGTCATGATTTTGGAGAAGTTGCTTCTGGCATTGCTTCAAAAAAATTTATCGAAGATACTATTCAAAATATCCTTTTTTTTTCAGAAAAAAACGAAAAAATTGATTTTTCAAAAATCTTATTACATTCTATTAAAGCGGCAAACAAAGAAGTTTGGAAACTATCTAAATACCAAACAAAACAAATAGGAACAACACTTGTTGGAGCAGTTATCGTTGATAATAATGTTTTTATTGTTAATGTTGGAGACTCGAGAGCTTATTTAGTGATTCCACAAAAATCCATCAAACAAATCACAAAAGACCACTCTGTAGTCCAAGAGATGATTGATGCAAATGTAATTACAAAAGAACAAGCAAAAATCCATCCTAGACGAAATATAATTACAAAGGCCTTGGGTCTCTCAGAGGAAATTACTCCTGATATTTTTGAAGTAGAAATTAATAATCAAACATTATTGCTTTGCTCAGATGGATTACATGGAATGATTAATGAAGACGAAATTGTGAAGACTGTAAATGGTAGTATTTACAATAGCGTAGAGGACTTAATAATGCTTGCAAATAAACATGGCGGCCATGACAATATTAGTGTTGCTTTAGCAAGAATTTGATAATCCAATAGAAATGAAATTTCTGCTAATTATTGGTTGGCATTAAAATGGGGCACGTTTTATCAAGGAAAATACTTGATTTATTTGAAGTAGGTTTATTTTCAACATTACTGCTAAAATCCAGCACATCGTAAATCTGCAAATCGTAACTTACATTAATAATAACTAAAATTTTATAAAAAAATATATAAACCCATCTTTGCTCTTTAAAAATATTAAAAACTAATTTAAAATTATATAAATTGCACTAAAATAAAAAATATTTTGCCTGATATTTACCCAACATGAATTTACGTTTTTTTAAATTAGATAATCAAAATATCAATGCTATATTTCAATCGAAAATGGAATAACAAATGAAAACAAAAATAATTTCGGTTATCAACCAAAAAGGCGGCACTGGCAAAACAACTACCTCTGTCAATTTGGCTGCTGCATTTGGCCAAATGGGGCTTAGTGTACTTGCTATCGACTTTGATCCACAAGGCAATATGTCGTATTCGCTTGGTTTCGAAGACTGTGCTTGTAGCATAAATGCCCTATTGGTAGATAATGTGGCTCCAGATAAAGCTATTTTAGAATCCGAAAATTTTAAATTAATTCCCTCTGACATAAGCCTTGCAGATACAGAACTGGCCCTTGTCAATGCCGAAAATAGATACAATTTGCTCAAATCAGTGCTATCTAAAAAAACTATCGAGACCTTTGATTATGTCATTATTGACTGCCCACCCTCGATGTCGCTACTTACCATCAATGCTCTAGTGGCCTCTGATTATATTTTGATTCCTATGCAGCTTGAGGTGTTAAGTTTGCAAGGGCTTAAAATGATTTTAAAAACCTACAATCATATTACATCATCACTAAACCCAAGTCTAAAAATCGCAGGCATACTGCCTGTAATGTACGACAAACGAAGAAATATTACTAAAGAAATAAAACAACATATCATAGATACTTACGACTTTGCTTTGTTTGATAACTGTATTCGCACAGATGTAAAGGTAATAGAAGCTCCATCGTTTGGACAAAGTGTACTCAAATATGCACCTCTATCGCCTGCAAGTGTCGATTATTTAGCTTTTGCAAATGAAATTCATCAACGATTAAACAATTAAAAAATTTTATAAAAATGGCACTAGGTAATAACGTAAAAAAAGACAAATTGATACCAGATGTAGCAACTGCTATACCTGCAAAAACTCAAAATCAATCTGCTGAAATTCCACAACAAACCAACATAAGTATGAACTCTAATGATTTGAACAATGCCAAATTGATGGCCATAGACAAAGCCTTTGCGGCCATCGAATTTACAAACGAAGGCAAAATAATTGCTGCTAATGGCAATTTTCTTAATCTTATGGGATACACCCTAGACGAAATCAAGGGCAAGCATCATCGTATTTTCTGTGAACCAGAATATGCCAAAAGTGCCGCTTATGCCGATTTTTGGCGTACTCTCAACAATGGCCGATACCTTAGCGATAGATACAAAAGAAAAAATAAAGCAGGCGAAGATGTATGGATACAGGGCAGCTATAGCCCGATTGTAGACAGCCAAAACCAAGTTGTTGGTGTAGTAAAATATGCCCAAGACATCACTATACAAAAAAAACTCGAAGACGAGGTACAACTCATGGTAGATACCATGCAGACCCGTGAAGTAGAAATGAAAGCCATTATACAGGCCGTAAATTTAAGTTATGCTTTTATAGAATTTGACCCAGAAGGCAATATTTTGCATGCCAATCAATTATTTTTATCTAATATGGGCTATACATTAGACGAAATCAAGGGCAAACATCATCGTATTTTTTGTGATAAAACCTATATTCAAACCAAAGAATATAGCGATTTTTGGGAATCGTTGAGAAGTGGCAAAACAAATCAATCTGAATTTAAACGATTTGGCAAGACTGGCAACGAAGTGTGGCTCAATGCTGCTTACTGCCCCATGAAAGACAAAGAGGGCAAAATCGTAAAAGTAATAAAAATAGCCTCTGTAAGCACCAGTTTTAGGGTTGGTTTTGAGGCAGCATCAGCTTTTATCAACGACATGAAATTGGGCAATTTTGACTCAGAAATGGATTTTAAGGGCGTAATATTAGATGGAGAAATAGCAAAAGTTGCTTCAAACCTCAATGGATTGAGAGATGTATTAAAAAATATCATTAGCGAAGTCAATAAAGTGGTAAAACTTGCAGGTGTTGAAGGCCAATTAAGAGAACGCCTCAAGGTAAATACCCTCGAAGGCTCTTGGAAAGATTTAGGGCAATCTATTAATATTCTGCTCACCAATATAAGTGAACCTATTTTGGAAATAAACAAAATAGTAACCCTCATGGCTCAAGGCGACTTGACAAATACATTTAAAATGAAAGCCGAAGGCGATATTATGGAAATGGCCAACGCTATCAATATTGCTATTAAAAACATCAATACATTGCTCAAAGAAATCGAAAAAAGTGCTTTTACAGTAGCTACCTCATCATCACAAATGACAAAAAGAAGCGAGGGAATGAAAAAAAGCACCAAAGAAGTATCTTCTGCAATTCAGCAAATGGCCGAAGGCGCCCAAGAACAAGCATTAAAAACAGACGAAGCCTCAAAATTGGTAGAGATAATATTAAAATCGGCCAATGACATGGGTTCAAAATCAGAAATAATCAATACCTCGGCCGATTCTGGCCAACTAAGTTGCCAAAATGGCCTCAAAATAATCAAACAAGTGGTCGAAAACATGACAGGTATCTCTGGAGCTGCCGATATTACCTCAAATTCTATTGATGTGCTCACCAATAGATCCGAAGAAATATCAAGAACACTAAGTGTAATCACAGATATAGCCGCTCAAACAAATTTATTGGCCCTCAACGCAGCCATAGAAGCCGCTCGTGCTGGCGATGCAGGCCGTGGTTTTGCGGTAGTGGCCGAGGAGATTCGCAAACTGGCCGAAGACTCCAGACGCTCTGCCATAGATATTGATAAAGTAATCAAAGATGTTCAAAAAGATATTTTATCGGCCAACAAAGCCATCGACAAAATGAAAAATAGTGTAGAAAGTGGCGGCAAGGCCTCAAAAGATGCCGAAACTGTATTTGAAGAGATATATAAAACCAGCACCCAAACCTTAGGCTTGTCTAAAGAAATATTGGAATCGACAAAACTTCAAAAAAATAGCATTGGCAATGTTGTAAAAAATATAGAAAAAATAGTAGTAGTGGCCGAAGAAGTGGCGGCTGGTACACAAGAAATAGCCAGCTCATCTGTGGAACTCAACAACTCTATGGAAGAAATTACTAACGTAAGCGAAAACCTAGCCTCTATTGCTAATGACTTGAAAGTAGGTGTCCAAAAATTTAAACTAAACTAAGCCAACCATGGAAGAAATAGAAAAAAAAGGGAACTCTAATAAAAAAAATCAACTCATCGTTTTCAAACTAGGCTCCGAAGAGTATGCCTTGATGATAGACCAAATCAAAGAAGTAGTCATTACACCAGCCATCACCAAAGTACCACTTACGTCCAAATTTATCAAAGGTGTGGCCAATATCAGAGGGAGTGTCCTTACAATCATTGATTTAGAAGAAAGGCTGGGTCTCTACCATTCCAACGAATTGCAGATAGACGACAAAATAAATTATACGTTGGTTGTAGAAAACGAAGACCTCAAATTAGGAATTTTAGTCAAAGAGCTGCCCAATACACTCTCTATATCAGAAGCCGACATAGACCAATCGCCAAACATCATCCACGACCATCAAGTAGATAAAAATTATATCAAAGGCATAGTAAAATATCAAAAAAGATTAATAATTTTGATTGATATTTATAAAATTATTACCAAAGAAGACGTTTCAAATAATCCATAAAAATATAAAATAAGTAACAAAATGGCCAAAAAAATATTAATTGTTGATGATTCATTATACATGCGAACAATCATCAAAGATGCCCTCACGGGTGCTGGTTTCGAGATTGTAGGCCTGGCGGGCAATGGCGAAACGGCCATAGACATGGCCATAGACTTGCAACCAGATGTAATCACACTCGACAATATTTTGCCTGATATGCTTGGCCTTGATGTACTCAATGTATTAAAGGCCGAAGGCATAGATTCCAAAGTAGTCATGATAAGTGCTGTTGGCCAAGAATCAGTTATTAGCGAGGGAATAAAAAGAGGTGCAAACAACTACATCGTAAAACCATTTACCACCGACCAGTTGGTAGAAGCCATCAACAAAGCAATATTATCGTAGGGTCAGGGCATGCTCTGGCCGTCATTGAATATACAGGGAACAACATTGTAGGGCCAGGGCAAGCCCTGGCCATGCATTAAAAAACACAAAATAACATTTTACGGACAGGGCATGCCCTGTCTCTACGATTCCAAAAAAAAACAAACCCCAATAATCCAACAAACAATAAAATGAACGAAAACAATCCACACAAAAACCGTAAAATCATACGATTACAAACGTGGGATTACCGTTGGGCTGGTTCTTATTTTATTACAATTTGTACTCAAAATAGGACTAATTATTTTGGAGAAATTCTCCATGGAAAAATGCAACTATCACACGTAGGTGTCATTGCTAATATATTATGGTATGAGATAAAAAATAGATCAAAAAATGTAGAATTGGGCGAATTTGTGGTCATGCCCAACCATATTCACGGAATTTTAATATTAAACGATGCCGTAGGGACAGGGCATGCCCTGTCCGCCATTGAACAAACAGGGAACGACATTGTAATGCCAGGGTATGCCCTGTCCGCCATTGAACAAACAGGGAACGACTTTGTAATGCCAGGGCATGCCCTGTCCGCCATTGAACAAACAGGGCTTGCCCTGTCTGGTGATAACGATATAAAAAGGCTAGGGCATGCCCTGGCCCTACAACAAAACGAAAACCACATCATGGGGCAATAACGATTTCAAAATATTGGCAAAAATTCCATATCATCTATTGTAGGTGGTTACAAATCGGCTGTAACTAAACATTCCAATCGTTTGGATATTGTATTTGGCTGGCAAGAAAGATTTCACGACCATATTATACCTGACGAAAAAGCTTTTAATTTCATATCAGAATACATCATCAACAACCCTGAAAAATGGGAGGATGATAAATTTTATTGTCAAAATTCTTAAACAAAACTAAAATTTACTGAAGCTAACGTATTTAAAAATATTATAAGTTGTAATAATAAAATATTACTTTTTAAATAAAATTTTATGAAACATTTACATCAAAATCTTATCCCATTTTTGAGCTATAAGCATTGAGTAAAATTTATTGGTATGGGATTTAAAAAATGGTAAGTTTGTAGAAAATATCATACCTGATTTTGACCTGTATTCTAATAAATAAATAATAAAGCCAAAATAATTACGCTTTTTTTGAAAAAATCCCTTTTCTTTTAGGTATTTTACACATACACTAGAATTTGTTGTAGTAAGTCTGAAACAAGCTCAACGATAGTTATTTTGGTATTATAGTACATAAATATTGATTAAATTTTATAAAATTGCAGAAAATTATATTTTTCACATCTTTTTTCTAATCAATCAATCATGAGCCAATCAAGTGTTAAAATAAAAGTCTTATTGGTAGATGATTCTAGTTTTATGCGTGTGGTGCTTGCTGATATTATCAATGCACATCCAAAAATAGAAGTAACAGACACCGCAAGTAATGGCAAAGAAGCCATTGAAAAAACACTGACTTCACGGCCAAATGTGGTACTTTTAGACCTAACCATGGCCGACTATGATGGCATGTACGCTCTCCAAAAAATTATGGAACAGCATCCTGTGCCAGTCATTATTCTCAGTTCTATACGTTCTACCAACCCCAGAGCCATAGTTGAGGCACTCAATGCTGGTGCTTACGATTTTTTGGACAAACCCACAGGACTTGTTGGCTCCAAAATTCGTCAGATTGAAGACCAAATTTGCCATAAAATTATAGAAGCATCGCAGGTTGATCCTCAAAATTTGGTACTAAAAATTAAAAAATCTACTAATTTTAATCACAGTTTTCAAGATTCTACGCTACATTATCAAATCATAGCCATAGGAGCATCTACAGGTGGCACAGGAGCAATAGAGCATATTTTGATGAATTTCCCAAAAAACTTGCCTGTTCCAGTTGTTATTTGCCAACACATGCCAGCAGACTTTATCGTTTCTTATGCCGAAAGGCTAGGCCACGCTACTCAGTTGCTAGTAAAAGTTGCTGCTCATAACGAACCTCTAGTAGACGGCACTATTTATCTATTGCCAGGACATATCAACACCAAAATTGTGAAAAACAACATCAACGGCCAACCACATTTTGAGTTTACTTCAGAAATTTTTGAAGAGTATAACCACCCATCTATTGATTGTATGATGCAGTCTGTGGCCGAAGTATATCTGCAAAAATCTATAGGAATCATACTTACAGGTATGGGCAAAGATGGAACTTTTGGATTATCAAAAATATTTAAAAATGGGGGCTATACTATTGCTCAAGACCAAAAAAGTTGTGTAGTGTATGGCATGCCTAAAGCTGCCTTTGAGGCAAATATAGTAAATAAAGTAGTTTCTTTACATGATATGCCAAGTTTTATCATCAGTGCAATTGCCTAAAAAATAGTATAATATATAAGTAAGAAATATACTATCAAAATAATTTTAAATTTATAATAAAAGCACTAAAACATTACTTTAAATATAATATTAGTTTTGCAAAACAGATTATATCAAACCGAAAAATTAAGATTACATTCCTATAATTTTTCTCCCACTTGGGGAGAAATTAAATAGGGGTTATAAATAAAATTGTAATATTAGTTTTCGGTTCAATATAATGACTTTATTTTTGAATTTTAAAATGATTTTTTTTATTACTAAAATTAGATAACTTTACCTACACGATGAAAGTAAACGAACTAAAAGAAATATTTTTGGCAGAAGCCCTCGAAGGATACGAAGAGCTTAATAAACAACTCATTGTCCTCGAAAAAGATTATAAAAATAAAAAAGCAATAGAAACAATTTTTAGAATCACACATACCCTCAAAGCCAATGCTGCTGGAATGGGTTTTGACGATGTGGCTGCCATGGCACACACTTTTGAAGATGTGTTTTCGGAAATAAAAAACAATACTATTGCCTTAGAAGCCACACTTTTTGAAGACTTATTCAAAGCTAACGATATTTTTGGTCTATTAATAAATGCCGTTAAAACCGAAACTAAAGTACCCATACGTTACAAAGGGATTAAAGCAAAACTTGAAGTACTGGTAAGAAAATCAAAATATGGCGAAAATTCATTGCCCCAAATTATAGACAATACATCGGTAAGCAGTCTTTTGGCTCAAAACGATAGTATTGAAAATAAAATTCCAAAAAATGATTCAATTATTGCTACAACTGAAGAGCTACAACACCCTGATAATCAATATGAAAATAAGGTTTCGTTCTCAGACTTGGTTTCTATTCCAATCCGAAAACTCGATAATTTGCTCAACTTGGTAGGCGAACTTATGATTGAGCGTGATAGAGTTGTTACTACTCTTACCAGTCAATTAAAAAACAGAAATGAATTTTCGAGGTTGCAAAAAATTACTTCAGAATTGCAATACTCTGTCATGGACGTAAGGTTGGTTCAAGTAAATGTACTTTTTAGTAAATTTAATCGCATTGTAAGAGATACAGCTCAACTCGAAAACAAAAAAGTCAATCTTACACTCGAAGGCACCGAAAACGAAATAGATCGAAATATCCTACAAATTATCAGCGATTCTTTAGTACATATTGTAAGAAATGCCATCAGCCATGGCATAGAAACATCCGAAAACAGAACGGCTTTTGGTAAATCTGAAGTAGGAAATGTAATCATACGTGCCAAAAGTCAAAAAAATACTGTAATCATAGAGGTAGAAGACGATGGGCGTGGAATTAATCCCAAAATAATAAGGCAAAAAGCACTCGAAAAAGGTGTAGCTACCAAAGAAATCTTACAACTAATGACAGACGATGATGTCATTCAACTCATCTTTGAGCCTGGGTTTTCTTCTGCCGAAATAGTTACATCTGTCTCTGGTCGTGGGGTAGGGATGGATGTAGTCAAAAAATCTATTGATTCTATTGGCGGTAAAGTAAATATAAAAACGAATGTAGGACAAGGCTCTACTTTTAGTTTAATTTTGCCCTCGTCTATGGCCCTAAAATCGGCACTACTTTTTGGCCTTGGCGATACAGACTATGCCATACCACTTTCGTACACAGATGCTGTTATCCAATTATATAAAACCGACATTCATAAGGTTTCCAAAGGATTGATAGCCAGTCATTTAAACAAAAATATAAGCATTGTATTTTTAAACGATTTGTTTTCGGCTCCATCGCTGGAAGTAATATCTGAAGGAAACATCTATCATAATAACTACAATGCCATGCCAATGGATGGTAGGTTTTATACAATAGTGGTTTCGTATGGTCCACGCCAAGTTGGCTTTGTAGTAGACAAATTGATGCAACAAAAAGAAATAGTAGAAAAACCGCTTTCGCAACCATTAAAAAATGCTACATTTATTAGCGGAGCCACCATTCTTGGCAATGGCAAAGTATGTTTGGTATTGGATGTGCCCTCTATTATAACGCATATTTTTAAATAAAAAACACTAATCATTTGTAGGTTTTGATTTATTTTTAGTTTGTAACTTCAATTATATCAAACCAAAAAATTATAATTACATTCCTATAATTTTTCTACCACTTGGGGCAGGGCAAACGCATTTAAAAATATTATAGTATAAAATAGTAAAATATTACTAAAAAAGAATATTTTTTAAATAGTTGAATGTAAAGTCCCTCCCTTTGGATTCTGTGTATCAAACAGAAATTGGATTTAGGGTGGGGTTATTAAAATAATAGGTAATTTTATTTAAAATATTTTAAAAGATTTTGCCCTGCACTTGGGGTGAAATTAATAGAGGGGTTTAAAATAAAACTGTAATATTTGTTTTTCGGTTAAATATAATAATTCATAAAAAAACAATAAACATTATTTATTATATCTTAAATTATATTTATTTTGATGTTGATTTAATTTTATTAAAAAAATATTAAAAGATAATATGAAAATAGGGATAATTAGAGAAGGAAAAATTCCAATTGACAAACGTACACCACTTACACCCATGCAATGTGTAATGCTCATGAAGACCTATCCTGGCCTTCAAATTGTTGTCCAATCAAGCAAAATCAGAACTATATTAGACGAAGAATATAAAGCACTTAAAATACAAATAGTCGAAAACTTAGACGATTGTGATTATATTTTTGGAATCAAACAAATACCCGTAGGAGAAATACTGCCTAATAAAAAATATTTATTTTTTTCTCATACCATAAAAAAACAAGCCGAAAACCAAAAAATGTTTCTCACTTTGGCTCAAAAAGGCTGTACATTGATTGATTACGAATGTATAAAAAATACAAATGGAGATAGATTGATAGCTTTTGGTTATTTTGCAGGTATCGTTGGTGCATATAACACCATCAAAACTTATGGACACCGCTACAGATTATTTGATTTAAAACCAGCTCACCTATGCTACGACTATGCCGAAATGCGTAGTTTTTATAAAATAATAAAACCAAAATTAAAACCAATCAAAATTGTACTCACTGGGGGCGGCCGTGTAGCCGATGGTGCTATGGAGGTTTTAGACCAAATGAAAATTAAAAAAGTAAACATAGAACCTTTTTTGGATCAAATGTATGATCACCCTGTATACACTCAAATAAGAAGCGAACACTATAATATAAGAAACAATACCAATGTTTTTGATAAAAAAGAGTTTTATAAAAATCCAGAACGATATAGTTCTGCTTTTTTGAAATTTGCTCACAATGCCGATATGCTCATCGCTTGTGCCTTTTGGAACCCCCTAGCTCCACGTCTATTTACGCCAGAGCAGATGCAAGATAGTGCTTTCAGAATAAAAGTAATTGGAGATATTACCTGCGACATAGATGGCTCTATACCAAGCACCCTGAGGTCTACCTCTATTGATAATCCAGTATACGACTACAATCCCACGACAAAAGATTTGGAAACGCCTTATACATCCGAACAAAATATTACAACCATGGCTATAGATAATTTGCCTTGCGAATTGAGCAGAGATGCCAGCCAAGACTTTGGAAGCCAAATCATCAAACATTTGTTTCCTTTAATAATGACAGAAGATAAAGACAATATCCTCTCTAATGCTACTATTTTATCTAATGGCGTTCTAAATCCTTATTACGAATATTTATCAGATTATTTATCTAAATGATTTGAGTATAATAGGTTATTATTTTTAAAAATATCTTACATGAGAAGACGACCATTTATTGCTAGTATAACAGCTATGGGTATGACCAGTTTTTTGAGCAAAACTACTGAAGCCTCTGTAGATGAAGTTAATTCTAATAAAGAAATAAGTTTTGATAATCAACTTTATACTCCGTTTGTATTACAAAAACTTGAAAACGATTTTATTCAATTTACTTGGATGAGCGATGGCTCTGCTACAATCAAAGACAAAAAAAATAATGCTATATGGCTAATGGCTAATGTTGCTTTTCAAGAAGAATACGAAATAGAACGCAACCACGTGTGGGTACGACAAGATAGGTCGATTTGCGAGCAGTTTGCTGCTAGGTTTAGAGGTCGATTTCAAAACGATAAAGTAATATTTACAATTCTTAATACAGAACTACAAATTGTCGGAAGCTTTGCTTGTAAGGCTGTTTTAGAAAATGAATATTTGTCTTTTATTATTACTGATATAGATGAAATGTTACCAAATTTGATGTTTCCTCCATCTATTCAAAACGAAATTTTAGTGCTACCACAAGGAGCAGGTAAACTTATAAAAAAATCTTGGGATCGAAAATATTTATCTTGGGTGGCTCACTTGAATATGCGTTTTGTGGGTGGGCTCAATAATCAAAACAAGGGATATTTGGCCTTATTTGATGCTGGTTTTGAAGATTCAGGTATTCTACAAGTGGGCACTAATGTAACACCAGTTTGGCAAAAGTCACTTGGCAAATACTCGACTTCTCGTACTGTAAAATATACTTTTACTGATGGTGGATATGTGGGTATGGCCAAAAAATTTAGGGCGTATGCCAACTCCATAGGATTGGTAAGAAAATTAGATGAAAAAATAAAAAATACACCCCTACTAAACCATTTAGTGGGTGGCAGGCAAATTACTTTTTATCAATGTATACCTAAGGCAAAGTTTTCGACCCAAGAAAATCAGCTTAAAAATGCCGAACAACTAGAAAAAGCTCGTAAACAGGGCGAAAATCCAGAGCCAAATATCGTTTTTTCTCACAATACTGTCAAAGAAATTGTAGCCGAACTCAAAACAAATTGGGGTTTTAGCAAAGGAATAATCAATCTTAGGGGTTGGATAAGCGGTGGCTACGATTATTCTCACCCTGATGTATGGCCACCCGAACCTAGGCTGGGCACTACCCAAGAACTAAAAGATCTTTGTGCCTCTCAACCCAATTATTTTACTTTATTGCACGATAATTATCAGGATATTTATAAGCAAAACATTAGTTTTCCAAAAGGTATAAATATTACTAAAAATGACAAATGGATGAAAGGAGGTTTATGGCCTGGTGGTCAAGCCTATATTCTCAATTCGAGAAATAGTTTGATGTATGCCAAACGAAACTGGCAACAAATAAAGCAACTTCAAACAGGTGGTATGTTTATAGATACAACCTCGGCAGTGCAATTATATGAATCTTATGAAAAAGGAAATGAATCAACAAAATCAGATGATTTGAGAAATAAAATTGCATTAATCAAGTTTTTTAAATCCCAAAATCAGGTTTTTGGAAGCGAAGAAACGGCCGATTTTGCCGTAAAAGACATAGATTTTTTTGAAACCAGACATGCCCGCAAAGCTGGCGAAACTATACCCTTGTGGTCGTTGGTGTTTCATGATTGTGCATTTGTAAGCAGATATGCAGATAGTTCTAACATGGAGCTTTCTGCAAAACCCTGGCTCGAAGATATGCTTTGGGGATATTTTGTGCTTTTTAGAATAGGAAATTGGGGTGAGTCTGCATGGAAACATCAAAAAACCGAATTTATGGCTTCGTTGCCTGTAGATAACTGGTTTGCACAAATTGCTACATCTGAAATGACAAACCATGAATTTTTGAGCGATGATTTTGAAGTAGAAAAAACTACTTTTAGTAATGGAAAATCAGTAACTGTGAATTTTTCTAATACTCAAAAAACCATCAATGGCCAAGTATACGAGCCATTGATGTATGTTATAAAGTAGATTTTTGACTATTTTTTATATCAAACCTAAAAATTAAAATTACATTCCTATAATTTTTCTCCCAGTTGGGAAAAAATTAAAAGAAGGGTTTAAAATAAAATTGTAATGTTTGTTTTTCGGTTCAATATAAATAAAAAATATTATTTCTTAAAATTTTAAACAACAATGATGTTGTAAGTTGGCTTCTTTTCAAAATTAGTTTTGCATAACAAATCAAAATAATATTCTGTTTTAATAAATTATTCATCTATAAGCTAAATTTTATTTTGAATATTTAAAATTCTTTTAAACATTGTATTTTTAAAAATTCTTACATTTTTAAAAATGAATTGTAGCAGTAAAATTTATTGCCTATAAAATTCATAAAATATTTATAATCAGCAGTTTTCGTTGTTAAATGGGATCCTAAAATATATATTATAAAAATAATATTTATTACGCTTTATACCCAAAAAGATTTTTAGTTTTGATGGTATTGGCCACAGCATCAGGCACCATAGAGTCCCAACCAGGCTCTCCTTTTGATATTTTTTTGTGTACCTCGTCTGACATTATTTTCAATAAATCCAGATTATAGGTTTCTATATCCTCTATTTTATTGCTTTCGTACAGGTGCTGATACAAAAGTTTGTCAGCTTGAGGTGCATCAAAATTTTTGCAGTTATAAAGTTGCCCAGTTGTATAATTAGTGGCTGGATATACATATAATTTTACATTTCCGCCAAACAACATTCCGAAAGCCTCAAGCATACCACCTTTTAGTTTTTGATACAAATTACTTGTAAAAATATCGTTGAGATTATAAATTCCAAGTATAATGCCTGTTTTCTTTTTGGTAAATCTCGAGAGATAAGAAGCCAATCGATAATAGCCCTGATAGTCAGATATAAGCACAGTATAACCCAAAGAGCAAATAATATCTACACGATCGATAAAATCTTTGTAGTTGATTTCGCCAGTTTCGCTACCCGATGCCAGGTTGAAAAGCGTAAGCTCGGCCACTGTTACTAACTGATTTTCGTCTACATCAGCCTCTTTTTTAAATTGCTCTATGCCTTTGAGGTACATATCTTGGTTGAGTAGCGTAAATGGTCGAAAGCGACCACGATAAGCAAGTATATTTTTTTTGTAAAACACATCAGAGGCTTGCAATACATCGCCATTAGGCCCAAAAAGTGCTGTTCTGGTCATCTTATTTTTTACCAACTGCAGTGCCAATATGCGGTTGTCGGCCTGCTCAAAATCGGGCCCTTTGAGCCTAAACATATCAATTTCTATCCTATCTCTATCAATTTCTTCAATCAAAGATGTAATAATATCTTCTGGGTTGGCGTAGCGATAAATACAAGCATATATCAGATTGACCCCCAATATACCCACTGCTTGTTGCTGCATGTGCACATCGTTGTCGAGCAATCGCACATGTATCACACATTCGTTGGGAGCTGTGTTGGGCGATAACTGAAATTGCAGACCCATCCAACCGTGAGCTTCGTTGTCTTTTTTAAAATTAATCGTAGTAAAAGTATTTGCATAAGCAAAAAACAAGGTTTCGGCACCTCTTTTTTCTTTTAAACGCTCGTTGAGCAAGCCAAATTCACGTTGCAACATCTTGAGAAGCCTCGACTGAGTTACATATCGCCCCCCAGGCTCGGCTCCATAGATGGCATCGCTAAAAGTCATATCATAAGCACTCATGGTTTTAGCAATGGTTTGAGAGGCGGCACCTACTTTAAAAAAATTGGCTGCCACCTCTTGCCCTGCACCTATTTCGGCAAACGAACCATACGTTCGTTTATCCAAGTTTATTGCCAGTGCTTTTTGCTTAGAACCTAATAATTGGGTATTGGTAGCCATTGTTTTTTTGTTTAATTAATCTATTTTATTATGGGAACTTCTAAAAACCCATAATTTAATTTCAAAAACCCCACCCTAACCAATTTCTGTTTCGATGCCACAGAATCCAAGAGGGAGGGCTTTATAGGAATTAGGGTTTTTAGAAGTTCCCTTATAAAAATGCTATTTAATATAATATCAATAGATTTAAAAGTTTTTGATAAAAAAAATTTTTAAACCAATAGCTACATTTATTACTCTATAGTAGTTGTTTCTAGCAACAATTTATCCATATCAAACATCAATTTATTGACATCGTTTTCGTTGGTGCCATCGTAATATCCTCTTATATTTTTGTGGGTATCTACAAGTACAAATTTTTCGGTATGCACAAAATCATCAGCCCCGCCATCTCCCTGAGTGGCTGTCACGTAATAGGCCTCACGGGCCATATTGTATAAATCTACTTTAGAACCAGTAAGAAAATGCCAATGATTACCCTTAGCAACTCCTTGTTTTTGAGCATATTCTAAAAGCACACTTGGTGTATCGCTCTCTGGGTTTACTGTATGCGAAAGCAATACTACTGATGGGTTGTTTTTGTAAGCCTCAAAAACTCGTTTCATTTGTGCAGTCATTTTTACACAAATACCAGGACAGTTTACAAAAAAGAAATCTGCTACATAGATTTTGTTTTTAGTAATATTTGATGTAATGGTGTCGCTGTGTTGATTGATAAAACTAAAATCTTTGACAACGTGATACATAGTGTCTATCTTTGGTTGCCCATCAACCATTGTGGTATCAAATCTATCGAAACCATAATATGGTAGCAATGACTTAGGTTTACGATTGCTGTGATTTTTTTGGTAAAAAAACATAAAAACCAACACTGCACATAATCCTAAGGATATACCAATAATTTTTTTCATTCCTATTTTATTAAAACCCAAAAATGACATTGATAGTATTCAATACTTGTTTTTGAAAAACTATTATTAAATAACCATTTATAGGAAATAATGTTATGGTAGAGTTTTTATTTTTACAGAAATGGATAAAAAATATTTTGGCGTTACATGACTTGGTAATTGTGGATCCTATCTATGATATTTCCAAAAAAAGTGAGTCTTTTGATACTACTATTTCCTAAAATATTTTTTTTAAAGTAATATTTTATTATTATTACTTGTAATATTTTTAAATGTGTTTGCCCTGATTTTTGTATTCAAAGCAACTATTTTTAGATAAATTTTCTTGTATTACAGCAATACTTTATAGGTAAATTTTTTTAACTCAACTTGTATCAAATTTTTCATAAAGCCTTGATAACCAGTTAATTACGTTGGAATAATTTTTTATTGGGGTAACACAAACCTTTTGACTTACAAGGTATTATTGCCCCCATCAAACAAATTCTTCCATTCTTTAGCAAGCATTTTAACTCCACTAGCAATAATCCATCAAAAATGTCAAGATTTATTAAGATATTGTATCTTTTTTACTTTTAATATAAGTGCTTTCACATTTTATATAAGCATATTCTTTTACCTTTATAGCTTTGCTAAGGATGTTTACTATTGGATAAAATAAGCAAGAATCAACTGATAAAAGATTTTAGAATTTTCTTTTATTCAATAGATTTTTTTTATTGAATAATAATATGTTAATTTTGTTAAATGAAACTTACAAGTGTAATATTATCCATAATTTTAATATTTACTTCTCTGGTGCCTTGCACAGATGATGCTAATTGCGTAGATAGCAAACATGCAGAAACTGAACAAAATCACAAAAAAGATGTATGTTCCCCTTTTTGTATTTGTGCTTGTTGTGGATGTTTTGGTTTTTTACATCAAATTACTTGTCCCAAAATCCCTAAATTTGAATTAAAAATTTCTAAAAGTAATTTTCCTGAAATTAAATCTATTTTTCCAGTACAGCTTTTTTCTATTTGGCAACCGCCTAAAATCAGTTAATGATGTAGCTTTTTTTTATTGGTTTCTCTTCGATATCAAGTCTTATCATTTTAACTATTTTAAAAATATTTTATGAAAACATTATATTATGTCCTTTTAGGACTATTTCTTGCTTTGGGAATTTCCCAAGCACAACATATATTCAACGCCAGTGTAAAAGACAAATCAAATGGCGAAGCTATTGTTGGTGCAACAGTTTTGTTATTTGGCACAAACAATGCAGCAACTACCAATTCTAATGGAAAAGTACAATTAGTGAATATTCCTTCAGGAAAGCAGATTATTGTATTCAATTTTATTGGTTATGAACCACGTTTTGATACATTGACTTTCCCACTTTCTAGCCAAGAACCCATAGAAATACAGATGGTTGAATCAACAGAAGATTTAGAAGAAGTAATCGTAACCACAACCAGAAGCAGTAGAAGCATCAACGATTTGCCCACACGTGTAGAGGCCATAACTGCCGAAGAATTAGACGAAAAAGCCACCATGAAACCTGGTGAAATTCGTATGCTTTTGAGTGAAAGTACTGGCATTCAAACACAGCAAACCTCTGCCACTTCTGGCAACCAAACCATCAGAATTCAAGGCTTGGATGGACGCTATACCCAGTTACTCAAAGATGGTTTTCCTCTCTATGCAGGTTTTGCAGGTGGGCTAAGTATCATGCAAATTCCTCCCTTAGATTTAAAACAAGTAGAGGTAATCAAAGGCTCAGCTTCCACACTGTATGGAGGTGGAGCCATTGCTGGACTCATCAATTTAATTTCAAAAACACCACAAAAAGAAAGAGAATTAACTTTTATGGCAAATGGCACATCTGCTAGAGGGCTGGATTTGAGTGGGTTTTATAGTCAAAAATTCAATAAAATTGGGTTTACAACTTTTGGAGCATACAATGGCAGTTTGGCTTACGACCCTTCAGGAAATGGTTTTTCTGCCATTCCTCAATATGGACGATTTACGTTTAATCCAAGATTGTTTTATTATTTTTCTGAAAAAACAAAATTGATGATTGGGGTAAATACCTCAATCGAAAATCGCTTGGGTGGAGATATGCGTTATATAAAATCTCATAAAGATAGCCTATATTTTGAAAGGAATATTTCTCAACGCATAGCCACTCAGCTAAGTTTTGACCATGATTTTGGTAAATGCTCACACATTAATATAAAAAATAGTATTAGCATTTTTGGCAGAGATATTTCTAAACCCAATTATTTGTTTTCAGGCAATCAATTAGCTAGTTTTAGCGAGGTTACTTATGCCAATCATGATGAAAAACTAGATTGGGTTTTTGGAGCAAATCTATGGACAGACCAGTTTTATGAAAATAAAACAACCTCTGAAAAAAGCAGAAACTATAATAGCCTCACTACAGGAGCATTTGTACAAAACACATGGAAAACTGGCCCAATCTTTACTTTAGAAACAGGAATGAGGCTGGATTATGCCCATTTATCAAACAGTCATAGTCAATCTAAAGGAGAGATTTTTGCTCTTCCACGAATTTCAGGATTATGGAAATTTTTTCGCTCATTTAGTTCTCGTTTGGGTGGTGGTTTTGGATACAAATCACCTAGTATATTTACAGAAGCTGCCGAAAGTAGAGCATTTCAAGGAGTGCAATATGTTAATATTCAGGCAATTAACGCAGAGCGTTCTTATGGTGCAAATCTGGATTTTAATTATAAAACTGTGATTCTTGATAATTTTACCCTTTCTATCAACCAACTATTCTTTTATACTATTTTGAATAAACCTTTGATTTTTAATACTGATAGCTTACCTAAAAATACGTATAGTTTTGAAAATGCCAAAGGCTATTTAGAAACCAAAGGCATGGAAACAAATGCAAAAATTGGGTACAAGTCATTCAAACTCTTTTTAGGATATACTTTTGTAGATGCTACTAGGAATTTTAATAAAATTGAAACTGTAGTTCCGCTCACAGCCAAACACAGAATAAATGCCGTTTTGATGTATGAAAAAGAAAACAATATAAGAATTGGCCTGGAAGCATTTTATGTGAGTTCACAAACTTTGAGTACAGGTTTTCAGACCAGAGATTATTGGATTTTTGGCATTAGCATTCAAAAATGGTGGGGCAAATTTATTCCTTTTATCAATTTTGAAAACTTTACAGACACCCGCCAAACTCGTTTTGCTCACATTTATTCAGGTGCTGCTATCAATCCTGATTTTATTGAAATATATGCTCCTTTGGATGGTTTTGTGTTTAATGGAGGGTTGAAAATCGTGCTTTAGATAAATATAATTCTAATTTTAATGGATTATAGCTAAGTAATAAAGTGGTATTATAAAGTAAATTTTGTAATACCACTTACAAATTAATTGTTAAAAAATTTCAGAACGATTTTTATCAATTTTTATAAAAGGAGCTATTTTTTCAAAATTTATTTTTTGAAACTCAGGTAGAATTTTTCTTATCTTACCAAATGCATTGAGCAGATCTGAGTTGCTAAATTTTGTATTGGTAATTCTCAATTTTAAAAAAACAAATGATTAATTTTAAAAAAAACAATGTAGGTAAAATGGGTCTAAATTAACACCAGATAATAAAAAAACCATCTAAGTTGTAGGTAGGGTTTTTTTTTGGAAGGTGGTTAGATGTTAGCAGATGTTGCTTTCTGATTTCTCGTTTTCTATAAGTTTTATGAGCGTTTCTTTACTTGGCAAAACTGTTAAATATTTACTTGCGAAAATTTGAGTGTTGTTTTCTGGCAATGTAAACTCAACAACTGCTTCACTTTTGTTTTGACAAAGAATTATGCCAATTGTTTTGTTTTCGTCTTCAAGTTTAACTTTTCGGTCGTAAAAGTTTACCTACATTTGCATTTGTCCAATGTCTTGATGTTTAAGTTCCCCAACTTTCAAATCTATAAGTACAAAACATCTTAAAATTCGGTTGTAGAAGACTAAATCTATTCTGAAATGTTTATCTTCAAAACTTATTCTGTTTTGTCTTGCAACAAAAGTAAAACCTGTTCCAAGTTCTAAAAGAAAATGTTCAAGTTTATCAATTAGCTTTTGTTCTAAATCACTTTCAGAATATAGATTGTTTTCGGGAAGTCCAATAAACTCCAAAATATAAGGATCCTTTATAGCATCTTGAGGTTTTTCGAGGATTTGACCTTGTTCTGAAAGTTTTAAAATTTCGTTTTTGTCTTTACTTAATGCAAGTCTCGTAAATAAAGCCGAATTGTATTGTCTATCAAATTCTTTTAAGCTCCAATTGTTTTTGAATGTTTCTATTTCATAGAATTTTCGTTCTAATTCATCATCAATTCTCATTAGTTTGAGATAATGCGACCAACTCAATTTGAATTCGTCAGACAGTGTCTGACCTTTTTCTAAAGTCGCAAATTTTGAATAAGTCGAATAGAACTGCCTCATTTGTTTCAAATTCGTTAGAGAAAAACCTTTTCCAAATTCTTTTGTCAAATTTTGGGATAATTCGGTCAGTAATTGAGTTCCATAGTCTGCACATTCTTTTCCATTTTGTTCCTCTTCAACGATCATTCGTCCAATTTCAAAATACGTTAAAACCATAGTGTGATTTACCGTTTGAAGTACTCTTTTTCGAGCTTCAACGAGTAGGTTTGAAATTTTTTTTGATAAATTGCTTTGGGAAATATTTGTCATCTTAAATTCTTATTCAGTTCAGAACACAAATATACAATTTTAAAAGTCTGATTTTATGAAGAGTGGTCAAATACAATATTAGCTACCTGATTGCTTTATAAACAATGCTTTTTGGCACATTTGCTGTATTTCTATTTACAAAAAATGATGTACTGATTTTTCGTTTATATAATTTGTAGCTATATGTTCGGCAAACTGACCAGTCCATACAATAGGTGTTTTACGACCTCTAATGATTACGTTTCCACTTCCAAAACTAATCTTGTTATTTTTCACAAATTTACAAAATTTGCTAATGATAAATATTACTTAAATCAATAATTTTTTTTCATTCCTTCCTATTTTATTAAAACCCAAAAATGACATAGATAGTATTCAATACTTGTTTTTGAAAAACTATTATCGAATAACCATTTACAGGAAATAATGTTATGGTAGAGTTTTTATTTTTACAGAAATGGATAAAAAATATTTTGGCGTCTTGCTTATTTATATTTTTAATTTAATTATCAAAAAAAAATTAAAAATTATACTTGCAATTATCAATAAATTGAATGTATATTTGCATACTGAAAGTAGCAAACACATGATTGATCAACCTGACTTGTTTGGGAATTTTATAGAAAAATTTGAGAGGCCAATTTCTGGTTATAGAATTTACAATAAAGAATTCGACAGAAAAACCGTTAGAAATGATTTACCTAGTTTATACCCTGACTTACCTGAAAAAAAATATGATATAATTTATTGTGACCCACCTTGGGATTATGGAGGGAAAATGCAATTTGATAAAAGTGGGAAAAAAGATATTAATAAAAATTGGGAAAAAAATATTTTTATTAGTGCTGCAAATTTTCAGTACCCAACTATGGAAACTAAAGAATTAAAAAAAATACCTATAAAAGACCTAGCCAAAGAAGACTGCCTTCTATTTATGTGGGTAACTAGCCCACATTTAGAACAAGGAATTGAGTTAGGAAAATCTTGGGGATTTGAATTTAGAACAGTTGCATTTGTGTGGGATAAAATGGTACACAATCCAGGCAAATATACCCTATCTTATTGTGAAATGTGTTTAGTTTTTAAGAAAGGCAAAATACCAAGTCCTAGAGGTTCTAGAAATGAAAAACAACTAATAAGATTTCCTAGAAGTAAACATAGCGAAAAGCCGTTAGAAGTATTAAAAGCGATAGAAAGGATGTTTCCTACACAAGATAAAATTGAACTATTTGCTAGACATAAACCCAAAAACTGGGATGTATGGGGCTTAGATGTTAGAGAAGTCTATTTTGATGAAGTATCAAACCCTTAGTCAATTAAGGGTTTGATATAATTCAAAAAATGTTCAATCAATAATTCTGGTTTATTTTGATCTCGCCACATAAAATAGTGCTCTGGAATTCCCTCATACCAAAGTTTAACTTCTCTCACTCTACAAGGGTCTCTTGTAATATCACCAATAAAAACTACCCAAAAAGGAATAACATTCTCTGCCAAATTACCTTGTATTCTCAATTTGTTTTGCAAACCAGGTGTGAAAAATTTACATGACCTCTCGTGGGCATTTCCTCTACCATCTGCTCTTGTTTTACCTTCAACCCAACCATCTTGTCGTTTTACTTCTACATAAATCGTTTTGTTGGTTTCAGTGTTAGATATTGCATAATCAGGATTAACTCCATGCTTTGTAATAGATTCATTAGGTGTATAAATTTCAGATAGTTCTTGTTCTGAAAGTTCTACATTGACGTATAAATCTCTAAATTCTGTAACACTTCTTCTAATATTGTAATTAGAATCTTTAAAAAGTGTTAAGAAAGTTTCAAAAAAACTATGTTCGGCCTTTTCGGCCTTTTGGCCACCATAATCTTGCCATTTTCTTCTTAATCTATTCGCATCGCTTCCCATTATTTCAATAATTCAATGATGTTTACATTAAGAGCCAAAGCAATTTTTTCAATATTTACAAGTGTAATATTTTTTTCTGCTCTTTCGATCATACCAATATATGTTCTATGAACAAATGCTAAATCTGCTAATTCCTCTTGAGATAGTCTTTTAGACATTCTGATTTCTCTTACTTTTTCGCCAAACTTGATTGAAATTGCTTTTTTAGCCATGTTGCTAATTTTAGTATGCAAAACTATACCCAACCTACAGTCTTTACAACCGACCAAAGTTAGCATGTTTGACTTTTTTATAGGATAAAATGGGCTTATAAGAAATGACAACTAATTAATATTCGATTAAAAAAATAAATATTATAACTTTTATTACTAATATTGTAATTTAAAATCAAAATAAAAGCCCTGATAAAAATGCTAGAAATAAGACAAAATTGCGAAAATTGTAGCATCCATTTGCCAAACGAATCAGATAGAGCCATGATTTGCACTTATGAATGTACTTTTTGTGTAGATTGTGTAGAAAATATTTTAGAAAATGTGTGTCCCAATTGTGGGGGTGGTTTTGAAAAAAGACCCACTAGACCACAAGTTCAATTACTAAAATATCCACCTAGGAAAGACAAAATATGGAACCCAGTTTTGGTAAATACTTTTTTAGCATCTAATAAAAACACAGATCCCCGAAAAAGATGATTAAAAAAATATTACTTTTTTACTTTTTAGTTTTAAATAATATATTAAAAACAAATACTGATTTTAAAAAACAACAACATCATTTTTGAATTTATAGTTTTTATCACTAATTTTATAGCAAAATGATTAAAAAATAACTATTTGAGTGATTTTACGTATCATATGATTCAATTAATATATTTTATTAATAAATTTGAATCAATATAGGACATTTCTCATAATTATGATTTTCACTCCTTTAAGGCAAAACTAAAGTTTTGAGCCTAGTAGTATGGTTGGGTTTTTGGGCTCTGTTTTTAAAAATAAAGGAGAGATTTTTAAAAGTTTCCTATAATTTAATTTAAAGATGTTAAGATTCAGTTCACTTAAAAAAAAATGAATTACAAATAAAATTATGTGGCATAATTTAACAATTAAAGCTCTATTTTTTACTTTCTTATTGCTTAATTTGGCTTCTGAGGCTCAATTTTTGTTTTTTAAAAAGAAAAAAGCAATTGAATTAAATAAAACTCAAAAACAAGATGCAGAATATACTTTTTCTGAAGGAATGAAAGAGTATATTCTTGAAAATTATGGTAAAGCAGTCCATTATTTTGAAAAATCATTGCAGGCAAACCCCACAAGTGCCGCCACAAACTATATGTTGGCTCAGATTTATTTCAAACAACGCAACTGGTACAAGGCTCAATCATATAGCGAAAAAGCACTGCAGCTCAACGACCAAAATAAATACTATTATCAACTGTTGGCTCAAATTTATGAACAAAAACAAGATTTTAACGAGGCCATAAAAATATACCAAGCACTTTTAAAAAAAATACCCAACACTGTAGAATTTAATTATGAATTAGGCAGCATGTATCTTACAGTAAACAAATTTGATGATGCCTTAAAATGCTATGATAAAATAGAAAAAGTCTATGGAATGTCTGAAGAAATAACTACTGCAAAACAACAAATATTACTCAAAAATGGAAAATTAGATGAAGCCCTCAAAGAAGGTAAAAAATTGATAGACGCTTTCCCTGACGAGTCACGCTATGTAATGTTGCAAGTAGAATTGCTGCTAAATAACGAAAAATACGATGATGCCTTAAAATTGGTAAATCAGCTTTTGGTCAAAGAACCTGAAAATGCCTTTGGCATATTGGCACTTTCAGACATATATAGAGCCAAAGGAGATACCAACCAATCGAATAAATTGCTGATGCAAGCTTTCAAAAATCCAAATATGAACATGGATGCTAAATTGAATATTTTAGTTTCTAAAATAAGGCAATTACCCAACGATGGCATAAAAAAACAATGTTTAGAATTGGGTAAAGAATTAGTAAAATCGCACCCAACCGACTCGAGATCGCATGCCGTATATGCAGACATACTGGCCATAGATACCCAAAACAAAGAAGCCCTGCAAAGCTATCTGAAATCAATAAAACTAGACAATACACAATATAAAATATGGCAGCAAATCAATGTGCTAGACCACGAATTACAACTGTACGATAGCATGATGGTGCACTCAGAAAAAGCCCTAGAGGTCTTTCCAAATCAAAATATATTTTGGTTTTACAATGGCTTGGCTTATCAAATGAAAAAAGATTATAAAAAATCGACAGTAGCTTTTGAAGAAGGCAGAAAATTATCGCTCAACGATAGACCTATGCTGCTCCAATTTATAACCATGCTTGGCGATAGCTACAATGGTGCCAAAGATTACAAAAAATCTGACGAAGCCTTCGAGGAAGTACTAAGATTAGACAACGACAATCACTTGGTAATGAATAATTATAGTTATTACTTATCAGTAAGAAAAGAGAGATTAGATTATGCCAAAAAACTGAGCGAAAAAGTAATAAAAGAATATCCTGATAACGCTACTTATCTTGACACTTATGCTTGGATATTGTATGCACTCAAAGACTACAAAGCTGCTGCTGATATTTTTGAAAAAATTGTGGATAAGTCAGACAATGCCACTATAGTAGAACATTATGGAGATGTTTTATATCAATTAGGCAAAAAAGAACAAGCATTAAGTTATTGGAAAAAAGCAAAAGAGATGGGCGAAATATCTGAATTTTTGGACCGAAAAATAACCGACAACAAACTGTATGAATAAAATTTTTTTGGCTTGGGTAATTATTACTTTTGCTTTGATAAGTTGCCACAAAAAAAAAGTAATAAAATCAACTACCCAACCTGAGTATAAAGTTGAAGTAAAACGAAAAATAAGAAAATTAATCAAAGCCAAAGATTCTGATTTTAGCTACCTCAACTGCAAAAGTAAAATCGAATTCAACGATGGCGTAGAAAATATAAGTGCCAATGCTACTATTAGAGTTCGCAAAGATAGTGTCATTTGGGTATCGATAACGGCAACTTTGGGTATAGAAGCTGCTCGCTGTTTGCTAACCAATGATAGCATTTATTTTATCAATAAATTACAAAAAGAATATTATTGTTACTCTTACGAAGGCCTCAAAAAAAGATTCAATTTAGATATAAATTACCAAATTTTGCAATCAATATTGTATGGAAATGTGCCTTTTCAGGTAACAGAAACGGATAGTTCGTATGATTGTGTAGATACAAGTTTTACAATCACCAAACAAACCAGAGGTGAGATTATGATTGATAATTATATTAAAAATAGCACCCTTGAATTGCACAGAATAGAGTTAAATCAAAAATTTACCAACGACCATTTAAGTATTTTTTATGATAATTTTCAAAGATTAGATTCTACCACCTATTTTGCATTTCTCAATAAAATATCGTTGAGCTACCAAAATAGAAATGGATTTCAAAATTTTTATATTGGTATTGAGCATCAAAAAGTAGAAACTGGAAATAAAGAGTTGAAATTTCCGTTTAATGTAAAACAGAAATTTGAGCGAAAGGAATAAATTGAAAATCACAGGCGGTAAATTAGGCATTTTTTAATGCCTTAGTCTAAGGCTTTCTCCAAAAGAGAAAGATAATCTGATTATTAAGTAAACGACTTTGTATTGAAATCATTAAAAAAAACTTTTAAAAACCTCAAATTTATTTTCAAAAACCCCACATCTAAACAAATTTCTATTACGATACCTTAGAACCAATATAGGAGCTCTTCCAATGAATTGAAGTTTTTTGAAGTTTCCTAAATTTATAAAATTCAATTTTTATCTTTGATTTTTTTATTCTTCTTACCTTTTCTGGTTTTAGTTAAATCATCGGCCAACATCCAATCGTTTTGTTTAGCATCGTCTATATAAGTGCCCTGTGATGCTAATTTACCGTCAGAATCGTATAGTTTGAACCATCCATTTTTTAA
This sequence comes from Cytophagales bacterium, assembly GCA_013297755.1. Taxonomy (GTDB): domain Bacteria; phylum Bacteroidota; class Bacteroidia; order Cytophagales; family UBA9547; genus REAG01. Next base: position 54,956 of record JAAFIH010000013.1, read on the forward strand.
TCCTTGTGTATAATATCCCTCTTCTTGTAAAATATTTTTGGCAGAAAATATTTGCCAAGTGCCCTCTGGCAATCCATTGAGATAATATCCCTTTTTTTTGATGCTTCCATCTTCAAAAAAAGCAAAGTGCAATCCATGATATACGCCATTTTTAAAGTTAAATATTTTTTCGGGCTTTTCGTTAGGGTAAAACTCTTTTTGTTCGCCATGCTGAATGCCCTCTTTCCAAACTTCAATTTTTTGTAATTTTCCATTCGATTCATGGTAATAACGCCATTCTGAGTGCATTTTGCCATTGTAATAAGCCCCTTCAGAATTTAGTTTTCCATTGATGTAATAAAACCGCCAAGGCCCTTGACGCAACGAATCTTTGGCTGAAAAACTGCCCTCAGATTTTACTTGCCCAGTGGCATAATACATGGTTTTGAATTGGCAAGGAGCCAAATTATAAACAAAAAAAATTGAAATTATTAATGCTCTTTTTATCATTTATTATTACTTATAATGGTTTGATATAATTTTAAAAAATCAGCAGCTACTTTTGATATTTCATACTTTTCTGAAACCAATCGAGTGGCATTTTCGATATATGTTTTATTATTATCAGTATTATCTAGAATTTCGATAATGCCCTTTTTAACTGATTCAACGGTAGTTTTAGTAACAATCCCAGCTTTATATTGAAGTATATCTTTGTAAATCCCCACTTGGTCGCTTATCACTACTGGGCAACCGCATATCATGGCTTCGACCACAGCCATGCCAAAATTTTCGGAATACGAACTTAGCACAAACGCTTTGGCATGTGTGTATAGTTGTGTTTTACTTAGGCCAAGTACTTGTCCAGTAAATATTACTTTTTGTTGCAATCCAAGTTGATTAACCAAGTTTTGCATCGTTTGCAAATATCCATTAGAATCTGGCCCTGCAACTACCAACTGCAATTGCGTATATTTTTGGCTCAAATCTGCAAAAGCATTGATGAGTAAATCCAATCCTTTTTTGGCATCTATTCTTCCCAAAAAAAGTAAGTATGTGCAATTTGGAATAAATGAAGGAAAGCTAATTTCTGATTTTTTTATCTTTATTGCTTCTACTCCATTGGCAATGACAAATCCATTGTTCAAACCTAAATATTGTTGCACTTTTTGCATTTCGTCTTCGGCAGTATAATGAATAGCTTTGGCCTTTTTTAAAAAAGGCAAAGCCAGATATTTCAAATACCATGATTTGAAAGAAACGCTGCCCATAGCCATAGTTTCAGGGTAAATAGTGCCTCTTGGAGATATAATATAAGGTTTTTTGTAATATCTGCAAGCCAAAGTGGCTGCCAATACAGGAAAATTCCAAACTGCTGTAATATGAATTAAATCAAAATTTCTTACATTTTTGAACAAGGCTATCAATATTGGAATAGAAAAATTGAAGTGCTGATAACCCCAAAATGAGAAATATGTGATGGGTATAGTATTGATGAGAGTTTTTGAATTAGGAGTAATATTTTGGTCTTTTGCAAGTCCAGCGTTGGTAGTATATATTTCTAGGTTAGTACATTTACTAATTTCGCTATTGAGCAAATGAACAGATTGAATAGGCCCACCAAAACTATGGGCGGGAAAATACGATGGCGACACATGTAGTATTCTATGCGTTTTATTTTCCAATTATTTCATTTGATATTAATTACAAATATAGTATTATTTTGCCAAAAAGTCAAAATGCTGAGGTTTTGTGAATTTTAATTTTTAGTAATTAATGTTACATTTCATACATTTGCAGTTTACCTGTTCCTTTTAATTATATGCTTCTAACATTATAAATGATTAATAAAGAAAAATTAATTAGACATATAAATGAAAAATTAGTAACTGTTCAAAAACATCCACAAGCTGATTTGTATATTTATAATTATGCCTCAAAAGTTCAATATGAAAAATTATGGAACGAAATTACACTTCTTACAAGAGGATTAATTTTAGATGCAAAGATGAATGTAATAGCAAGACCATTTGGTAAGTTTTTTAATTTTGATGAGCATAAGCAAGAAGATATACCTAACTTACCTTTTGATTTGTTTGAAAAAATGGATGGGTCTTTAGGTATACTATATTGGCTAGACGATACGCCATTTATAGCAAGCAGAGGCAGTTTTGAGAGCGAACAAGCAATAAAAGCAACTGAAATACTCCACAATAGGTATGCTTTTACTTTTGCTCGATTAGATAAAAAAGCTACTTACCTATTTGAAATAATATACCCTAAAAATAGAATAGTTGTAGACTATGGCTCAACAGAAGATATATTTTTGATAGCAAAAATAGATAATATTACTGGACTTGATATGCCATTAGAAGAGGATTTAGGATTTTTGAAAGTAAAAAAATACGATGGAATAAATGATATAAATCAACTATTATTACTAAATGAAGAAAACAAAGAAGGTTTTGTAGTAAGATTTAAAAATGGATTTAGATTAAAAATAAAATTTTCGGAATATTTGAGACTGCATAAAATCATCACTGGTGTTTCAAATATAGCCATTTGGTAATTTTTAGCTAATGGAAACTCCATTGATAGCTTACTAGAAAAAGTACCTGACGAATTTTATGAATGGGTCAGAAAAACGCAATTAGAATTAACTGAAGAGTTTGATAGCATACTTGCATCATGCAAATTAGTATTTAGGCAATTTGAAAACAGAAAAGATACAGCCTTATATTTTCAAAAACAAAAATATCCATCCATATTGTTCAGTATGCTAGACGGAAAAAAACCAGATAAAATCATTTGGAAAATGATAAAACCCAAATATTCTAAACCCTACAAGGTTTTAGAATAAATAAACTATTTACTGTATTTATTATTATTTTGAATTTTTTTAAATGTATTTAATACATAATTATTAATATTATAAAAATTTTAATAATTATCTTTTGCAAGAGTACAAATAAAGTTTATGTTTGTAGGTAAATTATTTCATACTTCCATGCAAGAACTGCCAATAAATTATTTTCCTATATTTTTACAATTTTTATTTGCCTCTGGGTTTGTGGTATCTACCATGGTAGGCACTCATTTTTTGGGCCCAAAACGCTATACCAAAAACAAACTGCAGGCTTTTGAATGTGGTATTCCTTCAGTGGGCAACGCTCGTAGTCCATTTTCTGTAAAATATTTTCTTACCGCAATTTTGTTTGTACTATTCGATGTAGAGGTTATATTTATGTATCCCTGGGCTGCCAATTTTAGAGAACTAGGTGTAAATGGTTTTCTCGAAATGTTGCTTTTTATGTCATTTTTATTATTTGGTTTCTTTTATGTTATTAAAAGAAAAGCACTGGATTGGGAATAATTTTTTTATAACAACATAAAATTGATGAAGCCTTGCTTTTTTTTCAAATCAAGCTATTTAATAATTTTCTGAAACCTTTATATTTTTCAGAAAATATTGTTGATGAAATAAAATCTATAAAATTCAAGCCCAAATTTGTCTTTATACAGAGAATAAGGGCTTGTAGTTGTTTTGGTGCTATGGAAATTGTTATACTATTGTATCAACCCTCTAAAATTACGCAAATGCTGGATTTTCGGCATTAAGGCTTTTGCGTGGTGGCACTACTTGCTTGTCTGGGGCTAGTTCATAGTGATTTTGCGATTGCACAGAGGCACGATCAATTTTTCGAGGTCCTTCTATTGTCCAATCAGAAAGTTCTTTTTTCTCGAATCGGCAAGTGTTGCATATAAATTCTTCTACTTCACCAAAGGCATCTTTTCGGCCTGTTACCCTTATGATTTCGTTTCCTTTTTGCCAAACAGTTACTTTTCCACAACATTTGTCGCAATCTCTGTGAGCATCCATTGGTTTGGTAAACCATACACGGTTTTTGAATCTAAAAGTTTTGTCTGTCAATGCACCCACTGGGCATACATCAATCACATTTCCCGAAAAATCGTTGTCTATGGCTTGGGATATATAGGTAGATATTTCGGCTGCATCTCCACGATTGATAATTCCATGTACCCTAGAGTTGGTTATTTGGTCGGCAGTAAACACACATCTAAAACACATGATGCATCTAGTCATGTGTAATTGTATAAATGGACCTATATCGATTTTGTCAAACACTCGTCTGTCTTCCTCGTATCTGGTAGATTCGGCACCATGTGCGGCACCCAAATCTTGTAGGTGGCACTCGCCTGCTTGGTCGCACACTGGGCAATCGAGCGGATGATTGATAAGCAAAAACTCTACTACACCTTTGCGGGCTTCTATTACTTTTGGCGATGTCAAGTTTTTTACTTCCATACCATCCATGACATTGGTGCGGCACGAGGCCACCAACTTAGGCATAGGTCTTGGATCTTTTTCTGATCCTTTTGATACTTCAACTAAGCATGTGCGGCATTTGCCGCCAGAATCTTTCAATTTAGAATAATAACACATCGCTGGTGGTACATTTTTGCCTATGCTACGAGCTGCATTCAAGATAGATGTGCCTTCTTCTACTTGAGTGCTGATGCCATCTATGGTTACATTGATTAGTGCCATTTGTACTTATTTGTCTATTGATGCTTCAAAAATAACAAATTAAAAATCATTTACAAACATAAAATTAAATAGTCAATATATTTGCAAAGAAAAAAATATAATATCATAGCTTTGTAAAAAAAAATCATACCATGTCTCACTGGGCTGTAGTTTTAATTTTTATTGTGGGTTCAATCGTGTTTTTGTGTATAGGGCTTTTGGTTGCTAAAATTATTCGGCCCTATCAACCCAATGCCGAAAAACTATCAACTTACGAATCTGGTGAGCAAACTTTGGGTTCGGCTTGGGGGCGTATCAATATCAAATATATGGCCATAGCTTTATTATTTTTACTTTTTGAAGTTGAAATTGTTTTTCTTTTTCCTTGGGCCACAGTATATGCTCACCCAAATTTGACACAAAAAAGCCAAGGCCAGTGGCTATATTTATCATTGATTGAAATGTTTATTTTTGTGTTTATTCTTACTCTGGGCTTGGCGTATGCTTGGCAAAAAGGATTTTTGGATTGGACAACTTCTCTCCAAAAACCATCCAGTTTTATATCAGAAATCCCATCAAAAATGTATGATAAAGTAAATGAAAAGTACACCTAATTATTCGTAGGATATTTAATAAAAAGCAAGTTTTTTAATATTATTACATGAATGAATATATACTTTACCTCAATATTTTTGTAATATTTAATATTTTTTTAATCATTATTTCAACACTAGGCGGTAATAAATTTGATTATAAAGCCAATATTTATTTTGTCATTTTTTTGGTTATTAGTTTGCGTCAATTGGTGGCCAATTTGATGATTCAATATTTTAAAATTTCTACTTTTGTTTTTTCTGAAGTTTCGCTTGGAGGGATTAATCTGATCATTGGACCAGTTATTTTTCAATATGTATTTGTATTAACAGAGCAAAAAATGCCCAAAAATTGGTACTTGCATTTTGCACCAGCTTTAGGTTTTTTCTTATATGGTTTAAATTATCTTTTTTTACCAAAAGAAACAGAAATTACTTATTTCAACGAAATAAAATTGGGTGTACATTTGCCAGTCCTAATTTTAAATTATCTAATTTTATTACACACCATCGTATATTTTATAGTAATTAAAAAGGCTTTTAAAAAAATTATTTTTGAAAGTAATCATCCACGATTTATGTCTTTGATGTTGAAAAAAAAATGGGCAAACCAACTAGTTAATTATCTGATTGTCTGTAATATAATTGTATTTTTTGCCTACATTATTACCCTTGTTGGTTTTTCGTTTGATATAATGATGGTAGAACTTGTGGTATTACCACTTATATTATTATCTATTTATTCATTTATTATTTTCAAGAATTTCAAATTTAGTGCTATTTACGACAATGTAGCCACACTAAACAATCCAAATTCGATACCAACAAAACCACCTATTAATTCTCAAGAAAGCCAACAAATGGCTGATTTGTGGGTCAAAATAGAAGAGCATATTCAAAATAATAAAACTTATATCAATCCTGATATTGGATTACAAAAACTTGCAGACGAACTACAAGTGAGTGCAGCCTTGTTATCAAAAACGATGAACTATCATGATATAAGTTTTACAGAATATATCAATCAAAAAAGAGTAGATGAGGCCAAATATTTGTTGATTTCTGAAAAAAATCAACATTTAAAAATCGAGGTCATTGGCGAAATGGCTGGTTTCAACTCTAGGTCTACTTTTTATTTAGTTTTCAAGAAATATACTGGCATGACCCCTATTGCATTTAAAAGTATGAAATAGTCAGGGCAAATGCATTTAAAATTATTATACGTTAAAATAATAAAATTTTAAGAAATAGTAATATCAAAAACCCACCCTTTTGGATACTGCAACAGGGTAACAGAAATTGGGTTTGGGCTTAAAAAAATTTTGGGATTTTTTTAAAATTTCATTCATAACAAAAAAGCCATCACAATTGTGGTGGCTTCTTTTTGGGTGTACAACGATTTAAAATCTTAATTGCTTTAAACAATAACAACGATGCAATATTATATACAATTTTTTTAATATAAAATCAGTGCTAGCACTGATTTTTTTAAGTAGTCTACTTATATGTTTTAATTTTTTGACCTTATTTTTTTTAAATCAATCATATAACACATTGATAATGAGAGGTTTACGAAAATATATTAATAAATAAAGCCTTGAAAAGCATCTTAATTAAATGAATAAAAAAATTATTTTCTTGTCGATACTATACCTATATTAATCGTTTTATAATATATTTTCATAGAAATATTCAAAAATAGTTTTGAAAACAAGCATTTTAAAAATTCTAAAAACGTACATTTGCTAAAATACAATTTAAAAAAATAACAATCTATGAAAAAAATAAACATAATTATTACATGCATTTTTTTATCAATCTATTCATTTGGCCAAGACACCAAGTTGCGATTTTTTGCACAACCTGGGTTAGATTTGTTGCATAATCCAGTAACAGGTAATGCAGGAGCGGTTTTTAGAGGTGCCGAATTTGTGGCTTACATTACTTCTGATATTACAGATCGATTGAGTGCTGCTGTAGAGCTACACCCACACGTGATGTTCAAAACTGGACCAGAATTTGAAATAGAGCGTTTGTTTCTTAAATATTACATCAAAGATTATTTTAGTTTAAGAGCTGGACGAATGTTTATGCCCATTGGTTTTTGGAATCAAAACTATAATTTTGCTTATGTGATGAACCCTGTCATTCATAGGCCAAATGTGTTGCAACCTATACATGACGATGGATTTATTAATACTCGAGATGTTGGGGTTCAATTTGAAGGAAATGATATTGGTGATATACGTTTTTCTTATAAAGCTATGGTATCCAATGGAGTCGGCAAAAATGGTGGATTACTTGGAAATTACAAAAATTTTGATACCCATTTTGCTTATTCGGCCAACATAAGCATTCAGCCTTTGGATGGACTTAGGTTTATAGCATCAGGGATTTTCAACGAATCTCACAAGGGCGACCCTACTCAATTTGAAGGTGTAGTTTTTTTAACCAAAATCCAAAAAATACTTTACAACGCAAGTATAGTATATATGAATCCAGAAACAAAGTTTGAGTTTATTGCCGAATATATTGGATGTATCAATAGATATGAAAATCCAATAGGAAACAAAAATTTGTATAGTGGTTTTTTATATTCAGGATATAAATTAAGCGACAAAATAATCCCTTATTTATTTGCAGAATTTACAAAATTTAACTATTCTGATCCACTTTATGCCCCAATCACTGGGGTAGATCTCAATAATGTAAACGATGAATTATCATTTCAAAGCAACTTAAAATTTTCGCCAGGCATAAAATATAGGTTTTCTACAAATGCTGTCCTTAAACTTGAGTATCAACTAAATTATTTCGATAAGGAAAAATTTGTACACGGCCCATCTACTCAATTTGCTATTGGTTTTTAATATTTTTATTCTAATACATCATCTTACACAAAACAATGAAAAATCTAAAATATTTCGCATTTCTATTTCTAATCTTACTTTGTGGCAGTGCTTTTATTCAAAAAGGAACGCCAGACCAATCAGTATTGATTATTGTAAATAAAGATAATCCAATCGAAAAATTATCAATGGCAGAAGTAAAATTGTACTGGTTGCGAAAAGTAAAAAAACGATGGCCAGAAATAAACAAAAACATTCGCCCTGTGGATAGAAAAAACAAAAGTAGCGAACAAGAATCTTTTTATAAAAAAGTGCTTAAAATGGAAGCCAACGATGTAGAAGCCTATTTTAATCAAAGACAGTACGAATCGGCCGAAAAACCTCAAGACAAATTCTCGAACGATAGAGATATAGTACAATTTGTATCAGAACAAGAAGGCTCTATTGGCTATATCAATGCCAACTACTTGGATTCTGATTTGAAATCTAAAGTAAAAATAGTTGCTAAAATTGATTAAAATAATTAGTAAGATAACTTTAATTATAAATTGAAAATAAATACTTAATCAATTTTTGGACTATACTTCAACCTTTTTCCTAAATATTGAGGGTTTATTAAAAGAAAGTATAGCTTTAATGTATTATGACGTAAATTCAGAAGTTCGCATAAATAAAAATAAGATAGAAATGAGTTCTATTTGATATTTAAAAGTATATTTGAAAAAAATAAAAAACTATGAATAAAGGATATTTTTACGGAATTGGAGGCAAAATTCTACAAGGATATGTATTGATTGTTGCCATTTTTTTGTTGATTTCAGGAATAATTTTTTATCAATCACTCCAAAGTAAATCTGAAGACGTATTGATAACCAAAAAATATTTTCCACTATATACCCACCTTATTCAATACAAATATGCCCTCGAAAATAGCGAACGATTGATACACAACTGGGTAAACCAACCCAATAGATTAGACAAAGAAAAGCTAACATTGCTACTAGAAAGCGAATTTCCTAGACTCAAAAACGATATAGAAGACATTGCTCTCATTGGTGAAACAACCAAAGAAGAGAAAAATGTAATAATCATGGTAGAAAAAATTGATGTTTTGATTATTCATTTCAAAAAAATAATGACTTTACTCAAAGACGATGAAGCCTACGTAAACGACCAAATATTAGACGATGCCAATATTATTGTAAAAGAAAACATAGCACCCCAAATCCAATACCTAACCGAAAAATTTACTGATGCTATTGCAATTCAACAACAAATTTTGGATGTGGCAATGGAGCAAAAAAAGGACAGATTTGCCACCCAAACTATCATACTTGTACTTTCGATTATTGTATTTATTGCACTTACTATTTATTCGACAATGTTTTCTACAAAAACTATTGTAAACCCTATCAATAGCCTAAAAAGCACCATTTTATCGATGAGTTTAGGCGAAATCAAAGAAATAAAACTCAACGAAACCCCTGACGAAGTAGGCGAAATGGTGGCTGCCACCAAAACCATGATTAAAGCCATGAAATCAAACACTACTTTTGCCATAGAAATAGGAAAAGGAAATTATGATAGCGAATATGCACCCTTGGGCGAATCTGATGAGCTTGGCAACTCGCTCAAAAACATGAGAGAAAACCTCAAATTAAATACCAAAAAAGACATAGAACGAAACTGGATCACCACTGGTATGGCCCAAATAAGCGAAATTCTAAGAAACAGCCAACAAGATTCGTCTACCCTTTTCAGAGATGTTATCAAATTTATCGTGCGATACCTAAACACAAACCAAGGTGGGCTTTTTGCCATAAATGATGCCAAAAAAGAAGATAAATTTATAGAAATGATGGCTTGCTATGCTTACGATAAAGAAAAAAAACACATATCAAAGCGTATAGAACTCAACGACTCTATCATTGGTGAGAGCATACGAGATTTAGATACCATTATGCTTACCGAAATACCTGATCAATACACAAATATTACTTCAGGCTTGGGCCACCGAACGCCAAACTGCATTTTGATAGTGCCACTAAAAATAAACGATGAGGCGTATGGTGCCATAGAACTGGCCTCGTTTGGCGAAATAGAACCATACAAAATAGATTTTGTAGAAAAAATTGCCGAAAGCATAGCTTCTACTATGTCGGTGGTGAAGAAAAACAACGAAACCCAAAACCTGCTCCACGAACTGCAATCGCAAGAAGAACAAATGAAAAGCCAAGAAGAAGAAATGCGTCAAAACCTTGAAGAGCTTTATACAACCCAAGAGCAAACACGCATGCAAGAACAAGATATGCTTGGTCGATTACAAGAAATGACCCTAAAATATGAAGATTTGCAAGAACAAGAACTAAAATACTTGGCAGAAATAAACCAACTAAAAAAATTAAATAAAATTTAAAAATCTTATGAACAAATATATCTAAAACAGTATTTGCAAAAAGTAATTTTTATAGTTTTTAATATCAACTTATCAAAATTTATTCTTTTAAAATATACAAAATAAATAAGTTTTTAAAGGTATTTTTTTTTGATTGTTTGATATTGTAATATATTTGAAAAAAATTCTAAATTTCTATTTAATAAATAAATCCATGAAGAAAATATTGATTGCCGATGATTTAGAAATTTTTAGAACTGCCCTAAAAGCCTATTTGAAATCTGATAACTACACAATTATAGAGGCCGAAAATGGTATTCAAGCCATGGAAACAATAAAAAAACACAAAATAGATCTTATTTTTTGTGATGTAAACATGCCAGAGGCTAATGGAAACGAAGTGTATCATTTTATAAAAAACAATGCTGAGTATTCGCAAATACCTTTTGTGTTTCTTACTGCTTTTTTGGATAATGTATATGTAAACAAAAACGAAGTAGAGTGTATTTCAAAACCAGTAACCAAAGTTCAGGTAAAAGCTATAGCCGAAAAATATTTGGGTACTTGATTGGTTTGGTCGATCATTAGACATAATACTTATATTTTATTAAAATCTAAATCTTTGTAATCGTTTAATTATTTAAAATTATTTTATAAAACTGATTATTAAATGGTTGATTTTAAGAATAATCTTAAAAATTTATCTAAACTAAAATTTTAGAAAAAAATATGAAAAAATCAATAACATTTTTGGTTCTACTATTTTTTACCTTTGTGTCATTACTCGCACAGCCTTATACGACTGTACTATGTGAAAATCAAAACTATGAGATACAAAAAGATACTCTTAGTTTAAATGAATTGAATAGAGTAATAAATGCCGAAAACAAGTATATTATAGAAACCTCTATTGATACAATATCTAAAAATAAAAATGGATACTTTTTGGGCACAAAACCTCTTAGTAAAAAAGAGTTGATAAATGTTTTAAAAAGTAATAATGAATCAAATAAGGTTTTAAAAAAGTCTAGAATTATAGGATACATACTGTATGTGCCAGCATTTATAGGAGGATTTATGATTGGGGCTCCTTTGGGTGCTTCTATTCGTGGTGGCAAACTTGATACTCCTGTTTTTGGTATTGGTGTTGCTGTAACTACTGCAACTTTAATCTCATCGGCCTTGATTGAAAGTTCTGGACATAAAAAAGCCAGCAAGGCATATAATAAGGCTGTTTTAGGTAAATAAATTTTGGTTATTCAGTACAATTTTAATTTTAATTTTAATGCACATTCATTTTTTTAATTTAATATGATTGAACAAGCCACCAAAATTTTTTCTGTATTTTTTATAAGTATGCTCAAATTTATAGGTGGGCCACTATCGGCTACGGCTTTGGGCCTGAGGCCACTTGAGACAATATTTGTGTGCATAGCAGGTATGATGACAAGCGTGGCTGTGTTTTCGGTTTTTGGCAAATGGCTCAAAATCAATGTACTGGATAAATATAGAAAGCCATTGTTGTTTTCGCCTCGAAATCGAAAAATTGTATCTTTGTGGAACCGCTTTGGCATTAAAGGAATTGCTTTTTTGACACCTATTTTTCTTACCCCTATTGGTGGCACTATTATTGCCACTTCGTTTGGCGAATCCAAAAAAAATATTTATGTATTTATGCTCATCAGTGCTACTTTTTGGGCAGTAGCACTTACTTTCACATTTTCGTTTTTCAAGTATATGTTAGTTAAATAAGATTGTTAGTAGCAACCCTAAAACGACCGACAGTGTAAACATAAACCGAAAGTAAAACGACCCTAAATACCAACCGCACAAAATGGCACATTTGGATTTGCCCGAAACACAAGCCAACGCTTCGCAAAACCAAAAGAGCCATTTTTTTTGCCACCGCACCGACAGACAAAAATTGTAACTTGCAACGGAAAAACGACAATAAAATATATGACTTTAGACCAGTACATAAACAATATAAATCAACGCTACCAACTTGGTAATGCTACCGAGCACACTTTTCGTGGCGATTTGCAGCAGCTTTTAGAAAGTTTAGTGCTTGACATAAGAGCCACCAACGAACCCAAACGCCAACAATGTGGTGCTCCAGATTATATTTTAACAAAAAAAGATATTCCTGTAGGATTTATAGAAGCCAAAGATATTGGCGACACAGACCTTGAAGGTGCTAAGAAAACTGGAAATAAAGAACAATTTGACCGTTATAAAGCATCACTTAATAACTTAATTTTTACAGACTACCTCGATTTTCATTTTTATAGAAATGGAGCTTTTGTGTTAAAAATTGAAATTGCAAAAATTGAGAATAACAAAATAATTGCAGTTGCCGAAAACTATTCAAGATTTGAAAATCTAATCAAAGATTTTTGTTCTAATACTGGACAAAATATTAAAAGCAGCCAAAAATTAGCTGAGATGATGGCGGGCAAAGCCCGATTGTTGGCTGATGTAATTGAAAAAGCCCTCATCTCAGATGTGGAATCATCTGAAAATTCTACACTCAAAGATCAAATGACGGCTTTTAAAGAAATTTTGATACATGATATTAATCCCAAAGGATTTGCAGATGTATATGCTCAAACCATAGCTTACGGTATGTTTGCAGCTCGCTTGCACGACTCTACCCTAGAAACTTTTAGCCGACAAGAGGCCTTTGAACTTATACCAAAATCAAATCCTTTTCTAAAAAAACTTTTTGGCTACATAGCAGGATTAGAGCTTGACGACCGTATAAAATGGATTGTAGATGACCTAGTTTCTATTTTTCTTGCTTGTGATGTTGCCGAAATTCTTAAAAATTATGGAAAGACAACAAAAATGGAAGACCCTATTATCCATTTTTATGAAGATTTTTTGAGCCAATACGACCCTATACTACGAAAAGCAAAAGGAGTGTGGTACACACCAGCACCAGTTGTAAATTTTATTGTAAGGGCAGTTGATGATATTTTGAAAACCGAATTTCAAATGCCACAAGGCTTGGCTGATACAAGTAAAACTAAAATAAAAGTTGATTTACAAGGCAAAAAATCTGAACAAGAAGTACACAAAGTGCAGATTCTAGACCCAGCTACTGGTACAGGTACATTTTTAGCCGAAGTTGTAAAACATATTCACAAAAAATTTGAAGGACAGCAAGGCATTTGGAGCAAATATGTAGAAAAAGATTTATTGCCACGCCTTAATGGTTTTGAGTTACTTATGGCTAGCTATGCCATGGCACATTTGCAGCTTGATTTGTTACTAACCGAAACTGGCTACAAGCCAACAACTAACCAAAGGTTTAGAGTTTACCTTACCAATAGCCTAGAAGAAAGCCACCCAGACACAGGAACACTTTTTGCCAATTGGCTTAGTGCCGAAGCCAACGAAGCCAATCATATAAAACGTGATACTCCCGTAATGTGCATTATTGGCAACCCACCATACAGCGGAGAAAGTGCCAACAAAGGCGAATGGATTATGAGCCTAATGGAAGATTACAAAAAAGAACCAGGTGGAAAGGAAAAACTCAAAGAAAAAAACCCAAAATGGATAAACGATGATTATGTAAAATTTATTAGGTTTAGCAGCCATTTAATCGAAAAAAATGGAGAAGGCATATTAGCTTTTATTAACCCACATGGTTACCTAGACAACCCCACATTTAGAGGTATGAGATGGCATTTGCAAAAAACTTTTGACAAAATTTACACTATTGATATGCATGGCAATAGTAAGAAAAAAGAAACAGCACCAGATGGCACAATTGACCAAAATGTGTTTGACATTATGCAAGGCGTAAGCATTAATATTTTTGTAAAAAAGAAAAAGTAATATGCAATATATACAAGACATAAAACAAATACTTGCCCAAGCAAGGCAAAAAACCTACACAGCCATAAATGCAGCAATGGTAGAAGCCTATTGGAAAATAGGCGAAAAAATTGTGCTAGAAGAGCAGCAAGGCAAAGAAAGAGCCACCTATGGCGAGGCAATATTAAAAGAATTGTCTAAAGCCCTTTCGCAAGATTTTGGCAAAGGATTTTCGGAAAGAAACCTAAGAAATATGAGACAATTTTTTATAGCATTTCCAAAAATAGAGATTTGGCAGACACTATCTGCCAAATTAAGTTGGTCTCATTTTCAGTTAGTTATGAGTATTTCTAATAAAGATGCAAGGCAATATTATCTGACCGAAGCAGCCCAGCAAGGCTGGAGCGTACGCACGCTAGAAAGAAATATTGATACAATGTATTACCAACGCCTACTATCGTCTCAAGCAAAAGATATTGTAGAAAACGAAATGATAGCAAATACCCAATATTTGCAAAACGATGCCCTAGATTTTATAAAAAACCCAACAGTATTAGAGTTTTTGAGCCTACCTACAGGGCTTAGCTATAGCGAGGCCGATTTAGAAAAAGCATTAATTAATAACCTCCAACAATTTATATTAGAACTTGGCAAAGGTTTTGCCTTTGTAGCAAGGCAGCAACATATACAAACCGAAACGGCTGACTTTTATATTGACCTTGTGTTTTATAATTATTACCTAAAATGTTTCGTAATTATCGAATTAAAAACCACAAAACTTACCCACCAAGATATAGGGCAACTTGATATGTACGTACGAATGTACGATGACCTTAAAAAACCAAAAGAAGACAACCCAACCATTGGCATTTTGTTGTGCACCGAAACCGATAAAACCATTGCCAAATACTCGGTATTGGCAAATAATAAACAACTATTTGCTAGTAAATATGTAGATTATTTACCAACCGAGCAGCAATTGATAGATGAAATAGAAAAACAAAAATTATTATTAAAACTGAATAACCCTAATGAGCAACGATAAACTAGCCCAAGTATTTCATTTTGATTTGTTTGGAAAAAGAGAATTTAAGTATGATTTTTTGAAAAACAACTCTTTAAAAACTATAAATTATGTCGAACTTCCAAATATTGCACCAGACTATTTTTTTGTAAATAAAAATTTTGAAGAAAAAGCAGTTTATGAAAATGGTTTTGCTGTAAATGAATTATTTAAAGTGAATTCTGTTGGTATTGTTACAGCAAACGATGATTTGTATATATCTAAATCAAAACAAAAATTAAAAGAACAAATTTTAAAAAAATATCAATCTATTGACGTGTCTTTAATAAGACCCATTTCTTACAGACCTTTTGATAATCGGTTTTTATATAATAATGTCGATATGTTAGAACGAAGTCGAGCAAGAGTTATGCAACATTTTTTAAAAAATGAAAATATGGGGTTAGTTTGTATTAGACGGTCTAGGAAATCTGAAAATTGGTGTGAAATTTTTTGTGTTGATAAAATAATTTCTGGCTCAACAACCATTTCTTCATTAGATATAAATTACGTTTTTCCACTTTATCTCTACCCTGAAACTCAATCAAAACAAAAAAAACTTTTCCCGATTTCAGAATCTGATAAAAGAGTTTTGGAAATGAATATGCAATATGCCAAAAACCATTTCAAGCAAGTAAATGATTTTTTCAATAAAACAGTATTGCCATTTTATCAAAATCTCAAAAACCCTACCGAAAACGAAAAATCTTTATTTGAAGAAAATAAAAGTGCTGTGGAAGAATCAAAAACCGCATTTGAAAATATAAAAAGAAAATTAGAAGCTAAAAATGTTGGTAAAATAGAAGAACAAACTTTTGAAAGCATAGAAAGAATTCCAAATCTAAATACAGAAATTGTAAACCAAATAGCAAAAAACTTAGGTTTAACTTTTACAAACGAAAAAGAAAAAACAGATGGAACTTTTGCACCAATCGACATTTTAGATTACATCTATGCCGTTTTGCACAGCCCAGCTTACAGAGAAAAATATAAAGAATTTTTAAAAATCGATTTTCCCAGAGTGCCATATCCAAAAACCTTATAGGTTTGGGTAGCCAGTTAAGGCAAATACACTTATTAGAAAGCCCAATTGTAGAGAAATACATCACGCAGTACCCCATAGATGGCGATAATGTTGTTGGTAAAATAAAATACCAAGACGGCAACGTTCACATAAACGACACTCAATATTTTGCCAACGTACCTCAAACAGCTTGGGACTTTTACATTGGAGGCTATCAACCAGCCCAAAAGTGGCTCAAAGACCGCAAAGAACGTACACTTGCATTTGACGACATTTTACATTATCAAAAAATAATTGTAGCACTTTCAGAAACAGATAGATTGATGAAGGAGATTGATAAAATAGAAATTGAATGAGTGATTACCATTGTTTAGATATTGAATTTCTAAATGTTGATTTTAATTCTTACTCTATAAAAGGCAAGATTGAAGTTAGCAAGGTTCATCACGCCCATTTAACATCAAAGGATAACGAAATTGAGCTTAAAATTTTCTTTGATGACAAGTCTTATTTTGGGGATAAGTTTATGTACTGGACAAGTAAAGTTGATTGTGAAAAATTAGGTACTTTCATAAAAGTGGAAGTAACTAAAAATCACACAAACGAACGCTTGCAAAAAGTAGATTTATCGGAAGCAAAATTAGTTGGATGCTCAAATAGTTCTAATTATTACGAAGATGGCAAAAAGTATATCATCGTAAAAATTGACACGGCAAAATTTTATTGGAAACCTGTTGAGCACGAAAAACAAACAGCAGAATTTTACTTAGACGACAAAGATTTTAGAGTTGTAGAGCCTTTTTATTCCATATTGTCCCCAAAATCATGGACTAAAAATGATAGAAAATTTGATATTGGAAGAATGAATGACTCAACATTGTTTTATAAACTTGGTAAATCAACATTTCGCCCTGAATATAATTTTGTTTCAAAAGACGACAGCAATGAAAGGGTTGCCACAGTAACGAAAGAACCCAAAATTCAATTCAAATACAAAAAAGGAATTACTGAAACAGAAGCCATTTTTTATGGCGATGTAATTTTGATGTTAGCTTCATTTTATTATCACATAAAGATTGACTACAAACTTCGCAGAATTCATTTGGCAGAAAACACAGTAACTATAAAAAACATTGAGCAGAAAAATTTTATAGAAACGAATGGAAACCTTTGGGGCTTTGAAATACCTTGGGATTTCAACGAGTTTCTGCAAGCAAGTTGGCAAAAAGAAACTGTAAAAAACTTTGCCTTACTTTCAAAAGCAATTACGTTGTTTAATCAATCTCATTTAGTTGATAGTTCAGCTGCTTTTTTGATTCGATATAATATTATTGAAATTTGTGGAAAGAGTAGTAAAGAAGATAGTATTTGGAATTTTACATTAAAAAATGATGAATTAGACAACTTCTTCAATGAAACAAAAAATAGCATTTCCAATATCATTGACAAAAAGGAACAAGAACACTTTAATAATAAGTGGATTTCCATTATTAACATTATCAAGAGTAAATCCCTTAGAAAACAACTTGAAGATTCATTGACAAAAAATGACATAGATTTAGAGATATTGCCAATCAAAACAGGTAAAATCGTTCAACTAAGAAATAACATTACACACGGCAGTATTGACAAAGTAAACGCTGAACAACTTAGACACGCCAACATTTTGTTGTACCGAATAAACGGAATACTAATCTTAAACTTGATGGGAATAAAAGATTGGAAACTAAACACAGTAATAAAAGAATGACAATACCAACCCTTCGCAGTCATACACATTTGCAAGCAGCACAAGCCTACATTCAAGCCAAAACTATGTCAAAGAGCTTGTAATTCCAACGCTAGACCAAAATATTTTAAAATTTCCTACCTTCAAAAAAATAAATTTACACGAAGTTTAGTTTGAAAAAAAAACAATATTGACATTGGTTTGCAAAGGGGGACGACAAAAACCACTGGCTATAACAGCAGCTATAAAAAAATCACAACATCCCCAACGTATTTTTATAATCAATATACGTTTTTGTGAGGCCTTGGATCAAATCTGTTTTGGCTGTCCAGCCTATATTGGCAAGTGCAGATACATCCAATAATTTTCGGGGAGTGCCATCTGGTTTGGTAGTATCAAATTTTAATTGCCCTTCATAACCTACCACTTTTTGTATTGTTTCGGCCAATTCTTTGATAGATACATCTGTGCCACAACCAATATTGAGGGCTTTGGAGTTGTTGTAGTTTTGCATCAAATAGAGGCAGGCATCGGCCAAATCATCGGCATACAAAAACTCTCTGCGTGGTGTGCCAGTGCCCCATATTTCTACAAAAGGAGCTTTGGCCATTTTGGCTTCATGGAATTTGCGTATCAATGCAGGTAGTACGTGCGAGTTGTTGAGGTCGTAGTTGTCGTTTTTGCCATACAAATTGGTGGGCATGGCCGATATAAAATTGCAATTATACTGCTCACGATAGGCTTGGCACATTTTGACACCTGCAATTTTGGCAATGGCATAAGGCTCGTTGGTGTTTTCTAGTTTGCCATCCAATAAATACTCTTCTTTGATGGGTTGTGTGGCCATTTTGGGATAGATACACGAAGAGCCCAAAAAAAGTAATTTTTCGACCTTATTCAAATATGATTCATGGATAATATTGTTTTGAATCATCAAATTTTGATAAATAAAATCAGCCCTAAAGGTATTGTTGGCATAGATGCCGCCCACTTTGGCTGCTGCCACAAACACAAATTGTGGTTTTTCGGCTCCAAAAAATTCTTTTACCAATGCTTGATTTGTTAAGTCAAGTTCTTTGGATGTTTTAGTAATAATATTGCTAAAACCGTCATTTTGCAAAGCCCTTACAATGGCCGAGCCTACCATGCCTCTATGGCCTGCAACGTATATTTTGGCGTTTTTATTCAACATTTATTCTTTATAATTTTTAATTTTATGCCCCCCACTCGACAAATATTGATCGGCTTTGAACAAATCTATATCTGCTGCTACCATTTCTTTTACCAGCATGGCCAAGTCGTATTTTGGTTTCCAGCCAAGTTTTGTTTTTGATTTTGTAGGGTCGCCAATAAGCAAATCTACTTCTGTGGGTCTAAAATATTGTTTATCAACGGCTGCCACTTCTGTTCCAATTTTTATTTGATATTCAGGGTTGTTGCATGATTTCACAACAGCAGTTTCATCGGCACCTGTGCCATTAAAAGCTACTTCTATGCCACATTCTGCAAATGCTAATCGCACAAACTCACGCACACGGGTAGTTACACCAGTGGCTATCACAAAGTCTTCGGGTTTTTGTTGTTGTAATATCAACCACATGGCTTCTATGTAATCTTTGGCGTGGCCCCAATCTCTTTGAGCATCAAGGTTTCCAAGATATATTTTGTCTTGCAATCCCAGGGCGATACGAGCTACACCTCTGGTTATTTTTCGGGTTACGAAAGTTTCGCCCCTGAGTGGCGATTCGTGGTTGAATAAGATGCCATTACAAGCAAACATATTGTAAGCCTCTCTATAATTGACAGTAATCCAATAGGCATAAATTTTGGCAGCAGCATAAGGAGAACGTGGATAAAAAGGGGTTTTTTCTGATTGGGGTACTTCTTGTACTAAGCCATACAATTCAGAAGTAGAGGCTTGATAAATTCTAGTTTTGTTGGTTAAACCCAAAATTCTTACTGCTTCTAGGATTCTCAAAGTGCCAATTCCATCCACATTGGCCACATATTCGGGTTCGTCAAAACTTACCATTACATGGCTCATGGCACCCAAATTGTATATTTCGTCTGGCTGTACTTGCTGTATAATTCTGATGATATTGGTAGAGTCGCTCAAATCGCCAAAATGCAACTTAAATCTTACATTATGTTCGTGCTTATCTTGATATAAATGATCGATACGATCGGTATTAAAAAGCGATGTTCTGCGTTTGATACCATGTACTTCGTAGCCTTTGTTGAGCAAGAACTCGGCCAAATAGGCACCATCTTGTCCTGTAATTCCTGTAATTAATGCTTTTTTCAAAATTATAATATTTATTGTTTTTTACTTTTTTGTTGATTTGTATTTGTTTTTTCGGAAGCAGACGTAGATGCTGCCGTTTTTGTTTCTATATATTGAAAATTATTACGAGCCAATACAAAATCTTGGTTCAATTTCAAT
The DNA here is from genome assembly GCA_013297755.1 of Cytophagales bacterium. Lineage (GTDB taxonomy): Bacteria > Bacteroidota > Bacteroidia > Cytophagales > UBA9547 > REAG01. Next base: position 75,405 of record JAAFIH010000013.1, read on the forward strand.
GCTTCTGCAAAACATTGTTTTGCGATAGCCATTTCGTTTAGATCCATTGCCAAAACACCTTTGATATTGAGTGCTGCAGCTTTTAACGAAATTTTCTGTTGGCCACCTTGTTGGCCTGTACCAATGGCAATTTGTTGTTTTTCTACATCTTGAGTGTTTATAATTTGGTCTAGCGAAGCATTGCATTCGGCCATTCGCTTGAGGTCGTATTGCAATGTTGCTATTTGGTATAAATGAAAAATGCTTTTTTGGGCTGCAAACAATGTTTCGTAATCTACAAGAGCTTCTTTTGTCAAGCCAAGGCTTTGGCCAGCAATGGCTTTTACTTCTAGCATGGCCATATTTTTGGCATCAGATTGTAATATTTCTTTAGAAAGCAATAGGGCTTGTTGTGGCTGCCCCATATTGATATACACCAATGCCAAAGAATCTTTAAGGTTTTTTTCGGATGGTTTTAGGGCTATCATCTCAAAAAGTGCATTTTTGGCCACAGATAAGTCTGCATATTTTAATGCTTGTCTAAATATTTTTTCTTTTAGAGCATAATTATTGTCTTGGGTATCAGTTCCCACATTTTTTTGGGCAAAAACTGTTTCAAAATGTAATAAAATTAGTATTGATAATACGATTTTTAGTAGTTTCATTTTAGGTAATATTTAGAAATATACTACAAATTTAAAAAAAATATGATATTCAAAAAATTTATTTAAAAATGAAACTACATTTAAAGCTAAAAATCTATTTTTCGATAAAATTTTACTTTTTTGTAAAATTTAGATAGCTATCATTCTGCTTACCTGGGTTTTACCCAAACAAATTCTACTCTATAACAAGAACTATAAAAGAAGAGAGACTTTTTTTCAAAGGAAGAGTACTTATCTAGACTTTACTATTATTTTTATTGCCCTAGCCCATATAAAATCAATAGAAAGTTGGTTTTTGAAGTTTACATTAAAACTTAAACCTTATTGACATATCGCACCTATAAGGAATCACTCCCAAATAAGCAGAGTTATTGTTGGCACCTCTTTGGTCGCCTGTGGTGTTGAGCATGCCTCCATTTGGAAAATTTTGTGGCAGTGTTTTGCCAAAAAGTGTTCTTTCAGAATCAAACGACATCGTGTTGATACTTATCGCTGGCACCAATTGGATGTTGTGTTTGATATTGATTGGCAAACGCAGCCCAACAGTTACACCAATTTGCGATTGTCCCAGATTTATTTTTGCTTTTTTTAGTTGTTGCCTTTCGTTTGCATTTGGGGCAAATGTATGGGTTGTATCAATAAAAAAGCCCAAAAATGGCTCAATGTGAATATTTCTGACGATAGTATATGTTTTGCTAAATCCAATTTCTACCCCTTTGCTTTCTACTTTTTCGTCTTTAGAGCTATTTCCAAATCGAGCTGTTGCAAATCCCAAATATCCTTGCACATATATACGTAGTTGCGACACATTAAATATACCTGCCAGGTTGATATCAAGTCTCAAAAATGGGCCCCAAAATCGTTGAGCATACACACCAGCATTGAACGAGCCGCCAATGTCATAATCTTGTTCTATCAACATTCCTTTGTATAATTTATGTCCAGCTTCTTGATAAAAACGTGTAGGCACTGAGTTTCCAGTAGCATCGTTTCTGTTGTCGGTTATTTTTTTTGTGGCCCTTATTACACCTTTATAATGAGGCACTTTTTTGTCATCGTTGCCTTGCACAAGCTCGTACACAAAAAATCGTTGATCGATTTTAACATCTTCTTTGAGGCCAACCTTAGCAGAGAGTGGCCTGGTTTCAAAAATTGAAGTTTTTACCCTCAAACTTCTATCTTGGGCTGCAAATTGGCGAAGTGCACTCTCAGAAGCATCGTTTTGGAGCATACTGGCCAACTGTTTATCAGAATATATGGCATTGAATTTGGGCTGACTACCATCTAGGTTTGTTACAAAAGCCGTTTCTTGATATTGAATGGGTATAGTCATTTTGTCGAAAAAACTAGGATTGTTCCAGGCATTTTCATAAAATACTTGTTGTAGCGAATCTGTCCAAACTACTTTGTATAAATACACTTGGGCCGAACCCCTAAACCCAACCTGAGAGCGAAGCGTGGGTCTAAATTTTTCTTTCCTTTGTCGAGCAATTCTTTCGTTTTGGGCATCTACTCGATTGTAGTAGTCTTCCCAAGTTTCTATTGAAGAAAAATCAAAAGCAGCAATGTATGATTTTTTGATTAACTCCTCACCAGCATCTTCTAGCTGAGCAGTACCTCTGGCACCAGCCTTAGCTCGCATTACATCATAGTCTGAAGCATTATAGAGGCCACGTTTGGCAATATAATCCATCGAAAACGAACCATTGGGTTGCTTATTATACCATTTTGATATTACTTTTTTGGCTATATTTTCATTTATCAATAATTGATTAATAGTGTTTCTATCTGCACCATTAGAATTGAGTTTTAATGAAAAAAAATTATCCAAACGGTGATCGTCAAATTTTCCATTGATAGAAATATCTTTGAAACTCGACAGCATCTGAGTGTTATACCTGTGAGAGGCATTATCCAAAACTAAATAAGTAATCGATGGACGATAATATTTTTCAAAATTAGTATTAAGCATTTCTTGTGCTATCGATTGCACAAAATTGATGATTAAAAAAAATGTTGTGATATTAATTTTCATTCACAAAAATATTTGTTGGATATGTACGCAAAGTAAATGAAAGCGAACGAATAAGAATTGATTTTTTGTAAAAATATCAACCTATCCTTTAAAAATGGATTAAAAACGATGAAAATTTATCTTATTATTGATTTTTTTGATGAAAATGGATGACTCAAACGACAAAATAAATAGATGCGAAAACAAAAATGTATGTGATAGTTTTTGTTTCTAAAAAAAATGTAATAGTTTCGCACTCGAATTATTAAATCAAAACAACATTATTAATGTCAGCAAATGCACTAGATTTCATTGTTCCTAAGACGGACGCAATGAGGGCAAGATATAAACCAGGAGCAAAACCATCTTTTGGACACTTTGTAGAGGATTATTGTAACCAACGCATAGATATCAAAGGAAACTTTGAAGATTTTATGAAAGTACGTGGTACTTATTTTGACTACACACTTACTGCCCACCACATAAAGTTCTTCTTTACTCGTATGATACCAGAAGTGGTTTTGCATACAAAAGCACAAGATGAGCGTATTGTTAGAGAGCATTACGATAGAGGAAACGATTTTTTTGCGGCTTTTATGGGCCCAAGAATGGTATATACATCTGGTATTTGGATGGATCCCAAAACCGAATCTTTAGAGCAAGCTCAAGATAGAAAAATGCAAATGGTATGCCAAAAACTTCACATGAAGCCAGGCGACAAGCATTTGGACATTGGCTGTGGTTGGGGTACACTTATTACTTATGCTGCCAAACATTTTGGCACTGATTCTACTGGTGTTACTATTGCACAAGAAGGCCACGATTGGGCTATGGATCAAATTCGCAAACATGGTGTGCAAGACAAAGCTCGTGTTTGGAGAATGGACTATAGAGATATTCCTAAAGTAAAATTCGATAAAATTACTTGCTTAGAAATGGGCGAACACGTTGGTATTCGTAAGTTTCAAACATTTATTAATCAAATATATGATTTATTGACCGATGATGGTATGTTGTACTTACAACAAGCTGGTCTACGTGCCAATCCAGGTCTTTTTGCCAAAGGTCCTCATTGGGAAGATTTGGTTTGGGGATTGTATATGAATGAATACATTTTCTCTGGTGCTGATGCCTCTACGCCACTTGGTTTCTTGTCGCAATCGCTACAAGATGCAAATTTTGAGGTAAATACCGTTGAAAACATAGGTATACATTACTCTCATACCATTCACCGTTGGTACTACAACTGGGAATCAAACAAAGAATTTGTGTTGAGCAAATATGGCGAATGGTGGTTCCGTATGTGGCAAATATTCTTGCGTTGGTCTGTAGATATAGCTGCGCATGGCTCGTCTACTTGCTGGGCTATTATTGCACATAAAAACTACAATGGTACTAATAGAAATAAATATATTGGCCATGGCAACGTAAGCGAAAGAATGATAGACCTAAAAACTCCAATAGAGTTGAAAGTATAGTTTTCTTTAGAAATATACATTTGAAAAAAGCCTTTGAGAAATCAAAGGCTTTTTTTGTTTTTGAAATAATTGTATTATTTTAAAAAATATTTGTACTTTTGTAATACAAAATGATAAATTACATGAAATATTTTAACTTAGTTTTTTTATTTGCTCTTATATTAGTGCATTTAAAGTTGCAATCTCAAACAAATGATTTTACAAAATATATAAATCCAATGATAGGCACTGGCGGCCATGGGCATGTATTTCCTGGACCAACAATGCCTTTTGGAAAAGTGCAACTTAGCCCTGATAATAGATATAATTTTACAGACTGGGATTGGTGCTCAGGATATCATTATTCAGATACAGTGATTGTTGGATTCAGTCATACACACCTTAGCGGCACTGGAGTTTCTGATTTGGGAGACATCCTTATTACACCTTATATAGGTAAATCTGGATTTGAAAATGAAAAAAATCTTATATCAAATTTTTCTCACCAAGACGAAAAAGCAGAAGCTGGCTACTACAAAGTATTTCTTAAAAAACCTCAAGTAACAGCCGAACTTACAGCCAGCAATAGTGTTGGGTTTCATCAATACACTTTTCCTGCATCAGATTATTCTAAAATTATAATTGATGCCAATCATAAAATATACAATGGTCTAAGTACTGAGTCTCAATTAAAATTGGAAAATGATTCTACAATTTCGGGTTATAGAATTTCTACTAATGGCTGGGCAAAAGTAAGAAAGATTTATTTTGTTATAAAGTTTTCTAAAAAAATAGAAACTTATACAACTGTATTTAAAAATTGGGAAAACAAAAATATTATTTGGCAAAATAGTCCTTTTGTAAGAAGCGAAAACGTAAAAATGGAGGTTGGTTTTAAAACAAAAAAAGACGAAAAAATAAAAGTAAAAGTATCTATTTCTATGGTTGATTTGCCCAATGCTTTAGATAATCAAAATGAAATCCAAGATTGGGACTTTGAAAAATCAGTCAATAATGCCAAAAAAGAGTGGAATAATTATATATCTAAAATAAAAGTAGATGGAGATGAAACCAAAAAAACAATTTTCTACACAGCTATGTACCACGCTTTGATTGCCCCTAACCAACTTGCTGATACAGATGGCAGGTATACAGGGCCTGATTACAACATACATAAAAGCAAAACTGGTAATTATTATTCTACTTTTTCACTTTGGGACACTTATAGGGGCAATCATCCACTATATACTATAATCATACCTTCAAAAGTAAAAGATATGGTTAATAGTATGGTAGAACACTATAATTACAATGGCTATCTGCCTATGTGGACACTTTGGGGCACAGAAAACCACTGTATGATTGCAAACCATGCAATCCCAGTAATTACAGACGCATACCTCAAAGGAATAGTTACCACTGGTGGTAAAGAGGCCTTTGAGGCCATGAAGGTAAGCTCAACAATCGACCATCCTGGATCTCCCTGGTTGAGTACTAAATATGATTCACGTGGATACTATGCTTGCAATTTAATTCATGAATCTGTATCAAGAACCCTTGAATCTGCATACAACGACTGGTGTGTAGCTCAAATGGCTAGGTTGTATGGGACACAAACTGAGGTCGATTATTTTTTAAAAAGGTCTAATTTTTATAAAAATATTTTTAATCCTACAGAAGGATTGATGTGGCCAAAGGATGAAAACGGAAACTGGCTCAAAGACTACAATCCATCAAAAGTTTCTAGTGGGCATGTAACCGAAGGTAATTCTTGGCAATACAATTGGTCTGTTCAACACGATCCAGAAAGTTTGTTTGCTTTATATGGCACCAAACAAAAAGCAATTCAAAAACTAGATTCAACATTTTTAGAATCAAACAAACTGACTGGAGATGCTGCAGATGTAACTGGTCTGATTGGTCAGTATGCTCATGGCAATGAGCCTAGTCATCATATAGCTTATCTTTACAATTATCTTGATTTACCCAAGAAAACTCAATTTTTGATAAATAAAATCAGAAATGAACAATATAGAAACAATCCAAATGGCCTTACAGGAAACGAAGATTGTGGCCAAATGTCGGCTTGGTATATTCTAAGTTCGATGGGTTTTTATCCAGTAAATCCAGCAAGTGGCGTTTATAATATTGGTACACCTGCTTTTTCAAAAGTAGAAATTATGCTTGAAAATGGGAAATCATTTATTATTAAAGCAAATAATCTTACAGAAAAAAATGTGTTTATTAAGTCTATAAAATTAAATGGAAAAGAATTAAAAAATTACAAATTCACCCATCAAGATATAGTAAATGGTGGTAATTTAGATTTTGAAATGACCTCTAAATAATCTTCCTATAATTTTAGCTAATTTTATTTTTTAAAATGTAATTTTTTTGTAAATTATTTGTCTAAAATTAGAATTTAATTAATTTAGATTTTTAAATGAATGTTGTTTACTTAAGCATTTTTATTGCCTCTATCTTAGTCTTACTCCAAAGGAGATAGTTAATAGGACTCATAAGTAAACGACAATGATTTTTAAATTCTAAATAAACAATACTATCATTGGAAAAATTACTAGAATGTGTACCCAATTTTTCGGAAGGACAAGATAAAGAAAAAATTAATTTTATTGCCGAAAGCATAAAAAAAGTAAGAAATGTAAAATTATTAGATATAGATAGTGGCCATCACGTCAATCGTACAGTGATGACATTTTTGGGAGAGCCACCAGCTGTGGCAGAAGCCGCCTTTGAAGCCATCAAAGCTGCATCTATCTGTATTGATATGTCCTCACACACAGGCACTCATCCACGCATAGGGGCCACAGATGTATGCCCATTGATTCCTTACAAAAATATGCAAATGGACGAAGCCATAGATATATCAAAACAACTTGCCTCAAAAGTGGCTTGTGAATTGAAAATACCAACCTATTTATACAACGAATCAGCCCAAAGCCAAGAACGAAAAAAATTGGCTTGGATTAGACATGGAGAATATGAAAATCTAAAAAATAAATTAAATAATTCTGATTTCTTACCTGATTATGGAAATCCTATTTTCAATCCAAAAGCAGGTATTTGTATCATTGGTGCTAGACAAATTTTGCTTGCATATAATGTAAATATTACTACAAAAGATTTGTCCATTGCTAAAACAATAGCAGCAAATATCAGAGAAACGTCTGCCACAGGCTTGCCTAGTGTACGTGCTATTGGTTGGTATATAGCAGAATTTGATACCGTTCAGGTATCATGCAATATTACTGATTATACCAAAACAAGTATATTTGAAGTTTATGATAAAATTACTGAACTAGCTACCTCCTATAATACGCAAGTGTCTGGTTCTGAATTGGTTGGAATGATTCCTATACAGGCATTATCAAATAAACAAATTCCTGGTTTTACTATCACCCAAGCCATAGATTATCTTGGCTTAGATGCAGTAAAACCATTTGATTTTAATAAAAAAGTAATAGAATTAAACTGGAATAGTTTATACTAGAATGATGACTAATATTCGCCTTTGGCTTCGCCAAAATTTTGATTTTAATCAAAGAGAAATTTCGGGATTTTTTATTTTAATTATCCTTATGTTTCTATTTTTATTACTACCTTTTATAGTAGATTTGTACTATCCAAATGCAGTAGAAAATACTGCCAAAGATAAAATCAAATTGGATAGCTTGATGGCATTAATTGAACAAAAAAGTAATAAAATCAATGAAACAAAACCCAAATATAAGAATAAGTCTGTAAAAGAAATCAAAATCCAATCTATACTTTTTGATTTTAACCCAAACACAGAAACCAAAAATGGCTTAGTCAAATTAGGAATCGACCCTTATGTAGCAGCCAGAATGATAAATTATAGGAAATATAAACCTTTTAGAATAAAATCTGATATTCTAAAAACGTATGGTTTTGATTCAGTTTTGTATAAAAAATTGGCTTCTTATATTTTATTACCCGAAAATCTAGCCAATACAGAAGTCAAAAAACCAAGTTTCCAATCAAAAACGACAAATTATGTTCCTAAATTGACAAAAATTGATATCAATAATGCTGATAGCTTACAGTTTGAAAAAATTTACGGTATTGGTTCAAAATTGGCTTCTAGGATACTAAAATATAGAAATAAATTGGGTGGGTTTATTTCAATGGATCAACTAAAAGAAGTCTATGGACTTGATACAACTGTACTAGCTGAATTGGGTAAGAAAATGTATATTTTAGATAATTATCATCCTGCTAAAATAAGAATAAATTTTGCAACAGTTGATGACTTAAAACAACATCCATATATAGGATATAAGTTTGCTAAAACAATTATTTCTTACCGAAATACACATGGCGGCATCAAAAGTGAGGCCGATTTGATGGATATAAAAATACTTTCTCTAGAGGAAGTACAAAAAATGAATCCATATTTAGAATATGAGTAAGTATTATTAATAATTTATTAATAAAATATTTATAAATTAAGTAATAAAATATTTGTTTTTATTAATAACGCCTATTATTTTACCTAGCATTGAATGTCCAACAAAAGGTGTATTTTTTGATTTGGATTTAATATCATTTTCAGTAAAAATCCAGTGGTGGTTGGCATCAAAAATAGTCAAGTTGGCTTGTTGTCCTACCATAATTTTTGGTTGTGGCAGTTGTAAAATGTTTCTTGGGTTGGTAGTAATTTTTTCGATTATTGTGTTCAAATCGATTTCAGTTGGTTTATGTTTCAGTAATAAACCAAAAGCAGTTTCTAGGGCAATCATGCCATTATCGGCCATGTCAAACTCTAGGTTTTTGCTTTCTATATCTTGTCCATGGTGATCAGTAACGATTACATCAATGGTGCCATCTTGTAGCCCTTGCCACAAGGCTTGCTGGTCTTCTTTGGTGCGTAATGGTGGATTTAGTTTGAGATTGGTATCAAAATCTACCAAAGCAGATTCGTCCAAAATAAGATGAGCAACTGCTACATCGCAAGTAATATGTAGATTTTTTTGTTTAGCAATTTTAATTAATTCTACTGATTTTTTTGTAGAAATTCTAGAGAAATGCACACGCCCAGTACCAGCATATTCTAGTAATTTCAAATCACGTTCTATCACTATTTCCTCGGCCAACGAAGGCATGCCTTTGAGGCCTAGATAAGTGCTAATTACACCTTCGTTCATCAATCCATATTGAGTAAGTTTTTTGTCTTCGGCATGTTGAATTAATAAACCATCAAAAGGTTTCATATATTGCAATGCTTTGATAAACAATCCTGGGTGACTAATGCTATTTTCGGCATCTGTAAAAGCAACAGCTCCATGTTGGTAGAGTTCCAACATTTCGGTAAGTTCTTCGCCTTTTGTATCTATACTGGCGGCCGCCAATGGGTGTATAGAAACCAACGATGCTTTGGCTGTCTGAAGGATATAACGTAGTGATTCCTTTGATTGAACTATTGGTAATAAATTTGGCAAAGAAACCAGCTCTGTAAAACCCCCACTCATGGCTGCTTGGCATACAGAAAATATGTTTTCTTTGTGTTCTAGCCCTGGTTCGCCTATAAAAGTACGCATATCTATCCAACCAACTGAAACAAAATTAGAATTAATATCTATGGTTTTGTCGGCAACTTCAGTAATATTTGATATTGATTTAATAATACCATCTTCAATCAATATATTCTTTTTTTGCAAATGAAATGCACTATTTACATCTAATATTATTGCATTTAAGATTTGAAAAGTGTACATATAAGATAATAATAATTATTTAAAATATCGAATTAAAGCAATTTCAATAAGTAAGAATAGCAAAGAAATCAATAAACAATATTTCCAAATTTCTAAATCATTATTTTGGTTTATTATTACTGAATTGTTGGTATCTATTTCTTCAAAATCTTGTATTTTTATATTTTTATAGTTTTTGAAAACTGATTGAAGTTCTTGTTTAGAGTAATATTCTAATATACTTTCATTTTTAGGAATGTTTAATGCCAAAGGTATTGTCAGGCTATCGCTCAAAATTAATGAATAAATACCTGCACCTGGCACATTGGGTGGCAGTTCAAATTGTAGATTTTCGTTGTTTTGAGTGGGTTGTACAATGTAAGAGGTATTGTCTTTTACAAAAGATATGGGTTTGTCGTTATTTGTAAGAATATAAGGAATTTTTATCCATTTAGAATCAATAGAATAAGATAAAGATGGAGAGTTTTTGATGCTTGTAAGTGCCATTTTGTACATGAATGGCACAAAAATAGCGTGTCTCATCAGATTTGTGTTGTTTTGGTAAAGTGGCGTGTTGCATAAATATAACAATCCATTACCTATTTTTTTGTAACAAACAAAGGCTTCATTGTCAGTTGATTTAAGTAATATGTTTGACTTTTCGTTTATTTGAAATATAGGTTTTATAAATGGCATATCAGCTTGTCGATTGGTTTTTTCAAATATATTTTTGAAAAATGGATTTGAAACATCAGGAAAAGCCATAAATAATTTAGATTCGTTGGATGGGGTTTGGTTTAAATATTTGATATTTTGCCAACCAAAGTAAGCACCAGAAGAAATTAATGTGTTTTCGGTTGCATTTTCTGATGGAAAAGCCAATACTTGTTTTCCTTTGGCTACATAATCTTTTAGGGTTTCTAGTTCGTTTTGCTTGAGTTTATCAAAACCATCTACAACTATAAAGTTAGATTTTTTCATGTCTGATTGCGAAATCAAACCTTGTTTGTTTTCGATAATTTCAAATGTTTTTTCGCTTGTATATACTTGCTTAGTATACGAATCTTGAGAATTAGTAATATTTAGTACTTTTACTTTTGGTGTAGGATACAATACAAAGTAATATTTATTATCAAAAGTTACTTCATCATTTTCTATTATTAATTCGCAACTGGCTGGTTTTGAGTTGGTTAGTTCAAAATTAAAACTTACTAACGATGTAGATTTAGTATCAATAGTAGCCGAAACGAGTCCTGTTTGGATATTATTTATTTTAAATTTTAGTTTTACGGTTTTGGTGTTATAGGTGTTTTTCAGAGCCACAAAAAGTTTGTTTTTTTCTGATTCTCTCACAAAAATATTTTCGGTCCACACACTATCAATGTATACATTTGACACAGTTTTATTTGCCATGGCAATCAAAATGGTTTCGTTGGTTGTGTCAGCACCTATTTTATTGACATCTAATGTATAGCTTTTTTGGAAATCACTAAAAAATAAATTAGTAATATTGTTGTTTTTTTGGGCTAGATTATTTGCATAAAACTTCTTATTAATTTCGCTAAAAAATCTGTTTTTGCCAACAATGGCAGTTTCCGAAAGCCTATCTTTGAGCTGTGTAGCATTGCGAATTACATTGTCTTTGGGCAGAAAATTTTGATCAATATATCTAAATTTTGTTTGTTTATTTGCTTTTTGTGTCCATTTATCAATATTTTTTAAAGATTCATTCAGTAGGTTTTGTACTTGCATACTTGGCGAATTGTCTACAAATATTTGATATTTTCGATCTGTGTTTGCTGTCGTAGAACCCTTAAAATTGGGCTGAGCCAAAGCAAAAATCAAAAAAATGATAGCTAAAATTCTTGACAATAAAATCAACCATTCTTTTACTTTTCTGGCAGAAGAGGTTTGTTGAGTTATGGATTTTAATAAAGCTACATTATTAAAAATAATTTTTTTGGGTTTTTGTAAATCAAAAAGGTGAATAACAATAGGTATTGCTATTGCAAAAAGTCCAAATAAGTAAGAGGTGTTTACAAAAGTCATCAAAAGTCAAAATTAAGCTAAATTTTGATTTTTTTATGATTACTTTTCATTTTTTTAATTGGTTAGTAATAAATTGTAAAAGTTTATTCATAAAAATAGGATGTAAATACTAAAATTACCAAAGAAAAAAATCTACACTATCACCACTGGCCAATTGTGTAATAGATATTGGGTGTAAAATAATTCCATCGGCTAGGAGCGTAGCTGATATATCGCCAGAACCATTAAATTTGAGTATTTCTATCTGACCCAATTGGTTTATTTTGGCAGGCAAAAACTCGTCCAGTGAATTTGTTTTAATTCTTGTACCCGAAAAAGTCATTTTTTGTGGTTTTTTTTCTTTTTTCTCAAAACAATAGTGCAAAAATAATTCTAAAAATATTTTGCAAGCCACCTGTACTGAAAGTGGGTTTCCTGGAAATGCAAAAACAATAGCGTTGGTTTCAGAAACTCCAAACCACAATGGTTTTCCTGGTTTTATGGCCACTTTATGAAAAATTTTCTTTACTCCCAGTGTATGTAATATGGCTGGTACATAATCTGCATCGCCTGCTGATACACCACCTGATAGTAATATTATGTCATTATCAATACATTTTTTTATGCTTGATTCTAGTTCAAATTCATTATCGCTGACATGGCAAATTTGGGTGGGTTTTATCTTAAATTTATCCAAAGAAGCCCTTATAGTAAAGCTATTAGAATCTCTAATTTGCACTTCTGATACTGATTGATATACTGTTTTGATTTCGTTTCCTGTAGAAATAATGGCCACTTTTGGCAATTTATACACTTCTACTTGGCTACATCCAACTACAGCCAAAGTGGCCCACTGAGCTTGGTGTATAGTAGAGTTTTGTGGAATAAGTATGTCATTGATTAGGGCATCTTCGCCTTTTTTTGAAATATTTTGGTAATATTTTATGTTTTCCGAAAATAATTCTACCCTATTATTTGCTATCGTTTTGCTGTCTTCTACCCTGACAATAGCAGTGGCAGTTGTTGGCACTGCTGCACCAGTCATTATTTTAAAACATTGGCCTTTGGCTAACTCTAAAGTACAATTTTCGCCAGCAAATATTTCTTTTATTACTTCAAATGGTGTTGTTTTTGTATCAAAATCTTCAAATCTAAAGGCATATCCATCCATAGCAGCCCTAAAAAAGGGTGGATAATCTCTGTCGGCCACTATATCCTGTGCCAATACTCTACCAAGAGCATCTTCTATGCTTATGTTTTCGGTGCCAAATGTTTTGGCTTGAGCCAAGATGTGGTCTTTTGCTTCTGCTAAAGAAATCATTTTTTAACTTGTTGTCGTTTGATTATCTTTAGCTTTTTTTAATATAAATCTATATAAAACTTGCTCTATTGGGAAAATAACAATAGCAATGGTAACTTTTGTGGCAAAACTAAGCACTGGCGAATCGTCTATTTGCACAAATGATTCTACAATAGAAGTAATTAATTCTACAAACATCACAATAGTTACAAATGTAAGAATCTTACTTACTGTTTTTTGTTCGCCACCAATTCTATTAAAGAAAATAGAAAGGAACAATAAAGTAGCAAAAAAAGTAACTTCTAACAAATAAAACCACCAAGTTTGCCAATAAGGGGGTTTTACTTCAAAATAAATAGGATTGCTGTAAGCAATTTGCCCTAGGGTGTTTTTTGAGCGAATGGCCAGTTGGTAGCTGCCACTTTGCAAATGGCTGAACGAAATCTTGTTGTTGGCATCCCATGGCGACCATATTTCGTTTTCGCTATCTACATTTTTGAGTTTGTAAGAAAATGTACAAAGTTTTCCATCTAAATATTCGGGTATGATATAGTTAAACGATACAGAACTTTTGTGTTCTTGTATAATCATATTGTCGGTTTTGGCAGATCGCCCATTGGCAGATTCTATGTAATTTAAAAATAGAGATGTGCCATTTACAGTGTTTACACTTGCTTTGGTATCAAACTGACAAAGCAATCCTTTTTGGGTAATTACCCAGCATATTTGCGTTTTATTGTCTATGGTAATGTCCTGTATATCAGACATTAAATTAAGAAAACTAAGGTTTAGATTGTCTAATTTGGGGTTTGAATATAGTTGCCATTTTTGGGCTTCGTTGATCCAAAGTTTATTGTTTTCGGTATGAATAAGCCTAAAATATTTTCCATTGGCATATCCAGTTGTGGTATCTTTTTGCAATTTATTAGTTTTAACATCATATACATATATATCAGTAGAAGTTATAGCCATCAATTTATTTTCATAAAAAACTAAATTAATGTCATCTGAATAAGGATTTTGGATTAAAAAAGTGTCCTTTTTGGCAATATTACCCGTTTTGTCGAGTTTAAATTTATAAACATAGTAGCTACTACTTACCCATAAGTTAGACGAATCAGATTCACAAATATTGATTATATCATCGTTATAATCTTTAAAATAATCTGTAACTTTTAGTTCGTTATTATTTATATTAAATCCAATAAACTTACTATCTTTGGTGCCAATGTAAAGTTTGTTTTGATTTTTGGATAAATACATATAATTAACAAATGCTGTATGGATTTTTTTTGATTTATCGTTTACAATTTCATAAATCCCATTATTGGATGCTACCAATAATTTATTGCCCCAGGCCAATATTTGAGTACATTTTGAATCTATACCTTCAATTTTTTTAAAATAATATTTAATAGAACCAATGCCAGGATTGACTACTGTTTTTTTGATGGCTATTAATTTAGTACTATTTTTTGGGTTTTTATTATTCGTTTGTGGTTGTTCTTTTATTTTTTCTTTAGCATCTTTGGCTTCTTCTGCTTCTTTTTCTTCTTTGGCTTTTCGTTTGAAAATTCCTAAAAATCGTTTTATTTTTTCTACTTTTTCTTTTTGTTTTTCTATGGTTTCGTTCAATTTACCCTCCTTGGTTTCTTCATCAGATTTATTTTTTTTGTTTGCTTTTTGGATATATTGCACAATTTGAGATGTGTTTTGGGTTTCGGTCAGGTAATACACACCTTCGCTAGTGGCCACATATAATTTTTCATTGAAAGAAATGGCCGATTCGAGATGTCCCTCTAGGCCTACATAATTACTATATGTTCGCAAAGGCAATTCGTAATCTATGCGTGAAAATCCAAATTCATGGGCAATCCATATACCAGATTGGGCATCTTTGCAAATGGCAAATACTTCGTTGTCGGGCAAACCACTGTAATAGTTGGCTATGGCAGTAGTTTTGCCAGTTTTTGTATTAAATATCAAACAGCCCCCACGATTGGTAGCAATAGCAGCCAAATCGTTACTAAGTGCTATGCCTTCATTTATGACTGATTCGTTGATATATTTTTGGTCTTCTAGCTTGTATGGCTCTAGCCTGTAGCCACTATATACATAGCTGGTGTTGTTGTCGGTAAACAGCAGAGTGGTATTGTTTTGGGCAGGAATGGCACAAACTACTTTTTCGTTGGCAGGAAAAGGGAGCGATATTTTTGTAATTTGGTCGTTGATAAATCTAAATATACCATTCGATTTGTCCGAAATATAGGCTTCGTCCAAGTATTCAAACATATTATCAATCGAAATAGTAGCATTATTTTGCCATTTATTGGTTATTTTTTTGTCTTTTTTAGAAAATTTGTACACGATACCATCGCCCATAAAATACACAAACTTACGAAGTACAATAATTTTTGAAATTGACAAATACTTATTTGATTCAGTCAAAATAGCATTGTATTGTTCGTTACCTGCGTTGTCGGTATTGATAAGTCCAAATCCATCTAGGCAGCCAACATATACATTTTTGTCTAATTTATCGCTTGCTATGGCCATAGCAGTGGTTGATGTTTTGATAAGTTGCCAATTAACACCATCAAATTTGAGTACACCTCTTCGATTTGCAGCATATATTTGGCCATTGTAATCTTGCGAAATAGCAAAGTTTTCGTTTTCGATTTGTTCGTTTTCGGCAGTATAATGTGTTATAAAAAAATCACCTTTTTGAGCAAAAACTGACATGGCAGATTGAACAAAAAGTATTAATAATATGTATATGCTTTTTTTCATATTGTAGTTAAATTATTTATAAATATGATAACAAAAATGTTTAATTCCAAAAAAGTAATGTTAATTTGTTATTAACATTTTAAAAATTATAAAATATAATATAAATAAGTGTTTAAAACCTAATGGATGTAAAAGTAAAAATAACCAATAAAGTCTATCTTTAATAAAAAGTAATTTATTTATTATTTATTATTAAAAATATTGAGATTTTTTTTGTTTTTAAGAATTTTCGGTTAAAATATTCTTACTACTGTCCCCAAAAATAAGTATTATTTACCGTTTTCTAGTATCAATTTGGTGAAACAAGAAAAGGGGTCTGAGATTAAAATTTTTGTAAAATTATTTTTTTCATCTATTGTCATTCATTTTTTTGATTTTTAATTGCAAAAAATATCTAAAAAATATCACCTTTGTATCTTAAATAAAACACTCAGCCGAAACTGAAGCAGTTTAAATCCATGCCAAATATCAACGAAATCAACCCAACGCCTTATTGGGTGTTGCTTTACTATTGTTTTACACCCATCGACAGCCCAGAAGAGTTTAGAGAGCAGCATCATCTTTGGTGCCTCAAGCATGGCCTCAATGGAAGAATAATTATAGCCCCAGAAGGCCTCAATGGCACTGTTTCGGGTGCTCCAGCCGATTGCCAAGCCTACATGGATTATGTAAAAGCGGATACCAGATTTGCAAATATTGATTTTAAGGTAGAAAAATCTGATAAACCTGCTTTTGCAAAACTCCATGTAAGAACAAAATCTGAAATAGTGCATGCTGATTTGCCTCAAATAAAACCCTGGGAACGAACAGGAATTCATCTAGAGCCAGCCCAATTTAAGGCCATGAAAGACAACCCTGATGTAGTAGTGGTCGATTTTAGGTCTAATTACGAACATAAAGTAGGTAAATTTAAAAATGCAATAACCCTAGATATTGAAAATTTTAGAGACTTTCCTACTAAAATAGCTCAATTAGAAAAATATAAAGACAAAAAAATTATTACTTATTGTACTGGCGGCATCAAATGCGAAAAGGCCAGTGCCTATTTGCTCGATCAAGGTTTTGAAAATGTGTATCAACTACATGGCGGCATCATAAAATATGGTATAGAAGAAGGTGGCCAAGATTTTGAAGGAAAATGCTATGTGTTTGACAATCGACTGACTGTGGATGTAAACAAAATAAATCCTGTGGTTGCATCTGTTTGTTATATTTGTGGTACCCATTGCGATAGAATGATAAATTGTGCCAATGCTCTTTGCAATAACCACGTGCCTGTATGCGAAAAATGTGGCTGGGACATGAAAGGTACTTGCTCTGAGGCCTGTAAGCACACACCCAACATACGTGTGTACGATGGAAGTGGCTATTATCAAAAAAAATCGAATGGATACAATCCTTATATTGGGCTTACTAGAAGAAAAAAAACGAATTAATGTTTTAGGTAACTTATGTTACGCAGGAAATTTTTTAAATCGTTGCCAGTTCGATTATTTAAAGCATTTAATAGATTATTAACAATATTAAAATTTCAATAAAATTAAAGTTTTGCGTTACATCAGTTAAGTAAAATAATAAAATTACTTTTACACATTATCTTATCATTTTAATAAAATTTATGAAAAAAATCATTTTTGCTGCCCTTTTATTGACCATTTCGCTACAAGCAAAAGACAAAGATGTAGCCAAAAAAGATAGCACTGCTACAACAAAAGCGCCTAAAAAGAAAAAAAGTTTTGATGATAGTCTCAAAACATACAAACGCTTTGGTGGATTATTCAAATTTTATCAAGATACCACCAAAGGTACTTTGTTGATGGCCATCAAAAAAAACCAACTCAATAAAGAATATATTTATTTTGCATATAGCGAAAACGGACAGCACAGCTCAGGCACATTTCGTGGTAGTTTTAGAGACAACAAAATTTTTACAATTCGTAAGTATTTTGATAAATTAGAATTTGTAGTCATCAATACAAATCTATATTTTGATAGCACCAACGCACTTAGCAAAGCTGCCGATGCCAACATAAGCAATGCAGTATTATACTCCAAAAAAATAAGCGAAACCGACAACGAAAAAGGCGAATTTTTGCTCAATGTTGATGATTTGTTTTTGTCAGAACTTCTCCATCGCATCAAACCAACAGCCCCTAGAGGTGTGCCTGCCGATAGTTATTTTTCTCTTGGTAGCCTTAGCAAAGACAAATCTAAAATTCTTAAAATAAGAAATTATCCAGAAAATACAGATATTGTGGCAGAATATGTTTTTGAAAATTCTTACCCTTCGGTAGGTGGTGGTGTAGAAATTGCAGACGAAAGAAATGTAAGCGTTATCATACAACATTCGTTTATAGAAATGCCACAAAATAATTTTAGACCACGCAAAGATGACTACCGAGTGGGCTATTTTATGACTGCCAACAACGACATGACAAGCCCAAAAGCCACCAATTATCACGATGTCATTCACAGGTGGCATTTAGAAAAAAAAGATAACAATGCCTCTTTATCAGAACCCATAAAACCAATTACTTGGTGGATAGAAAAAACTACACCCAAAGAATGGCGACAAACTATAAAAGAAGCAGGCCTAGCCTGGAACAAAGCGTTTGAAAAAGCAGGTTTCAAGAATGCCATAGTCATACAAGAACAACCAGACACTGCCTCTTGGGATGCTGGCGATATAAGATACAATGTATTGCGATGGAACTCATCGCCAAACCCTATCTTTGGGGGCTATGGTCCCAGTTTTGTAAACCCAAGATCTGGACAAATTTTAGGCTCTGATATTATATTTGAATACGTTTTTCTTACGAATAGAATGAAGTTAGAAAAGTTTTTTGATAAAGCAGCACTTCCATTTCAAAACCAAAACGAACATAATTGTGCTGGTCATTGTGGGCTTGAAAATCATTTGCAACACAATGTGCAATTTGGACAGATGGCTAGCATTGCTGCCGATTCAAGTAATAATTCCGAATTAATGAAACAAGCTGTTTATTACTTAATTTTACACGAAATGGGTCATACTCTGGGTCTTACGCATAATATGCGTGCAAGCCAAATGCTAAAAGGAGATAAACTAAACGATGTAAATATTACTTCAAAGGATGGACTTACAGCCTCTGTCATGGATTATCCAACGATAAATATTGCCCTCGACAAAACCAAACAAGGCGATTATTTTACTCGAACACCAGGCTTGTATGACGATTGGGCCATAGCTTATGGCTACAATACATACAAAGATACGGCTTCCGAAAACAAAGATTTGCAAAAATTACTTTCAAAATCTACAGAACCTGCCCTAGCCTATGGCAACGATGCAGATGATATGCGCAGCCCTGGCACACACATAGACCCACGAGTGATGATACATGATTTGTCGGGCGATGCCATTTCTTATATGAGCGATAGACTCAAATTGACTACTTCTTTGGCTGGTTCACTGTTCAAAAAATATACCAAACAAGGCCAAACATACCATGAACTGAAAAACGCATTTATGCTACTCACAGGCGAACAATCCAATGCTGCAACCGTAATTTCTCGATATGTAGGCGGCATTTATGTAGAACGACAACCAGTAGGAAGCACCAAAACACCCTTTACACCTGTGCCTTTGGCCGAGCAAAAACGTGCTTTTGATATCATTTCTTACTATATTTTTTCTACTAAAGCTTTTCAATTTGGTCAAAATATGTATGCCTACTTGCAATCTCAACGCAGAGGATTTGGTAATTATGGCAACAACGAAGACCCAAAAATACATGACAGAATTTTGAATATTCAACGAAATATATTCGACCATTGGTTGCATCCAAACCTACTAAAACGCATGACCGACAGCCAGTTGTACGGAAATAAATATAGCATTTCTACTTTTATGAATGATTTAACAAATAGCTTGTTTTCTGAAGACCTCAACACTTCTGTAACAACCTTAAGGCAAAATATACAAACGGAATACACCCATAGATTGGCACAAATTATAAAATCAGATAATCCCAGTTATGATTATATAGCAAAATCTAACATTCATTATCAATTAAATAAAATCAAGAAACTATGTACTATCAATGCAGGAGTAGACTTACAAACACAAATTCATAGAGATAATTTGGTAAGAATAATAAACAAAGGATTGGATAACAAGTAAGGTTTTTTTGTAAATTGGATAAATTACAGTTTGATTTAAAAAAGTAATACTTTTTGATTTCTCTCTAAGTTATAATAAATTACCCTTAAAAAACCAATTATTTATTGTCAGAAGTTTAAAGAGTAAAATAAAAATAGTTTGAAAAAAGTAGCACTCAAAGACTTAATTTATAATTGACACAATTAGTCTTTTACCTTAATTTCTCCATTTTTGTATAAATCAAGGACTTTTTGTAAAATGACTTCTATTGTTTGCAAAGGTAAGTCTAAGTTGGGGTCTATGAGCAATATTTTCATTCGACTTCGTTTTTCTTGTAACAAAAATGGTTCGTCAAATCTATAACCTTCTACTAATCCAATATAGGGTTGTTTGAGTTTTTTGTGAACCCATAAATAACAAAACATTTTTCGTTTGTAATAAAAAAAGGGCATTCCATATTTCCAAGCACTGGATACATCTTTATCTTGTTTCAAAATTATTTCTTTTAAAGCAAGCAATGTTTCTTTTATTGGCTCAATTTGCTGTGAAAAAAAACTGTCTAATTCTTTCATATCTATCTTGTTGTTACAAATATATACATCTTGACTATTTTCTTATTAATCATGCTTCAAAAATTTTGTTTTAACATGGTCGTATGGATATGGCATGCTGTATGGTCGTGGCATGCTGTAGGGACAGGGCATGCTGTTGGGACAGGGCATGTTGTAGGGACAGGGCATGCCCTGTCCCTACGATAAAATTGTATTTTTTTAAAATAATAACCATTATATATAAATATCGTATTTTAGGATATAATCAAAATGTTATGGCTATAATATCATCTGTTATTTTTGCAATATTACTCGGTATTGGTGGATATTTTGCCTTCAAAAGTTTTAGTAAAATTCGTAAAAGCATACTTTTAGGAAAAGACGAAAAGCGTGAAGGAAATCTCAAAAACATGGTTTTGATGGCTCTTGGGCAAAAGAAAATGTTTGACAAACCCATACCTGCCATTTTGCATCTATTTATTTATGTTGGTTTTTTGGTAGTAAACATAGAAATGGTTGAAATTGTGATTGATGGTATTTTTGGTACACATAGGGTGCTTTCTCATATTTTTGGCAGTTTTTATGTCGTTTTAATTTCAATTTTCGAGTGTTTTGCTGTGGCTGTCATTTTTTCTTGTATTGCTTTTTGGATTAGAAGGCATGTTGTTAAAGTTAATCGTTTTCAAAGTGCTGATTTAGAGGGTTTTGCCAAAAAAGATGCCGATACAATATTATATGTAGAAGTTATTTTGATGGTAGCTTTTTTGAGTATGAATATGGCAGATTTGCAACTTCAGCAACTTAAAGCCGAGCACTATCCTAACACTGGTAACTTCCTCATTAGTAGTAGTTTAACTTCTATTTATGCTGATTTTTCGGCCTCTAATTTGGTCTTAGTCGAACGATTTAGTTGGTGGCTACATATTATAGGTGTATTGATGTTTCTCAATTATTTGCCATTTTCTAAACATTTGCATATCATGTTGGCATTTCCTAATACCTATTACGCCTCAACTAATCTTTATGGGCAAATGAAAAATATGCCTGAGGTAACCAAAGAAGTAAAATCTATGCTTGGAGTTGCAACAACTGAATCAGAAAATAGTGCTGTTGCAGGCAAGTTTGGTGCCAAAGATATTCAAGATTTAAGTTGGAAAAACTTACTTGATGCCTACTCCTGTACAGAGTGCGGACGTTGCACAGCCCAGTGCCCAGCCAATCTAACAGGCAAAAAACTATCGCCACGCAAAATTATGATGTCTACAAGAGATAGAATGGAAGATGTGGCCAGTAAAAACTACAATGCTAACGATGGCAAATCACTTTTAGGCGATTACATATCCCACGAAGAGCTTTTGGCTTGCACTTCTTGCAACGCTTGTGTAGATGCATGCCCTATCAATATCAATCCTTTAGAAATAATATCAGAACTAAAAAGATTTAAAATAATGGAAGAATCTGCTGCACCACAAAGTTGGAATATGATGTTTTCTAACCTAGAAACAAGTTTTAGTCCCTGGAAATTTTCGCCATCTGATAGATTTAATTGGGCAAAAGAATCGTAAAAAAAATCAATGTAAACTTACTATTTTTTTGCTACCAAGTAGTTTTTTTTCAGCATATAAATTGCAAAAATATACGCCTGGAGGCAAATCGTGTATCACTACTCTAAACAACCCTGAGTGCCCAAATGGGTTGAGTTCAATTTTTTGGCATTCTTTACCAATAATATCAAATACTCGAAGTTCGGTAGCTTTGGCGTGCAAACTAACTATTTCAAGGCTAACACCCTCGTTGAATGGATTTGGATAAGCCACTATATCAATTTGTGGCTGTGTAATCACACTTTTTTGGGCGGACACTTTACATAATGAAATAAGTAAGAAACTTATAATTAAAAATAATGAAAAGATGGTCGTTTTTTTCATGTTTTGCAAATATACAAAGTATGAAAGTCAAAAACTAGATTTTTATGTATAGATATAACTAAAAGTGTTTTCTGATTATATGATAATAAATACAACAACTGCCATACAAAATAGTTTATAATGTATCATTATAAAATAAATAGTCAATCATGGGCATATATACCTTAGAGCAAACACAAAAAATACCAGCATCCATCGAGCAAGTTTGGGATTTTATATCATCACCCAAAAATCTAAAAGACATTACTCCTCCTCACATGGGATTTGATATTATTACTAAAAATTTGCCCGAAAAAATGTATCGTGGCATGATAGTTGGCTACAAAGTGAGTCCTGTTTTGGGAATCAAATTGACTTGGGTTACCGAAATTTCTCAGGTAAAAGATTTAGAATACTTTGTAGACGAGCAACGCATAGGTCCTTATACACTATGGCATCATCAACATTTTATACAAAAAATAGACGGTGGAGTTTTGATGCAAGATATAGTAAACTATGTACCACCTATGGGTATACTTGGTGATATTGCCAATGCAATATTTATCAAAAATCAACTAAAAACGATTTTTGATTTTAGAACAAAGAAAGTGATTGAAATATTTGGAGATTTTAAGTCTTAGAAAAAAGTACCAGAAGCGGGAATCGAACCCGCACGGACTTGCGTCCACAAGATTTTAAGTCTTGCGTGTCTACCTGTTCCACCATCCCGGCAAAAATTAAAGGAGAATTTCAGTAATGTAAATACTAAAACTCTCCTTTGAATGGAGCAGAAGACGAGACTCGAACCCGCGACCCCGACCTTGGCAAGGTCGTGCTCTACCAACTGAGCTACTTCTGCATTACATTATGTCCGTATCGCTTTTGAAACGGGATGCAAATATAATTGTATTTATTTATTTGTCAATATTTTTTAGAAAAAAAAGCATATTTTTTTTATGTACTTGAGCACATTTCTACAAAAGTATACTGTTTAACAACATTTATGAGTTGAATTTTCATCTTTTGAATATCCTCTTGCCATTTTCGAGAGTTTAAAAATAGCGTACAATTAATTTGGTAAGACCAAAATAAGTCATTTGGCAGCTATTTAGGCTGATTATTTTACATCTTAAAATTAGCTCTCAAAAGTCAGGTATTTTTATCGCCTTTTTATTTATTTCGATTTCCAACCCAAGAATTAGGGGTTTAATCTAATTCTCTAACCCAAATATTTCTAAAACTTACTGGATTACCATGTTCTTGAATTTTTATAGGAGCTTTTCCATGGGCTTTATAATAGGGCATACCTTGCCAAAGTGTTTTACCTTTGATTTCGTAGTTATTCTGAACCAAAACCCCATTATGAATAACTGTTACACGTGCTGGCGAAGCTAATGTACTATCAAGGTAAAATTTGGGAGCATTATAAATAATATCATAAGTTTGCCATTCGCCAGGCTTTCTACAAGCATTTACCAAGGGTGGTTGTTGTTTATAAATAGCGGCTGCTTGGCCATTTGCGTAAGTTTTGTTATTAAAATTATCTTGTATTTGCACTTCATATTCATTTTGAAAAAATATTCCACTATTCCCTCTGCCTTGTCCCTCGCCTTCTATCATTGATGGACTTCGCCATTCTATATGAAGTTGAATTGAGCCAAAAGATTTTTTAGAAATGATATCTCCCATTGATTTTACTACTGTCAATAGGCCATCTTTAAGGTTCCATTTTACTGGTTCTCCTTTTAGATTTGTAAAATTTTCTAGTGAACTTCCATCAAATAAAATGATTGCATCTGATGGTGCTTGGTGGTTATTAAATCCAGGCGTAATTATTTTTGGTTGTGGCTCCCATACTTCAGTTTGTTCGGGTTTCATTTCAACTTGTGCAAGGGATTTTAAAATCCCAAAAATTAAAAATAGTTTAACAAATATAGTTTTATTGCAATTCATTATAGGTTTTTGTTATATTTAGATTTCAAAAATAGTTAATTTTTAGCTTTTTGCAAATTCAGTTTGCTTACTCCAAAAATTAGGGATTAGTGTAGCACAGTTTCTGCAAATGACAAGTTTGACATACTTTTTTCGATGTTACTTTCTTGTGGTTTTTTCAATGGATTTCGCTCTATTGATTTTATACTTCTGTCTTTCCATTGGCAACAAAGCCAAGCATCAATCATTTTGCCTTTGAGGGCATATAGTTTTATAAAAAATACTTTTTCTACACGTTTTGCTCCTACATTAAGTTTTGCATCAATAGATGTACGACCAAGCAATAAAATCTCTTTTTGTAGCAAAATAGCTTTTTCAAGTCCCAAAAAGATAAGATTAAAATATAGAGAATGTTTTTCGTTTTTGGCTTTATCATACCCTAAATAATACATTTCTAACGATTTGTTAGTTTCCAAAGTCGAATAAAATGCTACAATTTCTTGGTTTATAAATATTACATGAATATTAAAATTGTCTTTATGAATGTTTTTCATCGCACTCCAAAATGGAGTTTCTACTTTAGCAATTACAAATTCTTGGTCGGCAATAGTTTGTAGATACAAAGATTGGAGAGTGTCTTGATGAGTAATAATATCAGATTCTGATAAAGTTTTTAATTCAAAATTTATCAACGATTCTTTTATTTTTTTGTATCTGATGGCGTATTTTTTAGTAAGATCAGTAGCATAATCATTTATTGAAATCCAGCTTGGATGTATTTGCATTTCCATAAATACATCTGGAAATTGTTGTAAAAATCCTTTTTCTTTCAAATAAGTGCCTTTTGTAGAATTATCTATTATTTCGGCTGCTACTATGCCAGTACATTTAAGTTTTTTGGCCAAGATTTCGGCACTATCTAGCCATAGATCAATAGCTGTTTCTTCGTTAATAAATGTTTTATTATATACATATTTTGAATTATTAGACCTAAAAATATTACCTAAAACAATAATTTTTAAGTTTGCTATTCCCAAAAGTAAAGCAGTCCAAGCTGAGGTTTGAATGGGTTCTGCAATTTTTTTTAATGTGTTTTCATTTGGTTTTATATATTGAAAATATGTAAAAAATATTACTTTATTTTCTTCTTTTATTACACAAAAGTAAGTCTGAATATAATCATTAGTTAGTAATAATTCATAGATTAAAATTTTGTTTTCATTTAAAAAATTTATATCTAAGTACAATTTTATTTCTTCAAAATTATCAGTAATAATACAATCAAAATTGTTGTATATTTTTTGTATAAATGTTGATGTCTTTTTCGATTTCATTTTAAATTAAATCTCGTTGTTTTTGATGGGCATTTGTAATAATTTTTTGTAATAGGGCGTTTCAATACTTTTGATAAGAGCCTCAGTATGTTTGCTATGATGCGTATCAGATCCTACAAAATCAATCATCTGGGTATCTATCAATTTATGAGCCATTTTTTTGCAATCATTTTCGTAATATCCTGATAATGAGTTGATATTGAGCTGAAATAAAAGCCCCAAATTTTTTAGTTCTTGGTATTTTTTTATATTAAAATGGTAATAATTATATCTTTCTGGGTGAGCTAATATGGGTTTATATCCTTGGCTTAACATAAGATATACTGCCTCGTGTATCAAATGCGATTCGTTAATGTATGATAGTTCAAACAGTACATAATTGCTTCCAAAAGTAAGCAATGGCTGATTATTTTTAAGATTTTCTATAAAAATATTATCTAAGTAATACTCTGCTGCTGCCTCAATTTTTATATAGCAATGATTGGTAATTAAATATGATTTTAACTCTTCTAATTTTGGTAGAATAGAGTTGGCAGAATTGTTGTATTTGCCTGCATAAATATGTGGCGTAGTTACAATTTTTTTTATTCCCAAACTTTGCAATTCTTTGATGTGTTTCAACGCTTGTTGCATAGTTTGCACACCATCGTCTACGCCAGGTATTAAGTGAGAATGAATATCAGTATCAAATCCGTAAGAGAGTAATTTTTTTGGGTTTATTAATTTTTTAAAAGATTCAAACATTTTGAATTTATATATAAATACATTTCTTAGTTACATTAAACGAATTGATTTTTTTTTAGTTTAAAATTAAAAA
Organism: Cytophagales bacterium; assembly: GCA_013297755.1. Taxonomy (GTDB): domain Bacteria; phylum Bacteroidota; class Bacteroidia; order Cytophagales; family UBA9547; genus REAG01. The sequence continues at coordinate 102,055 of JAAFIH010000013.1, forward strand.
GTATTCTTTTTTTTTTAAATGTAATTATAATTCTTATATTTGTATTATTAATATAAAAAATATAATATTTATGGGAAAACTACTAAAAAAACTTACATTAATAACTTCCTTATTTTTTATTCAAAATATGGTGGCACAAATCGTAAATGTCAATGCTACTGCATCAGGGAGACAACAAGTGATAGATGGATTTGGAACTTGTACATACTTTGATACACCTGTAAATGATGCATGGTACAAAAATATGTATTTTGGTGATGCAGAATGTTCTATTGTAAGAATGGATATGACTCCCAACTTTATAGCTCCATATTCTAATAATGGCTACAACAGCAATAGTGGATCAAGGGCTTACTCTAATGCAGAGAGTTATGTACAACCTTTTAATGGAAACACAGCTCAAATAGCTGTGATGACACCAAATATAAATACTAATGTCAATTTTTTTGATTTTACTCAGTCTTGGAGTAGGGTTGGTGGTGCTATGGCTCAAGAGGGATTTTTAAGAAAAGCAGCTTTGGGAGATTTCAAATTGATAGGTTCTGTTTGGTCTCCAGCTCCTTGGCTTAAAAAAACATCTGGTGAATTTTATGATCCACTAGGTAATTCAAATTATGATGTAATTCCACCAACAGGTACTGCCGATGATATACCACGCCCTTATATAAATGGCGGAAATTTTGTTGGTGGTCGTATTGATACAAGTTCAAATCCAAGAGCTATATTTTTTGATGGCGTACAAAATACAAGTGCTATTACACAATATGCTCGTTGTATGGCAGCTTATATTCGTGGTTTTCAAAATTATTATAATGTCAAATTTTATGCTTTTAGTATTCAAAATGAATTAGGGTTTGAAACATTTTATCATTCTTCTTACATACCCAAAACTTCTGAATATATAAAATGTGCAGTTGCTGTACGTAGAGAATTGGATAAATATCCAGATTTGAAAGACATTAAAATCATGGGACCCGAAGATTTGTTGAGCAACGCAGATGCCATGTGGGCTTATGGACCAACTGTAGATAAAAACTTACAATATTTAGAAGGCATAGAAGCCGATACTGCAGCCAGAAGGGCAGTTAGTTTTTACAATATTCATGGTTATGACTCAAATGGAGCCTCTTCGGCTGGTGCTAATCCAACGCTATGGAACGCTTGGGCAAATGGTTGGACTACTGCCTTATTGCCTTACCACCCTGATAATAAAAATGGATTTAGAAGCACAAACAAAAGATCTTGGATGACCGAAACTTCAGGGGAGGCAACTGCATGGTTATCTCCAGCAGGACCTGCATTTCCTGGAGAAGGTGCTTTTGGCGTTGGCCTCAATATGTTTACAGCCCTTACTGCTGGCTATCAAAACGCTTATGTATATTGGCAAATGGCAGATAACGAGTCCTTAACGGCTGGTACATCAACATTTTCACTTACAAATGGTTTGGATAATACTAATTCAAAAAAATACAATGCCTTTAAACACTTTTCTAAATTTATAAGACCCAATGCTGTAAGATTGGAAACATCTTTTACTGGTGCTGGAAGTGTTGCTGCTACTGCTTTTATACATGACGAAAATAAAACACTCACTTATGTACTTATTAATAAAGAAAATGCTACACGAAGCGTTACCGTAAATATACCATCAGGTCTAGATTTTGGATTAACTTCTTTGCTAGGTTTTAGAACCAACAATGCAGGTAATTTTGTAAACACAAATTATACTATTGCCGCTAACTCAGTAACAGTTTCAATGCCTGCTTACAGTATAGTTACATTATATGGCAAAGGTTTTTCAATAAGTCCTTTGGCTGGCTATGCTATTACTTCAACTGCACAAACTGTAAATCTGAGCGTTTCTGGTTTAGTCAATTGGACATTAACTAAATCTTCTTCTGCCACTTGGCTTACCTTAAGTACTGCTTCAGGTTTTGGAAATAGAATAGTAAATATGTCGGCAACTCTCAATACAGGAGCTATAAGAAATGCAATCGTTACAGCTTCTGGAATCACAGGTGGTGTAAATGTAAATTATGTTGTAACTATAACACAAGCTGCTACAGGTGCCTCACTCACTGCAACACCAAGTACACAAACATTTGCAGCTAATGGAGGTACAAATACAGGAAACATAGTGTCGTCTGTCAATTGGATTGTTCAAAACAATGCTGCTTGGCTTACACCATCTACACTTTCTGGTTCTAATAGTGCCCCACTTAATTTTACTGCTTCTGCAAATGGCGGCATTAATGCAAGAACAGCTATCGTAACAATTACCAATGGGACATTAAACGCTTTTGTTAATATAACACAAGCTGGTATTGGTAATATACTACTCATTTCAAATGCACAAATGTTTTATTCCGCAAAACCAGCCTCTTTAGCTGTTTCTGTTACTGGAAATGTAACTTGGGCAGCTACTTCCTCTCAGCCTTGGATAACTTTTACTGGTGGTTCGGGTACAGGAAACGGTATTTTTAATGTTGTTGCAAGTCAAAATCCAAGTACAAGCAATAGGACAGCTACGGTTTCTGTTACAGGAAGTAGCATTACAAGAATTATTAATATTACTCAAGAGGGTATAGTTAATCAACTCAGAGTAGCAGCTTTAGGTAATTCTATCACACAAGGAAATGTCATAGGTGGACAAGTAAATCAGTGGAGTTATCGCTTTTTCTTATGGGAAAAATTAGATTCTTTAAACATGAATATCAACATGGTTGGCTTTCATAATTTCTTTTTCAATGAAACATCTAGCAACTACGCTCCTACCCCTAACTCAAGATATACTGCACGTCCTTTTGATAGAGACAACGATGCCTACTATGGAATTAATAGCACAGATTTATTAAATGGCTCTGCAAGTACAGGTTGGACAGGTTCGTCCTTACCATCTTTGGTCAATCGTAGTTATACTCCTGATTTTGCACTTTTACATATTGGTACAAACGATGTGAATAATACAACAGCAGTAATTACAACAGTATCAAATATAAAATCAACTATTGAAATTTTAAGATCAAGAAATCCAAATGTTGTAATTTTACTTGCGAAAACAATAACAAATTGGATGGCAATCAATGCTGAAGTTGATAATATTGTTACTTCTACAAGTACTATTCAATCGCCTGTGGTAGCAGTTGATATGGTACCAGGTTTTATAAATGACCCAAACCAACCCGGAACAATGACTTTTGATTGGGTGCATCCCAATACTGTTGGAAGTATATTTATGGCCAAAAGATGGTTTGAAAAATTAATACCTAACCTAAATGATATATATGCTCCAACATCTGTAACAGGGCTCTCTGCAAATTCAATTCTTGGAACAAGTGCAAGATTATCTTGGAATGTTTCTACCGATAATTATGGGGTTAAAGGTTATCAAGTTTTATTAAATGGTAGTGTAGTAACAACTACCACAGCTTCAAACTTTACTTTTACAGGGCTTGCTTTATCTACATCATATCAATTTGGTATAAGAGCTATTGATTTTGGAAATAATCTATCTTCATTGTCTCAAATCGCTTATAATACACCAGGAGCATCAGCAACCTTAACCGCCAATCCCACGACCATAACCTATCCATCAGTTGGCAATAGTCAAAATATTAATGTTACGAGCAATATCAGTTGGACGAGCGTAAGTTCACAAGCCTGGCTTACATTAAATGTAGGTAGTGGCACAAACAATGGCATTATA
>JAAFIH010000014.1 GCA_013297755.1 Cytophagales bacterium
AATGGCACTTAGTATGTTAGATGCCGAAAAAACTAAAAATAAATCCAAGCCCTTAAAAAGACAAACTGCCTCATTATTAGATAGTTATAGAGAGTTGATTTTGGGAGTTTAAATTAGAATTCCCTGATAAACACATGAACATTACACCCTTACCAATTTCAACGGAAAAGTATTTAGCGAATTCCATTGAGGGATATATACACTTTCTTCATCGTCAATACACAAATCGTGGCAGTGCATAAATGTGCCTCTCACTTTTGAGGATTGATGTAGGTGTTTGTATTTTCCATTTTCCATGTCGAGCGTATCTACGCCTGGAGCAGAAATGAGTTTATTGTTTTTGTCAAACACGAAGAAATAGCCTGTTCTCGATTGCCACGCTGGACCACCATCTTTTCCATTTTCAAATTCACTCCAAATGACTGGAAAATATAAATTTTCGCCTTTGATAATCGGTCGGCAAACAAATGAGCCAGGATAATAATGACTTTCGATGTGTTTGCCATCAATAGAGTAAAACTTAAATCCACATTCTTCGCGACTGGTGGCAATGATTTTGGGATTGTTTTTATCTCGTGTGTCTATGCAAACGCCATGCGCTTGTTTTAGTTTTGACTCACCTTCAACAGGACTGCCAGCAAAAATATTTTTGAATTTTCCTTTGCTATCATAAACCAAAATATAACTTGAACCATAGCCATCGGCCACATAAATATCGCCATTTGGAGCAACAGCCGTTTCGGTTGGCACAAACGGAACTTTCTCAGGATTGGTATAAATACCTGATTCTGAGGGATATTTTAGGGTTAAAAGTACTTTTCCATCCAGTGTAGTTTTATAAACTTCCTTTTTGACGGTGTCGGTAATAAATAAAAACTCTTCGCCATTAGCATTGAAAATTGTCAATCCATGAATACCAGGATATTCGCTGCCCCAAGTTGAAATTACTTTTGCCGATTTGTCCATGATGACAATGTTATTTTTTGTATCAGTGGTGCAAAAAATCAATCGTTTTTTGCTATCTTGTACCATTTCGTGGCAATCGGCAACAGGATATTTCGATAAATTATCTACTCCCCAGTTTCGCTCGAGTTTGTATTTGAAATTATTGTGCCCAAGCACAAATTCTTCTTCTGTTTTACCAAAGTTGATGTTTGGAATTGCCATAGCAGCAACTGCTAAAGCAGATTTTTGTGTGAATTGTCTTCTATTCATCGTTATTAAATGTCCCCTAACCCCAAAGGGGGAGTTTTAGTTTTTATATCCAAGGGTTATGAGTATCTCTCATGGATATTTGTTTAATCTACTATTTAATAAATTGGTAATATTTTATTTAAGGTTAAAATTCTATGGGTTTTGATAATATTTTATTGAAAATCCTAGATACTTATTTTTAGTTAATTAAAACCCCAAACCCAACAATCAGCACAAAGACTCGCTCAAAACTTTCGTTTTGTCTTGAAAAAGGGAAAGGGCTTTTTATAAGGGTTTTTTGATGTTTTTTAATTCATTTTCTTAATATATCTCTAAGTGGGCTTTTCTATAAAATTATAAAAAAGTTTCTAAATTTAGAAACTTATACTGATTTGATTTTCCTAATTTATTTATCCTATCTCATTCTTAAAAAATCAAGCCGTTATCCCAACCACAATCTCAAGTTCTGGATTCGATTTTTTTAATGCTTCAATGGCATTTTGATTAATTTTTGTTTTCCAGAGAAATAATTTTTTAAGTGATTTTATCGAAGCTATTTTTTTTAAACCAGCATCCGAAATAGGAACATTATATAGATTTAAACTTTCGAGTTTTGATAAATTTGATAAAGCCTCCAAATTAGCATCATCCAAATTTGTGTTTTGTATAAACAACTTATTCAAGTTAGAAAATTTAGCAATCTCATTAAGTGATTTTGACGAAATTGCAGTTCCAGACAAATCCAAAATATAGACTTGTTCTTTGATTTTTGACAGGTTTTCGGTCTTTTTATCATCCCAATCTTTTTTGTTGATGATTACTCTCACATCAAGCAAATTGCTGTTATTTGCCATTTTCTGAACATTTGCTCCCAACATTTGAATGGCTTGCACATCTTTATCAGCAGCTGCCGTTACTTCTGGCAAACTTGGTGTTTCGTCTGTATTGTGAGCATTTCCACCCGCTTGGAATTTGGTTAAAACAGCCATGATGGCAGCATCTGGTTTCAGTTCCGAAACTTTTTTATCTTTTGTAGCTCCAGCATCAATCCACCAAGTAAGCAAGGCTTTTTCATCGGTTGTCAATGGAATTTTTCCTTTTGGCGGCATGGCTCTTTTTTCGATTGGTTCCAGGTTTATCAATTTTATCAACTCGCTTTGTGCCGAATTAGAAGCAATTATCACTGCTCCACTTTCGCCACCTTTGAGTAAATTTTCGTAAGTATCCATCAATAATCCACCTTTTAATTTTCCTGTATTGTGGCAAGCAACACATTTTTTATTAAATATGGGCTGTACCAAATCGCTAAAAACGACAGCTTGTTTTATGTCTTTTATTTCAACCACATTTTCGTTTTTGTTTTCTGATAATTGCGATAGCGACAAATATTGCTCGCCATGTGTGAGCGAACCTCCATGATGACCAGTAAGCGTTAGTAAAATACAAACAAGAAAAATGCTACCATTATATATGTATTTAAAATAGATTTTTGATTTCAATAAGTAATAAATAATAGAAATCAAGACTAATAAGACAGAAAGCCAAATGCCCAACCACTTGTGTTCGTCAAGTAATTCAACATTATATTCGCCACTAAGGGATAAAAAATAACCTAATACTGATGAAATAATCGAAGAAATCGCACTAGAAATTAGCAATATTTGTTTGGTTTTTTCTCCTGATTTGTAACTCGAAATTCGTTCTAAAAATTCGATTATCAACCAAAAAGATATAAAACCAATGGGTAAATGAACAAGTAAAGGATGGAACTTCCCAATAAAATTAATCATAAATAAGTAATAAAAATTATAGTTTTAAGATAAAATATTATGCACCACATGTCCATGCACATCTGTCAATCTAAAATCTCTGCCTTGATAGGGGAATGTAAGTTTTTCGTGGTCGAAGCCAAGTTGATGCAAAATAGTAGCATGTAAATCATGAACGTGAACCCTGTCTTTTACGCCAAAATATCCAAATTCGTCTGTTTCGCCATGTGTAAAGCCAGGTTTTACTCCGCCACCTGCCATCCAAACCGTAAAAGCATTTGGATTATGGTCTCTACCTTTGCCATCTGGTGGAGCTCCTGGACGAGATTCTTTCATTGGAGTACGACCAAATTCGCCTCCCCAAACTACTAAAGTATCTTCTAAAAGTCCTCTTTGTTTTAAATCTTTGATAAGTGCAGCTATGGGTTTGTCGGTTTCTGCACAACGTGTTTTTATACCATCTTCACAATCGTTGGCTTTGCTTTCGCCATGATGATCCCAGCCCCAATGAAATAATTGAACATAGCGAACCCCTTTTTCGACCAACCTTCTAGCCAAAAGACAATTATTTGCAAAAGATGCTTTACCTATTTCAGTACCATACATTTCGTGAATATAGGCTGGCTCATCTTTTATATCCATAGTTTCTGGAACTGAAACTTGCATTTTATATGCCATCTCAAATTGAGCAATTCTTGACTGAATTTCTGGATCTTGCGTTTCTTCAAAATGGGTTTGATTGACATCGTTTATGGCATCAATCAATTTTCCTTTTAGCGTTCTGTCTTGGTGATGTGGGTCTGATAAATACAACACAGGATCACCAGCATTTCTGCATTGAACACCTTGATATACAGTGGGTAAAAATCCACTACCCCAAAGACTTTTGCCTGCATCAGGGGTTTTTCCGCCAGAAGCTAAAACGATAAAGCCTGGTAAATTTTGATTTTCAGTACCTAACCCATACGTTACCCACGAGCCAATGCCTGGTCTGCCTAAACGTGGCGAACCTGTGTGCATAAATAATTGTGCTGGTGCATGGTTAAATTCTGTGGTGTGCATCGATTTCACAAAACATAAATCATCTACAATTTCAGAAGTAAAAGGAAGATGGTTAGAAACATAAGCACCACTATTTCCATATTGCTTAAAGGTAGCTTGTGGACCCAACATTTTTGGAGTTCCTTTGATAAATGCAAAACGCTGTCCTTTGAGAAACGATTCTGGGCAATTCTGACCATCTAATTTGTGTAAGAGTGGCTTGTAATCAAAAGTTTCTAGTTGAGATGGAGCTCCAGCCATGTGCAAATAAATCACTCTTTTTGCCTTTGGAGCAAATTGTGGCGATTTCAATCCTAGTGGATTTTTGCTATTGCTTGAGCCATCAGATTTCAATAAGCCACCACAACCTCCGAGCAGTGAACCAAGTGCCAACGAACCAATACCAGTTGATAAATTATATAAAAAATTCCTTCTTGTGATATCTCTAAGGTTTTCTTGAAATGTGTTCATTTTTTTTATGTGTTAATGTTTTGTGTGTTCATGTTATTTTGTGTTCATGTGTTCAAGTTGAACTTTGCCTTCAGGTATTTTAGTCAATCTTTTGTTCCAATATAGTATATAGGTTGTTCCAACAATTGTTGGTAAAATCCAAATTAATGTAGTGCCAATATTAAGTCCAGCAACTAAAAAAGCGGTTATAGAAGCTATTAATGCTCCAACCATACGTCCTAAATGGCTAACAATCCAAGCATTTTTATTCTCTCTGAAAATTCTAAATGTCTGAAAATCTTTGACCGTCAAAAATCCACCAAACGCACCAAAGAAAACATATAAAATACTTTGGTCGATATGTTGAACAATTCCAATGATGCCCATAACTAACATACTAATAGAAGCCAAAAGCATTGTTCCCGATACTAATTTATCCATCCAATCTGCTTTAATTTTACTTTTAAGTGTCAACGCTCTATTTCCTGCTAAAACCAAATAAATAGTAAATATGCCGATGAGGAATAAAAACAGATTTTCGTGATTGGGCATTCTCGCTACCAAAAGTGCTATCAAAGAACTAATAAGCATTGAATATGAAAATACTTTTCCAGCATTTTTATGGATTAAATCGCCTTTTTTTACAAAAACACTAATCATTCCTGTTATTAAACCAAGTCCCCCAAAAAATGCATGAATGTAAATTAGTATCCCTATCGTTTGCTCCATGTTTTAATTAATTTCTTGTCCCATCGTTGTGTTAGTGTTTTCAAGTTTTTGTGTGTTCATGTTTTCAAGTTTTTTTTGTTTTGATGTGTTTGTTTATACAATTTAAGAGTTTTTTTAACAAATATTTTTATTATAATAAATAAATTAAAATAAGTATATACATGTTTTCAAATAATTTAATAGAAGAACACATTAACACATTAACACATTAACACATTAACACAAAAAACCAAACCTATTCTTTTTTTGCATCTAAATATTTGATAAGACCTAAAGTTAAATTTCTTGTTTTATCAACTTGTAAATGTAACTCTGTTAATTCATTTGTAGTTGCGTATTCTATATCTTCTAATAAGTAAAACATACTTTTTACTTCAGCTGCTGAACTTTGTGAGAAATCTAAAAACCTAATAAATTCTTTTCTATGGTATCTTCCAAACCCTTCAGCAATATTATTCATTACAGAAACAGCAGCTCTTGTTAATTGGTTTCTAGTTCCAAAATCTTTTTCTAACTTTTTATTCTGTGCTAATTGAAATACCATCTTAACTAAAACTCTAGCTTCTTTCCAACAATTAAGATCTTCAAATTTTTCTACTTTCATTTATTTTGATAAATCATAACTTTTACACCTAAACACTTTAACTCATTCTCACATTAACATATTAAAACATAAAAACTTTTATACATGAACACTTTTACACCTTAACACTTTTACACCTAAACTTAACACCTTAACACCTTAACACCTAAACACCTAAACACCTTAACACCTTAACACCTTAACACTTAAACACATTAACACATTAACACCTTAACACTTAAACACATTAACACCTTAACACCTTAACACATTAACAAATTAACCCCTAAACACATTCTCCCATTCTCACTCTTTTGTAATAAACTTATCTAAATTAATAATCGCAGATGCAACAATAGTCAATGAAGAAAACTCATTGTTCTTGTCTTTGATATTGGATGTTTTTAAAGTTTTTTGCTCGTTTTTATTATAAAATTCTTTAGAAGTATTGTATAATTTAACAAGTCTTTCGAGCGTTTTAGCATCTGGATTTGTAAATAACGATTTTTTATACATAAACGAAATTTTTTGTTCAAGGCTTTCATTTTTTGCCAATGATTGTAATGCCAATTGCTGAGCAACTTCAGTAAATGTGGTGTCATTTAAAGTTGCCAAAGATTGCAAGGGTGTGTTTGTACGAATTCTTCTTACCAAACAAACTTCTCTACTGCTGCCATCAAAATTCAATAAATTGGGAAAAGGACTAGTTCTTTTTAGATAAGTATACAATGCCCTTCTATATTTGTCTTCGCCTTCGCTTGTTACCCAATCGGCACCACTATAAACAGTTTGCCAAATGCCATTTGGCTGATAAGGCATTACACTTGGACCATACATTTTTTTGCTCAAAAGTCCTGAAACAGCCAGAGCTTGGTCTCTTACTTGTTCGGCAGATAATCTAACTCTAGGTGCTCTGGCTAAGTATTTATTTCTGGGGTCTAATTTGAGTTGTTTTTCTGAAACCTCGCTTTTTTGTTGATAGGTATAAGACATAACCATAAATTTCAACATTTTTTTAGTGCTCCAATTATACTCGTTCATAAACTTGAGTGCCAAATAATCTAACAATTCTGGATGACTTGGTTTGATGCCCTGAGAACCAAAATCTTCTAAAGTTTCTACAATGCCATAACCAAAAATTTGCTCCCAAAGTCTATTTACAGCCACACGGGCCGTTAGTGGATTCTCTTTTGAAGTTATCCAATTGGCAAATCCAAGCCTATTTGAGGGACTTTTGTCAGGCATTTTATTGAATATTTTTGGTACAATGGGTTGAACAGTATCTGTTTTTGCCATCCAGTTTCCTCTATTAAAAATACGAGTGATGCGTTTTTTATTTTCAGGTAATTCTTTCAAAAATGGAGTTCCAGATTGGTATAAATAGTTTTGCAACTCCACTGTAAGTTCGTCTAGTTTTTTAAATTTTTCTGTATTTATATTTTTTACATTTCCATCAAAAACAAAATTTTCAATCATTCCATCGTGGTTTCCATTTTTATCATTTTTGAACACAACAAAAATATTTTGCATTCCTTTTACAGATTCAATGGGTATTTTTATTTCTTTCCAATTATTATTGGTGTTTGAAATGGTTTTTTGAGCTATTATTTTGCCGTTTTGGCTTCCCAATCTAAATTCAATTTTGCTTCCACCGCTAACTGTATATTTGAACCCAATGTATTTGGCTTTTGAAATATCTATATCTTTAAATTTAATCCAAGAATTTTCTTTCCAAGAATGAATACCCTCCATGCCAAAGCCCACATTTGAAACTTCATCAAATTCATAAGCATTTACCAAAGGTTTATTGTGAATATATTTTTTATATTTTGAAACAGTAATCCTGTCTATGGTAGAGTTACATACACCAGCAGTAGGGTTTTTGGTAAATTTTATAAATAAATCATGAGTTCCCGAAATTTTAGAGATTGGCATATTAAATTCATATAATTCATTGAAACTTTCAGGCAATTCATATTGACCAATTTTTTTTCCGTTTACATTATCAATATAAAAATGAGCCACACTACCACCTGCCGACACGTGCCTGATTTTGATGGCGTAAGCTAAATCGAAGTTTACATGATCGAATTTTAAATACGAATTTTCTTTTTTGACATATACATAATGGTCGTCATGGTCGATATTTGAAAATTGTGATGCATTTTCGGCTTCAATTCTTGGTAAAGCATGCCTAATTTTTGCTTCTTTATATGTTTCATTTTTGAGATTGAAGCCATTTAATTTATCAATTTTAGCCATCAATTCCTTGATTTTCACGGTTGGCGTATCAGCAGGAGCAATATATTTAGGATATTCATCAAATTCATTATTGTCTTCTGTTTGATTAAAAAACGACATGGTTTGATAATATTCTTTATGCTCGATAGGGTCGTAAGGGTGGCTGTGGCATTGCACACAGCTCATCGTTACACCCTGAAATACATCAAAAGTAGTATTTACTCTATCAATCACATCAATCGTTCTAAATTCTTCGTTATCAGTACCCCCTTCATCATTACTCATCGTATTTCTATGAAATGCAGTGGCTAAATATTGATTTTCTGTAGGATTTGGCATCAAATCGCCAGCCAATTGCTCTCTTATAAATTGATCATAAGGCAAATCTTTGTTAAAAGATTGTATTAAATAATCTCTGTAACGATAAATATTTCGGTGAAGGTCTTTTTCGTAGCCTTTCGTATCAGCATATCGAGCCAAATCGAGCCACATGCCAGCCCATCGTTCGCCAAAAGCTGGAGATGACAAAAGTCGATCAACTTGTTTTTCGTAGGCATTTTCGGATTCATCTTTTTCAAAATTTTCGATTTCTTCTACACTTGGTGGCAATCCAACTACATCTAAACTTAGTCTTCTCAATAAAATAGCTTTTTCAGATATATCAGATGGCGACAAATCTATGTCCAACTCATCTCTTTTGGCATATATAAAATTATCAATATCATTTTTTACATATTTGGATGGAGCATCTGGCACTTCTTTTGGTTCAGGTTTGATGTATGCCCAATGGTTTTCCCAATTGGCACCTTCTTCAATCCATTTTTTAAGAATAGCAATTTCTTTTTCGTTCAAAGGCTCTTTGCCAAGCGGCATTCTCAATTCTGTGTCGTGATGGGTTAGGCGTGTAAAAAATTCACTTTCAGAAGGTTTGCCAGGAACAATGCAGGTTTTGCCAGATTCTCCTTTTCCTAAAGCCAATTCCCTGTAAATAAAACTAATACCACCAGCTTTTTTCACTCCACCATGGCAACCCGTGCATTTGGCATTTAGGATAGGACGAACTTCAGTGTTGAAAGAGATTTTGTTTTCAGAACGAAATAAAGTCTGACAAGCTACTACAATTACGAGCGAAGAGAATATAAAGAATAAAAATATACTTTTCAGATGTTTTGATATAAATTTTATCATATTATTTGTAAAAAAAATTATATATTTTTTTACAAAACTAAACAATTATATAATTAATGGAAATAAAAATGATTAAAAATACAATTTCTAAGAAATAAAACAGCAAATGTGAATATTAGTATATTTTTATTAAAAAATCGTTGAAGTTTAATTTTTTTCTATTATTATTGCAAAAAATTGTTTTTTATCAATAAAAAATTATATTATTTTAACATGAAATCATCTATATTTATTAAAAAAATATCATTGATACTATTTGTATTCTGTATGGAGGTATTAAAAGCACAAACTATCGCTATACCTAGTAAATCTACTATTTGTGGTTTAGGGGATTTTTTAATTAATATCAATGAACCTGCTTCTTATCAATCATATAATACTTATATTAATGGAGTAAAAGTACCTCAATATTTGTCTCCTGGAATATCCACAGATGCACCCCCAACAAAAACTGCTGTGATTTTACCTTCAAACTTATTTACAGAGGGGATTAATACTATATCGATAACAGGTAATCAAAGTTCTAGAATTACCAAAAAATTATCTGATGGTTTAGTTACAATAGATGGTATTTTAGATGAAAGCTATTGGAATTTAAACAATATGCTTTATCAGCAATTGGCAGATGCTAACAACAACCCAATTCCTAATGGGGGTAATAGTGCAGTCAATTTCGGTATTTTATGGGACAATACAGCACTATACATTGGGGTTAAAGTAGTTGATACAACTATGTTTGGTAAACCAAATTTTAATACTGATGGTATTGATTTAATTGAAATTTATATAGACCCTTATAATATTGATGATTGTTATAATGGATGTCCAACTGGTTATAATTTACAAAATTTAGTAGCTCGTCAATTGAAAATACCATTTAATGCAATAGATGAAAATCAACTGGATTATTATGATAATTCAATTCAAGGTCGAAGTGTAACTGGAATTAAAATGTCTGTAAAAACTTTTACAAATGGTGAGGCATTTAAACTACAAAGTATAGGTTCTAATGCGACTCGTTTGGCTACTTTACACAAAGGCACTGGTTTTCAATTTGAGATGATGATTCCATGGGAATCCTTTTTTGGAATTGTAACCATTCCAAGCGAAAATTTTTCATTTGGTTTTGATCTTGCTTACAACGACAATCAAGGTAGACAAAGACGAAATAATGGGGGCTTTGGTAGAAATGAACAGTTATTTTGGGAATCATCTAACTCAAATGCTAATAATAGATGGAATAATACTCTTGATTTAGGTAGTTTAACACTAGGTGGTAGTGAAGTTCTTGCCCAAGAATCATTTATTTCGACATTCACTATTTTAGGTATTACCTTACCCAAACCACTAACTTCTGTAGCTTCTTTAGGAGATTGTACTAATTCATTGACTCTTACTGGAACAGTGGCTTCAGTCCCAGGTAGCTTATCTTATTGGCAAACAGATGCTAATCTCAAAAGTACCACTAATCCTGTAACTCAAAATCAAATTTTAGGTTTTCCATTTCCTAAATCTGTTTTTATCAATACAGTTGACGATCAGGGCTGTTGGTCTAAATCTACCGAATTTATAGTAAAACCTTTGCCAATTTCTACTATCACTGTATCACCTGTTTTTGTTTCTTATCCTATTTGTAACAAAGCCATAGTTGCAGCCACTGTACCAACAGTACTAAACCAAAAGAATTATTGGCAAACCACAAACACAGCCATCTCGAATGCACTCCCTGCCATTGAAAATTACACCATATCAGGCGAAAATACCCAAGAAATTTACTTAAGAGTCCAAAATACAGTTACAGGATGTTGGTCAGACTCTCTCAAAGTTTCTGTAACACCTATATCAGCCCCTGATGTACCTGAACCAATTTTTGCACAATCCATCGTTGGTACTTGTACTGGTTTAACTGCAAATGTTTTATATTCTAATTCAGTACCAGGCACCAACACTTGGTATTGGCAATCAGATGTGCTAGCCACATCAACTACCTCGTCTTCTAATCTTTATGTTTTGACAAGTTCGGGCAGCATATTTATAAAAGCATTTAGAAATGGATGTTGGTCGAGAGCGGTTGGCACAACAGTAACATTTAGCGATGTAATAATACCTGCACCAACAACCAAAAACTTCGTTTATAACCAAAATGAATTGAGTAAACCATTGGAAGTAACATCACAAAACTCATCTTTGAATCTTGTATGGTATATTGATACACCCAACAGTGCAAAATTAGTAAACGCTCCTATTCCATCTACCAAAGATATAGGTGTCAAAAATTATTATGTTTCTTATACAGATGGAATATGTGTAAGTAGCCTAGTTGGTTTGACAGTAGAAACCAAAGAAGTAATTATTGCATTACCTAAATTTTATGGAATAACACCAAATGGAGATGCCAAAAACGAGAAGTTTGTGATAGACAATATTACTTTGTTTGCAGGCAACAAAGTTTCTATCATAGATAAATGGGGTAATGTAGTTTTTGAAAAACAAGATTATCAAAACGACTTTGATGGGAAAAAAGATGGCAAAGATTTACCTTTTGGGAACTATATTTACTTGGTAGACTTAAACGATGGCAAAAAACCACTTTCAGGCTCACTTATTTTATCTAGATAAATATACTATAAATTTTTAAAAAATAACATCACAATTATTTAACAACAAAAAATGAAAAAGTTAAATCTTATAATATTGCTAAATTTTGTAATTTTAGCATCAAAAGCACAAAGTGATAATAGGGGACTGATTCAGTCTACTCAGATTCCCGTAAACTCATATATGCTTAATCCAGCTTATGCAGGAGCAGAGGAATTTACGCATCTGCAAGGGTCGTTTAGAAGAAATTATCTTGGTTTAGAAAATGCTCCTCAAACCATGTATTTGAGTATTCATACTAGGTTACAAAAAGTAAAAAAAGCCTCAGTTGATAAAATTATTAGACTAGATACCCTTTATCCTAACAACAATACTTTACCTGTAAGAGGTCGTAGTGCAGCATTGTATAGAAACTTAGTTGAAAAAACGACAGATTCGCTCGCCAAAAGAGACGAAAACGACAAAAAAGAGTATAAACAAAAGCTAGCAGAAGCTAAGAGGAAGTTATTAACAAGACCTTATCATGGCTTAGGAGGGCATATTATCAACGAATCTTTTGGTGGACTAAATAGAATGGGTTTAGGAGTAACGTATGCATATCATATTTTTTTGAGTACTAATACCAAATTGTCATTAGGGGCTACCTTAAATATGGCTTCTAATTCAGCAAACGATATAGTGTATAAAGATGCAGAAACCAACCCAATTTCGAGTAAATTTACTCCAGACTTAAATGTTGGTGCATTTCTGTATCAAGATAAATTTTATATTGGTGTAAGTGCAGTATCACTTTTGATGCAAAGTCCTTATAAAAATATAGCCACATCAAACAAATTTAAACCTATACTGATTGGCCATGCAGGTTACAAATTTCAATTATCAGATGGCGTTTTTGTTTCACCAAATGTAGCATATCGTCATTTTATGGATGGAAGTCTTCCTTTAAGTTTTGATGCTAATTTACGTATGAGTATTCAATCGTTTTGGTTTGGTTTTAATTACAGAAATAAAGATGCCATTGCAGGTATGATTGGAATAAATTTATTTCAAAAACTTGATATTAGTTATTCTTATGATTTTACAATAAATCCTGTTAGTAAATATACACGAGGAGGTGGGTCAGAAATTATATTAGGTTATCGTTTTCAAAGAAAAAGTGGTACTCTTAAATCTTTAATGTTTAACTAATTTTTTAAATTTATAAATCAATGAAAAATAAATCAATTTTTGTATTCGTTATTAGCATTTTTATTGGATTTAATAGCCAATCGCAATCAAAATATACAGTTGCCTCAAAATTAGACACCACAATAAATTCAAAATGTGATGAAACCTCTCCTGTATTAACCAGGGATGGCAAAAAAATGTATTTTACTAGGTCTTTTTGCAGCGTAAATAGTGGGGGAGTGCTATCTGGTCAGGATATTTATGTGTCTAAACTTGGTGCAGACGGCAAATGGCAAACTGCCCAAAAATGTATGGGAGCTTATTCAAATAAATATGAAAACGCACCAGTAGCAATTTCGCCTGATAGCAAAAAATTATATATTACAAATTACTTTAATACAACAACCAACAAGGCAAATTTTGGTCTTACAACAATGGATATAGATGTTGATGGTAATTTATCAAATCCAAAAGAAGTAATAATTAAAGATTTTTTGTTAAAAAAAAATACATTTATAGGTTATCATTTATCCAAAAATGGAGATAAACTTTTTATATCGAGGTTTGCCAAAGATTCTACAGACTTGGAAGATATTTTTGTGTCTCAGTTAATGAAAGACGGTACTTGGGCCACTCCTTTGTCTTTAGGAAACGACATAAATACGAAAGGTTTTGAAACATCGCCATACCTAGCAGACGATGATAGTACACTTTATTTTTCGAGTAATGGCAGAAGCGACAGTTTTGGAGATGGCGATATTTATATGTCAAAAAGACTAGACAACAGTTGGACAAGATGGACTACACCAGTCAATATGGGTTCTAATATCAATACAAAAGGTTTTGATGGATATTTTACACCAGTTTCAAACGAAGAGTTTTATTTTGTAAGTGGCGAAAACAACGATACAAATGGCGACATTTATACAACTAAAAAAATAAGAGAAGGAAATACACTTTTTGTAAACATATCTAACTCAAAAACAAAACAACCACTAGATTTGGCTACTGTAACTTGCTATGAATTGAATACCAAAAAAGTAATTGCAAATTCGATACTTTCAAATGGAGTTGCTAAAATGTCGATTTCAACAGAGCCAAAAAAATATTACATCGTTTCTCATGCACCATCGTATGTAACCATGGAAGAAAATTTTATAGTCCCAAATATGATGGTAAATAAAGATACAAGCATTTCTTTGGCAATGTCGCCTATTGAAGTAGGTCAGAAAATTCAACTCAAACATATCTTCTTTGAAAGAGGTAAAGCAAACTTATTGGAAGAGTCATTCCTAGAACTTGGATTATTAACTGAAGTTTTGACCGAAAATCCTACAATGGAAATTTTAGTTTCTGGACATACAGACAGTCGTGGGATGCCCAAAGCAAACCAAAAATTATCAGAATCACGTGTAAAATCTGTGGTTGAATATCTGCAATCTAAGGGAATAGACCAAACAAGATTAAAGTATAAAGGATTTGGAAGTAGTCAGCCAGTAGCAACCAATGCTACAGACGAAGGAAGAGCTAAAAATAGAAGGGTTGAATTTACAATTCTGAAGTAATTTTGTGGATTTAAAAATAAATGCCCTCATAACAAAAAAAACACTTATTATAATTGATAAGTGTTTTTTTTTGAGCTGCTAAATTGAGGCTATTATACATATATTTATATACATATTTTTTATAGGATTTTGCGATTTCCCCAAAGGAAATTATAATTAAAAGTTATAAATATTTAATATACCTTATATATTTTGATTTAAACTTCTTTTCCAAATAAGCTATATATGCTATATGCCATATTTTTCACTTGTATCTCAAAACTATAATTTGAAATAATTTCAAAAGATTTAGAGCCCATCATGCTTAATTTTTGTTTATCAGAAGTTGCCCATGCTAGTTTTTCAAAAAAATCAATATCAGATTGAGCTTCAAAAATAAACCCATTGACACCATTTATTACTAAATCTTTGGCACAACCAACTTTGTTTGAAACCAAAATAGCTTTACTGGTTGCCATAGCCTCATTTATGGCCAATCCCCAAGTTTCGCCTGGACCTTGAGAGGGTAAACAAAACAAATCAGATGCTTGGTAATACATAGGTAAAATAGATTGATTTTTGAAATCTTCAAAAAAAACTTTATGGTGAATTTTAGCTTCATCAACTTGTTTTTTTAAATCAACTTCGAGTATTCCATTTCCCAAAAAAAGTAAGAAAATATTGCTTTTATTTAATTTTATAAACGAATTTAAGAGAAGTAGAGGATTTTTTTTTGGCTCAAATTTGCCTGCATATAAAATAAGAATATCAGTTTCTTTCAGACCAAATTTTGAACGAATAGCTTTAGCTTCTGCGTTTTGATTTTGAGAAAATCGCTCATTATCAATGGAATGAGGGGCAAAAATTAACTGATTTTCTTTTAAACCATAATATTCAAAATAGGCTTTATTTGATTTGCCAACATAAAACACATAATCTACATATCTGTATACCCAATGAAGATACACATATTTTAGGATTGATTTAAAAGCCGAATTTTTGTCTAATAAGTGAGAGTCGCCTCTGAAATATACAGGAATTTTGCCTTTAAAATACTTCATTACCTTAAAATGACTATCATAAGCATATCCATAAACCAAAATAGCACTTGGATTATACTCTTTGATTTCGGAAATAAGATTGGGGTTTATAATTCCGTTTTGGTGATGTGAGCCTGGATTTTTGGCATCGTTTTGGGTAAAATGGTAATGATAACCATCAAGCAAAGGCACATCCCAGTTGATTTGTTTTTTAAATCCTGGATCGTATTTGTTTTCTAAAACTTGTTTGCCCCAAGTATAAAACACTTTTACATCTAATTTTTGAGCCAATAACTTAAAAACTGGAGCATAATATTGAATAGGGTGGGTAGTTATAATGGCAAGTTTTATCATTGTATAAAAAATAGTATAATTGTATAGAAAGTTAAAGTTAAAAAATAGTTAAAGTGCAACTACTTTATCAAAAAGTTGGGTTTGCAACTTAGTCATATTTTTTGCTGAATATTGCTCAAAAATTAGCGGCAGTGGTTGGTTGATTGGAATTGATTTATTAACAACAGATAATAAGTAATTTATTACTTTTTCGTTGATTTGATTTTGAGACATTTCAAAACTTAGTGGTAAGAATATGTTACAATCATTTATAATTTTTGAGGCACTACTATGGGGGTTAAAAATACTAATCAAGGGTTTTTGGGCCATGATGTATGGATAAATTTTTGAGGCAGTGTAAGCAGGATCGTCTGAGCCTGGAATAAAAAGTACATCAGCAGCTTGTAAAGTGTTTAGGGTTTGATAAAATGATATTCGATCTGTATGTTCAAAAACATAATTTTCGAGGCCAAAATTTTTTGCCAAAGGTTGAATGGTGGGTTTTCCTTGCCCAGAAGGGGCATAGCTTGTGCCAATAAAATAAATCTTAAACTTACTAAATTCTGTGGGATATTTTTTTAAACCTTGCATAAAAGCATTAAAAAATAGCATTGAAGCAGGTTGCATATCGGCACCACCACGCCCAATGTAAACAATAGTAAAGTTATCAATAGAAGGTTTCAATAGGGGTGGGGCAGTAGCTAAGTTTTGAGCTGCAATCTCAAAATCCTTATCAAAAGCCCCAAAAGTAATAGTGGCTGTTGGTATGTTTTGAGTGTTAGGATACCTCGATTGCAAAGTGTTGATATAAGCCTCAGAAACAGCAATAAGACCATCGACAGATTTTAGGGCTATGGGTTCCAAAAATTTATTTAGCCTATAACTAAACCAATATTTTGGTGGACGTTGGTTTTTGGGTTTATTTTGATAATAGTCAGAATGCCAAGGGTCTTGCATATCTATGACGTAAGGAATATTGAATTTTTTTTTCCAATAAGCACCTAATATACATACTGGAAACTGTGTGGTAGAAAAATAAATTAAATCATATTTTTTGTTTGATAATAATTGATTTACTTTTTTATAATAATACCAAAGCGACCTCAAAGCCAAACTTCCCAACCCAACTTTTGAAGTGTATTTTTTGGAAAATGCACCCACATAATGTATAATCGTGTTTTGTGGTACAGATTGCAGCAATAACTCATCTTTGTTAGCATCTGCGTATTTGCTATCAACAGTAACCACCTCGGCCTGCCAACCAAAATCTTTGAAAAAAAGCAAACTCATACGTATGCGTTGCATATCAGCAGCATTGCTTGGGGGGAAATATGGGGAGATGATGAGGAGGGATTTCAAGGAAGGGGAGTAAGGTAAGTATTTAAAATGGGATTGCTATTATTTCTAACATATTTATAGAATTGTTTAGATCTAAAATTGGTATGATTTCATATTTTTGAATACTGAATAATTTATAATTTAATTCTTTAAAAAATAAAATATTAAAATCATTAGGAGTAGAATTTGCCCTAGATATGTAATTGGTATCATACTCAAATAAAATAATAGGTTTATATTTTAGAATTGTATTTTTTAAACCAGTAAGTACTTTGTATTCAAATCCTTCAACATCTATTTTTATTAACTTTAAAGAAGTTATTTTTGATTCACTGGCCCAGTCATCTCCATTAAAGCAATTAATTTCTGTTTCTCCGTTATTATCATTAGCGATGAAAAAAGTACCATTGTTGGTGTTTTGGCTAAATGCGGTTTTGATTGTATAATTTTGGTTTGATAAAGCTACTGGAACAATCGTAATATTATTAGCTTGGTTTAGCTTTATGTTTGATTGTAGCTTTTCTCTTAAAAAAGGAATGGGTTCAAAAGCAAAAACAATGCCTGTTTTTCCCACCATTTTAGATAAATTAAGGCTATGTACGCCAATATTGGCTCCAACATCTAAAACAGTATCTCCAAATGAAACAAAATTTTGCATCAAAAGGGTAACCTCCTTTTCGTAATAACCATCTGCAAATAATTTATATTCGATATAGTTTCTAGTATCATAATTAAAAAGGACACCTAAATCAGTGAATGTTATGCCTTTTTTATAGTTATTTTGTGTGCCATTTTTAACCAAATATTTAGTTATTCGTTCTTTAAAAGGGAGACACCAATGTCGAGAAAGTTGGAGTTTAATTTTAGAATATTTGTTCATTTTTTAATTAATTAAAATTCAGTATTGTTTATTGTTACTTTTTCAGCATTGATAATGCGATTTTTTACAAAATCTATATCTCTTATGTAAACAGTGTTGTAATTACCAAAAGTAGTCATTTCTACAAGTTATCGTTCAAAAGGAAAATAGGAATAAGAATAAGGCATATTTTGAAGCTAATGGGTGATTAAAAAATAATTTTATAGTGTGTGAAATGGCCATATTCAGTAATAAAATAATAAAAAAATTTCAAATTACAATTCAAAAACTTCCTCTACGGTCATTGAAAATTCAGTAAGATTTATTATAGCTGTGCAACTGTCTGTTCTAGTATTTATTGTAACATTTTTATTGTTTTTAAAAACCCAAACTTGTTTCAATGTTGGGAAAATATGCCAAATAGTTTCTACACCAGCCTCAAAATATTCTTGAACTTTAGTTTCAGTTTCGTAAGTATTTTCGTTTTTAGATATAATTTCTATTACAAAAGAGGGGATAGGATGTTGATTTTCAGCCGATTGCTTGATTTGCTCTTTTGTAAAAAAAGCCAAATAAGGAATGCGAATGATAAATGAATTAAGATTGCATCGAGTTTCTGATAAACTTCTAATCCCTTGTTCATATCCTGAAGATTTTGAAAACTTTTCTTGTATATTCAATATTATATATCTTTCAGTATTTTTGATAACCGTTCCATTTTTTATTACAAAACCATTTTTCCATTCGTATTTAATGCCATTTTTTGGTTCAAATTTGTCATACCTTTCATAAGACATGGCAATACGTTCTACGCCAAGGTTTTTTTTTATGTCTCTGCGTTTTTTTATAGGATTTTCTAAAATAGCTTCCATATTTATACTATTTGATAATGCAATATATAAATTTAAAATTAAATGTTAAAATTCTAATTTTGAAAGTGAACAACTTGATTAACTATTTTAATAAACTTTTCACTTTCAATTTCCCAGTTGTACTCTTTGTTTGCCAAACGTAATGCTTCTTCTTTGCATTTGATTAAATAATTTTTATCAACATAAAATTGAATAATTTTTTCTGCAATTTGTGTTATATTTCCAATTTCAAAAGAACTACCAATTTCTGGATTTTCGCACATAAATTGCTTTTGAGCTGTTGTTTCTGTTGCTAAAATAGCTAAGCCAGATGTGAGATAGGTAAAAATTTTATTAGTAAGGCAAATATCTCTATTGTAAGGTATTTTTTGTTCTAAAGCTAATCCTATATCAAATTGAGAAGCAAATTCAAAAACATCATCTGGTGGGATAGGATTGTAGAAATAAATTTTTGTACTTGGGTTCAAAGAAATAAAATAGTCTTTAGTGTCTTGTGACGCATTTCCTAAAAGATGTAGCTCAATGTTTTCATTTTTTAATATGGATAAGGCAGAAATTACATCTTCAATTCCTCGACCTTTGCCAATGGTTTGAGAGAACCAAAATAGTTTTAATTGAGAATTGAGAATTGAGAATTGAGAATTTTTAATATACTTTTTTGGAAATACATTATTAATGACAACTGGATGTAGATGTGGGTACAATTTTTTATATTCTTTGGCAATTAATGGACTTGCAGCAGTAAGATAATCTACTTTGGGCAAATACTTATCTTCGATATACTTAGCTGATCTATATTCAAAAGAATGTATATCATCAGTAACTTCTTGCCTGTGAAAATCTTCTGCATCAAAACCACATTTTGCACTATTTAATTTCGCTGCTTTTACAGCAATGGGTAAGGCAGCTAGGTTGTGAGCTATGTATAGGTCTGCTTTAATGGATTTTGCTTTTAGTAACATTTCAGGATAAGCTCTACCTTTTGCAATTTCTGCAATTCCAAATTTTAATGATATATTTTGGCAAAACCAATTGAAAAGTTTGAATCGAAAACGAGTTAAATAGTATAATATTTTAACATTAAACGGAGTACCACCAACCAATAAAGGTTTCCATTTAATAGATTTAAATAATTCTTTATCTGACAAATAAGCCCATTGTATCCAATATGAATAAATAACAAATACTTCTAAACCAATTTCAGATAAAAAATTTGCTTCTTTAACTAAACGTGGGTTGCTTGAAGGCTGTCCAGAGGAAATAAAAACTACTGTTTCTTTTTTCAATTATTTATTTGTAAGATATTTTTGCCATGCTTCCAAATTTATATCTTCATTTCCTGCTTGCTCTAAGGGATAGTTACCAAAATTAACTTTATCAATTATTTTTTCAATAATATTAATAAATTCTTGAGGTTTGTTTGCAGGGTGCAAAAACCAAGCATTGGTGTTTTTTAAAATTACTCTTTTACATCCATTGGGGCTTAGCTTTTTAAAAAAAACTATTTCAGGGTCGAAAGGATATACTCTTTTTAACCATCTTCTTAATAAAGTTTCATATTTTATTTTACCCGTAACTAAAGGTAAAAAGCTACTTAGTTTTTCTTTATCTAATAAAAAGGCAGGATTCAAGCCGCAAATGCAACTTTTTGTTTTAAAATTTCTAAAGGATTTTGGTAATTAAATCGTTTTCTTGGTCGATTATTTATTTCATCTTCTATACGTTGCAAATCTGCATCTGAAATTTGGTCGAAACAAGTTTTTTTAGGAATATATTGTCTTATAAGTCCGTTTAAATTTTCGTTTGATCCCCTTTCCCAGCTGTGATAGGGTGTTGCAAAATAATACTTTATGTTTAGGGCTTCGGCTATCATTTTATGTTCTGCAAATTCTTTACCATTATCTGATGTCATGGTGTGTAAATAGGGCTTCCAATCTTGTAATTTTGTTATCACATTTTTACTCAAATCTACTGCATTTTTTCCATTTGTTTTCATGATTCTTACTACTCCTGTAGCTCTGTCGTTGATTGTAATTATAGCACCTTTATGGTTTTTTCCTATGATAGTGTCAATTTCTAAATCTCCAAATCTTTCTCGTTTTTCGACTATTTCTTCTCGTTCTAAAATGTGTATCTTGTCTCTGATTATACCCCTTTTGTCCTTACTAGAACCCCTTTTTCGGTATCTTTTGCACTGTGTTCGCAGGTTTGTATACAAAGTGCCTTTGCTTTTTTTGTCAGCCCAAATATGCTTATAGATCCGCTCGTATGACACACATTCTATGCCTTCTTTTTTTGCAAATCCTGCTATTTGTTCTGGGCTATATTTAAGCGATAGCTTTTCTGAAATAAAGGATTTTACTTCTGGTGTTAATTTAGTTTTTTTTGGTTTTGTTACTAACCTTTCCTTGTATTTCTTTTGTGCAAGCTCGTGTTTATATGCACCATTTCGCAAATCGCAGTTGCGTTTTAGTTCTCTACAAACGACAGATTTGTGTTTGCCAATCGCTGCTGCAATAGCAGTTTGAGAATGTTTTTCTTTGTACATTACACTTATTGTGTATCTTTGTTTTTCGGTTATATGACTCATGTTTGACAACTTTGGACGGACGCCAACAAAGATAATATATCCATTCGGTAGAAG
Organism: Cytophagales bacterium; assembly: GCA_013297755.1. Lineage (GTDB taxonomy): Bacteria > Bacteroidota > Bacteroidia > Cytophagales > UBA9547 > REAG01. The sequence goes on from JAAFIH010000014.1 coordinate 21,591, forward strand.
GGGAATTTATTCCCTTTCTCTGAAAAAATATGTTATTTATATTAGAATCCTAAAGTTGCATTTGTTATTTGAATCCAAGAAGTAACGTGTACTAAACCAATCATTTATCCAATAATTTTCTTTATTTACAAATACTCTACCTTCGTGAGCTGATGGCAACTCAAAATTATTTATTACTGGCGGACAAAGTCTTGGTACTGCCATAATTGCGTCAGTTTCATTTTCTAATATTTTAATAGCTTCTGTGTACCATTCAAAATTTGAATCTTGATACATTATCATATCGCCATCTAAGTGTAGCACATATTTTGTATTTGGTATTTCTAGGGCTGCCCAATACGACATATTTGCTGTACCTCCACCTGCGTGTGTGCATTTGTAGATGTTGTTTAAATATTTTTTTGATAGCAATTTGATAATTTGAGAATCTGGTTCTAAAAAAAACACTTCTGTAAATTCACATTGTGTTTTCAGTTGAAGTGCTATCTCTTTTATTTTCGATACTTTTTTTGTAAACTCTTCAATTGGAAATTTTTTATCTGGGTTTACAATTTTAGTTCTTTGTGGACGACAACAATCTACTATCAGTAAACGATTGGTTATCGATTTATGCTTTTTTACCAATTTTGGAACTGTAAGAAGTGCGTAATTAATATCTCCTGGAGAAATGTTTATCTGTAGTGTAATGTCTTTATACATTGGTTGATAATATTGGGGAGCTTAGTGAAAAATAATGCTGATAAATCTAAAAATGTAATTATTTAATTAGTGAAAAAGGGTTGTGTATTTATTCACAATATTAGAAATCAAATATTTTTCATTAATACTTTTTATGCATTCAATTCTATTTATTAACAAAAGTTTATTCAAAGTTAAAAAGTTAAACGCATCTTTTTTAATTATCAATCCATTCACCCCATTTTCCACAACTTCTTTTACAGCACCTCTATCAAAACCAATTATAGGTGTTCCACAAGCCAAAGCCTCTGCCATCACTATACCAAAAGGTTCGTCCCAATCTATCAGCATTAACAAGGCGGCTGCCTTGCCTAGCAACTCATTTTTTTGAATATCGTTTACCGAGCCAATATAAGTAATTTGATGGCCATCTATATTTGGCTTTATCTCGTTTTCAAAATAGGCTTTTTCATGTTCAAGATGCGAAATATTACCTGCAATAACTAATTTTCTATTCATTTTTTTTGCAAATGCTATAGCATGATGGCAACCTTTTATATTATCTATTCTACCCAAAAACACAAATGGGGCATCTACAGCTACTTTTTCTACAAATGTATATTGAGTTGTATCAACAAAATTGTAAACAGTATGCCAATTGCCTACTAAACCTTTTTTTTGTGAAATATAATCGCTACAACCCGTAAAATGCAAATTTTTATTTGGGAGTTTATGAATAAGTTGAATATTTTTTACAGTTACTTCTCGCTGGTAACTCATTATTTTTTTTAAAGGTTTATTTAAAATTGGTAATAGATAAACCAACCTACCAAAACTGTGAACTACATCGTATTTTTTATGATTTTTGAGTAAAAACCACCAAACAAAAGCAATTTCTTTAATAAGTTGAAATTTTGATTTTTGTAAATCATTTTTACCAAAAGTTATTGTTTTGCCATCGCAGCAGGATTCAGGCCCTGCTAGTAAAGTAACTTCATGCCCTAAGCGAGTGTATTCATTGGCAAGCTGATATACAATACGCTCTATGCCGCCATAAAGCTTTGGTGGGACAGGTATTCCTGGGTCGTTTATTAGTAAGATTTTCATTTAATCATTAATATGCCACAGAAGCTGGTATGTTAGGATGTAGTGGATTGGCCAACATTATTTGCTGGGCTGGATGCACCAATATATCCATGTCTTCCATTGGAATTGCTCCAAGCAAACATTGATTGCCCAAAACCAAAGCACCTGTATAGCTTATTCTACCCTTCCAATCGACTTTAATAGGACCTACATAAGGAATAATTTGTGTAGAGCCATCTGCCAATGTAACGGGTCTTTTTTCAGTCTCTTCTAGTTTAAGTTGTATGGCTTGCGTTTCTGTAATACACAAATGTAAAGCACCTGTATCAACCAAACTTACTACTTCTATACTTTCTAAGTCAGGATACCTTGGATTAGAAAGTATAATTGATGTTTTGACAATACCCATAACAATTTTTTTGACTAAATCTTAAATATATCATCTACTGAAATAAAAAAATCTGGCATTGATGGTGCTGCAGAGCAAATTTCTTTGTCTCTTAAAATTTTTGCACCTTTCAAGTCTGTAAATATCCAAACTTGTTTTAGATTAGGAAATATTTGCCATACAGTTTGCACACCAGCGTTAAAATAGGATTCTATTTTTGCTTCTGTTTCGTAAGTATTTTCGTTTTTAGAAATAATTTCTATGACAAAAGATGGTATTGGATTTTCGTCATTTGCAGCTGCTATGATTTGTGGTTTTGTAAAAAAAGCAATATCTGGTATCCTTGTTTCTAAGTTATTTAACAAACATCTTGTTTCTTGGAAAAGTTCTCCGCCTGATTTAAAACTTTGTGTGAGCACAAATTTTCTGTTGATGTTAGCAATTATAAATCTCTCAGTATTTTTCATGATAGAACTATTTTTTAAAGCAAATCCATTTTTCCAATCATATTTAAAGCCATCATTTGGCTCCCAATTATCATAATATTCATAGCTCATGGCTATTTTCTCGACTCCAAGTGGCTTATTTTTTACTCTAGGACGAAATGTATTTTTTTTCTCTTTAACTTTAGTTTCCATTTTTTTAAAATTTATGCACTAAAAAATCAAATATAATCATAATTGTAATTTTATTTACAAAATTGCAAATAAATTAATTTCACAATATTGATACACCAAACTTGCTAATTTTTTTTGCCCTTTTTCGTTTATGTGAATATTATCTCTATATTCATTTTTATCCATTTTATCTATGTCTGTAATCAAATCAATACTATTTTTATGTGCAAAATCAATAATTTCTAAACCTTGTTGGTTATAAAACCCTTGTTGTTGCTCAGTTTGCTCAGCATGCAAATAAATCACTAATCGCAGATTATTACTTTTACAATAATTCAAAAACTGCTCAAACCCTAGGTTAAAAGCACTATTGTATTTTTTTTTATTTATAGCTAATGTATTAGCAAAGTTTTCGGATTTTAAATTTGGGAAATATTTTGGTATAACATATCTATCCAACAACTCATATATGGCCAATGTATATTGTTTGCTTGGAAAACTTTCATGCACATCTACAACTTTATCAAAATTTATGTTATCATAGGCATCATGCGAACTAACAAAAAGAAAAATTGATTTTGCTTTAAAATGTCCAAATCGTTTTAAGTAAATATAACAGTTATCAGGCCCCCAGCTACCATAAGAAATATTTAAAAATTGAATTTTATAGGGAGAATTTTTTGAGATATTATTTGATAAAATGGTAGTTGCTAACGAATCGTGGTCTGTTTGTACGCCACCATTGATAACTGAATCGCCAAAACCTAATATTAATTGGCTTGTTGAATCAATTTCGGGGCTACGCATTGATAAAGAGTTGTATAAAATGTGGTTTCTAAATCTAAATCTGTTTTGATTTGGTTGGGCAATATATTCAAGTTCGGTATCTTCTCGCACCAAAACTGCATCACAAAATCCATAATAAAATCTTAAAAATATCTCTAATAAAAAAACAAGCGTTAATACTGATGCACTTGTTGTAAAAATTCTTTTAAAAATCAAATGTTTATTTCTAAAATTTTATCCATTTTACTTACCAACTAAAAAGGTAAATTTATCAATTTTGCAGGTTAAATTGCTAACGTTTTTTTGACTTGTATTAACAATAAATTTTTCATATTAACATATAAGGGAAGTTCTAAAAACCTCAATTTTTTTTTAAAAAACTCCACTAAAATCAATTTTAGGAACACAAAGCTTGGCTCAAAACTTTTGTTTTCCCTGATTCCACAGAACCCACTGGGAGGGCTTCATAGGAATTGGGGTTTTTAAAAGTTCCTTTAAGATTTGAGTATTCAAGTAAAATCTATTTGTCTAGGTAATGATATTTACAAGCAATTATATTGATTTCTGTATCAGAAACTGTGTATATTAATCTGTCTTTTTCGTTTATTTTTCGAGACCAACAGCCAGAAAATTCATGTTTTAATGCTTCTGGTTTACCTATTCCCTCATAAGGGTGTTTTAAAATATCTTCTATTAGCTTTGCTACTTTAGTAAAGGTTTTAGGTTCGTAAATAGACATATATAAGAAATCATCTATACAAACTGGCATTATTACTATTTGACGCATTTATTGTTTTGCTTTTTCATGTATGAAATTTTTAAAATCAGTTACTGATTTTAATTTTATTCCTTTATTTAATTTTAGCTCTTCTAAACCTTTCAAAATTTTAATATTTGTAAGTTCGTCAGCTTCAAAATATGCTGTTTTGTTTACTTTTTCTTTAATAGAAATTGTAAGTTCTTTATTTTTGAAAAAACTTTTTATGGATTCAAGCAATGACACATCTAAATCGTTAGAGTGTATAGTGTAAGATATGGTCATTTGATTTGATTTTGCTACAAAAATAGATTATTTTAATTTTTTTTTCAAATTTAAAGGTAAAATAATTCTCAAAAAGAATACTTTTAGAAATTATAAATGTCAAGTTTCATAACATTATTGATGAAAGTTGAATTAATGTTTTTACAAGTTTATTTATAGATTAACTTCTAAAATTTTATCCATTTTACTTACCAAATAAAAAGGTACATTTATCAATTTTGCAGGTTTGTTAGCGATTGTTTTTATATTTTCTACGCTAAAATGGTTAGACGATACTCGAATCCCAATGTGATGTTCGGACAAATCAATAAAACTATGCAAAGATCTCAATCTGCCGGCTGCCCCTAGTTTTACTTCTACTGGAAATAGCATATCTTCATATTCATACAAATAATCTACCTCAGCGTTAGCATCTTTGTTTTCTCTAGTCCAAAATTTGAGTTCATGCAAAGGCGAAAAGCTATTTGTGAGCAATTCTTGGCCTACTATATGTTCGGCTACTTTGCCTTGATGTACGCTTTCTACATTTATACTTCTTACTAATTCTTTTTGAATCCCAGCTAATTTATTAAACAAACCAGTATCTAAAAAATGGAGTTTTGGCGATTTTTTATAATCTATTTGTATAGGATATTTGGTGCTAATACTTGGGTAAATCAGTTGTATCAACATGGCTTTTTCGAGGGTACGAAGAGCCTCTCCAACTTCACGGCTGCCATAATTTGAGTTTCCAAAACGCTCAAATTTTATTCTATTGCCTGTTTCTGTACCTATTGATTTGATAACATGACGCAAAACTTGTACCTGTGTGCTATTTTTGGCATATTTTTCAAAATCGTTTTGGTAAGCAATTAAAAGCGAATCGTATATTTTTTTAAGCGAAGTTAAATTTTTATCAGCAGCGTAAGATTTTACAATTTCTGGCATTCCACCTATCAGTGTGTAGGTGTTAAATAATGTCATCAATTTATCGTGAGCATAGGCTGGTGTTTCATGACTCTCTATTAATTGTAACGATTGATTTTCGGACATTGCACCCAAAAATTCACTAAAACTTACTGGACGTAGTACCAAAAATTCTACTCTACCAACAGGGATATTTATATTTTCGTTAAGTATAGTTTCTAGCAACGAGCCAGCCGCTATGACGTGTATCTGTGGAAAATCTTCATAAAAATAGCGAAGCAAATTGACGGCATTGGGTACTTCTTGAATTTCGTCTATAAAGATTAGGGTATTTTCTTTTTGGTTTAAATTAGCATTATGCAGAAAAAATATGCTATCAATTAAGCCTTCAATGGTGGTGTAATTTGTAAATAATTCAGCATGAGTAATTTTTTCTAAATTTAAGTTTATAAATTGATTATAATAAGTAGCTAAGTGATTGACAATGGTAGTTTTGCCAACTTGTCTTGCACCCCTCAAAATCAATGGTTTACGACTGCTGCGTTGCTTCCAATTTAAAAGTTCGGTAATTATGTTTCTTTCGTACATTGTTTTATTTCAATTTTATTTAATAATGCAAATATAACTATTTTGTAACAAAGCGAACCATAATTTTATGTTTTTTTGTAACAAAGCGAACCATAATTTTATGTTTTTTTGTAACAAAGCGAACCATAATTTATTGATTTTTTGTAACAAAGCGAACCATAATTTATGCTATATATTTTATTAAATTCAAAGTATAGTCAGCCATAAAATGGGGGATATTTAATAATCCATCTTGGTAAGACAAGTTTTTTAACGAAAATCGAACTCTAATTTTGGGTTGAAATTTATTGAAATATTGAGTCAAACTAGCACTTCTAATGTTTTCGTCTGATTTAACTTCTATAGGTATGATTTCATTTTTAGATTGAATTAAAAAATCTACTTCGGCTTCGTTGCCCGATGTCCAGTATCTAGGCAATACTTCAAAGTTTGGTACTAAACTTTGCAAAATATAGTTTTCAATTAAAGCACCTTTGAACTCAACAAAGAGTCTATTGCCTTCTGTAAATGCAATGGGGTCGAGTTGCGATAGTTTGCGTAAAACCCCTACATCAAAAGTATAAATTTTGTATGCACTTAGGTCATCATAAGCAGAAATTGGCAGTTTTGGTGTTTTGCATAAATATATTTTATAAATCAATCCTGCCTGTTCTAGCCATTTTATGGCATCTTCATACTCACGGGCTCTAGCTCCAGGTTTTACTAGTTGATAAACAAATTTTTTGTTTTCTCTGCCTAATTGTGATGGAATAGAATTAAAAACATGGCTAATTTTGGCAACATCTTTTGTGATTGGATGTTTTGCAAAATCAAGTTCATACGAGCGAATTAAATCTTTGAGAACCAAATCAGACTTAGCAAAATCTTTAGTTTCTAAAAAAGTTAATGCTACCGCTGGCAATCCGCCAGTGATCAAATATTTTTTAAAATTATCTTTTAAGGATGAAAAAAAAATATCAGGAATAACCTCAATTTTATTTATATTATCAAGATACAAAGCTAATTTTGGGTCGGCAGTTTGTAAAAACTCTGTAAAACTAAGCGGATATAATGTTAAAAATTGGACTTTGCCTACAGGAAATGAATTGCCTTTGCCCAGCGAAATCCCTAAAAGAGAACCCGCACAAATAACATAGAGTTCTGGTCGGTTTTCATAAAAGTATTTTAATGTATTTAATGCAGATAAACATTCTTGAATTTCATCAAAAACCAACAAAGTATTTTTATCAATTTTTTGTCCAAGCACTAAGGTAAGATTTTCGATAATGATATTTACATCTTTAGTGTTTTCAAAAAACTGTTTTAGTTCTGGTTTTTCATCAAAATTAAAATAAGCTATACTACTAAAATGACTATTTCCTAGCCATTTCATCAAATAGGTTTTGCCTACTTGCCTTGCACCATTTAAGATAAGAGGTTTATGATTGGCATCGGCTTTCCAACTAATTAATTCATTTTCGAGAGTTCTTATAAATATATTTTTCACGATTTAAGTGCCAATAATGTGATTTATATCACAAATATAGTAGCAAAAGTGTGATTTGTGATAAAAAAACAATTTTTTTGAACAAAGTAAATGATGAAAAGATACAAATTTATTTATTAAGTTTTATTTTTTTTGATGGATATATTAATAAAAGTATTTTTTTATTTAAATTTAGAGACTAAATCTTGAGATTTTACATTTAGATACGACCATAACTCTGGATATTTTTTTTTAGAATTTAAAACACTAAAAAAAATAAAAGGATGTTTTATATTGTATAATAAAAAATTAAACCATTCATAAATTTTAAACTTTGGGATTAATTTTCGACATTTAGACTCTATAAGTGCAGCATAGATGAACTTATTTATAGAAAGACCAAATTCAGTTCTAACAACTTTCAATAATTCGTTTATCCAATCATCAGAAGTATGATTGTGTTTAAAAAAACATGCAACTAATAAACTGTTGTGTTCATGAAAGCCTTTTATAGACTTTTTTCTGTATGTTTCAAGTGTAAATGAAAAATTTGCTAAAGGTTTATTTACAAAAAGTATAGGATGAGGAAAAGATTTTTCTCTTACTTGTTCCATAAAATCTCCTCTTGTTTGTTTAGGAATTTTGTAATTTGAAATAAAATCATTATTTCGAAAAAAAGCACTACAATTTGAAAAGTGATAATGATAAACATGTCTATATTGAGGATAATTTATAAGATTATATTCGTTTGCAAGTGAATATTTTAATTCTGGAAGTTTAATCCATTGATTATTATTTTTCTCTGTCCAAAGAAAATGATTTGAAAAAGCAACTTGGATATGTTCGAAAGTCTCCATGCTTTTTACCATTTCTTCAATAAAAGTAGGCTCAAACCAGTTGTCATCTTCAAGCATTGCAATATATTCTTCTTTGCAGGGGTTAAACATTAAATTAAATGATTCAACTGCACCTAAATTTGTAGCATGATTTACTACCTCTATTCTATGATCTCCAATTTTTTCGATGTATTCTATTGGAAATAAATCGTTTGGGTTGTCATTATGCAATTCACAAGTCCAATCTTTAAAAGTTTGATTGATTAGGCTTTCAATGGCTCTTTTTAATAGTTCATTTCGATTGTATGTAAATAAATAAACTTTACATCTAGCCATTATCTAATAAATTTAGAGACTATTTTAACATAATTTTCAGCACATTTTTCTAATGTTAAATTTTCAAGAATGTAATTTCTAGGCTTAAAATAATCTATTTTTTCCAAATGAATAAATTCATTCAATTTTTCTTCAAAAATATTGGCTGACTCAAATTTCAAACCACATGTCTCGTGCCAATAAGGAACTGAAGAAACTGGAGCGAATTTTGTTTTATGAGGATACCAATGGGGGTCTTGCCAAAATCCTCCTCTGTCCCATGCCAAAATAGGGAGATTAGAAGCCAAAATTTGCTGATAGGCAATACCTTGTGTTTCATGCTCACAAATGAAAATAGCAAATTTAGATAAACCAATTTTTTCCTTTAGTTCTAATGGCTCATAACTACCATATTTAATTTCAGTAAAACTATAATTATTTTTTTTAAGTATTTGCTTAATTGGATTAATGAGTTGATGTTCCAATTTTTCATTATCCCATCTTATTTTATTATAAATTAGGAAGTCATATTTTTTTAAAATACTCTGCTCTTTCCACTCTTCTGTATCTATTCCTACAGGCCAAACTGAAACATTTTCGTCTCCATAGGGAGCAAAAAAATCTTTAACCCATTTTCCTGGTACTAATATTTGTTTGATTGGATAATCAACTAATATTGATGGATTTGCAATGGGATTTATTCCAAATGCAGCACCAAAGACAATAGGATTTTTCCATTTTCGTTCAAATAATACATTATCTTTGCCAATTATGCAAGCCAATTCTTGTGGATGATTTTTGATATAATTAAAATCATTGTATCTATAAGAAATGCCAATTTTTTTGAGTCCTTTTAAAAGATTTATAGCTACCAATTGCTGTCCACTTGGTCTTTGAGAGCCTCTCACAACTTTTCTAATTATTTTTCTAATATAGCGATCATATTTAAACCATCTATCTGGGTCTGGTTCTTGATAGAAAATATTTAGTGTTTGCATAATAAATTTCAAAATAGTTGTTTGTTTTTTTGATAGGAAATCCATTTTGCCAATTTCCATCCAAAAATATATTTAATAATTTCAATTAAATTTCCACCAATTTTTGGGTCAAAATTACTTCCTCCAAATTGTTTTGAAATAATTTCTGATTGTTTTGAAATAATTTTATGTTCTGGAAAAGTAATAATTGCAATATTCTTAAACTGGAAAGCAATTGCTTTTTTTGTGTTTATTGAATTTGAGATTGCTAATATATGTTTTTTTTTTAATAATGCACTTAGATAAATGCTTTCCATGGAAAGATAATCTTTTCTTGAAGCCAAGCTTTTACTTTTATAATATTTTCTATAATAATTAAAAATATTCTGAACGAAAACAATGCCTTTGCTTTGTAAAATAACCCTACAAAAAAACTCGCCATCATCATCAACCGTTAGTTCTTCATTCCATAAACCTACTTTTTGTATTAATGATTTGGGAGTAAGCCATGAATTGGGTTGTACCATCCATCCTTCAAGTGTTTCATTTCCTCCATATAAATTTATTAAAAAATCAATTGGTTTATCTGTTGAATAAACAAATTTTGATTCATCATTATAAATGCCTTCTTTGATTGGGTCTGTACCATCAAAAAAATGTACACAATTACAAACTGCAATTTTATCTAGTTCGCCTTCGAGTGATTTTACTTGTTCTTCAATTTTGCTTTCGCTCAACAAATCATCGGCATCTAAAAATTGAATGTATACGCCTTTAGCTTCTCTTAATCCATAATTTCTTGCCGAACTTGCACCTTTATTTTCTTGTGTGAAAACTTTTATTTTTTCATTTTCAAACTTTTTAGCCACTGCCAAGCTATTATCAGTACTACCATCGTTTACTATAATCAACTCCCAATGGGTATACGTTTGGTTAATCACACTTTCTATTGCCTCGGCCACATACTTTTCGGCATTGTAGAGGGGCATGATTACAGAAACTAAAGGGTTTTTTATCTCTTTTTCCATATTTTTGGGTTTCTTTTTGAATGGAATATTGAAAAAACAACAACAGTATCTTTGTAAATTGAAAAAATGATTTGGTAAGGGAAATCTTGAAAATAAACCGCTCGCTTTTTCTTATAAACTACTTTAAATTGCTCAGGCGAGATACAAATACTTTTAAAATAGTTATCTAAGGTTTCAAAAAAACGCTCTCCGAGTCCAGCCAGTTGTATTTCGTACCATTCATAAGCTTCTTGCATCTCTATGGAAGCATCAGCTTTAAATTCTAAATTATACAAATTTTTCCTTGTTTCGTATTTTCTGTTTTACCTCCTCCCAAGTGTAGCTTTTGCCTTCTCCTTTCAGATAGGCCTGTTCTCTTTTATCAAGCTCATCTATTTGCTCTTGCGTAAGTTTGTATGGCACTGCTTCTTGTTTTAAAATAGTATGAACAGCTTTTAGTATTTTTTTATTTTCTACTCTTGGTAGCAAATTGATAATTTGATTTTGGATGGCTATCGTAGTCATTTTCTCTTTTACTTTAATATTTCAAAAATACTAATATTATACGTTTTTTCAAATATAACTATGCACTAAATCTTTTACAAAAAGGAATTAACCCTTTTGGTTATTGCCTCGGCCACATACTTTTCGGCATTGTAGAGGGGCATGATTACGGAAACTAATGGTAAGTTTAACATTTTTTTGTTTATTTATCTTTATCAGATTCTTGCTCCATTGCTTTTATTTCTGCCAATAATACAGATTGTTATTGGGCTTTTGGTAATAATAATTGATATTCGGCTTTTAAAATTCAAATATTTAAACAAAGCCTTTCTTTTGAAGAAAGGCTTTGTTATTTCAAATATCTTTCTACTCTTTTATCTAGTTCGTCTATTTGGGCTCTCGTAAGCTTTTGTGGTACAGCTTCTTGTTCTAAAATGGTGTGAAATGTTTTTAGTATTTTTTTGTTTTCTACCAATGGCAATAAATTTATGATTTGGTTTTGAATAGGAATTGCGGTCATTTGTTTTTTCCTTTTAAAAATAAGGAATATAAATGTTTTTTATTATAACTATTAAAGGCTTGAACCAGAGTGATAATGGATAACTGTCTACTTATTCAAAAATTTTATCACAAATCAACTCAAATTCGTGTAGAGCTGGTGATGCTGAGCATAAATCATTTTCTAAACAAATCATGCAATTACGGATAGAAGTGTAAACTTTTACCTCTTTGTAAATAGGAAAAATAAGCCATACACACTGTACACCACATTGAAAATATTCTCTTAGTTTTTGCTCGTAGCTATTTAATTGATCAAAAGTAGATACAATTTCGATGATGAAAGCGGGAACAGGGTTTAATCCATTTTTACCATCAATTATTTGTTGATTCGTAAAATATGCTAAATCTGGGATTCTTACTGTATTGGTGTCTTCTAAAATAATTTTTGCTTCAGATAATAAATCATTTCCTTCTTGAAAATATCTAGTTTTAATGAAAGCCCTTTCTATTATTTTTTGAATATACCAATGTTTTTTATCCATACGTTGTTTTATTGATTCAATTTTATTGTTTTTCCATTCGTTTTTCCAGTTGTCAATTATTTCGGGTTTCCATTCCAAAAAATCATCTAAAGCTATTTCAAGTCCATGATAAAGTGGTTTTACAAAATTTTCTTTATATAAAGTTGTTTTTTTTGGGTTTCTTTTTGGTTTTTTTAATGTTGATTCCATTGTATATATAGCTTTTGGATATTAAATAAGAAATATTTTTTTATTTTAATTTACAACTAAAATAGTTTATTTACCATCATCTTTTCCTAGCCACCAATCTTTCCCCAGTTTTCCTTCCATTTTTTTTACATTTTCTAAGCTAAACATTTGCATAATGGCATTGGTATCTGCAAATTCATTAAATGTACCTTCTTTAAAATCTTCAAAAGGAATGTTATTGATTGTAAATATTTTTTTTATCCAATCTATCATTTCCGTAATATTAATGGTTTCTTTGGCCAAATAAATAGTGTAGCTGGCTTGATATAATGAATTATTAGCATCTATTTCTTTAGATTCGATATGATAATCCTTGTTATTCAATTTATCAAAATACATTTGTTTGTGCTTTAGTTTTTCTTCATCGGTTCCGTGTGATTTCAAAAGCCGCTCGTAGCACAAAATGTTGAGGCATATAATTTTTTCGCCTACCAGAATATGGTCATTTTCGTCTATTTTGTAGGGTCTTAAAAATAAAATTGCAGTAGGAAAATGTTCTACATTCCTTGATTTTTCGTCTCTATTATAGTATAACCAGTTCATTTTATTGTTTTATGATGAATTTGAGCTAAGTAAATTTACAAAATATTTGATTAAGCTAAGCAATTTTTAAAGATTTGTATATCAACATAGATATCTGCTGCATTATAATTTTTGCTTACTGATAATCCATTTCTAAAACGAAAAATGGGTAATAATCTAATTTGAAATTATATTATTACAATGACTTACGTAGCCAAGGTTTAAAAATTCTAATTAAATATTCTCTTATGATGATAGATAAAAAAGGATTAAAAAAACTTATAAATTTTATAATTCTATTTTCATCGTCAGGTAAGTTTTTATATATTTTGCAAGCTAAATCAATAGCTTTTTTTGAAGTTTTCCAATCGCTATAACTTGCTAATATAGTTGCATTTTTCCACAATTTATATGAAATTTCTTTAGCATATTTCGCTCCTACTTTTTGAGCATTAATTTTCATTACTTCGTAATGTGCTTGTGCACATTTCAGCTGATTTGCTCCACTCATTGAGCCATTTATTCGATAATTAATTATCGAAACTTCTTTTTCGGCACCAAAACCTAGCCCTGCATTTGCTAGTTTACAATGAAATGCTACATCTTCGTTGTATAATATTTCAGGTTGAGTATCATATCCGCCAACTGATTTTAATTTATCTACACTATACAATCCACAGAATGGATTAATTTGATTTAATATCGTATATTTAACAGCATCTTCTTGTAATTCTTTGTGATTAAAATTCGATTTTGACAATAATTCATTTGTATTATTATCAACCCATTTATAGTTAAATAATACCACATCAGGACATTCAGTTTTTGAGAGCCATTTATGAGCTAAAGTTGTAAAATTTGGAAGTAACTCATCGTCTGCATCATGAAAATGAATATGCGTACATTTGGTTTGATTCAATAAATAATTTTTGCCAGCCGAACAACCTATATTTTTTTTGCCTCTAAAAACTGTTGCTCCATAACTTTCAGCAATTTCTTTGGTATTATCACTACTACAATCGTCATAAACCAAAATTTCATCAAAGGGAATGGTTTGATTTTTAGCTGATTCGAGCAATCGTGGCAAACACCAAGCAGCATTATAAGCTGGTATGCATAGGGCTATGGTGTTCATTTTAATAATGTATTAATTTTTTTACCTAGTTCTATAAATGGCATTTCTATATATTTGTAAGATAATTTACTAATTAAATATGTTAATGTAACTGTTATGAAAAATCGAATAATAAATACGATTGATTGTGAAAAATTTAATACAAGATATTGATTTAACATATATAAAATAGCAAAATGTATCAAATACATGCTATAACTAACCTTTCCAAATTTCTTAAAAAGATTTCCTAAAAAATTGTTTAAAAAATCATTTTTAAATGTGAAAGCTAAGGCCATAAATAGAATCAAACCAAATTCAACCCAGTTTTGAATAATTGAAGCATTGCACTTATCGATAAATAAAATAAAAATGAATGATATAACTGTTAAAGAACTTACGTTAGTATCTTTTTTTATTACATAATAATAAAATATAGTTCCAAGTATGAAGTTAGGTAATTGGGAAATTGGGTTGTGTATATTACTGATGGTTATTCCATAATAATTGACAACAGAAAGAAATATTTTTGAAATGAATAAAGAAACTAACCAAGCAATAATATTTTTTTGAGTTGAATTTAGAATATGTACGAAAAATATAAAAAAAATATAAAAATAAATTTCTGTGCTAATAGACCATCCTCCAGGAACAACAGAACTATTATAAATATCATTAAGCCAATTACTTAAAAACACATTTAAAAAAACACCCTCCAATGGTGTATTTAGATGAAACAAATAATGATAGAAAATTATTCCTATCCAATATAATGGAACTATTCGAAATATTCTTGAAGTGATAAATTTTAGAAGTCCATTTTTTTTATCCTTATATTTTTTTTCCCAATTTAAGTTGATTGTAATGCCAGAAATAATAAAAAATAAAATAACACCAATGTATAATGAACCAATAAAATTTGTAAGAAAATCAGTTTCAAACTTATCGGTAGGTGAGTGTACAGCTACAACTAAAATCACAGCCAAACCTCTCCAAAAGTCTAAAATATTTAATCTTTCGGGTTTAATATCTAAAGTATTGGTGTTCATCTAATTATTTTTTTGATTAATCGCTCCTTTAAATGGGTTGATATTGTTTTTAATGGTACATTATTTAAAACACCATCTGCATTGTTTGGTGAGTTACTTGGTTTTATAAAATCTTCAATCCAAATATTAGATTTATATTCTGCATCTTGTTGTAGAACTGATTTATATAATTCAATTCTTTGTTCAGCAATTTTATTTGGGTTTAATTTTTGTAGAACTGTTATTTGTGCTTCTATTCCAATTTTTATTATCTCTTCGGGTAATAAATTATTTACTTTTTCTATCACATTTGCCAAGGCTTGTGGGTTTTCTTTTTCAAAAACAAAGCCATTAATACCATCTTGTATAATATCAGCAGCACCAGCACCCGAAGAGCAAACAACTACTTTGCCTAATGCCATTGCTTCTACGCAAGTAAAATTAAATACATCCCAAGCAGAGGGTATAATAATAAAATTGGCATTAAGTTGATAGTTTTCTATTTCTTTAGCATCACTTTGTGGTACATTTTTTATCTTATTGTTCCAAATTGTAGGATAATTTTTGGCTAGGTAACCTGCCATATCCGAATTTTGGTAATCAGAGTTTCTACCAATCCACAACAAATGAGGTGCTTTATCTTTCAAAATTTCAAACGCTTGGCACAGCACAGTTGGGCCTTTCCAATACTGCACCCTGCCTACTACTAGAGCGTAGTTTTGGGGCAAGTTTTCGTTTGTTTTTTCTTGTTTTACTTCTTCTTTTTTATAAACTGGCAATTGGTAAGCTATTGTTTTATTTAACAATTTTTCCCAACTTAATTGTGTGGCTTTACTATGGCTTATGAGCATATTAGCAAATCTTAAAGTTTGCAATTCTATGTTTTGGCAAATATTGGCTTCTAATTCTTTTCCAACAATGGGGTCGTGGAAAAAAATCTCGCCTATGCTGGCATGAAATTGTATAACAGTTTTGTGTTTTTGATTGATAACCCAAGGAATATAACCCCAACCCCAATCGGTACATTCAATAATATCAAACTCGCCAATTTCATTACCTTGCTCAAACATAGCCCAAGCAGCAGCCAAATTGGCTTGTATATTTGGGAAAGTGCTAAATTTTAAAAATTGGTTTTTAAATTTATCTAGCCGATTTTTTTGCAATGAATACACTTTGCAGCCCTCCCATTCGCCTTCGTACAAATTGCAACTCGACCCACTACCTACTAAAATAGTTGGTTTTATGCCCTTATCAATGAATGATTTAATGAGTTGCACATAAAAAGTAATAATACCACCACCTGATGAGGGATAAAATTCGGGAAGGATGAGGAGGATTTTCAAAGTTTAATATTATCTATGAAACTATACAACGAATTTTGTAATTTAATTACAGATCTCTCTTGTTTCATTATATTTCGATATCCCAACGATATTTTAAAACGTTCTTCTACAGTTAGCCTAAAAATACTTTTTATAGAATTGTATATTTTTAAATAATCGATTTCTTTAAAATAATCTTTAATTGGCTCATTAAAACTTATTGGCACTTGTCCAAAAGGCATACAGTGTGCATAGGCACACTCTGTGAATTTTACAAACTCTAATTTTGAACGTGAAGAATCTAAATACATTATTTGGTATTGAGATAAAAATTCTAGATATTTATTGCCAATAATATCATGATTTTGTACATTAGTTTTGTCTAAATAACTTGGATGTTTTAACATTTCAATTTTATTCCACAAAAATGGATTATATTTCCAATTTTTCAAAAAAATACTTCTGTTGGGATAAATCAATGAATTTACAGCTCCAGAGTAGCTTATCTTATTAATTCTTTTTGTAAAATCCAAAAGTTTGCATGGTATTTCTTTTGCAACTTGATATGGATATGGTAAAAATAACATTTTTTTACTGTCTGTATAACTATATAACTCTTGGGTTAATTCTTGAGGTGATAAATTTGTAATAAAATATACGTTATTAAGTTTGGCTAGTTTGAAAAGAAGTTTAAAAAAATATTTATCTCTTTCGTACTCATAATAAGGATCAATAATTTTGAAAAAAAAAAGGGAGTCTTTAAATCTATTTATTGTATTAGTGATATTACTACATTCATGTTCTTGAATCATAGTATCAAATATAAAAACACCTTCATATTTTTTATTAAAATCATATGTACTATATTTTAGTCCCATTGATTGAGCATAAGGAATACCAGTATGGGCAGTATCCCAAGTTCTTTTTAGATAAATGTCATTATCCGATGATAACAAATATTCTATGCTATTTATATTCATTTTTATTACTTAAAGAATTTATAAAATATTTTACAAGATTTAAATTATTTACATTAAAAGGACTTAATGAGAATACTTTTAGGAAGTAGTAAATGGTTTTTAAATTAAAAAATCTCTTATATATTATTGCTCTGATGAAATAATTATATGAATTATATTCAACAATTTTAAGTTTTTCTTTACTAAAACTTGATGTATAAACAGGAAGTAAATTTTTCCACTTTTGGTTTACTTGTATCATATTTTTTATCCAAGAAATGGAGTAACCTCCATTAGATAAATGTTCGAGTTCTATATCATAAACTATATATAATTTATATTTCAATCCTATTTGTAAAGAAAAATCAATATCATACGCGTGGAACTCTTTAAAACTAATTTCATCAAATTTGTATTGTTTCCAAACTTCTTTTCTACAGCACATCCAAAGTCCATCAATTACTTTTACTTCTGAGATGTTTTCTACTAATGGATTATCATATTTAATATAATTTTCACCGTTTGTATTTCCTTGAATCATGTGTATTCTGTTTACATAATGGCTATTTAACCATACACCCGATGGGGCCTTGGGCTTTATAATACAGCCAACTACGCCAATAAGGCCAACTTCGGGGTTTAATAAATGGGCTACCACTTTTTGCCCCCAATTTTTGGTATGAAATATAATATCTTCATGGCTAAAACATAAATAATCATATTTTGCTTGTGCTGCACCTTTATTATATGCTTCACAAATGCCAAATTTACCATTTGGGTTGTTAATGGCAATGATTTCATAAGGTACACTAATAGTACTAGCTATGCTGTTTTTAACTGCATTTAATAAGATTTCATTTTTTGAACATATAATTATTGAAAGCATATTAATATTATTTTTTTATTTTTTTAAAAGCAATAGTTAGTTCACCTGATTCGAAGTAATCAAAACCATATTCAATTAAAATTCTATAAATGTCATTTCTAATATCAAATTCATCGTGAATTTCAATTGCTAAAAATTTTACTTTTGGCAAGAATTTATCATAGATTTTATGTTCAGAAAAAAGATGCCTTTCAGCTCCTTCTATATCTATTTTTAGTATATCAATTGCATCCATACTGTATTTTTTGATTAAATAATCTAAAGTAACACCAGATACATTTCCAATTTCATTGTGTGCTTCTTTTACACTTAAAGCCCAACTTTTACCATCTCTAAAATCTGCTAATAATTGCAGTTTTGTTTCTTTACTCCATATTCCTGCGTTCTCAATATTTATATTATCAAAATGATTTATAGATATATTTTTCTTAATCAAGAATACATTATCTTTATCGGGTTCTACACTTACAATCTTTGCTTCTGGAAATTTACTTTTTAAATAAAGAGTAGTCAGACCAATATTTGCACCACAATCAATAATGTTTGATATTTCTTCATTTTTGGAAAGTATATATTTATAAAGAGCCTCATATTCTTTTATAACTAATACTTGTTCAAATACATTTGCATCTGAATTATCTCTTCTAATAAAAACATTTAATTTATTTTCGCCAAAGTCATAAATAGTATTGAATTTTCCATTTTTTTTGATTTTATATTTTTGTTTTAAAAGTTTCTCAAATAACCATCTAGTATTAATTTGTGAGGATAAACATTTATTTCCTTTTTTAAAATAAATTTCTATGATTAGATTATATATTTCTATTGTATTAAATAGAGTATAGGACATTATTTTTTTTAACATTATTTTATTTGAATATTTAATTTTTTTTTATAATTTAATTAAAACAACCAATATATATCAACTTATTAAGATGACTATCTTTACAAGTTTTCAAAACTTTGGTTGAGTAAACCACTTCGGTATCTTTGTCTTTGCAAAGCAATATACCAATGCTTGGGTTTTCGTTGTCTTTTTTTACATCTCTATCAAGAGCTTCTAAATAAAAATTGAGTTGCCCTAGATGTTCGGGTTTAAACCTATCTGATTTCAACTCAAATGCTACCAAACATTGCAAACTGCGGTGATAAAACAGCAAATCGATATAAAAATCTTGGTTTCCTACTTGCAAACAGTAATTATCGGCTACAAATAAAAAATCTTTTCCAACTTCTAGCATAAAATTTTTAAGTTGAATTATAAGCGCTTTTTGCAACTCATTTTCAGAATGAGATTCTTTCAAATTCAAAAATTCAAATACATAGTTATCTTTAAATACTTGATTATCAGTGATTTGTAATTCTCTCAACAGTGTTGAGAGAATTGGTTTTGATAGCATTTTGCGTTCGTAGCTTGATGCCGAAATTTGCCTATCAAGCTCCCTAACCGAATAATTTTCTGATTTGCACAGATTTAAGTAATATTCTCGCTCTTCGTGGGTTTTGCATCTCGAAAAAATAGTAAGATTGTGAGACCAACTCAATTCTCTCAACACTGTTGAGACAATTGGAAAATCCGAATATGCTTCATAAAATTGTTTCATCCGCCATAGGTTTTTTACAGAAAAGCCTTTTAAATCAGGCTCACTTTTAGCAATATAAAGAGCCAGTTGCTCTACCACACCATCTCCCCAGTTTTGAGATTTTACGTTTTGGCTTATGTATTGACCTATATTCCAATACAAATCTATCAAAGCCGTATTTACAGCCTTAATGGCATTTTGCCTTGAGTTTTGAATTAAAAAAATGATGTCTGTAAACTGTTTTTCAATCATATTCTATTTATAATTCAATCAGTTTTTAGGTACTGAAGATACTATATTATCCAAAATTATTACTTAAAAAATCTTAACAAGTTTGATTTAAAACGCTTTATATCCATTGCACCCAGTAGGGAGAATGGTTGTTTTGGGTATAATAACCGCAACACTTGGCAAGTTTTTTACTTAGATAGATTGTAAATAAGAACATAAATGAATAAAGGAAAGGTATGGTGAATTTCTTTCTAAATCGTTTGAGTTTTTAATTTTTTGTGGGGCTTTTTTCTGTGAAAGTGCTGTTTTAGCATTTAATTAAGTAACTACTTTTTTGCCTGTTTGCGTTTCTAATGCTTTTCGGGCATCGCCTGCAATTTTGCCACCTTTTGTAGCAACTTTTGCACTTTCTTCAAAAGTTTCTGGATTTGTTGCTTGCGAAATATCTTTGGTCGAAGCCTCGGCTAACATATTTAAGATAAGTTCTGTACTGGTCATATTATCTCTCAAATTCTCTTTTTTTCAAGCCTTTAAGAACTTTATACTCTTTGGTTGTTTTACCAGACCATGCTTTTGTAATTATATCAGTAAGTGTTGCAAATTGTTGTCCTTCTTTTAATCCTCGTTTTTTCCATTCATCTGTAAGTTCTTTACGGATTTCTATACTTTTTAGGCGTTGATTAATCCAGTTTTCAGAGTAGCCAAGTTTCAAGTATTGTTCCAATGCCCTATCAATCGTTATTTCGGGGTCTTGCATTTCGTCTAATCGCTCTGATGCCAATTGTGCCAACCACAACTTAAATGGTTCTGCTTTTGGTGAAGGTATAGACTGAATAATCCTAAAAATCTGTTCGGCATCTGCTACATCTGTGTTGTAATATTTACCATCTGTTGATTGCATTTTGAGTTGTCGGATTTTTTTCGGACAACTCGCTTCCTTCTTTTAGGAGTTTGGCTTTGAGGTCGTTCCAATACTTACGTGGGCGATCAGTTTCTGTTAAAACTTCTACAACATCTATGATAGAAATGTACCAAATTTCTTTTTCTGCATCCCATTGGGTACGAACCTTTTTTTCTTCAAAAATTGAAATGGCATTTTCTTCCTTCATCAATTAATAACTATTTAACAAAATTAATGGAATATTTAATAAGAAAAAACTCCAAAATTGTAATGTTATACTTTTTACTTTTTTAAATGTACGCTTTCCACTTTATATCATATTCTAAATAATACACTCTTGATAAATAAATTTTACCTGAATTGTAGTTGTTATTGGTTAGATTGCCAGTGAGGATACAAACAATGGCGGAGCAATTGACTTTAACCTTGAAATACTTTTTTTACAGCCTCCAAATATTTTGTTCCCCATTTTGAACAGGGTTCAAGATGGTTGCCTTCTGCCCATTCGTTCCAGGCGTTAATAAAAACAAAATTTTCTTCTTTAGAAAAAGGCACAAATTTTTGTTTGATGTTTTCTAGCCAATTTCCAAACAGATTTGGTGTAGCATTAATACAAATAGTAGCATCTTTACCTTTTTTTCGAGCCGAATTATCCCACGATGGAAATATACTTGGGTAGGTTTTTGGTTCTATTTGTCTTTTGTTTTCTAACTTAATTAATTTTTTATAGTCGTAAACTTGGTTTCGATTGTAAATACTTTTGGAATACTTATAAAATAACTCGTCTATTTTATTGGTAGGTTCTACTAAAAAATCAAGATTCAATTTTTGAAATACTCTTTTTTTGTAGTATAAAGATTTAATTATTACTTTATTTAGTAATGTGCCATATTCTTTTTCAGGTTTTGCAAAATGTGGGGCAAATTCCATTTTTGCTTCTATGTTATAATTTTTTAAATCATAATCAGCCCCAAAACTTTTTACAAAGCAAATGTAAAGTTCGCCAATACCTAGTTTTAGGGCTTCGGCTCTCCAAATTTTGATTGTTTTATGAATATCAGGAAATAGAGATGGTCTGTAAATAGAAATAAAAGGCTTTCCATCAACTTTTATATACCGTTCATCTTTAAAGAAATGTTCGCAAAGAAACCTGATGTGTTCTACATCGTCTTGCTCTGAATATTCTTGTTTTATGAGTATTTCTTTATCCCAACCATCCCATCTGCGTGTCCAGTTTTCGTTTGCCCAGCAAAGCATAAAAGGTAAATCTTCTTTTGGGTTTTTGAGTTTTCTGTCAACAGGCTCATGCAAAAGTCGTTTGCCATTAAACCAATAGTGGTAGTAGCAAAAGCCATAAATACCATATTCTTTTGCCAAGGCTTCTTGAGCCAATCTAGCCTCTTCTAATCTTAAATCATAAAAACCCAAATCGGCAGGTAAATGAGGTTGGTAATGATTTTTAAATAGTGGTTTTGCTTTGGTTACATTAGTCCACTCTGTAAAACCTTTGCCCCACCATTCATCGTTTTCGGCAAATGGGTGGTATTGGGGTAAGTGGATGGCTATGGGGCGGAGGTTAGGCATTGATTAATATTTTATGATAAATTTCGTTTCGAATTTCAGCCGTTTGTTGCTGCGAATATTTGTCAATAAACAAATTTTGTGCATTTTGAGCAATTTCAAATGCTTTACTTTTGTGCTCAAACAAGAACTTTATTTTTTTATAAAACTCAATGGGTGTGTTTGCTAGCGTAAAATGTTCATCTTGTTTAAAATCAAATCCATCTGCACCTAAACTTGTTGAAATAATTGGAATTCCTTGTGCCATAGCCAACAAAATTTTAGTTCTTAATCCACCACCACCCAATCTAATGGGTACTAGCATGATACTATTTTTTAAAATTTCATTAATATTTTCAGCATACCCTTCAAAAATTATTTTATTAGAACCTAATTGATTTTTAGTTTCCTCACTCCAATTTCCAACTATATGAACAGGGATTGAAAAATCAAATAGAGAATAAACTTCGTTGAGAAAAAAAAGTACAGCATCTTTGTTTGGATAATGTGCTTCTGGACCTATAAATATTAATTTTTCAATTCTAAAATTTTCTTTATCGATTTTTTGAATATTTTCATCTGACACTGAAAAAGGAGAACTATAAATTGGAGTACTGGGCAATATTTTTTTTAACCTTTCTTTATCAATCTGGCTTAAAGCTAGTATAGCATCATATTTTGATAAATATGCAGTTTCTAACATCTTTGTATTGTTGCATACATAGCTGTCAAACAAAGATTTTTCGGCTTTGATATTTATATAATCATTTAAAACTGAATATCTAGATTCAATCTCAATGTAAATTTTTTTTACATTTACTGGAAGACAGTTAATTAAATTTAGATTTTCTGTATATTCTATTTGAATAATATCAAATTCATAGTTTTGAAACAATAAACTTAATTTTTCAATATATTTTTTTGAATGTGGAAAAAAAGGAGTTGTTCTTCCAACATTTTCCATTAAATCAATTTGACTATTTTTAGTATTTGATAGATTAGTTTTAAAAAACCAATTGTAAATATTCCGCAAAAATGATTTTAAGAACTCTCCGAAGTTAAAATTTAATTTAAAGTCTTCTTCGTGTTTATAATTTTGTGAAATTACAATATTAACATTTGGTAATTTATTTTTTAATAATTCAATATTTCTTGTATCTTCTAAGTTATTTGAATGTAAAAACAAGGTAAAATCATTAATATTTTGCAGTTTATCTATAAAGCTAAATGTACAAATTTTACCACCATCACTGATAGGATAAGGTATAATTATTGGGATGATTAATATTTTTAACTTTTCCACTGTAAGTACTTATAATCAAACATTGTTTTTACCAAACTTTTTAAACTTGTATTGTGTTGCCAACCCAAACTGTTTATAGTAGTTGGGTTGGATACTAAAATCTCGTATTCTTTTTTAAAATCAGAATTTGAACAATTTCAAATCAGAAATGTACTTAAAGTCTTTTTGATTGTATGTAAATAGTTCAATATTCATCACAATTGCAATAGCTGCTATTATACAATCGGGCAATGCCATCCCATGACTCAACCTATACTTTAGCATTAAATCAAATGCTTTTAAAGAAATTTCATTATTTATTAAAGCGATGTTAAATCTATTAAGTTTTTTGTTCAATACATTTAAGTCTGTTTTATTACCAATGCCAGCTAATAATTCTAATTTTAAACAGTAGAAATTACTATATTATCCAAACTAATTTTGTTATTAATAATAGAAACTGTTTTTTCATTTCTAGCATTTTTAACATCAAAATAATCTATCATTACATCTGTATCGCATAAAGTTATTTTCTCTGCCATAATTCAATTCTTAATTTTGCAGCATCTAAATTTTTATTGCTAAATATAGCCGTAAGGTCAGAAATATCGATTTTAGGATTTCCCGAAATTATATTTTCAGCTTTAGTTTTAACTTTCATTTTTTCTTTAGGCTTCTCAATCACAAAATCTAAATATTTAGAAAAATCTTTTAGTGCTTTTAATGTTTTTTGATTTTGATATGAAATTATAACTTGTGGCATGAGGTTTTAATTATTGTTTAAATTGATACAACAATACAAATCTAATAGAATTTGTGGCTAATTGTTTTAAAATTTGATGGCTGGCTTTTTGGTAACCATAGCTGATGTTTGTGTCCTCAAAGACGATAATGAATAGACAATGGAGAAAATTTTTAATTTTTTTCATTATTTGTGCTTATAATCAAACATTGTTTTTGCTAAATTCTCTAAACTTGTTTCATGTTTCCAACCCATACTGTTTATAGTAGTTGGGTTAGATACTAAAATCTCGTATTCTTTTTTAAAATCTTGTTGTGTTGTTGTTACTTTATGCCAATCAATACCTGCATAATTACCGCAAAAAACTAACCACTCTTCAATACTATGTGCTTTACCTGTGCCTATTACGGCTTCAAATATGGTATTGTTATTAATAAATGTCCAAATACCTTGCACAATATCGCTGGCAAAACCAAATTCTTTTTTTACAGTAATATCAAATAGGTTTAATGTTTCTTTACTGCCTTGAGCTATTCGTTTTAGAGTTTGCACAATTTTTTGGTTTACATGTCGCTCTGATCGTAATGGGCTATCGTGGTTAAAAAAATAGCCAACATATACATTTAAACCTAAAGTACGATAATATCTAGCCGCATATACCGATTGTATGCGAGCAATAGCGTAGGGACTATTGGCAATAAATTCATCTGTTTCTTTGATGGGTAAGCCATTATTTACAAATTGCAAACCACTACCCGATAAAAAAACTTTGCTGTGTTTAGAATATTGGTAAACAGCTTCTAAAATATTAAGTGTGCCCGTAGAAATTGTTTGATGATTCTCAAACAATACATTATGCCTTGTGGTAGAGTTTGCGGCTAAATGAAAAATATAATCAGGCTGGCTATGGCTAATAAGTTCTTTTACAAAAGTATAGTTTGCCACATCGCCTATTTGCCAATGATTATTAGTTCTGGCAACGCCAATAACTTCTATTTTTTTTGAAAGCAGTAATTGGCTTAAATAAAAACCATCTTGCCCATTTGCTCCAAATATGACTGCTTTCATTTATTTGTTATTATAAAACCAGCTTTTGTTTACAAAAATAGTATTTATATACGTGTCGGCATAAACAAAATAGTCTTTTGAAATCATATAGTCTTGTATATCATTATTTTTTGGTCTGATATGGTTTTCGCTATAGGTACAAGTTTCAGCACAAATAATGGGTATTGGGTATTTATTAAAATTTATTGATTTTAGTATATCCAAATCCAACCCTTCCACATCAATAGATAAATAATCAGGGTAAGTTTCAAAATTTTCTACAATAATGTTTTCTAGTGTTTTTAATGCTACTTTTTCTACTTTAACAATTTTATAGGTACCTTGACTTTGGCGATATTCTGCTTCTAGTTTGTCAAAAGTGTTTAACGAAGGCTCGTTAAAAATATAAAAGTCAGCAATGGGAGCACTAGAAAAACTTACACCTACATTTAATACCTTATCCTTTGGTCTGTTTTTTTTTATATTTTCAATAAAAGAAATATCTGCCTCTACACATACTCCGTTATACCCTTTTGTGTAGAAAAGGTATGTGTTATTGTGATTTATTGGGTTATTTGTACCTATCTCTAAATAACTAAATTTTTTAAGTTTTTTATCATTGATTAAAAAATTTATAATTGAATCTTCGCCCGCTTGCGAAAAAGAATTAGGTACAGTTTGTGGTTTTATATAGTTAAAAATTATTTTTTTTACTATATTTTTTATTTGTTGTATCATTTACACTATTTCGATTTCGGGTAATGGAAAAATAAATTTGCCACCTTGTTCTAAATATTCTTTCTCACGTTCTAAGATAGAATTTTTAAAGTGCCAAGGCAACACTAAAAAATAATCAGGTTTCATGGCTTTTGCTTCTTTTTCGGATATAATCTGTATGTGTGTACCAGGCGTAAAAGCCCCAAATTTTTCTTCGTTTACTTCTGCAATAAAAGGTATATGCGTTGCATTTAAACCACAAAATTGCAGCAACACATTTCCTTTGGTAGATGCACCATAGCCTATTACTTTTTTGCCATCGTTTACTAAGGCTACAATAAGGTCTAATAAATTTTTGCGGTGTTTAAAAACTCTTTCTTCAAAGTCTCGGTATGGCTTTGGGGTATCTAAGCCCATATCGTCTTCTTGTTTCAACATCCAATCTATTACAGGTGAATTGGCTACAAGGCTTGAATTTTGTTTTGCGGCAGTTACCGCAAAACTACCTCCATTTACGCTATTCATTTGCACATCTATTACCTTCATGCCGCAACTTTCTAGTAGTTTTTTTACTACTTTAAATGAGTAGAACTCTAAATGTTCGTGGCATATAGTATCGTAAGAGTTGGTACGCAACATAGAAGGCATATAGCTTTGTTCGAAATGCCAAATTCCGTTTTCTTCTAACACTGCTGCTATATCTTTTACAAATTTGGCAGGTTGCTCCAAATCATAAAACATGGCTATTGAAGTAATAATTTTAGCTTTTTCGGTGGGGAAATTTTGGCGAAATACTGTTTCAGAAAAAAAATCGGGTATCAGGGTAATATCATCTGTATAATATTCTAAAAATTTTTTGCCCGTAGGGTCTATGCCCACTTTGCGGTATTTGCCTTTATAGGCTTTTAACGAAGTAGCATCGTTACTTCCAATATCAATAATTAAATCTCCTTCTTTAGGTTTGGCAAGTCGTTCTAAAAAATGTATTTTGTTTGTTAAATGCGAAACCATCGATTTGTTAAGCCCCGAACGATAGCCATAATTATCGCCATACATTTCGTCAAGGCTGTACGAGTGTTTCATTTGTAACAAGCCACTATCAGGGCACCAAACTAAATCCAAAGGCCCTTTGGTTACAACTTCATCTTTACTTTTAGGAAAAACACCAGTTAAATATTGATCGCCTAAGGATAATACGGTAATTAAATTGGTGCTACCGCTAATGCGGCATTTAGAAATTTCTGTGTAAGAATTGTTCATTTATCGTGGAATAATTAAATAATTGTGGCCATTAATATTTTTATAAAATTTATAGTTTATGCTTTGCACAAAATCTACATAATCTTGAAAACATAAATCATACTTTTCTTCAAAATGATACTCATATTCAAATAAAATTGGCATTTGATGTTTTGCTATTGTTTTTACAGCACCTTGCATGGCTTGCAAATCGCCCCCTTGTATATCTATTTTCATAAAGCTTATAGGTTGCTCAATATTTAGACTATCAATAGTAAAAGATTTTACTTCTCTACCTTTAGTAGCATTATAATCAATTCCATAAGCACCGTAAGCTTCATATTCTTCAAAATCTTGTTCGGGAAATATTAAAATTTCGTTATCTACATTGTGTACTGCACCAAAATGAGTGATTATTTTGTTTTCTTTTTGGTTAGCTTTAATATTCTTATTTAAGATTTCAAAAATCCAATCATCTGCATCAAAAGCATGCACACAACCATTTTCTCCTACCAAATTAGAAAACAAAATACTCATTTGCCCAAAATTAGAACCAACATCTAACACAGAGGTGTTGGGCTTAATGTATTTGGTGGCTAAATCAACCACATCTTTCTCAAATATCTGGTTACTAATAATGGTATTGGCTACCACATCATTAACTGCATCGGTAGGTAAATAGTACTTTCCAGTAGTTGTATTGTATAGCGTCAAATTTTTTGTTCGCTTACTTCTTATTTCTATTGATTTTTTATTGAATTTTATGATATCAAAACCCAAATTATTTAAAATACTTTTAATTAGTTGTTTCATTTGTTAATTTAATAATTTATTGATTGAATATTGTGCAAAAACACTTCCATAATCGGCACCTTCGTATCTCGAAAATTCGGAACCAGTTTCAACAATTGTAAAAGGTAAAATATCGTCTTGTAAATCGTATAGTTTAACGCCAGGATGATTAATACACATTACCCAAGAGTAATTTCCTGGTGTTAAGAACTGTTTAGGTATCGCTATAAGTAAATCTATTTTTTCGTTGTTTGTATAATACTTATTTAATTGCTCGTGAATTGTAAAAATCGCTTTTTTGTTTCTATCAATTAATCTCATTGCTAATTCTAACGAATTATTAAAATTTGGTACAATTAAACGAATTTTTATAGCTATATTTTCGTCAAACTTAAAATTTTCTTTTGTATTTGAATATTCATCACAAACAATTATTGTTTCAAAGTGATTATCAATAATTTGTTTACTTTTAATGAAAGATTTGGCTTTATTACTAAAATTATCTAAATATAAATTTATTATATCTTCTGTACTTCCATAATTGGTTAATCTCCCATTATCCATTAATGTACTTTTATTACATAACTGGCTTATACTTCCCATATTATGACTCACAAAAAGCACTGTTCTTCCTTCTTTAGAACTTACATCGCCCATTTTGCCCAAGCATTTTTTTTGAAATTCGGCATCGCCTACGGCTAGGACTTCATCTACTATTAATATTTCGCTTTCTAAATGTGCTGCCACTGCAAAGGCCAATCGTACATACATACCTGAGCTGTAGCGTTTTACGGGGGTGTCTATGTATCTATCCACGCCTGCAAAATCTACGATTTCGTCAAATTTACGCTTTATTTCGGCTTTTCGCATTCCTAATATGGCTCCATTGAGGTATATGTTTTCTCGGCCGCTTAGTTCTGGATGAAACCCTGTGCCAACTTCTAGTAAACTCGCCACTCTACCTTTGAGCTTTATACTGCCAGTGGTAGGGGAGGTAACCCTACTAAGAATTTTTAATAATGTACTTTTGCCAGCACCATTTCTGCCAATGATACCAACTGCTTGCCCTTGTTCGATTTCAAAATTGATGTCTTTGAGGCTCCATACAATATCATTTGCCCCTTGACTTTTGGATGTGCGGTCGTTCGTTTGACCTATTTTTAGAAATGGATCTTCTTTTCCACGGATTTTGGCCCACCAACGCTCTATGTCATGCGAGATTGTGCCTGTACCAATATCGCCTAGTTGGTATGCTTTACTTAAATTTTCTACTTGTATGGCTATGTTACTCATATTTGGGAACAAAGCCTTTCTTTAAAAGAAAGGCTTTGTTTTAGATTTGGTAAGGATTTGAAAAAAGGCTTTGTTTTTAAAACTCCAATATAAGTTCTTGCAAATCTCTTATGTCTGTTATTGTATTATGCTCTAATATATAATTTTCTTTATTTGAAAAGCAACTAATTACTTCCTCTTTTTTTAACTTAGTTTGTTTATCGCAAATAAAACTATGATAGCTAGAGTGTGGATAATCTCTAAAATCTGTTACAAACCCATGATTTTGAGGGTTTTGATGTATGTAAGTTATCAGTCTATTCAAATAAATTCTGTTATTTACTTCAATTCTGCAAAATGGCTCTTCAAACAACGAACCACTTTGGTTGTACAGTTTATTTCTTGCTAAAGTAAAACTTTTGAAAAGACTAGCTAAAACATTGCTCAATATCCAATTCAAATTTTTATTTATATGTTTTGTTTGCAACATGTTTCTTATTTCTAATTCGCTTTTTGTTTTTATTAGCAAATGAAAATGATTTTTCATTAGACAATAAGCATAAGTATCAACATAAGGAGATACAAAAAGAGCATATTTTTGGAGAAAAAAATGATAGTTTTTTTCTTCTAAGAAAATATTTTGTCCTCTAATGCCTTTGTTATAAATATGGTAAAAAGTATTTTCTTTAAGTTGGGTGTTTTTAACGTCCATTTGTTAGTTTAACAAAGCCATTTTTAAAAAAAAAGGATTTATTGTTCAAATTCAATTTGAGGCTGTGTTAAAGCTTGTCTTTGAATATTCATAAAATTAAATTTTTTGTAAACTTACTTAAATTTTCTATTTGTATGGCTTTGATTGACAAAATTATTTTTTTTAATAAAGTGAATTTTGTTTGCCCATTAGAATATCTTGTAGAAGAATTGGCATAGTTTTTTCGATTTCTAATTGATTAAATTTATTTATCCAACGAACTTCATTTAATCTAGTTAAATTAAATTTTTCGAGAATTATCAATATTTCGCTTTCATCGACCCAAGCATCTTTATTTTTTGCATATTCTACAATTTCTTTCCAACTAAAATTGTATTTAATAGAAATATGCCAAATATCTGCAATGTCTTTGGGTTCATCTCTGCTTAATGCACAAATTTTATTACTCAAAATATTTTCTATAATATCTGTGCGAACAAATAAAGAGGTTTGTATTGGCTGTTTAACTCTAAAAGCAACGTCATTGATAAACTCTATTTTTAAAGATACATTTTCTAAATTAATAAATAATCTAGCAAAACTTTCTCCAGTAATTGCAATTTCTACTTTATCAGGAAATTCTACTTTTAAAGCTTGTATACATGACTGTACTTGTTGATTAAAATCAGAAACACGATTAACAAAAAAATCTAAATCATCAGAAAATCTATGATGAAGGTAGTTTCTACTCAAAGCTGTACCACCAGTAAGATAAAAATCAGTTTCAATTTTACCCAAAATATTTAAAACCCTATCTTGCAGTGGATAAAGTTGTGTTGTGTAATATTCTGCCAACATTAGTGTATCGAAATTTTAAACTTTCAAATCTTATTTTATTAATATTACTAGGACTTATTAATTCTTTTAACTGTGTTTGAGGGATAATGTCTATTAATTTATACCAAGAGAATGTCTCCATTAGTCGTACATACAACTTAGGCAAAGTTACATCATGGCTTGTTTCTATTTTTTTTTCTAAAATATCCAACAGTTCGTCTCCAGTGATTTGGCGATCCCAAAACGCTTTTTTTAGATATTTTTTCTTTTCTTCGATGTCCATTTTTTTATATTTTCAATATTTAAAAATATTTTAGATAATAATGTGTTAATAATTATTTAAAGGAATTACTAAAAACCTCAATTCCGCTGAAGCCCTCCTTTTTAGATTCTGTGGTATCAAAACAGAAATTGGTTTTGTGGGGCTTTTGATAATAAATTTGAGATTTATGGAAGTCTCCAAAATTTAATCTACTTGAATATTATCTAAAAATGTAGTAAAATCTTTTAACTCCTGCAAAAAGTATCGGTGATTATCCAAAACTAATATTTTATTTTCTTTTACTTTTTGTGGAATAAGTGTATAGTTGTAAGCATGTCGAAAAAGATGCCTAAAACGCAGAATTTCATATAAAAACAAATATGATTTTTGAGATATAATGATTGGTCTTACATTTTTTATTTCGTAAGTAGCGTGCAATAGTAAGTTTTTGTGATAATTATCAGCACTATATCTACCACCTTGTTCAAACACTTTTTCAATTTCTTTTAAAATATCTTCTGCGCATGAGTAATAATTATGAATATAATAAGCCAAAGAATTGGTTTTATCTTCTGTAATTGGTCTTAGGTTTTCTATTTTAATTTTAATATTTTCAATAGATATGATCTGATTTAAAATAAATTGATATAAAAATTGAATTTGAGCTTTTATCATTTATTTAATCTTTATGCCATTATTTATGATAAAATTGGCAAAATTACACTCATCAAGGTCTAGCAAATCAATGTTATGTTCACAAATATTTTCTAATTGATTCCAAACAGTAGAGAATGGCACTTTTAGTGCCTTATTTTTTATGGCAATATCTATATCTGAGTGTTCTGTAAACATATTTTGTTTTGTAATAGAGCCAAAGATATACATTGATTCTACATCTATTTCGTATATTTTTTTTGTAAGATTATTTATTATTTTTTCTAATAAATAAATTCTATTATTTTCTCTTTCCTCAATTCTAATATTGATTGATTTTTGCCATAGCGAAGTATCAAATTTTAAAGTTGAGGGTTGCACTGGTAATATTATTCAAAAATTTTATCGCAAACGATTTCAAACTCGGGTAGGGCAGGAGCTGCCGAGCAAATGTCATTTTCTAAGCAAATCATACAATTTCTGATAGAAGTATACACTT
Organism: Cytophagales bacterium; assembly: GCA_013297755.1. Taxonomy (GTDB): domain Bacteria; phylum Bacteroidota; class Bacteroidia; order Cytophagales; family UBA9547; genus REAG01. Next base: position 54,197 of record JAAFIH010000014.1, read on the forward strand.
TTACTTCTTTGTAGATGGGATAGATAAGCCAAACACATTGTACTCCACATTCAAAATATTCTCTTAATTTCTGCTCGTATCCATTAGAATTATCGTAAGTAGACACAACTTCTATGATAAAAGTGGGAATTATATTTTTTTTATTTCTTGCGTTCAAAATTTCATCATGATTCAAATAACATAAATCAGGGATTCTAATTGTTTCTATACTTTCAATCTTAAAATTTAACTCTGAAAATAAATCACCACCTTTTTTCCAATATAAAGTATTAGTAAAGGCTCTAGAAATATTTTTAAGAATATAGGCTTCACTTTGTTTCATTTTTTCTTCAGTCGATAAAACTTTATTGTTTTGTAATTCATTTTTCCAATGATCAACTATAGCTGGTTGCCATTCCAAAAAATCATCCATACTCATTTCTAGTCCATGGTACAAAGGTTTTATATACTTTTCTTTGAGTAATTTGGGTTTTAATATTTTTCTTTTGGTTTTAGAGATTGTAGCTTCCATGGTTAATTGTAGTTATAGATGACATCTTCTCTTTAAATCAAAAAACGATGTTTTGAGAGAGGTTTTTTTAGTGTTTGATTAATTTTTAGTAAATAATTTTGTAGTTATTAGACGTTCTCTTAATCCCTATTTCAACGATTTTTGAGCAAAATTAGGGCTATTGGGGTTTACTGTCATTTTTTGATCTCTTGGATTTATGACTACATCCAAATCTTCCATAGGGATAGCACCAAGTAATATTTCGGCATCACCAGGCAGTACCATCGCTCGGCAAGTAGTGCTTCTGTTTTCAAAACGTATATCAATTGGACCTACTATATCAAGGCTCACTTTACTTCCATCCGCAAGTGTAGCTATTTGATTATCGATTACCTTCAAAGCAAGTTGTGCTTTTACGTTTTCATTGATAGCCAACATATATGCACCAGTATCTACTAATGCTGTTACAGTCATTTTTTTGATTTGCTCCTTTTGGATATAACCTTCTTGGTGTAGAATTATATCTGCACTTCGTATTAATTCTATTTCTGCGTGTACAAGTCCCATTTTTTTTGTTTATTAGTGTAAAATTACGTTAATTAATTTTGTTTAACAAATATATTTAGTCAAACAAAGCCATTACATCGTCTTTGGATAGCTTCTTGATAGTGCCGCTTTCTATGTTTACTAAATCATCGGCCACTGATTTTTTCTTTTCTTGTAACTGCAATATTTTCTCCTCTATGGTATCTTTACATATCATTTTATAGGCAAATACGCTTTGCTTTTGGCCAATTCTATGGGCTCTGTCTATGGCTTGCTGTTCTACTGCTGGGTTCCACCAAGGGTCTACTAGGTACACATAATCAGCTGCCGTGAGATTGAGACCTACGCCACCTGCTTTGAGCGAAATCAAGAAAACCTTACAATTTTCGTCTTGCTGAAATTGTTGTACTTGTGCCTCTCTTTGGCTGGTTTGGCCTGTAATCCAGGCATATTGTATGTGTTCTTTTTTGAACCTTTCTTTGATTAGTTCTAGCATTTCTACAAAAAACGAAAATATAAGTACTTTATGGTTTTCGGCTATTACTGGCATCACATTTTCCATCAAAGTATCCAATTTTATAGAATCGTGTACTGTATTTTCGTCATTAGAGAGCAATGCAGGCGAGTTGCACACTTGTCGCAGCTTGAGCATGCCTTGCAAAATAGCAATATTACTTTTATTTATACCTTCTTTTTGAATCAAACCTTCGAGGTCTTCTTTGATCTGATCACGTACTTTGTTGTAAATTTTGCGTTGATTTTTAGACATTTCACAATAAATTACAGTTTCAGTTTTGGGCGGCAAGTCTTTGGCAACTTGATCTTTTTTGCGAGATAATATAAAAGGGTAAATCAATCTACGTAACGATTCGGCCGCTTGCTCGTTTCGGTCTCTATCGATAGGAGTTGCGTAAGTTTCTCTAAAATTTTCGATACTACCCAACAAGCCTGGATTAAGAAAATCAAACTGCGAGTATAAATCAAAGGTATTGTTTTCGATTGGGGTACCCGTCATGATGAGCCTATTTTTGGTATTCAAAATTTTAGATGCTTTTGCCGTTTGCGACATGGGATTTTTGATGGCTTGGCTTTCGTCTAGTATCACATAATCAAAAGCTACATCTTTGAGGGTATCAATATCAATTCTAAGTAGGGCATAAGTAGTAAGAATAACATTAAACTTTTTGAAAATTTCAAATTCTTTTTCTCTTGCAACACCAGTTTGGTTGAGTAGTTTTAGTTCTGGGCAAAATTTTTCGGCTTCTCGTTGCCAGTTAAATATGAGCGATGCTGGTACTACCACCAATATTTTAATGGCAGGATTCTCGTTTACTTTACTTTGAATAAAAGCCAACATTTGAAGGGTTTTGCCCAAGCCCATGTCATCTGCCAAGCACCCACCCCAGCCAAATTCATCCAAAAAATGGAGCCATTGATAGCCTCCTTGTTGGTAATCTCTAAGGGTAGCGTGTACATTAGAAGGTATTTTTTTCTTGTCAATATTTTGGAAAGATAGTAATTTTTGTCTTTTTTCATGAAATGCTAATAGACTTTGATTATTACCAATCTCTTCGTACAAATGATCTATTAGTCCATATTGAATTTGATTAAATTCTATACCATCTTTTTTAAGTTTTCCGCCTTTTATAATTCGCTCGTACTTCGCAATCCACTCATCAGGCAACATCCCAAGTGTACCATTGCTCAAGGTTACATATTTTTGATTGTTTTGTAATGCTTTTTTGAGTTGTGCTACAGCTATTTTTTCGCTCCCAAACGACATCTCTATTTTAAGATCAAACCAATCTATGCCACTGCCTGCCGAAACATTAATACTGGCTTTGTGAGGCGAATATTTTAATTTTTTTAGTTCTTTAAGTCCTAATATTTCAAACCCAGCAGTTTTGAGATAATCAAAAGCTCCAAAAAACCAATTATCCTCCAATATCTTTTCATGTGGTAAATAAAAGTAAGGAAAATCGATTTGTTCTTCAAAATCAGGATGCAAAGCTCTTAATCCATTTTCGATTTCTTGTTCTACTTCTAAATCACGCTCTATCAATAAATTTGAATTCTCATCTTCAAGTGTTACCATTTTGCTATGATTCATTTCGCTTTCAAATAGCTGCCCTTGATGCTCATACATAAATGCTGGCAAAATGATAAAATAGTCTTTATCTTCTTTTAAATATACTTTTTTGCCACTTAAATTTAGTTTTAATATTTGAGGTTTATATTTTTCAGATTCAAAATTAATGACGTGTTTATCTAAAATATTGATAAAAAGATTTTGTTTAATTTCCTCAAATACATTATCATCAATCATGGTATGATTGCCTTTGCTATCCCAAAGCCCCAACAAGAGAACTGCACTTTCAGTAGTTATTCTATAGTATAATCCTTGATGTAAGAATAAATTTGTACCAACTTGATTATTTTTTTTGAAATCAAGTTTTACTTTAGAGCCATTTATATCCAAACTAAAAGCTGGTTTAAGAACCACACTTTTATCAACTTCTATCAAATCTACTTCAACATCTACGATATTAGGACACAGTTTGATAGGAGCTAGATTGTTTTCATACAAATCTTGAAAAGCATAAGTATTGTTGAAAGCTGCAATTTTACTCCAATGCAAATCTACTGTAAAATGTGGCTCTAAAATAAGCCCTGTATTGTCGTTTTTGTAATAAGAGCTTGAAAGTAGGTTGTCTTTTTTTAATCTTTTATGAATTTCTTTGGCCAGGGCAATTTGTTCGTCTGAATCTTTGATAACTGCAAAATCTGTAACATCGCTAAACTCTTGTATTTTTTTGGATAGTTCACCATTTTTTTTCAGTTTACCAACATAAGGCTTAAAATAATAAAGGTTTTCGTAAGAATTATATCTTAGAATATAAAAAATGGAGTCGTTTACATTGCTAGCAACTGTGGTTTGATTTTTAAGAAAAATTACTTCTTTTTGTTTATTAACAATCGTTTTGACATTGAGTAGTTTGTTAATATTTTTAGCATTTTCGTTTTTGGAAGAATAGGTACTTTTACCAGACAAATGAAAGTTGAGAGTAAATAAATTTTGTAAACTTTTAGTAATATTATTTACCTTAAAAAATTCTATTTTATATTTTTCAGTATCTTCTAATTGTTTTAAAAAATCAAAATCATATTTTCGTATGGTATCCAAAACGGTAGCCTGATGAATACAAGGCTTTTTCTGTTTACAATTACACAAAACTAATGCGTTAGAATTGGTAATGCGTTCTAATTTAATCTTAAAAGTACTAGATTGACGTACAAATATGATTTCAGCATTGTTTTGTAAAGCATTTGTAACAGAAAAATAGCTTGATTGATTATTTAAAATATCAAAATCATCATACGTATGAATGCCAGCTTTTATTTTATCTGATGAAGGCAATAAATCGTGCGACAGAGCATTAGCAGGTATATATTTTAAAAGAGTTTCATTTGGATTTTCGATTTTCGGTTCTTTTAAATTTTTGAGTTTATCATTGATAATGGGACTTTTTTGAATAAATAAAGCTGTGGCTTTGATGTGCTTACAAATTGCATTTTGGGTTTCAAAAACTGGGCATGAGCAAATAGTTTTTAGCTTATTGTTGTCGTACCCGAAGCTAATGATATAATCTTTATCACTATATTGACTTTCGCAACTAAATAAAAGTGAATCATTTGATTTTTGTTTTTTAGAGTCAAAATTAACACTAAATGAATCAACCAAAAGTTGAGCAGCTTTGGTACTTGATGCAGGAGAAGCAGTGATAATCTGTTTTAAATCCTCTTGGATTGTTGATGCCATCTGGTAATTTATGATTTTTTTAAGAGAATAAGGCTATTTTCTTAGATTTGTGTTGTTATATTTTAAATCCTATTTCAATGTCGTTTACTTAAGAATCAGATTATCTTTCTCCTTTGGAGAAAGACTAAGATAGAGGCATTAAAAAATGCTTAAGTAAACGACATTGATACCTATATTGGATATTATATAATTTTATTACTTTTTATAAAGTTCTATCAAATGAATTTCAAAATCTTTTAATACAGTATGCCCTTTCAATTTTTCATCAAAAGGGACAACAATTTCTTGATTTTTAAAATAAACATAAGTTTGATTTTCTCCTGGATTAATAAGCCAAGCCAATTGGCATCCATTATCCATCCATTCTTTCATTTTATTTTTTAGAACTACCAAATTATCAGACGTAGATTTTATTTCTATGACAAAATCAGGGCACAAAGGTGGGAATTGTTCTTTTTCTGTATTGGATAATTCATTCCACCTTTCATTTTGAATCCATGCTGCATCAGGAGAACGCACTGCTGAACTTGGAAGCCTAAAAGCTGTGGAAGAATCAAAACATATACCATTTTTTGCTACTCTATTCCAAATACCTAATTCTACATTTATTTCATGATTATAATAACCTGTTTTTCCTCCTGTATTTGACATAACTATAATATTGGATTGAGCATCCCTTTCAAATTTTAAATTCCTATTATCCAAACAAAAATGATAAAATTCTTCATCTGAAAAACTTCCTAAATGATGTGTATCTAAAACAATTGAACCTAATTCTTCAAGCATATTCATGTTACTTCCTATATTAAAACACTACTAATATACAATATATTTTTAATTTTGGATACTCGCTAATAAAATTATTACCTCATCAACCCAAACAACCAAAGAGGTATTTTATTGCCATAACCCACTTCTATATCGTCCATAGCAATATAGGCACTGGGCAAGTTTTTTACTTGTTTGAAAGTTTTGTTTTTGCCACCTACTTCAAATATATACTTATGATCAATCAGAAAATCGCCAGCAGGTGTATAACTCACATGGTGAACTGCATTGAGTTGATTGTAAAAAAATGTTTCTCTCAACATACCTTTTTCGGGTTTTGCTCCTAAAAGGGCATACGCCAAAGAACAATTTTCTAAATAAATCATTTCAGGTTTCGACATGGCACTCAGGCCTTTTTCGTCAGAAATCAATGTATTAATCAACCTCGAGCGTTCCAACAAATCAATATAGCGATATACATTTTTTCTATCAGTGCCAATTTTTGCGGCCAAATCGTTGATATTGGGCTTGAATGGTACAGATGCACTGATGGCAACCAATAGCTTTTTAATTTTCAAACCTGCACTGAAATCAATGCCCGAAACTGCAACTAAGTCGTTTTCTACTATAAGATTGATGGTAGCACGTAATTTTTCATAAAATGTAGTTTTGCCTTCTAACGAATAAGGATAAGAACCATATTTAAAAAAAGTTTCAAAGTATTTATATGGTTTAAAACCAGATTCTATTATTTTTTCGGCAATGGCTACATGATTTGTTACTAAGTCTTCGAGTGCTATTTTTTCAAATGCTATGTTATGTTCGTAATGTAAATATTCTCTAAACGACATGGTTTCGAGTTTATACACTATGGCTCTTCTGCTCAAATCTCCTGCTGTTTTTGCCATTTCGAGTACAGATGAGCCTGTAAACATGACATGCAGTTCTGGTAAAATATCATAAATATTTTTGAGTTCAATAGACCAAGTTTCGTATTTGTGTACTTCGTCTAAAAACAAATATTTGCCCCCTCTTTTTACATACTCTGTGGCTAATCCTAATAAAGTGTGTGAGGAAAAATATAAATGATCGAGCGAAATGTATAAACCCTCGCTGCTATCAACTGCTTTTTCCTTTAATTTTTGTAATAATAAAGTAGTTTTACCAACACCACGAGCTCCAGTAAGCCCTATTAACCTTTCAGAATCTTCTACACTTGGGTAGAGATATCGTTTAAATCTAAGATCAGCAAAACGTAGTTTTCGTTCTGATGCTTCTACAATTTCTTCCATATTATTAGTATATTTTGCACAAAGATACTAAATTGTTTTTTAAATTTACAAAATAATAATAAAAATGTTTATAATAAGAACGAATAGTATTATTGTTTTATCGAATACCAAAATATATTTTTGTTTTTATAAATAACATAAATATATTTATGTTCTAAAAAATAACACTTTTGGTGTTTTGTTCTAAAATAAAATTAATGTTATAATGTGCTGATATACAAATACTTAACATAGAAATATGATTGTTTTTTTTTATACTGTATCAATAAAAGTTTTTTCTACTTTATTAAATATAAAAACCCCTAAAATGGCTATAATTATAGTAGATAAGCTGGCCATTGCAAAACTCATCCAATCAAAACTGCCACTGCCTAGAAACCCAAATCGCATAGTTTCTATGATTATTGTCATTGGGTTTAGGGCTATAATCCATTTATATTTCTCTGGAGCAGCCGAAAGTGGATAAATCACTGTGGTAGCATACATCAATAATTGCACGCCAAAAGTGAGCAAAAAACTCAAATCACGATATTTGGTAGTGAGAGCAGAAATAATCATTCCTAAACCAAGCCCAAGCAATGCCATAAGCAAAACCAACACAGGAAAAAGCAAAATGAGTGAATTAGGATTGAAACTTGCTCCAATCATTTTAAAATAAATGATTCCAAATATAAAAAGTACAAACTGAACCCCAAATTTGATGAGGTTAGACATCACAATACTCAAAGGCATGATCAAACGTGGAAAATATACTTTTCCAAAAATACTGGCATTGTCTTTGAAAACAGTGGAAGTTTTAGTAAGACATTCAGCAAAATAATTCCAACAAGTGATGCCAGCCAAATAAAACAATGGTTGTGGAAGCCCATCTGTGCTTATGCCTGCCAAATTTCCAAACACAAAAGTAAAAGTGATGGTAGTAAAAACGGGTTGGACAAAAAACCATATAGGTCCAAAAATAGTTTGTTTGTAAAAAGACACAAAATCTCGCCTTACCATCAATAATAGTAAATCTCTATAATGCCATAAATCTTTTAAAGGAAGCTCAAAAAGCGAACTTTGTGGCTTTATGATGGTGTCCCAGTGTGTATTTGATTGGTTTGTGTTCAAAATTAGTTTTTAGTTTTTTAAATATTTTCTCCTAAAGCAAAAATTATAGATTTAATTTATTAGTATAATTGAATTTTTGTAATTGGTTTATATTGTTTGGAATAATTTAAAATTTGTAAGAATAATTTAAGTCGACTTTTTCTTTTTTTCTGAGAAACTTCTCAAGATTACATTTAAAGGTTTCATAGTTCCAACAATTTATTGAATAAATGAAAGTTTTTTTTGAATCTTTATGATAAAGAATGATGTGATTTTGCCTTTCGTTCATTTCTTCCCAATCCATTAATTCAGAGAACTTAATTTTATAAGTTTTAAACAAAAGAATTCGTTTTATTAATATTTCAGTGCTGTTGCTATAAATTAATCTGAAAGAAAATAAGATGTAAATGTTTGCAAAAAAGAATCCTAAAATAATTAATAGTCCTATTACAAAATTTATAATTTCTTCATTCTCAAACGGAAACTTATTTAGTAAAACCTGTATTACCTCTTTAATCAAATATGTGCTTAAGCAAAAAAAAAGGATAGAAAAAAAGGATTCAGATATTAATCTTAAAGTCTTGTTCAAACTGTTTTTGTTTACAGATTATCTTCTCTCTCATACCCTTCCAACTCTTCTTCCCAACTTTCGTGATGAAGATTGTCGAAATACAATGCCTCTACTTCTTTTTGGTCTATAGAAGAGACTTTAAAATAATCAATTTTGGCGTTGTATAACTTAGCTGCTTCTGCTTGAAACACTTGATACATTGTCCAAACCATCAAATCGCCATAGGTGTCATCTTCTCCAACAGTTTCTTGCACTTGATCCCATTTTTTCTCCATTTTTCGAGAATAGAAATTGTCTTCTGTAAAAATAGTACTGCCATCAGTGATTTCTGCATCGGAGAAATTGATGTTGTTTCCCCATAATGGCAATATTCTATCGTATATTTCTTTGAATTTCAATTAGTTATTACGTTTTTTTTGAAGTGTTTCCAAAATGGAAATAGTTGGTTCTTTCTATTAAAAATAACAAAGTGGTCAAAAGATATAATCCAATTGTAATCCAAAATCCAAATTGTAATGTCGAATATTTAGAGATGCCTAAAAGTATAAGTAAAAAAAGTCCTAAGATTAATAGTTTGTAATCTTCAAATGCAATAACTTTAATTTTTAAAAATAATTTTAATCCCAACAGCCATAGTATTAAAAACGAGAAAAATATATAAAAATATTGATTTTCAAAGCCTATATATAAATATCCAAAACCAGATAAATTTTCGTCATCTGGAGAAATGAAAACTTTATAACAATATAAAGAAACTAAATCGAATTTAGAAGTATCTGTGTCGCTTAAAATTGTTGAATCTGATTTTAAAGATGTTGTATCTAAAACATGAACAGATTGAACAATGTTTGTATCGATTGTATTATCTGACACCTCAGTAGCACGTTCTGTTTTTTTTAATCCAGCGCAATTAGGAGGTAAAAAAGGAAGAAAAAATCCTAAAAATGTTAAAATTACTAATGCTTTTTTTAATTTATTCATTTTCATTAGTCAATAGACTATCAATTATTTATTCAAAAATAACTTTTCATATTGTTCAATCCACTGAGAAGGAGTTTTATATAAAACTATTTTAAAAGATGTATTTTTACTCATTATCAAACAAATCAGCTGGGTTTATTTTGAATTGAAGCATATTGGCGGTATGTCTTCCACCATCTCCACCTTTTCTTTGCATGGTTATTTTCCCTATTTTAAAGTTACCTCGTTTGGTTATTTCAATTTCTCCATTTCCAAAATAGTTAAGGCAATAATTCATAGGTTTTAATATCCAACGTGAATTTGTTTTATTTTTTTGAGCTACAAGCATCCATTCTGCTGCAAACTGTCCTCTGCCTTTTAAAATATCTGAAACTATCAAAGCCTTATTTTTATTCAACCAAGCTAATAACTCTGACAATTCGTTTTCCGAAAACTCACTGGCAAACATTCGTCTTTTGTCTTTAGGATTAGAAATATTAGGTGCTATTTCGCCAGTATATCGCTTAATTATTGAAGTTATTTCAAGTGGAATATTCCACATTTCTAGGTATTTATCAACCCATCTTTTATCTATTTGGTTAAATCCTTTGGGGTTGCTTACTAATTTTACTTGTAAATTTTGAGCATCAATGGCTTTTTTTAGTTTTATAGTTACTTGAGCCTGAATATCTGTTTTGAAACCACTTAATTTTATTGCTTTTACATATTCGATTTGTTTTAAATCATATTGCATTAGGATTAATAAATACATTTATTTGTATTTGTATATATTCCTCAAGATTATAAAATAAAATAGCATCTATGCTTTTTTTATAGCATATTCTTTTAGACTTTACAATGTTTTCATTCTCAAAATAAAATTTTAAATTATTACAATTAGGCATATTAACTAGTATTTCATAATTATTAGAAATCATATATATGTGTTGTATGTAGTTTGTATAATTTCTTTTTTGACTTCTTTAAATTTTAGCCTTGAATTAAGTGGGTCGAATACAAAATCATGCTTAGGTTTCTCTTTAAAATTAGTTACAACAAACAAACAATATTTTGTTTTTAATATTTTTGCTACGTCAAATTCTTTTTCTGTTAGTTGTATATTTCCATTAAAATCATTGAGGCCTTTTACTTCAATGCAATAAAATTCTTCTAAGTGTGATAATTTATAATCAAAACCACAAGCTAACAAAGTAGTGTCAATAATTTCAAAAAGGTTAAAAATTTCAATTTTTTTAAACTCTAATTTAAAATATTCCTCAGCTGCCTTACCAGTTACGAGTCTTTTAGATATGCTTTCAGAATAATCTTTTTTTTCAATATAAATTCCATGTTTTTCTAATTCATAATTAGGAATAAAAAATGATTTAACTAAATCAGAAAACTGAAAAAAATCTACATTCAAATATTCTTCATAGTAAACTTTACAATAATCTCTAATTGGTCTTTTATACCATCCTTTTCTATTATTTGGAAAAAGTGGATCAAACTCATCTCTGTAGTTTTTTATTGATGCTGGTTTTACACCTAGAGAATATCCAAGAATATTAAAAGCTTGTTGATAAGTACTCAAATCTAACTCTTTTAATCCCATTTCACTGTATTTAGAAAGATAAAGTCCAGTTAATATTGATTTAGTTCTTATGTTCATTTTTTTTATAAATCTCTATATCACTTCTTACTATAACTTTTACATTTTGAGGTTTATCCTCCAAAATATCACTTAAACAGACTGGTTCATTTTTAGGTTTTGGAAACTGAAAATTTTTAGAATTAATAGTGTTGTTGAAAGCTACTATATAAATACGCTCTCTGTTTTGAGGTAATCCAAAATTACTAGCATTAAATATTTTTGTAAAAATGGTATAATTTAGCACTTGAAGTGTTTTTATGATTGTATTTAGGGTTTTGCCATCATCATGAGCAGCTAATTTTTTTACATTCTCCAAAAATAATACTTTTGGAGAATGATGTTTTACAATTCGAGCAATATCAAAAAATAATTTTCCTCTAATGTCATCAAAGCCTTTTTGTTTACCTGATATAGAAAATGCTTGACAAGGAAATCCACCACATAATATATCATTTATAGCAATTTCCTTTTCATCAATTTTTGTTATATCTCCGTTGGCTTTTAGATTAAAATTTTGTTGGTATGTTTCAGCTGCAAAATTATCCCACTCTGAAGCAAAAACACACTTTGCTCCTAATGAATCTAAAGCCAAGTGAAATCCGCCAATACCAGCAAAAAGGTCTATATAGGTATATTTTTCAAGATTTTTATTTGTAATATCAATCACTTTTTTACAAACAATATTTCATATTGCTCAATCCACTGAGAAGTAGTCATTTTTTTGCATAATTCTGCCATCAAAGCCAATGGAATATCTTCAGCTTTTTTAAAACGAATGCAAGATTTGCCAATATCCAACTTTTTTGTGCTATGTTTTTCCCATTCAGCCATAAACCAATCCAGCAATTCTCCTCTGTACATACCCATGTGATAGATAGAAATATGACTTTTTTGAGAAGCTATTTGTATAAAAGGCAAAGGCAATTTTGTATCACAATGATAGCCTTTGGGATACAAACTATGTGGAACTACATATCCAATCATGCCATAACTCATCGTTTCTTCAAACCCTTTTGGAAGGTTTTCTGAAATGGTTTTACGCAAAGCAGCAATAATTTCTTTTCTGTCTTCTGGCAGATTATCTATGTATTCTTGTATGGTTGTAGGTTTTGAAGTCATAGCTTTATAAAACTTCTAGTGATTTATTTATTAGAAAATCTTTGATTTCTTGATCAGAAGGGGGATTAGGAATCAAATATTCCACATCTTCTGAGTAATTTATATCATTATGATATTGCAATTGACTTCTAAATAATTTTTCTGAAAATTGAGTTGGGAAAAGTTCCAATGTTCTATTTGAAATTTCGTTAATGTTAAAATGAAATCTAATCAAAAAGTATAAATCAACATAATCTTTCCATTTAGACCTTCTTCCGAGAGCAAATGCTTTCATAGCAGCTAAATCAAGCAAGTTTGGCATTGAAATCATATCTTTTAGTAATATTTCATGCTTAATGTCATACATATACTCAAAAAAAGTAAATTTTACTCCATTTAAGTTGTAATGCATTTGGTCGGAGGCTTCATGAATTAAATCAACTTTAAAATTTGATTTATAAATTAAATCTCTTACTCTTTTTTTATTTATTTTTGATTTTGTGAATAAGTCAAAGTCAATAGATTTTCGATGCCCAATATGTAAAGCAATGGCAGTTCCTCCGACCAAATAAAAACTTCGTTTAAAGTTTTTAATAAATGGTAGTAAACTCAATTGATTAGGCTGCAGTATGTTGAGGTGCATATTTATTAAAAAAGTTTTCAAAAAAGTTTAAATAAATTGGGAAATAATTCCCCCTAAACCTTTCTCCTTTAGCAATATGTGCTCTAAAAACTTTGGCTGTATATTCTATTCCCAATATTTTCAAGAGCTTTCTCACTGCATCCATATCGCCATAGTTGAGAATATGTTCTACCAAAAACTCATGGTCTATATTTTCTTTTTTGCTTTCTGGGGTGTACCAAAAGAGTGAACTATTTTCTCTAATAAATGCTTTAATTTCTGGGGTGTTTTCCATTACAAATATTTTTTAGTGATGTAGTTTTCTATATTGTTAACACATTTGAAAATTACTAGTGTGTATTTCAAAGTATCTTCCAAAATATGTTTAGCAGCAGATAAAATATATTCATGAGCAATCCTATTTCTCAATTCTCGAATTTTAATAAGTTCTTCAGCAGAATCAATCAGTTCTTTTTTTTCAGCTAAGTATATTCTATCTCTTACTGTTAAAGTCTCTTCTAAATCAAATTTTTCAAGTATTTTAAGCGTTTTTTGAATAATAATATCGCTAATTCTGACAAATCTGCTGGTAAATGCTTCTATATCAGAAAGTTCTTCATCTGTATATTCAATCTTAATATCAATTTTTTTACACTTTTCAAACGAATATTTTAATGCTTCACATGCACCTTGTAAATCTTTTAATTCCTTAAATAAATATTCTTTATCAGTCATATCAAAGCAACCAAAGTTGGCTTAATATATTGTACAAATGGTTCAGAGAAATCTTTTGTCACAACTAAGTCTATTTTTTGCTCTTCTAATCTTAAAAAGAATTCTTTTTGAATTTCCATTTCTTTTCGTAAATCAATTTTCTGAGAATGAACTAATAAATCTATATCTCCACCTCGTTTATTATCATCTGCACGAGAACCAAAAAGAAAAATATTTGCTTCAGGATCAATTGATTTTACTGTTTCTATAAAAACTCGTTTTTCTTCTTCTGTGATTCTCATGATTTTGCTAAACTAATAAAAGATTAATTAAACTAAGAATTTTTTTGCCTTAGTCTGCTCTACTTTTTCAGCAATTGTATTTACTTGCTCTGAATTAACTACTTTAAATAAAGGGTTGTTGATGATGTTTTCCCAAGTGTTATGTTCCACTGAATTAATAATAGTTGGTTCATCAGCAATTAAAAAGAAGTTATTTTTTTTTACATCCTTGTTATACTTGGTAGAAAGCAAAGAAATCAAGGCAATGTAATGGCTTATATCTTTGTCTAAGGTTAGAACTGACTTATTGAAAGGAATTGATTTAGCACCAACAAATGCACCATTTAAACCTATACAGTCCATCTCATATTGAAAGTACATTGATGGAAGTGTAGATGAATTAATATTAACCTTAGTATGTATTTTTTTCTCTACTTTTTTGATAAGGTTTTTATTGATTGCTGCATAAAACTTTTCGTTTGCAGTGTCTTTTACTTTTGGCTCTCTTTCAATATTCTTATCAATTAATAAAGCAAAGAGTTTTAAAAATTTCTCTTCGTTGATAACATCATTCAAAAAAGATGGTTTTGAAAATCTCAACAAGCCATTTGAATAGTTATTGAGGTAGCTAAAGTATTCTGAATTTAAGAGAGAATTAAGCGGAAAAAGCTCTGTATTTGATTTGATGATTTCCTTATTCAATTTCTGAATATGTAATGAAATTTGCTTTACAATGAAATCAACTGTATGAGCATTTTCATCCATCAAACGCTTTGAGGCATTCTTTCTTTCCTCCGAAAATTGCAACCAATATTTGCTACCATCGCATGCCAATAACCCTATGGACAAACAATCGTCTGTCATAGTATTTGGTGCTATTTTTATTATAGTATAAAAGGTTTGCATTATCTTAATTTATATTCAAATTCATCGTAAACAGCCCTGTTCCTTTCATCGTTAAACAGAAAATCATAAAGTTTTGCTTGATGTTCTGCGGTAAAGCCCCAACTGGCAGGGATATTAGCAACAATGTTAGTGTATTCTTGCTTACAATTTTGTATGTAACGGTAAAAACTTTCTCTGTTAATTGGTTGCCATTTTTTGTTTTTCTTCTTATACAGCTTCAAACTGGCTCCTAAACTGGACACAAAAATGTTCTCATTTTCAATAGGGCTGAATGTTGCAGGGTCTAAATAACTGTATTTCATTGTGCTAAAAATGAAGGAATGGTCTATTGGAATAATGTTTTGCTTTCCGTTAATGGTTTGAAATAATAAATTGTTATTCGTTGGCTTTCTGTCGTCATTTTCTACCCAAATATCAAACAAGCCTATTTGAAACAAAATTTCTGGGTTGTTGAATTTATCGTAGTCCTTTTTCTTATTGATTTCAAACATAATATTACTATCAACCGCATTGTTAATCCATTGTGATGCAAAAATTTCATTGTTGTAATAATGAGCTCGGTGGTTGTTAGAATACTCAGGTAAAAGATGTGCTGGGTCTATTGTAATTAAAGCAATATTGGGAGTAGGTATTTCCCAAAGGGTTAAGAAGTAATGAGCCAACACTTCATTAATAATATCAGTAGCTGGGTTTTTATTCTTACTGTTTTTGGCAACATACATATTGTAATCACTTCCAATGACTTTTATTGGGCTATTGCCTGTAGTATGCAATTCCTCTTTTAATGAAGTGGCTGTGATATGTTGAAGATTTTTTATAACCAAAATAAGTTATTCATAATTTATTTATGTTTTAGCTTTCTCTACATCCAATTTACTAATTCTAAGTTTTACGCCAAGTGATTGTAAAATTACAAAATATTCTTTTTTATCAGCATCCAAAACTAAAACCTCTTGTCCTGTAAATACGCCTGCCGTAACTTTGGCAATTTGACCTGGTTGTAAGTTTTCAATGATTATGTCTTTATTTATGGCTTCTTTTAAAAAATATCTTATTCTATCAATTTCGTAAGATTTAATAATTGCTGGCTTGCCCAACCAATACACAAAATTGAGTACTCCAAAAGTTTTCAAAATGATTATTCGTTCTTTTTCTAAAATATGCACAAAAACATAAGAACGAAATAGGGGAGTTTTAACTTTTTTTTTTCTATCACTCCACTGTTTCATGGTTTCGTGCATGGGCAAATAAGTCTCTATTCCTTGTGCTACTAAGGCATCGTTTACTTTTTTTTCATTTCTTGGTTTGGTGTATATGGCCATCCAACTTTTCGATTCTGACATTTTGTATAATCAAATATTTAAAAAATATATTACTTTAATTTCAATATAAATTTATTTTTTTTTTACATTGAAAAGTAATTTTAGTCATATTTATTTTATCAATTTATCTTAATAAAAAATGATTTTTTTTGCACGGCTCCGCCACGTCACTCACACAACATTTTTTATAAATTCGTTAAAACATCTCAAATATAAGTAGTTGAATTGAAATTAAAAATTAAACTTAAAAATTTTGAAATAAAAAAAGAGAACCAAAGTTCTCTTTTTTTAAAATTCCTAAAATTAAATTTTTCTTACTGTTTTACTAATTCCATACTGCCAGAAATAGAAATTTCATCTCCCACCATAGCAGCTGGTACATTTCCAACACCAAAATCTGTTCTTTTGATAGTACCCGAAAGTTTAAAACCTGCTATTGTTTTTTTGCTGTATGGATTCTGACCTGTTCCATTAAAAACTACATCTAATTCTACTGGTTTTGTTACCCCATGCATGGTCATATCTCCAGCCATTTTGTATTTTTTTCCTTCTACTTTTTTCAAAGATTTACTTTTAAAACTTATAGTAGGAAACTTGGCAGCATCAAAGAAGTCTTCTTTTTTTAGATGTGCATCTCTGTCTTTGTCATCTGTATTTATCGAATTTACATCAATTTTTACATCAACAATAGCATCAATAAAATCATCAGTTTTTGAAACAGCCGATACATCATAAGATTTGAAATCGCCATTAGTTTCTGAAAGCATCATGTGAGATACCGAAAAACCTAGTTTGGTGTGTGTTTTGTCAAGAGTCCAAGTAGATTGAGCCTGACTAAAATAAGCTCCAAATATCAATGAAGCTGCAATGGTTACTTTTTTCATTTTTTTTTATTTTGATTAGTTAAACAATTTGATGTATATACATTTATAATTTTTGTAAAGTTCAAATGTATAGAAAATTATTTTAAAAAATTCAAAATTTGAGTATCAAGCCAAAAAAAAGATTTTATTTTGTTTGACAAAAAGCCCACATGGCCACCAAGGTTGGTATAGATTGACTTTATGTTTTTATTATTGGATTCATAAAAACAAGGCTTATCCAAAAATGGATCATCTTTTGCAGCAATCAATAAAGTAGGAATAGTAATGTTTTCAAAATATTGCAAAGCAGAATTTTGAGTATAATAATCCCAAGAATCTTTGAATCCAAAAGCTGGGGCAGTGTACCAGTGATCAAAAGCAATGATTGATTGTATGTTTTTTGAATAGCTATAATCGAAATTAGGGTAAGCACTTTTTTTGATTAAAACCTTGTTAATCAATGATTTAAGAAATCTTTTTTTGTAAAAAATATTTTCTCTGCAATCTATTTTTTGAGCAGCACTCAATAAATGAATGGGCGCTGATATGGCAATACATTTTTTGATTTTGTTGGGTATATTTAATCTATTTTCGCCAATGTATTTTAAAACTAAATTTCCTCCCAAGCTATATCCTACCAATGAAATAGATTGGTAGTTGTATGTTTTTGAAAAGTAAAGTATTATTTTATGCAAATCATCGGTTTTGCCACTATGATAGGCCTCAAATGAGTGATTTGGGTGGCCGCCACACCCACGTAAATTAATAGCACAAACATCAAAATTATTTTTCTCCAATTTTGATGCCATTCTTTTGATATAGTGAGAATTTGAACTTCCCTCTAGTCCATGTACTAGAATTACCATTTTAGCCTGTTGATTGATGATTGTATCACAAACCAACGATTCATTTTCTGCTACATTGATCCTTATTTTTTTGTAAATGGGATTATAAAAAAATCCCAAAAAGTAAGGCAAAATAGTTTGAATATGTTTGTTTTTTAATAAATAAAATGGGTTAAAATCATTAAAAATTATCAATATTTGTTACTTTATTTCAATGATTCTAAAAATATATTTTATTTATTTGAAAGTGTGCAAGGCAATACGATAGACATGCCTTGAGAGGTTATTTTGTTTCCTGCAGAACATGATTTTTTTGCATCATCTTCTGTAACATCAACAAGTACAAAACTTGTAGAACCTGACACACCAGGCGAAAGCGAGGGAACTTGGCATTCACAGGTCCAGTCTTTTTTGGTACTACAAGATGTGTAAGCTATTGCAGAAATAATACTAAAATAAATGATTGATTTTTTCATATTTTTAAATGATTAAACTTGATTATATTTTTTTTGTAAAAGTAATAATCATTTTATTTGTTTCCAAATTATTAAATTAAAAGTTTAACATTTCAATTGAAATATTATTTTTTTATTTTAATAGTAACATTAAAGAATTAAAATTTTAACCATTGGCCATTCTTAAATCTAAAGTAAAAGGAAAATCCTCATTGATTATTTCATTTGGTATTTCATTGATAGTGATGCCACTGCCTTTGGGAACAAACTCTACTAGGGTTTCAAAATTTGGACTTACTTGAAGTGTGTCTGGTGTATGTCCAATATCCCAAAAGCGATTTATTCTACGACTTTCGGCTTCGTAGCTATTTACTGGGAATGTGTCGTAACTGCGGCCTCCTGGATGGCTCACATAATACTGACATCCACCAATGGAGCGTTTGCTCCAGGTATCGATTACATCAAACACAAGAGGACTTTGTGCCTCTATGGTTGGGTGCAATGCAGAAGGTGGATTCCAGGCTTTGTAACGAACCCCAGCTACATATTCGCCCACTGTTCCTGTGTTTTTTAATGGAATACGTTTTCCATTACAAAGTAAGATATGACGATTATTTGTCATACCAGCTATTTTAATTTGTACTTTTTCTAGCGATGAATCAACGTAGCGTGCAGTGCCTACACTGGTGGCTTCTTCGCCTAGTACATGCCAAGGCTCTATGGCCATGCGTACTTCTAGGGTCATAGTGTCTATCTGAACGGTGCCATGCACTGGAAATCTAAATTCATAAAACGCATCCAACCATTGCTCATCAAAAGGATAGCCAAATTGTTGTAAATCTCTACAAACTTCTTTCATATCTGCTATGCAATAATGTGGTAGCAAAAAACGATCGTGCAATTCTGTTCCCCATCTTACCAATTTACCTTTGTATGGTTTTTGCCAAAACATAGCAACTAAGGCTCTAATGAGCAATAATTGCAACATACACATTCTATAATGTGGTGGCATATCAAAGGCTCTAAATTCTAAAATTCCTAAACGACCAGCACTCGAATCAGGGGAGTACAATTTGTCTATACAAA
This sequence comes from Cytophagales bacterium, assembly GCA_013297755.1. Lineage (GTDB taxonomy): Bacteria > Bacteroidota > Bacteroidia > Cytophagales > UBA9547 > REAG01. The sequence continues at coordinate 73,576 of JAAFIH010000014.1, forward strand.
ACTCTGCTCTGTGTGTATTGCCAGTAATATCAGTAAGAATATGCCTCAAAAGGCGATCTGTAAGCCAGTAGGGCTGTTCTTGTCCTTCTTTTATTTGAGAAAATGCAATTTCTAATTCATATAAAATATCATCACGACCTTCGTCTACTCTTGGTGCTTGGCTTGTGGGACCTACAAACGAACCAGCAAATAAGTAAGATAATCCAGGATGATGTTGCCAATAAGTTATAAGACTTCTAAGCAAATCTGGTCTTCTTAGTAGGGGACTTTCTGATGGTGTGGCTCCGCCAATAGTGATATGATTGCCGCCACCAGAGCCAGTATGTTTGCCATCTTGCATAAATTTTTCGCATCCCAAGCGTGCAAGTCTAGCTTGTTCAAACAATTTTGAATAATTATTGGTAAGTTCTGCCCAAGTTTTAGCAGGATGAATATTGACTTCTATTACACCTGGATCAGCCGATAAAATGAGCTTTTCTATTCTATTGTCTTTGGGTGGGGTATATCCCTCTATGACAACAGGCAGGGCAAGTGTTGCAGCTACTTTTTCGATGAGGGATAATACTTGTAAATATTGTTCAATTTGAGTAAGAGGTGGCATAAAAATAAACAATTTACCTTTCCTTACTTCTACACAAAGTGCAGTTCTTACTATTTTTTTTGGTTCGTCTAATACTGTATATGGTGTTGGGTTTTTGTGATAATCGCCTAGTGGGGGCATATTATCAAATAAATCTCTTTCCAATTGAGGTTCTCGGTCCTCTGGGGCCACATAAGCAAGTGCATCTAAAGGCAAACGATAACCCATAGACGAGTTGCCAGGAATCAAAAAAAGATGGGTTCTTCTAAATTTCCATTGACTACTCAGCCATTGATTTTTTTCAAAACTCCACTCCAAAGGTATGACATAGCCTGTAGGTTCTCCCATATCTTTTTGTAATAAATCTACCAAATATTGTCTTTCTAAGTTACTTTTTAGGTCTTTTTTTAAAGGGTCAATATTGATAGGGGTTTTGCCTTCGCTCAATAGATAATAAAACACATCTTCGTAGGCTGTATGAACAAACTGAGAACTTAGTTTTAGTTCCTTAGCAAGCGAATCTACAAATTTTGTTGCTTCTAATTTTCCAAAACCATAATCTTTGGTAATATCAGCCAATAGGGAAGTGTTTTGCCAAAAATTGATACCATCTTTACGCCATACCAAGCTGTAGGACCAACGTGGGAGAAGCTCACCAGGATACCATTTGCCTTGTCCATAATGCAAAAGTGCACCTTTGGCAAAAGAATCTCTTAGTCTTAAAAATAAATCATTGGCTCTTTCTCTCTTAAATGGGCTATCGGCCGCAACATTCCACTCTTCGCCCTCCATATCGTCTATAGATACAAAAGTGGGTTCGCCCCCCATTGTCATTTTTACATCGTTGCGTTGCAAATCTGCCTCTATTTTATGTCCTAGAGCATCCATGGCAGCCCATTGCTCGTCTGTATATGGTTTTGTAACTCTTGGGTCTTCGTGTATGCGAGTGATGGTGTTGGAGTATTCCATCACAGTTTCGCAAGGGTCGAGCAAACCAGTAATGGCGGCAGCACTTTCGTAATGTGGTGTGCAAGCCAATGGGATGTGTCCTTCTGTGGCAAACAAACCAGAAGTAGCATCAAGCCCTATCCAACCAGCTCCTGGAATATAAACTTCGCACCAAGCATGCAAATCTGTAACATCTTGACTCACACCAGCAGGGCCATCAAGTGGCTTTTCGTCTGGCTTTAGTTGGATAGAATACCCAGAAACAAAACGAGCAGCTATGCCCAAATGCCTAAATAATTGAATCATCAACCAAGTATAATCTCTACAAGAGCCAAGTTTTTTCTCCAAAGTTACTTCACAAGGCTGCACACCAGCATCCATTCTGATAGTATATTGAAGCAATCGCCACACCATTTGATTTATTTTAACTAAAAAATCATTGGTTGGAATCGATTTTTTGTCGATAGAACGTACTAAATTCGTCAGAAGTTGGCCATCTTCAGTTGGTTTTAGGTAAGTTACTAACTCTTCTTTGAGTTGTTTATCGTATTCAAAAGGATAATTTTTGGCATATTCCTCTATAAAAAAATCAAATGGATTGATTACTTTTAGATTAGCAATTAAATCTACTTCAACATATAATTCTTTGGTTTGCTCTGGAAATACAACTCTGGCTTGATAATTACCAAAAGGATCTTGTTGCCAATTGATAAAATGGTTGGCAGGAAGTATTTTTATACTATAACTTTCAATTTTTGTTCGGCTGTGTACAGCAGGCCTTAATCTGAAAATATGGGCAGAAAGATTTACAAGCCTATCAAATTTATAATGTGTTTTGTGATTTAATGCTACTTTTACTGACATTGGCCTTAAAATTTGAATATTAGCAAAAATATACAATTATTGATACCAATCGTTTAAAAATAAATATTTGTTTAAAAAATTATTTACTGATGTTACCAAAACTTTAATTTTATTAAAATTTTAATTTTGTTAATAACCTGTAAATGCCTGAAAAAATCAAACTAAAAATGATTTATAAAATTTCCTGCAAAATATCGATTATTTATTCAAATAAAAAATAGATTTAAAGACAAAAATATTGTAAAACTAATCTTGGGGCATACCAGCATCAATCCAAGTAGCAATGGCTTTGAGGTCGCAATCTGATAATTTATTGCCATTTTTGGGCATTTTGGAGGCTCCAGGATTATGATTTATAGAATTAAGGAATTTTGATTTATTATTAGAAATAGATAACTTGAGGGTAGAAAATGGTTGCATGGCAAATTGAGAATCATATTGATCATGGCAACCATAACAATTGGCTACAAAAATAGGATTTATTTTGCCAGAAAATGTTATTTTTGAAGTATCACATGAAGTTACTTTATTGATGTCAGATAATTTTGGTTCTACTTTTTGTTTAGTACAAGCCCAACTTAATAGTAAAAAAAATGACATAAATATACTGATTTTCATATTTTACTTCAATAATTTACCTTCAAGTTCCAATAAAATTGATTTTTTGGTTTCTAAACCTCTTTTTTGCATATTCAATTTAGCACCAAAAATTACATCATAAGAACTATCATCATTGTTGGTTTCAGGTTTTACATAGCTATTTTCAAAATTTTCTATCGTTTCAGAATCTCTGGCTATCAATTCTTTTAAAACCCCTATTTGTATTACTAACTGCTCTTGGAGAGGCATTTTGAAAAATCCTTCATGTCTTTTGTTGCACAATTTTCGCATAAAATACAAATCCATGATACGTGCACAGTTGCGTTTAAACGAAGAATCTAGCTCTTTAAAAGAAATGTCTTTGACATATCCAATTTTTTTCCATTCAATCTGATATTGTTTTACCTCATCGTCTCCACGTGGAGGAAGTTTTTTGAGAATAAGAGCAACAGCTTCGTTGATCGTTCTTAGTCTATCAATACTAGAAACTGATTCAGTTGATACTAATACTACACGATTGTTTTTATATTCTTTATATTTTCTACTTAATTGCAGCCCTACATATTTGAATGCCGACATAATGGGAGCTAAATCAGCCTTAGGAATGATACCTACATTTTTCCAATCAGATTGTAATTTTTTGTATGATTCTAGTGCTTCTCTGATATTAGGCTCTGATAAAAGAGCTTTAGCTTTAGTTTTTAAATCGTTATATTTTTGTAGTTTTATTACGTTTAAAGCATTTCTTTCATCGTAGAAAACTTGTCTTCTACTATAAAAAATTTCTAAAGATGCTTTAAATTCGTTTTCCAATTTTTCGGTAAACTCTTTGCCAACACCCCCAACCCTAATCCATTTATTTTTTATTTCTTTTATTTCTTCGGTCGCATTTACCCAATCGTTGCTCATTTTCACAACCTCTAATTCTCCAAGTAATGCTTGCTTAATTTCAAGGTTTTTTACTCTATTTATCTCTATCAATTCGTTGAGATAAACTTCTTTTTCTGATAAAAGCTGATAAATAGATGTAAAATCGCCTATGGCTTCGTAAGTTCCACACGAAAATTTTAGGTGCAATAATTTTTGCAAAAAAGAACCTTTGTTTTCTGAGGATTCAATTAACGCAAACAAATCATTCACTTTGGTAGTAAATAGTTTAAATCTGTTTTCAAAATACTTAAAAGTATCAGCATTTGAGATTTTAACTTCTCCTATTTGTCTATCTTCAAAGTGTAAAAAAGATTTTAAATAAATTTTGTTATCACTGATATAACCAAACTGATGAATATCATCGGCTATACTTAAATTTTCCATAATAATTAGGTTTTTTTGTTTTCAAATGCAAATAAAGCATTTTTTAAATTCTAAATATATTATTCAATTAATTTATTTCTTATTTGTTGGTAAAATGTAATTATTTATCAATAAAATTATATTTTGTATTCTTTTTTACATATATAACTACCTTTTAAAAGATTTTGTTTGTAATAATTTTAAAATTTAGACAACCAATTTTCGACTGTTACATTAAAAATTATTGTAAGAATGTTTGGAAAAATACCTAGGATTAAAATAAAAAATAGTAATGGTATAAACAATATTAATTCAAAAGTAGAAATATCAGGTAAATTTTTGGTTTGAACTAGCCCAGGTTGAAGATAAAATTTACCAAAAAACATTCTTTGCAAAGTCCAAAGATAATATCCTGCCGTAAGAATAAGCCCAAAAGTAGCACAAATAGGTATACTTTGATGGAAAAAAGAAGTTTTGAAAGCTCCCAAAAACACCAATACTTCTGCAATAAACCCGCTAAAAATAGGTAAACCAAGACTTGCAAAAAACACAACTACCACTATGGCAGTATATTTTGGCATGGATGAAGCTAATCCTTTAAAATCTAAAATATTACGACTATGGGTTCGTTCATAAATAACTCCAACAATCAAAAACAAAGCAGCTGAAATAAATCCATGACTTACTAATTGATACATAACCCCAGAAATGCCCTCAGAATTGCACGCTGCCAGACCTAAAAGCACAAATCCCATGTGTGATACAGATGAGTATGCAATCATTTTTTTTAAATCAGTCATCGCCAAAGCACAATATGCTGCGTAAATAATAGAAATAGTGCCAAAAATGGCTATAAAAGGGGATAATTCTAAAGCAGATTCAGGAAAAATAGGAAAAGCAATTCTAATCATTCCATAAGCTCCAATTTTGAGTAAAATAGCGGCTAATATTACTGAAACTGGAGTTGGGGCTTCTACGTGGGCTTCGGGCAACCAGGTATGAAATGGAAATGCTGGTAATTTTATCATAAATCCAACCATCAAAAAAATAAATGCCCACATACGAATTGGTAGATTAAATATTGCGTAATTGTTGTCTAAAGAAAGCAATGATTGTGATATAATATTTTGATTATTGGATAAAAAATCAATTCTAAACGTAAATACACGCAAAGTTTCTGGTATACTTTCTAAAGGGTCGGTACCTGACAGGTACAATCCAATAAACACAATTAAAATCAAAATAGAGCCAAAAAGCGTATAAAGCAAAAACTTGAGAGCCGCTCGTTCTCGGCCAAGCCCACCCCAAAGTCCAATCAAAAAATACATGGGTAAGAGCATAAATTCAAAAAATAAATAAAATAAAAACAAATCGAGCGACACAAAACAACCAATAACAGAGCTTTGGAGTAATAAAATAAGACTGTAATAGCCTTTTTGTTTGGTTTTGATGGTGTTTGAGGCTAAAATAGCTATCAAAAAAATGATACAAGTAAGTAAGATTAATGGCAAACTAAACCCATCTATTCCAAGAGCATAATCTATCGAAAGTCGATATTTAGTACCCATGGGAAGTGTAATCCAATCATATTTTTCAAAAAACTGATATTTGCTTGTTGTTGTGTCGAATAAAATATAAAGAATAGTAGCTACAACTAGCTGCACAGATGAAGACACTATAGTAATGTATCTATAAAAATTGCTATTTTTGGATATTAGTACCAAAATGGCCGAAAAAAGTGGCAAAAAAATCAGTATTGATAAAAAAGGAAAATTCGACAAGGTGTAAACGGCAGTGTTTAATTTTTGCAAATCTATATAATTTTTTAATTTATGTAAACACAAAGTTTTAATCTGTGAGAAATGTATTGAAAACTATGTAAAATTTGCTAATTTTGGCTTCATTTTCAGTTTTTTTGAAAACAAAATAGCTCTAATTTGATAAATATAATTAGATACAAAAAATCAAAAAATTAGTATTTTTATATTTTTAGTAATATTATTAAGATACTTTTAAAATTTAATTCAGTTTAAAATACATGACAACTATCCAAAAAGATACTCAATACGTTTGGCATCCATTTGATATATATAAATCAGAAAACTTACTTGTAAAAAAAGCAAAAGGAATATACATTTATCTTCAAGATGGCCGCAAAATTATTGATGGTATTTCGAGTTGGTGGGTCAATTTGCATGGACATAGAAACCCAAAAATTACTAATGCTATTGCCAAGCAATTAAGATACTTTGAGCATGTCATTTTTGCTGGATTTACTCATACACCTGCTATACATTTGGCACAAAATTTATGTCAATGTCTACCAGGAAATATGAAAAAAATCTTTTTTTCGGACAATGGAAGCACATCTGTAGAAGTTGCTCTCAAAATGACAATTCAATACTGGCACAACAAAAAAATCAAAAAACATACTATTGTTGCTATTGAAGGTGCCTATCATGGCGATACTTTTGGGGCTATGTCAGTGGCTGATAGAGGCAGTTTCAACATTCCTTTTGAGCCTTATTTATTTGATGTTTTATTTATTCCTTTTCCAGAAAATAAAGACTCAATTAGTAATTTTAATGATATTTGTAAAAATAATAATGTTGCTGCTTTTATTTACGAACCAATAGTGCAGGGGAGTGCAGGCATGAGAATATACGATGCAAAAATACTACAAAAATTACTAGAAATAGCTCAAAAGTACGAAGTTTTGTGTGTTGCCGATGAAGTCATGTCAGGTTTTGGGCGTACCCAAACTTTGTTTGCAAGCCAACAATGCGATATAAAACCAGATATTATTTGCTTATCAAAAGGATTGACAGGTGGATATCTGCCACTAGGTGCAACAGCTGTAAACGAAAAAATATTACTCCAATTTCAATCAACAGCCATAGAAAATATTTTTTTGCATGGACATTCTTATACTGCCAATCCACTGGCTTGTGCCGCTGCCATGGCTAGTTTGCAAATTACATTATCCCAAAATTGTGCCAATCAAAGAAATGACATAGCAGAATGGCATTCTGAATTTATAGCTTATATAAATTCCAAAAATTATCCACTCAAAAGGATTGAAAGTTGTGGAACAATTTTGGTATTAGAGATTGATAATCAAGTAGATACATCTTATTTTAATTCACTTAGAGAGTATCTATATCAAGAGTTTTTAAATCGTGATATATTACTAAGGCCTTTGGGAAACATTATATATGTGTTGCCCCCATATTGTATTACAAAAAAAGAAATGAAAAAAATATACAATGCCATAGACGAAGTGCTTGATGGATTGAAAATTTAATTTTGGCGTTGAAATGTGTTGGTAATTTATACTTCAATTTTAAAAAATCTGTTGTTTCAACAAAATTATGCAAAAAAATGAACTAAAATTTGATTTATCATTTATTATTATCATTATTGTAGAACTTTTTTAAAAAAATCAAAAAAAAATATTTTAAACAAAATGGCAGAATCGGCAGAAATTATTATGGACGGTAAGTCGTTCAAATTTCCAGTAATTGTAGGTACTGAAAATGAAAAAGCAATTGATATTTCAAAATTAAGGGACGAAACTGGGTATATTACTTACGATCCAGGCTACAAAAATACTGGAGCTACCAAGAGCGAAATCACTTTTTTGGATGGCGAAAACGGAATTTTACATTACAGAGGCTATCCTATCGAACAGCTTGCCTCTACTTCATCGTTTTTGGAAGTAGCCTATTTGCTGATTTATGGCAATTTACCAAATTCTGCTGAGTTGGATAGTTTTACTGTTCGTATCAATAAAAGGTCGTTGGTACACGAGGATATGAAAATTATCCTTGATGGTTTTCCATCTTATGCCCATCCTATGGGTGTGTTGTCGTCTTTGGTTTGTTCTATGACGGCTTTTTATCCTGAATCTTTAGATTCAAATCCATCAGACGAAGATATGGATTTGCACATCATCAGATTATTGGCCAAAATGCCAACGATGGTTGCTTGGTCGTATCGTAAATCTAAAGGTATGCCTTTCAATTATCCTAAAAATAGCTTAGATTATTGTTCCAACTTTTTGCAAATGATGTTTGCACATCCTACTGAATCTTATAACGTAGATCCTGTAGTGTCAGACGCACTCAATAAATTGTTGATTTTACATGCCGACCATGAGCAAAACTGCTCTACATCTACAGTAAGAATTGTTGGTTCTTCGCAAGCCAGTTTATATGGATCAGTTTCGGCTGGTATCAATGCTCTGTGGGGGCCACTACATGGAGGAGCCAACCAAGAAGTGATAGAAATGTTGGATGAAATAAAAACATCAGGCATGACAGTAGAATCATTTATAGAAAAAGTAAAGAAAAAAGAAGTAAGATTGATGGGTTTTGGACATAGAGTTTACAAAAACTTCGACCCAAGAGCCAAGATTATAAAAGTAGCTTGCGACCAAATTTTAAATAAATTGGGTGTAAACGATCCAGTTTTAGATATTGCAAAAGCACTAGAAGAAGCTGCCCTGAAAGATACATACTTTGTAGACAGAAAATTATATCCAAACGTAGATTTTTATTCAGGAATTATTTATCGTGCCTTGGGTATCCCTGTCAATATGTTTACAGTAATGTTTGCTTTGGGGCGTTTACCAGGTTGGATTGCACAATGGAAAGAGCTACGAGCCAACAAAGAACCCATAGGTAGACCACGCCAAATATATACAGGCTCTACCAAAAGAGATTTTACGGTAATAGCTAAACGATAATCATTATATTTTAATAAAAGCCTTTGTTAGGAAACTAGCAAAGGTTTTTTTTTGAAGTTTATTGGACTTAAAATTCTTATCGATTTATTTAGAAAGGATATTTAGATAGTTTTTTTCGGTTGGGACTTTGGACAAAAGAGTGTAAGTTATAATAATATTAATTTAAAAATCTTACCCATTCAAAAATATTTCTTAATTAAATATTTTCAATTTTGACATTATCTTTCAAAACCAAACGTTTCCAAAAGTCTTTTATAAAACCAATACCATAACCAGTAAATTGTACAAAAACGGCCATCACACTCAAAAAACCTATGTGTATGCTTTTGTTTTTAATACTAGAGTCTAAAAAAATTAAGCCAAAATAAGTATAAAAAAGGGCTTTTAGCGCAATAAAAGCTGTACCTGAAACAAATATAGATAAATAAGTTACAATCAAATAAATAAGAAAACCTACTGGAAGCAAATGGATGGGTTTTAGAGAACCAGGTATATGTTTGGTAATATTGATTCTTGATTGGCCAAAAAACTGCATTTGTTTAAAAAAAGCTCCAAAATCTTTTTTGCGGTGATGATACACATAGGCATCTTGGATAAGTCCTATTTTAAAACCAAGTGATTTTATTTTAAGGCTCAAAACTATGTCTTCGCCCATAAAACCAAAAGGAAAGCCACCAGTGGCTTCATAGACTTTTCTAGAAAAACCCATATTGAAACTGCGTGGATGATATTGAGTAGCTATTTTGGCACCACCACGCATACCACCAGTAGTAAGAAAAGAGGTAAGTGAGTAGTTGATGGCTTTTTCTATTGTCGAAAAACTATCATGGCACTTATCTGGGCCACCATGACAATCCAAATGTTGTGAAGTGATACCATGAAATACATTTTGTAAAAATTCTGGTTCTATCAAAATATCTGAATCCAAAATAATAAAATAATCGCCTTTGGCATGTTTCATACCAAAATTACGTGAAAGCCCCTGTCCAAAATTGCCAGTAAGTAAATATTTGACAGGCAACTTTGATGCAAAAGCACCCACAACTAGATCAGATTTTTTTTTGTCAGACCCACTCTCTACCACAAAAACTTCAAAATTTTTGTATGTTTGGGTCATTAATCCACCAAGGACTTCTCTTATTTCTTCTGGTCGATTATAAACTGGTATGATTATAGAAAAAAACATGGTAAAGTGATGTAATAATTTTAGTAATAAATTTAGCTTTTCATGTTTATAAATTGCATAGGTACGCCCACTTCTGATTTTCTAAGTAGCTGAATTATAGCCTGTAAATCATCAATCTTTTTAGAGACCACCCTCACTTGATCGTCCATAATGGAGGCATCTACCTTTATTTTTGAATCTTTGATAATTTTTACTATTTTTTTAGAATCTTCTTTTTCGAGACCAGCTTTTATTTTTATAGTTTTTTTGATAATCTTACCAGATGCTTGGGCTTCTTTAGAGAAATCAAAACTACGTCCATCAATTCCTTGTTTGACAGCTCTCGACAAGAGTACATCTTCTACAGACCCTAAACGCATATCGTTTTCGGTTTCAATAGTAATAATCATGTCTTTTTTATTTAATTCAATTGATGTTTGGCTGTCTCTAAAATCAAAACGATTGGTTATTTCTTTATAAGCCACGTTTACGGCATTGTCTAACATTTGTGTATCAACTTTGCTTACTATATCAAATGAGGGCATATATTTAAGGTTTTTGAATTTTTGTTTTTAGCGAAATCACACTTGTAAACGATTTGGGATCGTTGCTATAGATATTGATGTGTTTATCTTGTACGCCATCTTTGCCTTTGGTATCAAAGACTATGGTTAGCTTGGCCGATTGCCCGTTTTTGATGGTTTTTTTATCAATTTCGGTTACAGTGCACCCACAACTGGGTTTAATTTTGAGAATATTTAGTTCGTCTTGTCCGTTGTTTTTGATACTAAAAGTAGTAGATAAAATTTCATTTTGTTTTGTGGTTCCAAAATCATGAACTACTTTATCGAAACTAATTTTAGGTGCGTTTTGCATTTGTTCAATCGTTAAATCCTTGAACGACAGGCTTATGTTGGCACTTACAAAAAGTTGCTTATTGGGTTCTACCCCATCTGATGTTTGTATTTCAATTTTATCCTGCACATATCCAAAATCGTTTCTCCATTTGGGAGAGTATTCTACAATGATTTTTGACTTAGATTTTGGTGCAATTTCCATGGGTTCAACTTTGATATTGAGATAGGTGGCATTAAAAATTATTTTGTTTATTTTAATGATAGAATCAGAATGATTGTAGATGTCAAAAGTTTTGCGTTGCCAATCAGCAGTGGTTATATCGCCCAAGTGCATGTAACGGCTTATCATACGAATATTACCAATTTTGTCAGGGAAATCGTCATGTACTTTTTTTGGTTTTGGCAAAACCTTACCTTGTAGTGTAAGAATTGTACCATCTTGAAATGAATTAGAATAAACAGTTAGTGTTTTTGTGAACTGTCCAGGCCTGTTGATAGGGTCGTATTCGACCGAAATTGTGCCTTTATCGCCAGGTTCTATGGTTTCTTTTGTCCACTCAGGCACAGTACAACCACAAGCTGCAACTACATTTTTAATCTTTAGAGGTGCTTTGCCAACATTAGTAAACTCAAAATCATATTTTACTTTACCTCCATCTTCTTTGATAGTTCCAAAATCATGTGTGTAATATTCAAACGAAATAGAAGTCTTTTTTTCTTGTCCAAATACAAAAAAAGTAATACAAAATAATAATTTAATCATCCAAATTTTCATGAAACAAAGCTAATACTTTTGAATATAATTACCATACATTTGAAAAATAAAATTAAAATGTAAATCATCAATATATTTATTTTGATTCCTTAGCTTTTGTCAAGAAACTTTCCCAAACGATAATTACAAATCATGTAAAATATAGCGATTATCTTGCTAGGCGTGAATAAATTTTAAAAAGTCATTTGTAGAAGCTCATACATTAATAACAAAAAACTGAGTATTAAAGTAATATTTTATGATTAAATATGTTTTTCGGCATGGTAAGATGATCTAACCAATGGGCCAGATTCTACATATCTTAATCCACGTTTTAGGCCTTCTTCTTTATACATGGCAAATGTATCAGGATGTATAAATTCTTTAATTTCGAGGTGCATTTTGGTTGGTTGCAGATATTGTCCAAGAGTTAGCACATCTAAGCCAGAGGCTACTAAATCGTCCATGGCTTCAAAAACCTCGTCTTTTGATTCGCCAATACCTAGCATGATACCTGATTTAGTACGTTTTCCAAATTCTTTTATTCGTTTTATCTCTTCTAAACTACGTTCGTAGCGTGCCTGTGGACGCACCATTTTGTATAATCTTTTCACAGTTTCCATGTTGTGAGATACTACTTCTTGTCCGCCTTCAATCATTCTTATGAGAGCGTCCCAGTTGCCTTTTACATCAGGAATCAATGTTTCTATGGTTGTAGATGGACTTAGTTGCTTTACTTGCACTACAGTTTGATACCAGATTTCGGCTCCTCTATCTGCCAACTCATCTCTGTTTACAGAAGTAATAACGGCATGTTTTACTTTCATTAGTTGAATGGCTTGTGCTACCCTGCGTGGTTCATCGGCATCGTATTCGGTAGGACGGCCAGTAGCCACAGCACAAAAAGTACAACTACGGGTACAAATATTGCCCAAAATCATAAATGTGGCAGTGCCAGCACCCCAACATTCGCCCATATTGGGACAGTTTCCACTTTCGCAGATGGTGTGAAGTTTGTTGTCATCTACGATTTTTCTTACTTCGGCATATTCTTTGCCGATGGGTAATTTTACTCGCAACCAATCTGGTTTTTTAGATTTTTTGGATTCTATATTGTCGATTAATGGCAGTTCAATCATCTTATTTTTTTGAAATTTTATCTAAGTCCGTAATATAATGTAGCAAATAGGGAGAAAAATAGTTGTTTGTTTTGCTCAGGAATATAAGGCATCACAATTAATTTTTCTGTAAATAACTCAGTCATTAACCCAATTTCGAGGCCAACTACACTTTTTTCAAATTTACCATATTCAAAATTTAGTGATGTTTTGGTATGGATTCCCAAATGGGCTGTCATATCGCCAAAACCAGTAAAAAAACCTGCATGACCCAATATTTTGGAATCGTTCATACGAGTATTAAATTGTTGTTCTTCGATAATGGCATTTTGAATATCCTCATCTGTGGAAACATTGTAGTACAAAATATAAGGTTTTCGATAGGCTAGGGTAGGGCCAATTGCTCCAATAAAACTTACTTGAATACCCTCTTCGGCAGCTTTGTGAAACAATATAAATTCTTGCCCAAAATGTGGCCTAAAACAAATAATATCGTTTGATTTTCCAAAAGTATATCCAGTAAGACCTCTAGGATTTTGGAGTGTAATTTCTTTGGGATGTTCTACATGAATAATGTCTAACCCAATTAAATGATACCTGGTTTTGACGTATTTGTGTTGCCAAGCATATTTCAGAGCTATTCCTGCCAAAATACCTCCATTGGTAGCAAACTGAAGTCCATAAGTAAATTCACTATCATAATCAGAAACGGTTTCTTTGTTAGAATCATTATTTTGGGGTACTTCAAATCTTTCAATAGATTCTTGAGCATTTATAGTAATAATTTTAAAAAATAAATATAAAATTATAAACTTTTTCAAGGCACCCAAGTTTCTACTACTTTAAAACTATTTTTTGGTATTAATGTTGTATTTTTGATTGATGCTGGCACCAAAACAGATTGTCCTTTGGATACATCCATTCTAAAATCATCTGTTTTTAGTTCAAAACAGCCATCCACACATATATATATTACAAAAGAATCAACACCAATGTAGTTTCTATGTTGAGTTTGGTTTGCATCAATTACATTGGTGCTAAAATACTGACAATCAACAACATGCACTGCTTCATTTTTCTTTTTTTCAAATGTAGTTTTATAATTTGGATAATAATTATAATCGATTGCATCAATAGCCAAATCTGTGTGTAATTCTCTGGTGTTGCCTTTGTCATCTTTTCGATCAAAATCGTAAATGCGATAGGTTATATCAGATGTTTGTTGAATTTCGGCAAGGCAAATGCCTTTACCAATATAGTGAACTCGCCCTGCTGGTAAGAAAAAAACATCATCTACTGCTACATTTTCAAAATTTAAAATTTGGTCTAAAGTATTGGTTTTGAGATGATGTAAATAAGTATCTTTAGTAATAGTTTTGGCAAAGCCAGTATTTAATTTAGCTCCTTGATCAGCCTGAAAAATATACCACATTTCGGTTTTGCCAAACGAATTATGCCTTTCTTTGGCCATAGCATCGCCAGGATGAACTTGTATTGATAAATCATCGTTTGCATCTATAAATTTGATCAATAAAGGAAATTCATTACCAAAGGTGTCATAAACTTTTTTTCCTACCAATTCAGATTGGTAAGAATTGATTAAAGATACTAAATCTTTGCCTTTAAGAGGACCATTTTCAACCAAAGAAATGTTGCCCTTTACGCCAGATATTTCCCAAGTTTCGCCACAGTTGGGCAAAGGCGAAAAGTCTTTGCCAAGAATAGTTTTTATTTTGTTTCCCCCCCAAATTTTGTCTTTAAATTGGGTTTCAAATCTCAATGGATATAATTTACTCATGTACTATGTTTGTGTAAGTGCAAAGGTAAATAAATTTTAAGAAAATGTATATTAAACAAAATAAAATAATAATTGAACTAGATAAAGAAATAACAAAAGTAATATTTATTAAAATAATATTTAATTTTATTTATTTTTATTGAATCTAAGTAAAATAAAACAAATAGGTTAAAATAACTTTTATACTAGACGTACAATTTATATTTTTATTTATTTAAAACATTTAATTGTTTAGATTCTTTTCTAATATTATTGATTACATTTTAAAATTTATATTTAAAACTTAAATTATTTTATAACGAAATTTAACATTTTAAAAATAAGAACTTTCAACATGTATAAGTAATAATTTTAAATATTTTAAATATATTTTATGAAATTCATAATTCTTAATTCATAAATTTCAAAATTGGTAGAAACGCAATTTTAAATTCATAATTCATTTAGTATCTTTGCCCTATTATTTATAAAATATGTTTCACTCTTCGGTTGGCAATATTGGTCATCTATCTATTATAATATCGCTCATTTCGGCACTTTTGGCATCTTTTGGGTATTTTACGGCCAGTCAAAAAGCCAATTTACTATCAAAAGAGCGATCTTGGATCAGGTTTTCAAGAACATTTTTTTATATCCATTTTCTGGCAGTTGTATCAATAGTTTTGTCTTTATTTATAATTATTTACAACCATTATTACGAATACTATTACGCTTGGAGCCATTCTAGCAATAGCTTACCTGCTTATTATATGATCTCTAGTTTTTGGGAAGGCCAAGAGGGCAGTTTCTTGCTTTGGATGTTTTGGCATGGAGTTTTGGGAATAATTTTGATGAACACCCAAAAAAAATGGGAAGCACCCATGATGGCAGTTTTTGCTTTGGTACAGGCTTTTTTATCGTCTATGATTTTAGGAATTTCTGTTGCCGATTTCAATATTGGTAGTTCACCTTTTATTCTTTTGAGAGATTTTATGACAGATGCCCCTATATTTTTATCACAACCAGAGTTTGTTCCCAAAGATGGCACTGGATTGAATCCACTTTTGCAAAATTATTGGATGGTTATACACCCACCAACGTTGTTTTTAGGCTTTGCCACCACATTAGTTCCTTTTAGTTTTTGCATAGCTGGCTTGGCCCAAAAAGATGCAACTGGATGGATAAAGCCTGCCCTACCTTGGGCCAATTTTTCGGCTATTATTTTAGGAATTGGCATACTTATGGGTGCCTATTGGGCTTACGAAACCCTTAATTTTGGCGGTTATTGGAACTGGGATCCTGTCGAAAATGCTGTGTATGTGCCTTGGCTGGTGTTAGTAGCTGCCATACACGCCATGATTATTGCTTCCCAAAAAAGCACCTATCTGAAATTGGCTATTATTCTAGTAATTTCAAGTTTTATTTTAATATTATATTCAACATTTCTTACCAGAAGTGGAATTTTGGGCAACGCCTCTGTACATTCTTTTACTGACTTGGGGCTTTCTGGACAACTCTTAATTTATCTTTTTGCATTTATTGTACTAGCAATATGGTTGTGTGTCAAAACTTGGAAAATAATACCTCTTAGTAATAATGAAAATAATATTTTTGATGGTAAATTTTGGATTTTTATAGGTATAATATTACTTACTATTACTGCTTTTCAGGTAATTTACACAACTTCGATACCAGTTTATAATGCTATTTTGAGCGCTTGTAACATAAAATCATCTTTGGCTTTGCCTGCCGACCAAATGGAACATTACAGCAAATTTCAAATTTGGTTGATGGCTGCCGTTACTATTATTTCTGGCTCTGGACAGTTTTTTTACTGGCAAAAAATTGATAAAAATAGTCTAATAAATTACTTTTATACTCCATTGATTATGATGGGGTTACTATCTGTTTTTGTTATTATTTTTATGGACATTAAAGTAATACCTTACCTATTTTTTGTAATTGCTACCATTTATGGATTTGTGTTTAATAGCACTATTGCCATACATTTATTAAGAAAAAACCCAACCTTGTCTGGTGGAGCCATAGCCCATGTTGGAGTGGCCTTGATGCTTTTTGGTGTATTATTTTCGTCTGGTTATTCTAAAGTGGTGTCTACAAACACTTCAGGTTTGTTGTATTCCAAAGAATTTACAACCCAAATGAACCAAGATAATGTATTGCTATTTAGAAATGAATCAATAAAAATGGGTAATTATGATGTCGTTTATAAAGGCATGAGGATTGAAACTGATGAAATAAAAGGATTTGTAAACAAAGAAATTATTAGATTTACTGATGACAAAAACACCATTATTCTTACCGAAGACGCCATTGTAGATGGAATGACAAAAGCCAAAAGAGGCGATACATTACACTATATGCCTGAAAATACATTTTATGAAATAGCATTTAAAAAAGACAATGGGAACGATTTTACACTCTTTCCTAGAGCTCAAGTAAACAAAGAAATGGGATTACTGGCCTCGCCAGATATTAAAAAAATGGGTTCTAAAGACTTGTACTCCCATGTGTCGTCTATACCAGACCCCAACGAAGACCGAGAATGGAGCCCATTAGAAACCAAAAAAATTGCACTTGGCGATACATTTTTAGTCAATGATTATTATGCCATTTTAGAAAAAATAGAAAGAATCAATGAAGTAGATGAGTTTACACTTGGACCTGAGGATGCAGCTGTGAGAGCTAAAATAAAAATTCTTACTAAAGATAAACCTCAATATATGTATCCAACTTATGTAATACACAGGCAAATGGTTGGACGAATTTCTGATGATAACCTTGGACTTGGCATAAGGCTAACTTTGATGGATATAGATCCTAAGCTGGGGCTTTTTAATATGGGATATAATACAACTCAAAAAGATTGGGTTATATTAAAAGCCATGGAAAAACCTGGTATTGACATCCTTTGGGGTGGCTCGTTTGTGGTCGTTTTAGGCTTTGGCATAGCTATTTTTAGAAGAAAAAAATATACCATTCAATAAATCACAATTCAATGTCGTTTACTTATGAGTACTAATAACTTTCTCTTTTTGAAAAAGACTAAGTTAGATGCAATAAAAAATGCTTAAATAAACGACATTGAATCACAATTTTGAAATAAACTTAACTATAAATAAATTTGAGCTTTATTTTTTGATTTGATTTTAATTATTAGTCATTTGATGAAAGATTTTTTAAGTAAAATGAAATTTATTTTATAAATATTATATTTCAATTATTACTTTTTTGATTATTATTTTAAATTAAAAAAATATACCACATACAAATCGAAAAAAAATGTATTATTTTGTTGAAAATATATAAAAATTATCATGAAAATACTAAAATTTGGACAATCGACCTTAGTCGATAATAAAAGTTTTGAAAAAGTTTTGCTTACCATAGAAAATCACAAAAAAGAATCAAAACAAGTAATTGTAGTAGTTTCGGCTCTCAATCAAGTACAAAAATCATTGCTTGCAGTTTCTCAAAAAGCCAAAGAAGGAGATAATTCTTACAAAAATATTTTACAAGACATTGAAATTCAGCATTTTGACATTGTCAAACAGTTTATTGATGTCAAACATCAAGCCAAAGTGTTGGCAGGCCTCAAAGTCATGCTCAACGACCTTGAAGATATATTGCATGGTATCTATTTACTTTGGGATTTATCGCCACGCACCTCTGATCATGTGTCGAGTTATGCCCTCAAAATGTGTGCTTATGTGGTGTCAGAGTGTCTCAAACAACGAGAAATTCAAAGTCAATTTATAGATGCTCAAAAGCTGATTGCAACAAATCAAAACTATGGAAATGCCACTCCTGATATGGTTTTGACGATGCAAAACATCAAATCAAACCTCATCTCCGATGATATTACCTATGTAGTTACAGGT
Organism: Cytophagales bacterium; assembly: GCA_013297755.1. Classification (GTDB taxonomy): domain Bacteria; phylum Bacteroidota; class Bacteroidia; order Cytophagales; family UBA9547; genus REAG01. Next base: position 92,181 of record JAAFIH010000014.1, read on the forward strand.
GGGTTGGGTGCCACAACCAAAGGCGAAAGCACTACTTTGGGTAACGCTGCTAGCACCTATACAGCTTGTATTTTGGGGTCTGTTATGAATGCAAAGCAAGTAATTTTGTACACCGACAAAGATGGTATTACCAATACAGATGCAAGTTTGGTTTCAAATGCTTATAGTTTAGATGCACTTACTTATGCAGAAGCCATGGAATTATCCCATTTTAATACAAAAATGATATATCCACCATCGTTGCAACCAGCATTTATCAAAAATATACCAATATTGATAAAGAATTTATATAACCCTGATTTTAAGGGAACCAGCATAGTTTCAAAACAAGAAGTTGAACCACAAAATTTTATAAAAGCCAATTCTACCATAGCCGAAATTAGTCTTTTGAGTATTCAAGGTATAGGTATGATAGGGGTAGCAGGCACTGCTTCAAGGGTATTTAAGGTATTGGCAGAAAATCAAATTAGCATCATTTTAATTATTCAAGCCTCGTCAGAACATTCTATTACATTGGCCATAGCACCAGAAAATGCCATAAAGGCACAACAAGTACTTGCAGTAGAATTTGCAGAAGACATAGCCTTACACAAAATTGATAAAATAAATGTGAGAGATAATATGTCAATAGTGGCCATAATTGGCGAAAAAATGCAACAAACGCCAGGTATAGCAGGCAAAATTTTTTCGGCACTAGGCGAAAATGGCATTAATATTTCGGCTATTGCTCAAGGTTCGTCTGAGTTTAATATCACTTTAGTTATAGAAAAACGATTGCTTGTAAAAACATTAGAAATTTTACAAAAATATTTTGCATAAATTTTGCAACAAAATATAATTATTCTAGTAAATAATATAAATTTAACAATATTATGAGAAGAGTAATCAAAAATTTAGATACTACCTACAGTGCTTTTATAGATTTTAGATGTGTATTTGTAGGAACTTTCGAGGATTGTGTGCAAGCTATCATTTATAATGATGCAACAAGTTTTGTAAATTATTAATCTAAATGGGTTTGCATAAAAAAAGTAATTGACTTATTAAGTAATACATACTATATAGTAATATTATTTAATAAGTCATTTTTATTAATTTCTTTTAATTCTCCACTTTTAAAATCATCAATAGTATAATCTCCCAAAGCATATCTTACTAATCTTAGCGTAGGAAATCCTACAGCTGCAGTCATTTTACGAACCTGTCTATTTTTACCTTCAATTAAAGTCAATTTGAGCCAGGATGTAGGAATATTGGCTCTAAATCGAATAGGGGGGTGTCGTAAAGGCAAAAATAATGGTTCTATTATTTTTGTAGCAAAGCATGGAAGAGTTTTATATTTCCCTTCTTTTAGCGAAATTGTTACGCCTTGTTGTAATTTATGAATAGCCTCTTCAGAAATATTACCATCTACTTGTACCAAATAAGTACGAGGATGCATATTTTTTGGGTCTAACAATCTGATATTCAGCGTTTTATCATTAGTCAAAAGCAATAAACCTTCACTATCTTCATCTAGGCGGCCAACTGGATACACATCTTTTTCTAATCCTAAATCCAAATCCGACAGAGTAACTTTGCCAGCTATGGGTGTAAATTGGCTCAAAACCATGAAAGGTTTGTATAAAATATAATATTTCAAGATTTTAAAATGATGTATTTACAAAATAATTTATCAAATGCTAAAAGTTCTTTTATTGTAAAATTTACCAAATGTACTATTTTTTTAATATTTCAGAAACTTTAGATTTAGTTGGATTTTATAATTGAATTTGTAATTTTGTAAGACTATTATTTTAAAATTAAATCATTTTTAAGTTTTTAATACTAAAACTGCTATGCTAAAAGTAAATTTTGATGTTTCTGGATTGAGAGGACCTCAATTGACAGGCATAGCAAATTACACCAAAAATCTAATTTCAACATTTCAAAAAGAATCAGAATTACAACTTTCGGGTACTTATAGATTGTCGAGATTCAAATACAGAAATGATATAAAAAAATTTTTAAAACTAGATAATATTAGTCCTTTATTACCTTTGTTTAGTAATAAAATAGATGTTTTTCATGGAACTGATTTTTGGGTTCCCAATTTTGGCACTTTTAAAAAAGTAGTTACCATTCATGATCTTACATTTTACCACGAAGATTTGTATGATACTAATTTTACAAAATATTTTCAACAGAGGCTCGAAAATATGCTCAAAATAGCCAAGCCAGATCATATTATTGTTGTTTCTGATTTCATTAAAAATGAATTTTTAGAGCGATTTCCTGCATTTGAAAATCAAGTTTCGACTATATATCATGGAGCTGACCATTTTGAAAGGCAAGAAATGGATTTAAAACCAATGTATGATTTTCCATATATTGCAACGATTGGTATGATTTCTAAAAGAAAGAATATTGAAAATCTTTGTAAGTCTTTTGCTCTTTTAGAACAAACATTCCCAGATTTAAAATTAATAATTTGTGGAGCATCTGGTACTGAAGGAACTGAAATAATAAAAAAAATTAAAGAAAATAAATTAGCAAAAAATATCATATTTACTGGACATATAAGCGATGAAGTGGCTTTTAATACAATCAAAAATGCCCAAATGTTGGTATTTCCATCTTTGTACGAAGGATTTGGTTTTCCTATTTTAGAGGCCATGTCTCTGGGAGTTCCTGTAGTTTGTTCTGATTTTGGTGCTATGAAAGAAATAAGTGGAAATGCAGCTTTATGTGCTAATGTAACAAATATTGAAGTTTTTTCGGAAGCTATGAAAAGTATATTAAGTAATAATACTTTAAAAAATGACTTAATTCAGAAAGGAATACAAAGGTTTAAAAAATTTACTTGGCAGCAATGTGCCAAAGAAACTCATCTAGTTTATTCAAATCTTTAATTTTGATTTTACCTCTTCAAACACCATTTCAGGCGAAATTTTGTTTAAAATTAATCGTCTTTCGTTATCATTCGCTTGAATAGCGTAAGAATTCCATTTTTCTGAATTATCAAATGGATATAAAGTAGTATCATTTTTGCCCATAGCTCCCCAAAGATTAGGGGGCAAACTCGATATTGCGATAGTTGTGGTATTTACAGCAAAAGCTATGTTCATAGGAGCCGAGTTGTTGCATACACAAAGGGCAGATTGCCTTATAAACTCTCCAAATTGATGAATACTTGTTGGTGGCGACAAATAAGCATTTTTACCAATAGCATCTGTTAATTTTTTTCCAAAATCGTCTTTTCCTAAACCATTATCAATAATAATAGTAAAATTTAATTGTTCTGAAATAAGTTTTCCAAGTGCAATAAATTGTTCTGGCAACCATTCTTTAGAAACCGAACTCGCTCTAGGAGCTAAAAATATATATTTTTTTGTTAAAATATTATTTTCTAATAAAAATTTTGAAACAAAAATTTTATCTTCGTTTGAGGCATAAAAGTACGAATTTGGTTCTTTTTTTGTAATATTTATTACTTTCAAAGCATCCATCATTCGTAAGTATTCATGCTTTAGTTTTGTACCAAAATCAATTTTATGATTTAAAAAAATACTAAAAAAACTTTTTTTAAATCCAACTCTATTCCTAGCACCACTACAAGCGGCCACAAAATCGTCTATCTCGGAGCCATACCTTAGTTGAAATATATAAGCAAATTTTTGAGTTCTTAAAAATAAGATTGTTTTAATATAATCTTTCCAAGTAAAAGTATGTTTATCAAAGCAATAAAAATGATGATATAGTAATTTTTCTGTATATACTTTTAAAAAATATTTACTTGCCAAAATTGTTATTTCAGCCTCAGGGTATGTTTCTTTTATGGGTAATAAAAATGCCGAAAGGGATATCAAATCTCCTAAAGCACCTTGTTTGATTACTGCAATTTTCATAAATAATATAATAATTATGCAGAAAATAATTCAGTTAATTCCTTATAAACCAGATGAATAGGTAGGCCCATGACTGTATAATAAGACCCATTTATTTTTTCTATGCCAATTATTCCTATCCAATCTTGTATGCCATAAGCTCCAGCTTTGTCTAAGGGTTTGCAGGTAGATATATAATGATTTATTTCTTGTTCACTAAGGTTTTTAAAATAAACTTCTGCAGTATCACTAAAAGTAAGATATTTTTGTTTGTGTAAAACACAAAATGCTGTTATCACAATATGCTTTTTCCCAGATAATGTTTGAAGCATTTGTTTTGCATCTATATCTGATTTGGGCTTTTCTAGTAAGATATTATTACATATCACTACAGTGTCAGAAGTGATAATAATGTTATCTATACTTTCTATATCGTAATATTTTGCTTTTTTGTGTGCCAAAAATTCAGGCACATTTTGAGGTAACATTTCAAAAGGATAAACTTCATCAATATTTTTGACAAGAGTACTAAATTCAAAACCTGCATCTGCTAAAATTTGCTTTCTTCTTGGCGAATTGGATGCTAAAATAAGTGGGTAGGTAAGTTTAGAAAACATTTTTATAAAATTTATACAATAATAAGGAACTTTTATCGTACTTTAGTGGTATTATTAAAAAATTTAAACTTCACAAAAAATGAAAAAGATAGCATTAGTAATGTCAATCGCTACCATGATAGCATCAGTAGCATTTGCTGGAAACGAAAAAGACAAAAAATCGTGTTCTAAATCAGAAAAAAAGTCATGTTGTTCTAAGTCAAAATCAGCTTCTTGCGAAAAGAAATCTGATGAAACTCCAAAAACAGAACAAAAACCTCAATAATCTATTCATTTAAAAGCCAGCGACTGCTGGCTTTTATGATTAAAATGGGTTTTTAGATATTACTTATTTATTAATTATTTCTTTCAATAGTGTAAGAAATTAAATTTTTTAAAGCAGATTTATACTCATTTTCTGGCCATTCATCCAGAATTAAAAATGCCTCGTTTAAGTAATTTTGCATAATTTTATTTGCATATTCTATCCCACCACTATTTTTTACAAATTGGATTACTTCATCTACTTTTTGGGTGTTTTGGCTGTGGTTTTTAATGATGTTTACCACATTTCTTTTGTCGGTATTATTTGCTTTTGATAGAGCATAAATCAAAGGCAAAGTCATTTTTTTCTCTTTAATATCTATGCCTAGTGGTTTGCCAATATCACTTGTGCCATAATCGAATAAATCGTCTTTGATTTGGAAAGCCATACCTATTTTTTCGCCCATCAATTTTAATTTCTCAATCATTTTGGCATCATTTGTTACAGATGCTGCACCAGCAGCACAGCAAGAGGCAATCAAAGAGGCAGTTTTTTGGCGAATAATGGTAAAATAATCTTGCTCAGTAATATTGAGTAATCTGGCTTTTTCTATTTGCAAAAGCTCGCCTTCGCTCATTTCTTTGACAGCAAAAGATACAATTTTTAATAAATCAAAATCTTCGTTGTCTACTGACAATAGCAACCCACGAGATAACAAATAATCGCCTACCAAAACAGCAATTTTATTTTTCCAAAGTGCATTTATTGAAAAAAAACCTCGTCTATAATTAGATTCGTCTACTACGTCATCGTGTACCAAAGTGGCAGTGTGTAATAATTCTATCAAAGCAGCCCCTCTGTAAGTTTTGTCATTTACCTGATTATCAACCAATTTGGCCACAAAAAACACAAACATTGGTCTTAATTGTTTGCCTTTTCGTTTGACAATATATGCCATAATTTTGTCTAACAAAAAGACATTACTCTTCATGTAAGCACTGAATTTTGATTCAAATGCTATCATTTCGTTGGCAATAGGAGCTTGAATTTGGTCTATTTTAATTGACAAAATGTATTTTTTTACGAAAGTAAATCTATTTATGTAAATATTTGACAAAAAATTATATTTAAACAAAAAAAAATTTTTTATCAAACTTAAAATTATATTTGTAAAGAAAATAATTGAATATAAGGCACTATATATAACACAAAAACAAAACTAGATTCAATTAATAACTAAGCTAAATAATGTCAGAAATAAATAGGTTAATTTTAGGAGATAATCTCGAAATATTACGAAAATTAGAATCTGAAAGTATAGATTTAATTTATCTGGATCCTCCATTTTTTAGCAACAGAAACTACGAAGTTATTTGGGGCGACAAAGGCGAAGTTCGCAGCTTTGAAGACCGTTTTAGTGGGGGCATCGACCATTATATTGCTTGGCTCAAAGAGCGTGTAATAGAAATGCACCGAATTTTAAAACCTACAGGAAGTATATTTTTGCATTGTGATTGGCATGCAGATGCCTATATTAGAGTGCTTATTTTAGATAAGATTTTTGGGCAGGATAATTTTAGAGGCGAAATTGCTTGGCAAAGACATAATGCCCACAATGATGCCAAAAAAAAATTAGCAGTTTTGAAAGATTCTATTTTTTATTACACCAAAAATGGAAGGTATACATACAATCCAATCTACATTGGGTTATCAGACGAATATAAAAATAATTTTTATAGATATGAAGACGAAAAAGGAATTTTCAGATTAAGTGATTTGACAGCACCTGGAATTAATAAAAATGATAAAGAATGGAAAAAATTTCATCCAAATAAAAGTGGTAGACATTGGGCAATTCCATCTGAAACAGTTTCAAAACTGATACCTTCAAATAAAGAATTATCTAGCTTAGAAAAATTAGATTTATTGTATGAAAATAATTTTATTCAAATGAGTAAATCAGGCATCCCTAGTTTTAAAAGATATTTAGATACTTCTAAAGGTGCATTATTAGGTGATATTTGGATTGATATACCTGCAGTTGCTTCGCAGTCTAATGAAAAAATAGGTTATCCAACTCAAAAACCTGAAAAACTTTTAGAAAGAATTGTAAAAATGTCTTCCAACGAAAATGATGTAATATTAGACCCTTTTGTTGGTGGAGGAACTACAGTAGCAGTTGCCGATAAACTCAATAGACATTGGATTGGCATAGACCAATCGGTAAGTGCTATAAAAGTTACAGAAATGAGGATGCAAAACCAACAAGGTTTGTTTTCTAAACCATTTATTACTCAATTACATAAATACGACTATGATATTTTGAGAAACAAAGATGCTTTTGAATTTGAATCTTTTATTATTACCCAATTTGATGGTATCAACAATACAAAACAACGCAACGACCTTGGGCTAGACGGCAAAACACGTGATAATCAACCCATACAAGTAAAACGGTCTGACCAAATTGGCAGAAATGTAATAGACAATTTTCATTCGGCAGTGATGCGAAACGACAAAAATCTGTACGAAAAACTAAAAATTGAAGCTAAGCCTATTGGTTACATCATTGCATTTTCGTTTGGAAAAGGTGCCATCCAAGAAGTGGCAAGGCTCAAAAACGAGGAAAACGTAATTATAAAATTAGTAACCGTAGAAGAGATAGTTCCTATTGCCAAAAAACCAACTTTAAATATACAAATTGAAGACAAAGGCAACGACAGCAAAGGCACACGAGAAATTGATTTTACTGCAATAGCACATAGCGAAAGTGGTGTCGAATTTTTTGCTTGGGATTTTGACTATAAAAACGACAAATTCAACCCTCAAATTTTAATTGACAAATCAGGAACTCAAACCCAAAAATTTAAGGCTGGCCTGTATAATATTGCTGTAAAAGTTGTTGATTGTGAAGGCCTTGAGAGCTTAGAATTGTTAAGATTAAAAGTAAATGGGATTTTAGAAAGATCTTAAAAATTGTAAGATTTTATACTTTAAATTTCAAATTAAATCAAAACATCGTATTTTAATTCATTCAAACATTGAAAATTGATTTACAAGTTCCTTTATACTCATTTTGATTTTTATTGAAAATAAAAATTTTTGTTGCCTTTGAAATTATAAACCACAATATTTTAAAAATAATTATTAATGAAAAAATTTGATTTTATTACTGTATTAGAATTATTAAACAAAGAAATCGATCAATTAGATTTAGATAAAAATCCTAAAGAATTGTATCAACCAGTAAGATATTTTATGAATTTAGGTGGCAAACGTATGCGACCTATTCTGTCGGTTTTAGCTTGCTATCTATTTGATAATGAGTATATTAAATCAATTCAATCGAGTGTAGCTATCGAACTTTTTCATAATTTTACACTTTTGCATGACGACATCATGGACAAAGCCCCACTGCGAAGAGGGCAACCCACAGTGCATCAAAAATGGAACGAAAATATCGCCCTACTTGCAGGCGATGTTACGCTTATAAAAGCATACCAACAATTAGAATATTTGCCTTCTGAAATCAGAAAAGATGTTGTTGCCATGTTTAACAAAACTGCATTTGAAGTATGTGAAGGACAACAATTGGATATGAATTTTGAAACCAGAAACGATGTTTCATTGCAAGAATACATTGAGATGATTCGCCTTAAAACGGCAGTTTTGTTGGGATTTAGCATGTATATGGGTGCTCGATTGGGTGGTGCTACCATTGATGATGCTCACAAAATGTATGATTGTGCGGTAGCTATGGGCTTGGCTTTTCAAATCCAGGATGATTATTTAGATGCCTTTGCAGATGCTTCAAAATTTGGAAAACAAGTGGGTGGAGATATATTGGCCGATAAAAAAACATTTTTAATGCTCAAAGCCATTCAATTAGATAAAAATAATAGCCTTCAAAATCTGATTGGTAATAAAATGATTGATAATACAACCAAAATCGAATCTGTATTAGAAGTGTATAACCAACTTAAAATCAAGGAACTAACAACATTAGAAATGGAAAAATATTTTAAAATAGCTATTTCTATCTTAGAAACATTACACATAGATATAGAAAAAAAACAATTTGTAGAAACTTACTTTACCCAACTACTTTACAGAGAAAATTGATTATAAAAAAAGAACTTATCAAAACCACTAAATCATTCTTTAAGAACTTTCAATTAGGTTAAAAAATCTATACAAAAACACTTATAAATTGTAGTATTTTATCAAACCTCAGGGCAAACGCATTTAAGATTATTTTAAAATAAATAACTCTTTTTTTAAGCCCCACCCCAACCCAATTTCTGTTACGATGCCACAGAATCCAAAAGGGAGGGGCTTTTGATACTAATATTTCTTGAGATATTTTTTTTATAGTAATATTATATTATTATAAATTAAAATATTTTTAAATGCGTTTGCCCTGATCAAACCTGAATTTAAAAGATACTTATTATTTTTACTATTCACTAGAGTAAAATAAAGGAACTTTAAAAAAACTCAAATTTATTTTCAAAACCCCACCCAAATCAATTTTTGTTATGATGCCACAGAAACAAAGAGGGGGGCTTCAAAAGAATTTAGATTTCTAAAAGTTGCCTTATATTAAATTTGTACTATTTTGATGTATTATAGTATTTTTATTATAAATATTCAAAATAGTGCATATTTATTTTGATGCTTAATTTTAATATAATAAATTTGGAATATTATAGCATAAATAAATAATGCCTTGTTTTTTTATCCTATATTATATTAAATCAATCAAAAAATACAATACATAGTCGAAAATATGAGTTCAAAATCTAAAATTAAAGTTGTAGTTGTTGGAAATGGTATGGTGGGTTATAAGTTTTGCGAAAAACTAATTTCTAAACCAGGTAGAGAAAAATTTGATATTACTGTTTTTGGCGAAGAGCCTCGTGTAGCTTATGATAGGGTACACCTGAGCGAATATTTTGGAGAAAAAACAATAGAAGAATTAACTATGGCACCCATGAATTGGTACATAGAAAATCAAATAGAAATACACACTGGCGACCCAGTTCAAAATATTGATAGAGTTCACAAAACTGTTCATTCTTTTCATGGTTTGACTGTAAAATATGATTATTTAATACTAGCTACTGGCTCTGCTGCATTTGTGCCAAACATAGAAGGCGTAGAAAAAGATGGCGTTTTTGTATATAGAACCATCGAAGATTTAGATATGATGATGGACTGGGCCAAAAAATCTAAAAAAGGTGCAGTCATAGGTGGAGGGCTTTTGGGGCTTGAAGCAGCCAAAGCCATGCTTGATTTGGGTATAAAAGACACACACGTCATAGAATTTGCCTCCCGTTTGATGCCTCGCCAGATTGATGATATGGGTTCTAATTTGCTTAAAGCAAAACTAGAAACTTTTGGATTAAAAATTCTTACTAACACAAATACCTTAAAAATTGCAGGAGAAGATGCTATCAACGAAATGCAATTTGCCGATGGAAGCTCTATAAAAGTAGATATGTTGGTAATTTCGGCTGGTATCAAACCCAGAGATGAGTTAGCAAAATTGGCAGAATTAGAAATAGGCACTCGAGGTGGGATTGTCGTAAACGATCATCTACAAACCTCAGACCCAAGCATTTATGCTATTGGAGAATGTGCTTTGCATGGTGGTATGATTTATGGCCTTGTAGCACCAGGCTACGAAATGGCCGATGTGGTAGCTACAAACATTGCAGGTGGCAAAAAAGAATTTAAAGCCTACGATATGAGTACTAAACTCAAATTGATAGGCGTAGATGTGGCTAGTTTTGGCGACCCTTTTGTGGCAGAACCCAAGTGCAAAACCATTTCTTTTACTGACAATGCCAAGGGCATTTACAAAAGAGTCAATATTTCTACAGATGGAAAACATCTGTTAGGAGGCATATTGGTTGGCGATGCAGAGCAATATAATATGCTTTTGCAAACCACAAAAAATAAAACAATATTACCCAACGACCCAGAAGACTTAATATTGGGTAGTAGGGGTGGAGAAGCATCAGGTGGCGGTGCTGGCGTGATGGCTTTGCCAGACGATGCCCTTATTTGCTCGTGCGAATCTGTATCAAAAGGAATGATTTGTGAGGCCGTAACAAACGGTACTGCAACAACTTATGATGCCATGAAAAAATGCACCAAAGCTGGTACAGGTTGTGGTGGTTGTGCTCCTATGGTAAAAGACATCATCAACGAAACTTTAAAAGCCAGTGGTGCTTATGTAAAAAATGTATTGTGTGAGCATTTTGACTATTCACGACAAGAACTGTATGATTTAACCAAAGTAAATGGCATAAAATCTTACAATCAAGCCCTTGACACTTATGGCAAAGGCCATGGCTGCGAAATTTGCAAACCAGCTGTAGCCTCTATTTTGGCTAGCTTGTGGAACGAAATGATTTTGAAACAATCAACCATACAAGACAGTAATGACAGGTTTTTGGCCAATATCCAACGTGGTGGTACTTATTCTGTTGTACCTAGAGTACCAGGTGGCGAAATTTCAGCCGAAAAATTAATAGTCATAGGACAGGTAGCTCTTAAATACAAATTATATACAAAAATTACTGGTGGCCAACGTATAGATTTGTTTGGTGCTCATGTGGGCGATTTGCCAGCCATTTGGGAAGAGTTGATAGCTGCTGGTTTTGAATCTGGCCACGCTTATGGTAAGTCATTAAGAACTGTAAAGAGTTGTGTTGGCACAACTTGGTGTCGTTTTGGATTACAAGATGCAGTAAGTTTTGCTATAAAAATCGAAGAAAGGTATCGTGGTCTTAGGGCACCTCACAAACTAAAATCAGCTGTAAGTGGTTGCATAAGAGAATGTGCAGAGGCTCAATCCAAAGATTTTGGAATTATAGCTACCGAAAAAGGGTACAACCTATTTTTATGTGGCAATGGTGGTTCTAAACCTCAACATGCGGTGCTTTTTGCCACAGACCTTGACGAAAATACTTTGATAAAATATGTAGACAGATTTTTGATGTTTTATATCAAAACAGCCGAACCTTTGACTAGGACTGCCACTTGGTTTAATAAACTTGAGGGTGGATTGGCTTATCTTAAAGCTGTAATCATAGACGATATTTTGGGTATAAATGCTCAATTAGAAAAAGAAATGGATTTTATGGTAGAAACTTACAAATGTGAGTGGAAAGAGGCCGTAGAAAACCCAGAAATAAGAAAACGATTTACACATTTTGTAAATTCAACAGAAAAAGACAATACCGTCAAATTTGAACCACTTCGTGATCAAATCAAAGCAAAAGATTGGGATGTAGCCAAAATTTAATCAACTCTACGCATGGAAAATCAAAAATTAGAATATCCTTCAACGAGTATTTATATGGATAATTTACAAGATATTTTAAATCAAAATAATACCATTATAAATCTAACTGGGCGGCAAAGAATGTTGTCCCAAAAAATTGGGTTTTATTGTGAAATGATTTTGCATGGCAATAGTTCAAAAGTAAAAGAATTAGAAAAAACGATTCAATTATTTGAAAAATCATTGCAAGTAATCAAAAATGGGGGCAAACCGCCACTTTTAGAAACCAATGTAGAAGTATTACCACTAGACGAAAGCCTTTATTTTTCTTTAAGTATGATTGAAAACAACTGGTCGATATACAAAAAAAGTGCAGAAAATATCATTAAATTTGCCACTTTAGAATATGATAATTCTGAAATTTCTAAAGAAGTAATGAATATGCAAATCAGAATAATAGAAAATAATGGAGAATCTTTGCTCAATTCTTGTAATAATTTAGTAAATGGTTGCTCAGAATATTACAAATTTAAAATTTTAGAATTATATAATCAACAATAATACACCCTCAAATTACTTTAAAATATACTTACTAAACATGAATTGGATTAAAGCTTGCAACACAACTGATATTGCCGAAGATGGTGGGGGATGTGCATTGATTAATGGCCAACAAATAGCTATTTTTAATTTTACACGAACTGGCCAGTGGTATGCTACCCAAAATCTGTGTCCACACAAACAGCAAATGGTTTTATCAAGAGGCATGATAGGCAGTGCTGGCGAAGAACCCAAAGTAGCTTGCCCATTTCATAAAAAAACTTTTTCTCTCCAAAGTGGCGAATGTTTGAGTGGCGATGACTATAAAATAACCACCTATCCCATAAAAGTAGAAAATGGAGAGGTATTTGTGGTCGTTTGATTCAAAAACTCAAAAAACAACCTAGGATTGTGCAAAAAATTTAAAAATATATAACCAGCTTACACACATTTTTGGAAAGTACCACCATGAAGTTGTGTTTTTGCACTGAGTAACCCTAATCTGAGTTGTAGATTGGGGCTTTTTTTGGCTCACATATATTTAGTGGGGACTAAGCGAATAATTTAGCTAATCTGAATAAGAAGAAATGGGTATCAACAACACCTCTTTGATTAGCTCTAAAGAGTTTTATTTTGGAGTTAAATGATTCTGCGT
>JAAFIH010000015.1 GCA_013297755.1 Cytophagales bacterium
AAATCATAGCTGGACTACAATAATTGGCATAATGAACACGCAAAAAGTAGTAACGACATCCTTTATAAACCACAAAAACCAACTAATCATGTTAAAAAAATGCAGCGAACCAAACGCACAAGTTTTAGAAATATACCAAGCCACAAAATATAAAACTAAACCATTTAGTATGAAAAAGTTTGTGTTACCCCAATAGAAAATAAAAACAACTTAATAGTCTGATAATCAAGGCTTTATGTAAAATTTGATACAAGTTGGGTTAAGAGGCAATTTTAAATAATTGAAAAACAGCGTTGTTATTTATTTCTACGACCATAGTCACGTTTATTTTATGTAAAAATACTACTATTAAATAGTATTTCATATTTTTTGAAATAATTTTTAAACCCTGACAAATTCTGGCACTATGCCACCCTACATTTGTAACATGAAAAACGAAAAACCACTCAAATTTTATATTCCACATTTTTTAGGATGGCAAAACCATGAAGCTGTTTTGAGTGTTGATACTCTTTTGTAAATGGGTGTGGAAAATTATTAATATTTGGCAAATTATAATTCAATTAAATTCTCGTCTTTTTTAATTTTCAAGAGTATATCATAGGCTTTTAATAAATAATTTAGAAAACTTATATTTCCAGTTTTGTGATAATCCTCTTTTTTAATTGGATAAATTTCTAAACTACAATAAAATAAATTTCTGTTATCGGTTAATGATTTATATTCAAATCTAAATTCATCTATTTCTACTTTTAATAGATTAACTATCTTTTCATCTTGAATTTTAATTTTATAACCTAAAATAGGTATAATAAATTTTAAACCCTCTTTAATATTCTCCTCTTTAGAATTATCTGAATATTGTTCAATATTTGTGCTTTTGCAATTTTCCAAAGCTTTTTTCAATGAATCTGAACTGCCAAGTAAGTATTCAAGAAAATCTAACAACATTACACCCATATAATTCCAGCTCTGTGTATAACCAGGATGTAAAGGGGTTCTATAATTTTTAATATGATAATTTGAGTTGTATAGGTTTTTGAAGTGCCTAATGTTTATTTGATTTGAATTGATTAAAAGTTCAATTATAAAAGCTATTACACTTTTTAGATCTGTATTGCTTTTTAAATTAAAGACTATTTTGTGGTTTTCATCATGTTGGATTGAGTTTAGAAAATAATCAATAGTTTTGCTAAGCTCAAATTTTAAGTTAAATCTAAAAACTTCTTTTGAGCGAAATTTATCTATGTATCCATTGAAATCTACATTAGATCCATATTTTGCATGATAAATATTTCTAATGTTTTGAATATCACATACAATAATAATATGGCTAAATTTGAATTTATTTTTCCCCTCTTCTAAATCAAAATATGCAGAAAATATATTTAAAATTCTAAAAATGTGTTGTGGGTCTATTCTATCTAAATCATCTATCACTAAAACTGATTTTTTATTTTTATTAATCGATCCAATAGTTTCTTGGATGATTGAAGTAATCAAATCATTTTCTAAATAAGTGCCATTTTTATTTTCAAATGATTTTAGATAATTTTCTAATTGTTGAGATTTATTTGAGGTAGTTTTTATATTATTAACTTCTTTTGCAATTTCAAGTAGATTTTTAGCAATTTTAGAAATTTCTTCTCCAACTTTTGGAACACATTCTACAATTTTTGTTACAAAATCATAAGGTCTATTTTCAATATAAAATTTCAAGTTTTCAACGAAAGTTGTTTTTAAAACTTCATTTTCTAAAATTAAATTCTTTGCAATAATTTGTATCACAATATTGAATTTTATCAATTCAAATATATCTTCATTACTAGAAACAACATAATTTACTGGGGATATTCTGAAGTATTCATATTTTTCTTTGTTTTCTTCAGTGTTTACAAAAAAATCATTTAAAAAATAAGTTTTGCCAGAGCCAAATTCTCCAGAAAAAATAATTCTTTGATTGTCGGCTGTGAGATGTCTTTTAAACTCTTTTGAAATTTGGGTACTTTCTATTCTTTTCATATTTTTTTAAAAACAAAAGTATAATCTTCTGTACATATATAATCAACATAAATTAAAATTATAGCTTAATATCTAAAGAAAGTTATCAACAAAAAATCTCTCTCCCCCAAATCTATTTTCCAAAAATTTAGTATAATAAATTAAGTTTCAGAAAATAGGATATGAACAGAAATATTAAAATAAATGCATATATTCGTACTTAAATAATAACTTAATTATGAATGTAGTTAACTATACTGATTTTAGACTAAACTTAAAGAAAAGACTAGATGATGTTTCAGACTCTAATGATTTGTTGATTATAAACAGACCAGATAATAAAAATGTGGTTTTAATTTCGCTACTAGAATACAACTCTCTGCAAGAAACATTGCATGTTTTAAGTTCTGAAAAAAACAGAATTAGACTTGCAGAAGCCATAGATCGTACAAATAAAGGAATTATTGAATCTCATTCTTTGATAGATTAATGCAACTTTCTTGGGATAAATATGCATGGGAAGATTATCTTTATTGGCAAACGACTGATAAAAATACGCTTCGAAAAACCAATGAATTGATTAGAGAATGTATGCGAACACCATTTGAAGGAAAAGGCAAACCAGAACCTTTGAAAGAAAATTTAAGTGGTTATTGGTCTCGCAGAATTGATAGGGAACATAGATTAATTTATAAAGTATTTGAAAATAGTATTCACTTAATTTCTTGTAGGCATCACTATTGCACTTAAGTTTAATTTTAAGAAAAAGCTCTCATATTTTTATATAAAGAAATTCAATCATGAAATTACCCCATTATGAGCTTATTGCTGAGAAAACATTAAAAGTTTATGAATTTACAAGCGAAGGTCCAAAAGGTCAAATACCAAAACTTATTAAATTTAGTGAAACTGCATTAAAAGGATATTATAATCTTGCTTTTGGTGATAAAGACCTTAAAACTGGCGAAATTGATGATAATGTTGTTTCAAATAATGGAGATAGTGAACAAGTTTTAGCAACGGTAGTTTCAGCTGTATATATGTTTACAGAAACCTATAGTTATGCTTGGGTGTATGCAACTGGAAGCACAAAATCTAGAACCAGACTTTACAGAATGGGAGTAACAAAATATATTGATGAAATAAAAAATGACTTTTATATATTTGGACAACTTGAAGGAGAATGGGAAGAATTTCAAAAAGATAAAGAATATAATGCTTTTGTGGTTAGGAGGAAATAATGTAAATTTGTAATAATAAATATCTAGGGCAATGAAATCAATAAAAGAATTAAACGATAAAAAAATACCCATAGTTAGAATTGACAATTCACTAGAAAAGTATTTGAAAATGCCTATTTTTCAAGATAAAGTAGATAAAGCTAATGAAGCATTAAGAACTATAGGGCTTCCAAAAATTGTTGGAAAGTGAATTTCATGCAAATATCATGATTCAAAATAAACTATTTATTTATAAAGTATTTAGAAATAGTATTCATCTGATTTCTTTTAGTCATCGTTATTGAAAAATAAAGGTGGTAATTTTCAATTAATACTAAATTTACATAAAATATTACCGCTATGCCTGTAATTTCAATGTTTTATGGAATAAAATAATGACAACGCTATTATCATTTTCGTTTTTGTCTCCTTTAGAGTTGGTTTGTACTTTTAATGATAAATCTGTAAAAAAGATAAATTTGAGCTCTATTTCAAATAGTTAAGCTTTTTCTTTTTTTAAATGACAGTTACCTTGTTATAAATCATCACTATTTTTTAGAATTGCAAAATCATGAAGCAGTTTTGAGTGCAGGTAAACTTTGGTATTTGGAGGTGGAAAAAGATAAAATATGTGGATTTTTAAGACTTAATTTAATAATTATTTTGTTTGATTTCAAATTTTTGCAAGATTTGTATAAGTAATACTTAATTAGTGGTTGGTAATTAAACTATCTTAAATTTATAACATGAAAATCAAACTTCAAATTTCTATGACAATTATAGTCCTTATTTTAGGGCTTAGCAATTGTTCAAAAGACTGTATTACAACAATTACTACATGTAAGGAAACAGTTCCCACAGATGAAATGTGCCTTGCGGCTTTTGAAAGATGGTTTTTCAATAAAACAAAAAATAAATGTGAGAAAATAGGATATAGTGGTTGCTCACAAAAAGGTTTTGCTACACAGCAAGAATGCGATGGGTGTAAATGCAAATAGAAATAATATTTTCAAATAAAAAGTAATTAGAAGATTAGTGGCTGAAAAGTTATTTTAAACTTACTAGTACTTTTTTTCTACTGAAAATTATCTCCCTCCCCCAAATCTATTTTCCAAAAATTTAGTATAACAAATTAAGTTTCAGAAAATAGGATATGAACAGAAAT
Organism: Cytophagales bacterium; assembly: GCA_013297755.1. Lineage (GTDB taxonomy): Bacteria > Bacteroidota > Bacteroidia > Cytophagales > UBA9547 > REAG01. Next base: position 4,387 of record JAAFIH010000015.1, read on the forward strand.
ATTAAGAAAGTAGCCGTTTTAGGTTCAGGAGTAATGGGGAGTAGAATTGCTTGTCATTTTGCAAATATTGGTTTGGATGTATTGTTGCTAGACATAGTTCCAAAAGAACTTTTGCCTGAAGAAACAGCCAAAGGACTCACCACAGAATCTAAAGTTTTTAGAAATAGAATTGTAAATGCAGCTTTTGATGCCACACTCAAAGCAAATCCTGCTGCTCTGTACAAAAAATCATTTTCAGCAAGAGTAAAATTGGGCAATTTTGATGACGATTTACCCAAAATTGCAGATTGCGATTGGGTGATAGAGGCTGTAGTCGAAAATTTAGCCATCAAAAAATCACTTTATGATAAAGTAGATCAATTTCGCAAAACTGGAACGTTGATTTCTTCTAACACATCAGGAATTCCTATTCACCTCATGGCAGAAGGCAGAAGCGAAGATTTTCAAAAACACTTTTGTGGCACCCATTTTTTTAATCCACCACGTTATTTGAAATTATTAGAAATTATTCCATGTCCTAAAACAGAACCATCAGTCATAGATTTTTTTATGAACTATGGCGACTTGTATTTGGGCAAAACTACAGTGTTGTGCAAAGACACACCTGCATTTATTGCCAATAGAGTAGGAATATATTCCATTATGGAAATATTAGCAGTGGCACAAAAATTGGAGCTTTCTGTAGAAGATGTAGACAAACTGACTGGTCCAGTTTTGGGAAGACCAAAATCTGCCACATTTAGAACTGGTGATGTGGTAGGTTTAGACACCTTGATTAATGTAGCCAATAATTTAACAGCTTCTTTGAAAACTGATGAAGCAGTAGGACTTTTTGCCATTCCAGATTTTCTCAAAAAAATGGCAGAAAACAAATGGTTGGGAGACAAAACAGGACAAGGATTTTACAAAAAAACAAAAGCTGCTGATGGCTCAACTGAAATATTGAGTTTGGATTTGAAAACGCTTGAATATAAACCTCAAACCAAATCAAAATTTGCAACTTTGGATCAAACCAAAACAATTGATGATGTAAAAAAACGATTGAAAGTTTTTGTGGCTGGCACAGACAAAGCAGCTGATTTCTATAGACAAACTTTTGGTGGACTTTTTGCTTATGTGAGCAATCGTGTACCAGAAATTGCAGATGAATTATACAAAATTGACGATGCTATCAAAACTGGTTTTGGATGGGAAATGGGTCCTTTCGAGATGTGGGAAGCCATTGGCATAAAAGAAGGAATAGAACTCATCAAAGCAGTAGGAAGAACGCCTTCTGAGTGGGTGGTGAAACTAGCAGAAAAAACATCATTTACCAGTTTCTACACATCTATGAGTGGAAAACGTTTTTACTATGATATTCGCTCAGGCGAGATGAAAGTAATTCCTGGTACTGAAGCATTTATATTATTAGATAATTACAGAAGTAGCAAACCTGTGTGGGCTAATGCTGGTGCTACTTTGCATGATATAGGAGATGGAGTATTGAATCTAGAATTTCATTCTAAAATGAACACTCTTGGCAGTGAAGTTATTTCTGCCATCAATCAATCTATAGATATTGCTGAAAAAAGCTACAGAGGCTTGGTAATAGCCAACGAAGGAGTAAATTTTTCTGTAGGAGCAAATTTGATGGTATTGCTCATGAATGCTTATGAACAAGAGTGGGACGAAATCAATATGATGGTGGCCATGTTCCAAAAAACGATGATGAGAGCCAGATATTCGTCTGTACCAGTGGTAGTAGCTCCTCACAATATGGCTTTTGGCGGTGGATGTGAACTTACCATGCATGCAGATGTGGTGGTGGCTCATGCTGAATTGTATATTGGCTTGGTAGAATTTGGTGTAGGCTTGATTCCGGCAGGTGGTGGTTCAAAAGAATATACTTTGAGAGCTTCAGACGCCTTTTTGCAAGGTGGAGTAGAATTTAATGATTTGCAAAACAACTTTATGAATATAGCCATGGCAAAAGTGAGCACATCTGCGCATGAGGCTATGGAAAATGGTGTTTTGCGTAGCCATGATAAAATCGTTTTCAATAGAAACAGGCAAATCATCACTGCCAAAGAAGAAGTTTTAGAACTTGCCAATGCGGGATATACCATGCCTGTACCACGCAAAGACATCAAAGTATTGGGCAAGGCAGGAATGGCAAATTTCTACACAGGAGCAGCCAGTATGTTAAGAGGAAACTACATCAGCGAACATGATATGAAAATATCTCAAAAATTGGCCTATGTGATGTGTGGAGGTGATTTGTCTTATCCTCAATTGGTTTCTGAACAATATTTATTAGACCTTGAACGTGAAGCCTTTGTATCACTTTGTGGCGAGAAAAAAACCCTTGAACGCATCAAAGCCATGTTGGATACTGGAAGGGCTTTGAGGAATTAGGAGACATTAAATTATTTTGATAAAAAGTTGTATCTAATTTAAAGTTTCTATTAATTGCAAAAAAAATAGTTTTGGATAATATAAAAAGTATTAACTTTTATTACGAGAAAAACCCATTATATAGAACTGTTCATGTAGATGGACTGATGGGAGGATTTACTCCTAATAATCAATTAAATTTGAATTTTTATGCTACAAGACGAACTATTCCCAAATCAATTTCTAAAAATTTGTTAGAAAATGGAGTTTTAAGTCAAGAAGAAACAATTAGTAGCGACTCCAAGTCAGGATTTATTAACGAAATAGAATTTGGAGTTTATATGAGCCAAAGCACAGCAGAAAACCTATATGAATTTCTAAAAAAAACACTAAATAAATAAAATGTCTAATTTTGTAAATAATCATGATGTAGGATATATATCAACTAATAGTGATTACAATCCAATAAGAATTTGTTTTGAATACCTATTTAATGATGATGTAAGTCTTATTGATAGAAATGAATATGTTTTTTTATTTTTACAAAACTACTTAATAAGTGAAAATTATAATCTTATAAATGATTTTTTACTCGATTCAGCATGGTATGATTTACATTCTTCATTACTTAAAAGTGCCCTGATAATGACTCATAACAATACTACAATTTCTAATTCATCTAGTAAATTACAGCTAATTTACAATTCTAAAGTATCAAAAAAGAAGTAATTGAAAAACTGGGAAGAGTTTAAAATTGAATCGTCTGAATTATCTATTTGCGGAACTCATATCGAAAATGATAGCATTCATGTTGGTATTTGTTGGAATTATGAAAATGATAAAAAAATATTTCACTTTTTGAATGGTGAAATTATTCCTATTGAATCGTTTTATGAAAATAAGTTTAAAAACTATTTTTTCAATCCAATAGATAACTTTTATTCAGATGATATACCATCTTTAGTTGGACTTTCAAGATTGATTTCTAAAAATAAAATAAACAGATTTATTTTTAATAAAGAAGGAATTATATATGATGGTGGCATCTTTGAATTTGTTTCAGGTAATTATAATAAAACTAATAAATCGTCTAAAATTATCAATTGTGCTGCGTTTGTAATTGCACTTTTAAATACACTAAATTATACATTAATAGATTGGGAAAGTTGGCCAAACTCAAATTTGCAGCAGTCAGACTATCTCAATATTTGGCTCGAAGAAAATAAAATACCAAAAGACGAATGGGAATACTTTTATAATCAATCGAAAAAAATCAGAGGAAAACATGTTTTAGTTGCTCCTCAAGCAAACAGTAAACCTGCTCAATTTGAAGAAACAGATAGAATGGCAAATGAATTTATATTTTCGCTTCAAAACCCTTAGAGGGCATCAAAGCCATGTTGGATACTGGGAGGGCTTTGAGGAATTAGAAATTTTTTTGAAAATAGTTTAATATAGTCTTGTATTTGTTATTTGAATCCAAGTTTTAAAAAAAACTTGGATTCAAATGGATACATTCAATCATTGTATGCTAAAGATACAAATTTGATTTTGCAGGTTTTTGCTTTATTTTTTTAACATTAATCGCTCTATATCTTCAATTTCGATGGGTATTTTTTCCATCAAATTGATATTTCCATTTTCGGTAATTAAAATATTGTTTTCTAGTCTTATTCCAAAACCCTCTTCTTTGATATAAATGCCTGGTTCACAGGTTAAAATCATATTTGGTTCTAGTTTTCGATATTTGCTGCCAACATCGTGCACATCTAAGCCCAAAAAATGAGATACACCATGCATAAAATATTTTTTATAGGCAGGTTTTTCTTTGGTTTGATTGAGTATATCTGCTTGGGTTAATAATCCTAGATTGATTAGTTCTTGTTGCACAATAGTTTCGCCAATATGTTCGGTAATTTTATCTAAAATATTACCTGAAATTAATTGTGATTGAGCATATTTCAAAATGCGTAATACAGCTTGATATACTTGTTTTTGGCGAGCAGTAAATTTACCATTGACAGGAATTGTTCGTGTAAGATCGGCCGCATAATTGGCGTATTCAGCACCAAAATCCAAGAGAATTAAGTCCCCATTTTTGCAAATTTTATTATTGTCTATATAGTGCAAAATATTACTATTGTCGCCACTAGCCACTATGGGCGAATAAGCATTTCTAGTAGCTCTATTTCTTAAAAATTCGTGTGTAATTTCGGCTTCTATTTCGTATTCGGCCACATTTGGCTCTACAAAAGCCAGTATTCTGTGCATAGCCTTTGCTGTAATATCAATGGCAGTTTGCATTAGCTCTATTTCTACACGATGTTTTACAGCTCTATGATGATTCATAATAGGAGCTAATCTTTGTAATTGATGTAGTGGATATTTTTCTTTAATATTACTAATCATCCTGCTATCACGTGTTTGTACTTGACTACTCGAGCGTATGTGTTCGTTGGTGTTGAGATACAAATTTTGGGCTTCAAAAACGATTTGATTAAAAATGTTTTCAAACTGATGTGTCCAATATACTTTTTTAATTCCAGAAACTTCGGTGGCTTGTTGTTTGGTAAGTTTATATCCTTCCCAGATGGCAATAAGTTCGCTAGTTTCGGTAATAAAAAGGATTTCTTGCCACTCTTCTTTTGGCGAATTTGGGAAAAGTATCACGATAGTTTCTTCTTGGTCTATGCCCGAAACATAAAACAAATCATTGTTTTGCCTGAATGGCATGCACCCATCTGCATTGGTGGGCATGATATCGTTGCTGTTGAAAATAGCTATACTATTGGGCAGTAGAGCCTCAGATATTTTTTTTCTATTATCTATAAATAGTTGATTATCAATGGGTAAATACTTCATAAGAGTAAGTTTATATGTATTATCAAAAAAGTAAATATTAAAACGAGCGATTATTAATCAAACCGAAAAATTAAGATTACGTTCCAATGTCGTTTACTTAAGCATTTTTTATTGCCTCTATCTTAGTCTTTCTCCAAAAGAGAAAGTTAATAGGATTCTTAAGTAAACGGCATTGGATTACATTCCTATAATTTTTCTCCCACTTGGGGAGAAATTAAAAGAGGGGTTTTAAATAAAATTGTAATATTAGTTTTTCTGCTCAATATAATCAATGTCGTTTGCCTAGGCATTTTTTATTGCCTTTATTTTAGTCTTTCTTCAAATGAGAAAGATAATCTGATTTATAAGTAAACGATATTGGATTATAAATGTAAATTAAAGCATAATCATATCAATTTACAAAGTAAATAAAAGGTAAGAGAAAATTAAAAAAAATGAAATTGTTGTTTAAAATAAAAACTTTATAAGTTTTGAATGCGTACACAAAAGTAAATTATGATAAAGACTATACTAAAATCCTTACTTTTTTTTTGTTTTTCGTTTTTACTATTATTTAATATCTATGTTATAATTACAGGAAAATATTTTATATACAAAGCCTTAGCTTACAATTTTGTAGGAATAGATGATTATAAAATTTTTGATAATAGAATCATAAAAGCCTCTCCAAAAGTAGAGCAATGGAATATTTCTACTAACTACAATACATTTTCTTTGCCTGATACAATAGAAAAAACACATCAAAATTTGGCTTCAATAGCATTTTTGATTATAAAAAATGATAGTATTTGTTACGAAAAATATTATAATGGATACGCTGACACCTCTCATACTAATTCGTTTTCGATGGCAAAATCTGTTGTAAGTATGCTCGTGGGTGTGGCCATCAGAGAAGGCAAAATAAAGTCAGTAAACGACTATGTTTCTACTTATTTGCCACAATTTGCAGAAGGCGAAAAAGCTAAAATTACGATTAAAGATTTACTTATGATGTCTTCTGGTCTAGATTGGGACGAAAGCAAATCGTATAATAATTTGGTAAAAGTATTTTTTTCGGATATAATGGAGGCTTATTATGGTAATAATTTGTATGAATTGTGTATGAAAACAAACGCAGTGTCGGCTTCAGGCGTGTTTTTTGATTACAAAAGTGGCGATACTCAACTGCTTTCATTTATTTTACAAAAAGCCACAGGTATGAGCCTGAGCAAGTATTTTGAGCAAAAATTGTGGCAACCCATGGGGGCCAGCCAAGATGCTTATTGGAGTTTGGATAAGGCTGATGGCCAAGAAAAAGCGTTTTGCTGCATCAATTCTAATGCTAGAGATTATGCTAGGCTTGGTAAGATTATGCTACAAAAAGGCAATTGGAATGGTAAACAAATCATAGATTCATCATATATTGCTGCTGCCACAACTCCAAAATGGTTGATTTCTCCAGAGAAAAACGAAGTAAATTATTATGGATTTCAGTTTTGGCTTTTGCCACAATTCAAAGACGAAGGAATTTACTATTTTAGAGGTACACTTGGACAGTTGATAGTTGTGTTACCAAAAAAGAATATGCTGGTAGTTAGGCTTGGCACTATGGAAGGTGCCAAGCAAAACGATCATTATTCTCAAGCTATTTTGTATGCAGAAATGGCAAGAAATATGTAATAAATAGCAAAAAATTATCTAAACTCTAGGCATGCTTTCGTCTATATCATCGGCCCATGCCAAAATACCACCTTCTAGGTTGTACAAATTAGTAAAACCATGATTTTTTTCTAAAAAATCGATAACAGTAGCACTTCTTTTGCCGCTTCTGCAATGCACTACTACACTTTTATCTTTGGCAATTTTATCTACATTGGCCTCGATAGTACCCATAGGAATATGGATTCCACCTAAATTTGCGGCTTCGTACTCTGATTTTTCACGCACATCAATCAGTTGGAAATCTTCTTTTGAATCCATCATTTCTTTGAGGGCGTACACATTTATACTTTTCATATTTGTAATAATTTGTATTAAAATTTATAAATAAATAAAGTAAATAGTTAAAAATATCCTTGTTTTTTGCGGTCTTCCATGGCAGCTTCTGATCGTTTGTCATCGGCACGCATACCACGCTCTGTTGTACGTGCAGATGCCACCTCTTTTATGATGTCTTCTAGGGTTATGGCTGGGCTTTCGACCATACCTGTGGTTGTAATATCGCCCACAGTGCGGCAACGAACGATTTTTTTCTCTACAAATTCGCCAGGTAATTTTTGCATGATATTATTTTCTGAATAAATAACGCCATTTCTTACAAAAACATCTCTTTCGTGCGAAAAATAAATGCTTGGTAGTGGTATATTTTCTTTGGCTATATATTGCCATACATCCATTTCGGTCCAGTTGGAGAGTGGAAAAACCCTAAAATGTTCGCCTTGATTTTTGCGTCCATTAAATAAATTCCATAATTCTGGTCTTTGATTTTTGGGATCCCATTGGCCAAACTCGTCTCTGTGCGAAAAAAAACGCTCTTTGGCACGTGCTTTTTCTTCATCCCTGCGTCCACCACCAAAGGCAGCATCATATTTTAATTCCTCGAGTGCATCAAGTAAAGTTACAGTTTGCAAACTATTACGAGTTGCATATACGCCTTTTTCTTCAGTTGCACGGCCTTTGTCTATCGAATCTTGTACTAATCTTACTTCTAAGTGAGCGTTTACGTCTTTTGCCAACCAATCTCTGTAAGTAATGGCTTCTTCAAAATTGTGGCCCGTGTCTATGTGCAACAACGGAAACGGAATAGCAGCAGGATAAAATGCTTTTTGAGCCAATTTTACCATCACAATCGAATCTTTACCGCCTGAAAAGAGTAGGACTGGTTTTTCAAACTGTGATGCTACTTCTCGCATTACAAAAATAGCTTCTGACTCTAATTGCTCTAAGTGTGTCAATGACATTTGTATAATTTTGTGCAAAAGTAAATATTTATTTGCTTTTTTTTACTATCAATTTCAAATTATAGCTCAAAAAAATAGCTACATATTTTATTTTATTTTTTTTTATTTTAATTTATTACTATTTTTCTGAAATATTTTTTCTTTTATTCTAAAATTATGATATTAAATTTGTAAGAGAATGGATCAAAATTTTTAATTAAATATTGTAATAAATGAGGATTTTTATCGATATAATTTAATATATTTTCATGCCTTTCTTGTAAGGTGTCGTTGGGAAATAGTTTTGCCATAATGGTATCTATTTGAGTTAGTTGCACATGCTCTTTCAATTCATTGGCTTTAGATATTTTTTTGTCAATATTAGCAAATATATTCTCTATTTCCTTTAATTGAGCATTTGCAAAGCCCTCTAGACTGGCATCTACTTTGATGATTTCAGATTTTATATGATAAAAATTTTCTAAAATATTTTTTTTCTCATTTTCAATAGTATAAGTATCAGTATTTTTTGAAGATAAAAAGTATTTTTTTAAGTCAGATTTTTGTTTAAAAAAATCTTTATATTGAAGACCAAGTTTATTTATTTTTGATGCTATGTTATTAGTAATAATGCTATAAAAATTTCTAGGAACAAGAATAGGAAATTCAATTTTTTGAGCCTCAAAAAGTGATTTGAGTTGTAGCCAATAGGTCAGTTCTCCTGGGCCACCAATATAGGCTATATTGGGTAAAATGGTTTCTTGGTATAATGGCCTCAAAACTACATTTGGGCTAAATCTGTCTGGAAAACTTTCTAATTCTGCGGCTAGTTCTGAGGGTGTAAATGTATTATTTGAGTTTAATACTTGATAGAGGTTGTTTTCAAATACAATTCTTTCTCTGCTGTTGTCTTTCAAATAAAATACATTGATGGGACGTGGATTTACTTGTTGTTTATACCCTAATGTTGCTAGTTTATTACTTTGTTGTGTTACTTTTTCAAATCCTGTATTTGAAAAAATGTCATTTTTGAGGGTTGGAATAAATATTGATTTTAGTTTGGCGTTATCAGGGTTGATGATAACCAACCCTTCTGATTCAAAAATTGCATTGACTAGGCTAAGTGTAGCATCAGCCAAATTGGATTGGGTGTCATAATGAGTGCTCCAGGGGTGTTGGTGGGTTTGCGATTTCAAAATGTCCTCAAGGCCCTCAGTAGAAAAGCGACCTACTGCCCCTTGTTGATTGGTTTGCCAAGATATTTTTTGGGTATGTAAAAAAAAATGATTTATCTCTTCAAAATCATGGTCTTCGGTGGCCATCCAATATACTGGCACAAAATGATGATTTGGGTAAGTTTCTTTTAGTTTTTTTGCTAAATTTATGGTTGTAATTATCTTAAAAATAAAATACATAGGACCTGTCATTAAGCATATTTGATGGCCTGTGGTAACGGTAAATGTATTTTCGTTTAGTAATAAATTTATATTATTATTCGTTTTTTCAGAACACTCAATATTTGCATTTTTGTATTGATTTTTTAATTCTTGATGTAATATTTCTCTTTTTTGGTTGCTAAAATTTTTGTTTTCGATGGCCATTTTGAAACCCTCTTTGGTTGGTTTTTGGGCGTAAAATGGTTCTAAAATAGGATTTTGAGAGCAATAATCTAAAAATAATGCAGAAAATTGATGTGTTTGAGCTAAGGAAATATCTGAAAAAGTCATGATTGTAATCAATAAATTTTAAATCAATACAATATTACATTCTTATTAGTTCCATTCCAAAAAAGTATAAATTTACTTTTGATAACTAACATATACTATTGGCAGGTTTTTATTCAATTTCTTGGATATTTTGCTCTTATTTATCTTTTTATTACTCAAAAGTCAATGTCGTTTACTTAAGAATCAGATTAACTTTCTCTTTTGGAGAAAGACTAAGATAGAGGCATTAAAAAATACTTATTTAAACGACATTGCCTCAAAAGTTCAAATTTTTTTTCAATTATATTGTTTCTACTTTTCTTTAGAGATGGTCTTGTTAGGTTTTTTACAAATTAATGTTTGGTATTTATTTCCTATTAATAAAGACAATATATATACATTCGATATTTATTATATATTATAAATACTTTTTATTTTTAATATTTAATAAATCAATTAAATTCCAAATATTATTCTTTAAAATATAAAAAAATTAAATTATTTAATATTTTATTTTGTAAATATTTGTTTATTCAAAATAATAGATTAATTTTGCATTAAATATTATTTATTATACCTAACCTATATAAAACAATGAAAATAAAATATTTCCAAACCATCATAGCAGGTTCTGTACTTGCATCTATGTTGCTTTCATTGATTGGTTGCTCAAAACAAACAGAAAGCAGCTCAGAATCTTCAGATTTGAAAGGTGAAATAGCTATATCAGGTGCTTTTGCACTATATCCTTTGGTGGTAAAATGGGCAGAAGAGTTCCAAAAAATCAACCCTGATGTTATCATTGACATCACAGCTGGAGGCACTGGTAAAGGTGTAACTGATGTACTTTCAGAGACTGTAGAAATAGGTATGGCAGGCCGAGACCTCAACGAGGGCGAAATAAAACAAGGTGCTTGGACAGTGGCCGTAACCAAAGATGCTGTATTGGCTTCGGCAAATGAAAAAAATCCTGTTTTGAAACAAATTTTTGAAAAAGGTATCACTGCTGATGTTTTCAACAAAATATACGTTTCGCAAGACATCAAAACTTGGGGCCAAGTTGTAGGAACTTCAGATGCTAGTGCCATAGAAGTCTACAAAAGATCAGACGCTGGAGGTGTTACCGAAAGTTGGGCCAAATTTCTGAAAACCGACCAAGATGATTTGAAAGGAATAGGTATTTTTGGAGATCCAGGTGTGGCCGATGCCATCAAAAAATCGGTCAATGGAATTGGTTTCAATAATACTTTGTATGTGTACGATGCCAAAACAAGATTGCCTTACCCAGGAATAACCCCTCTGCCCATAGATATTAATGGAAATGGCCTCTTGGAACCAGCCGAAAACGTGTATCAAAACTTAGATTCTTTGATGGCAGCCATCAAAAACGATAAATTTCCATCGCCACCTGCCCGAAAATTGTATTTATTTACTAAAAATAAACCTACCAATCCAGTTTCGATAGCTTTTATAAAATGGTGTCTTACAGAGGGGCAAAAATATTGCAACGAATCAGGTTATATTAACTTGCCTCAGGGGGTAATTGATTCAGAAAAAGCCAAATTTTAAAGTTCTTTAAATTGCTGTTAGTATTTTTAAATCATATTATCTGGTGCAATCCAAAGTAATCGCACTAAAAAAGAAATTTACGATTTTATAATAATATTAGCTTAAAAATTGCCTAAAAAAGCCATTTGTCATTTGAAATTTACAAAATAGTAACATAAATTGGGTTGAAACAGGTTTTTTAAGTAAAATTCCCAAAAGAGTTTGCCTTGAATTTTTAATTTTTGAAAGTAATATTTTAGAATATTATATTGTTGTGAGTTATTTTGATTTGTATTATAAAATTAACTATAATCATTAAAATTTATAATTTACAATATCAATAAAAGAATGATAATAATCAGTTTATGTAGTTGAAAGGTAGCTTATTTGATGGTATAATTTTATTTTTGACTTATAAAATTTTTAGATTTACTATTTTGAAAATTCTTACTAAAAATTAGATATAGCTTTTAAAAGCATCTTTTGGATATGCTCAAATATAGAAAAATAGTTATTAAAATATTTCTCCAACAAACAAGATTCTAAAACTTACAAAACCCCTTTAGTGCTTGGTATTTGGTTGTGAAAGGCATCTCGTTTGATGGCCATTTTTATAGATTTGGCAACTGCTTTAAAAATGGCTTCTATTTTGTGGTGTTCGTTGGTACCTTCTGCTTTGATGTTGAGGTTGCATTTGGCAGCATCAGAAAACGATTTCCAAAAATGGTAAAACAATTCTGTGGGCATATCGCCAATTTTTTCTCTGTTAAATGTGGCTTCCCATACCAACCAGGGACGGCCCGAAAAATCTATGGCTGCTTGTGCCAAGCAATCGTCCATGGGTAATAAATATCCATACCTTTCTATGCCTCTTTTGTTGCCAAGAGCTTTCAAAAATGCCTCTCCTATGGCAATGGCAGTGTCTTCTATGGTATGATGCTCGTCTATGTGCAAATCTCCAACAACTTTTATAGTAAGATTTGCACCTGAATGTTTGCCAAGTTGCTCAAGCATGTGGTCATAAAAACCAAGTCCTGTATGGATGTGGCAAATACCAGAACCATCAAGATTAAGGTTTATTTCAATATCAGTTTCGTTGGTTTTTCGGTGGATATAGGCAGTACGATCGGGGAATTTTAGTAGTTTATGGATGTTGTCCCAAGCTGTATTTTCATTTTTAAAATTAAAAACCGAAATTTTATAATCTGGTATTTCGCCTTTGTAGCCAATCAAAATTGCTTTGCAGCCCAAGTTTTCGGCTAGTTTCACATCTGTCAATCTATCACCAATGACAAAACTATTTTCTAAGTCGTAAGATTCCGAAAAATATTCTGTAAGCATGCCTGTATTAGGTTTGCGTGTGGGCAGATTTTCAGATTCAAAACTTCTATCAATATGTATTTTTTTGAAAATAACCCCTTCATTGGCCAATGTGAGTAGCATTTTTTGATGTGGTGGCTCAAAAGTATTTTCTGGGAAAGAGCTTGTACCAAGGCCATCTTGGTTGGTTACTATCACCAATTCGTAGTCAAATTCAGAAGCAATCTTACTTAATGTGGAAATGGCAAATGGTAAAAATTCCAGTTTTTCGAGAGAATCAATCTGAAAATCAGTTTTTGGTTCTACTATAATGGTGCCATCTCTATCTATAAATAAGATTTTCTTTTTCAAATCAATATATTTTTTTTTACAAATGTATAAATAGCTTGTATATTAGCATATATTTATTTTAAAAATAGTTTTTATGGACACTCTACGAGAGCGTGCAGGCCTGTGGATAGAAAGTACTAAAGTACAACAATGGATAATTGCACTTATAGTTTTCAATGCAGTTATGCTTGGGCTTCAGACCTCAAAGGATATAGCTACCAATTTTGAGTTTTTTTTTGATTTCTTGGATGTGGCTATTCCAGCCATTTTTTTGGTTGAGATTCTTATTAAATTATATGCTTTTAATTACAAATTTTTCAAATCAGGTTGGAATATTTTTGATATAATTATAGTCATATTATGCTTGCTACCCGAGGCTGGTCCATTGCGTATTTTAAGAACACTTCGCATACTTAGGGCTCTCAGATTAGTAAGAAAAATACCCAGACTTCGCATACTTGTAGAAGCCGTTTTGGATGCTTTGCCAAGCATTCAATGGGTTTTGGTGTTGTTACTTATGGTTTTTTATATATATGCCCTGATTGGAACAATGATATTTGGCCCAGTTTTTGTAGATTATTTTGGCACACTTGGCCAAAGTATGTTTTCACTTTTTCAAATTATGACTCTCGAAAGTTGGAGTGTAAGCATAGCAAGGCCAGTGATGGCTCAGTTTCCAATTTCTTGGTTATACTTTGTTAGTTTTATTATGATTGCTACCTATACTACTATCAATATTTTTATAGCCATTATGGTCAATACAATGCAAAATTTGGCGGCTGCCAGCCAAGAATTAGGTCTTAACAAAAAGCAATCTGAGGTATCTAAACTATTGAATATACCTGAAAAAGAAGAAACAATTATAAAAAAAGAAAATGAAATATTACTTATCCTGAAAGATATCCAAACCAGATTAGATGCTATTGAAAAAAGTAAAAAATAATATTTGGGAATTTCTAGAATTCTCTTTTTCGTTGTTTTGTACTCTTTTGGAGAGGGTTAGGGTAAGTTTTTTTAAATTTAAAATGAGTTTTTTAGATGTTCCCTTTGGGTTAATTATGCAGCTTTTTAATAATTTTATTTTATTAAAATCAAATATTAAATTATTACTTTTTGTAGTATGCCTTAGTTTCAATATATACAAATTAGAAGCTCAAAGTTATTTTATATTAAACGAAAATATTACTTATAATGTTAATTTTGGTATTCTCAAAGTTGGTGAAGTGATTTTGAAATCAGACTCTGTTTATGCCAATATTAATAATAAAAAATCTATAAAAATTACTATTTTAGGTTATACAGTTGGTGCTGTGGGCTTATTTAGTCATATAGATAATAAATATGTAACTCATATTGATTCTGCCACATATTTGCCCTTGAAAGCCGAAAGAAAACAACTTGAAAACAACTTTAAACTGTTTGAAATCAATGATTTTGACCATGCCAACAACACTGTAAGCACTACACGCCTCAACTACAACGAAAATACATATAATATCAAATTATCAACCATCACAGGTACGATGCACGACATGATAAGTGCCTATTATAATCTTAGAAACACCAAAATTGAAAAATTAAAAAAAAATGATACCATTTCGGTAGAGGTATTTTTTGAAGAAAAACCATATATAGTAAAATTTCAATATTTGGAAAGGGACAAAATTCGTACAAAAATTGGCAAATTCAAATCATATCTATTTTCGCCCATTTTGCCCCCAAACACCATATTATCTAAAAAAGAAAATCCAGTAAAAGTTTGGATTTCGGATGATAATCGCCATATTTTGCTAAATATATCTATGCAAACTAAATATGGAAAATTTGAAATAGATATTAAAGATTATGTCTTAAAGTAGTAATAAAATCTTTTTTAATCTAAAAAAATGTAAGAAGAGAAAGTCTAATTTGTAAGATTTTTTATCAACGAAGACCAAAAAGAGCATAAAAATAGGTAAAAAATGTAAGCCTTATGGGTTACAATAAAATATTTTTAGTAGCTTGTAAAAAACTAAACATTTGTTTTTATAAGCTACTACTATTCCTAAACCATAGATAAGATAGAAGTTTGGGCAAATATGGGATTTGCTTTAAACAAAAAAAACTGTATTTTTGTGATATATTTGAATTATGTTTGATTTTTTAGAAATTTTAGTTTCTTACTCAAGTATCAAAAACAATGTGTATTTTAAATATATTAGGAAAAGAAAATAATAAAATATTAATAAATTAGTAATAATGAAAGAAATAATAGAGGCAGCTTGGCTTGATAGATCGCTTTTGCAAAATCCTAAAACCATAGATACTATCAAAGATATAATAGAAAACTTAGACAAAGGAAAATTGCGCGTGGCAGAACCTGTGGCCGATGGTTGGATTGTAAACGAATGGGTAAAAAAAGCTGTAATTTTATATTTTCCTATTCGTAAGATGAAAACCGAAGAGATTGGGATTTTTGAGTACCATGATAAAATGAAATTAAAATCAGGTTATGAGGCCTTAGGTGTACGTGTAGTACCACCTGCAGTGGCCAGATATGGAGCTTTTTTGGCTAAAGGTACTATTTTGATGCCAAGTTATGTCAATATTGGAGCTTATATTGATGAGGGTACAATGGTAGATACTTGGGCCACTGTGGGTAGTTGTGCTCAAATTGGCAAGCATGTGCACCTGAGTGGGGGAGTTGGGATTGGTGGAGTGCTAGAACCTGTGCAGGCCGCTCCAGTTATCATAGAAGATGGAGCTTTTGTAGGATCAAGATGTATCATAGTGGAGGGAGCTAGGATAGGAAAAGAGGCCGTTTTAGGTGCTGGGGTTACAATTACGGGTAGCTCAAAAATAATAGATACTACTTCAAAAGAAAAAATCGAATATAAAGGATATGTGCCACCTCGCTCTGTAGTAATACCAGGTATGTATACAAAATCGTTTCCAGCAGGCGATTTTCAAGTGCCATGTTGCCTGATTATTGGCCAGAGAAAAGAAAGTACAGATTTGAAAACATCTCTTAATCATGCTTTGAGAGAAAACGATGTAGCCGTTTAGAAACTTTTTTTGAATTATGAATTTGATTTATAGATACCTTAAAAGAAATCAATTCCTGATAAACCCTCTTTTTTGAAGAGGGTTATTTTTTTTTACTGAAAAAAAAAGTGCTTTATAGAAATTCATATCATTATATATAAGGGAACTTCTCATATCTTTGTCATATCAAAAAAAAGTACAATTTTTGAATGATTAATTTAAACACCAAAAAGGGTAAAAACAGGAACTACTAAAAACCCATAATTTAATTTCAAAAAAAACCACCCAAACCAATTTTACAACAGCACAGCCTGGCTCAAAACTATCGTTTTGCCCCAATGCACAGAATCCAAGAGGGAGAAAAATTATAGGAATGTAATCCAATGTCGTTTACTTAAGAATCAGATTAACTTTCTCCATTGGAGAAAGACTAAGATAGAGGCATTAAAAAATGTTTAAGTAAACGACATTGGAATGTAATCTTAATTTTTCGGTTTGATATATATCAAAATAAATTTTAAGATTTTTAAAAATGGCGAAAAAATCTTAAAACTATTTTTTTTTCATTTTGTTTTATTTTTTTTGAAATTCTCCTTTATATTTGCATTATCTTTCTTAAAAAAATATAGATTTTACCAGCACATCCCATAAAATTATGACAAGTTTTAGAATTTCCCCCCCCCCATTTTCTACTTATAAGTATATTTAGTTTAGGTTTTTTTGGTGCTAGTGGGCAATTTCCTTCTCTATCTATTGCTATAACTTCGCCTTCTGGCAAAACAAATTATTGTAAAGGTGAGCAAATTACTTTTACTGCTTCAATAGCAAATTATAATAATTTACCTCATTGCGGATCAAAACCTCAATTTACTATATCTCAAACATATTCTTGGAAAGTAAATGGAAATTCAGTTGGAGATGGCTCTCGTACTTTTATTACACAATCTTTAAATAATGGTGATGTCATAAGTTGCACTTTTAATCATTATTTAGTTTGTGGAACATATAACACTGGTTTCACCACTAGCAACACTCCTTTCCAATCTCAACCTCTAACTATGGTTATTAAAGATGGAATTAAACTACCATTACCTAGTCAATCAGCTAACATAGTACCTACTGCTTCAAAAGGGATCACCTTTTATTACAATTCAATTCAGAATCTTACTCATGACCAAATAAGAAATAATTTTGATATTGAATATGTTTTAGGTGATTTGAATTATAAAACACCTACTTCTGGGAGTTACTACGTTGTTAATTCTAGCCCAAAAATGTATCAAGTTGATGTTTCAAATACCCCAACAAATACTTATATTACAGTAAATACTCGACCTAAAGGCTGTCCAAATACTCCTTGGGTTGAATCAAATAGGTTGAATATTTCATCTTTTAATACTCCACCATCTGCCCCTAATATGGTATCTGGTACACAAATTAGGTCTAGCAAAAATGTAAAATTAGTTTGGAGAAC
Organism: Cytophagales bacterium; assembly: GCA_013297755.1. GTDB lineage: Bacteria > Bacteroidota > Bacteroidia > Cytophagales > UBA9547 > REAG01. The sequence goes on from JAAFIH010000015.1 coordinate 21,942, forward strand.
AAGCACTGACAACATCAGTGTTGCTAAATATACCATTCATTACAAAAAAGATAGTATTGGTGCTACCCAACGCACCATATCATTTACGCCAACTTCAGCTACAAACCCAAATACAAGCTACGAAATACCAGCATCTGTTTTTGGGGGCGATGGCAATGGTGCATACAATATATATGTATCAGCCACTGACAACGATAGTATCACTACAGTTGGTGCTGGTTTGGCTAGTCTTTTTATATATGATACTACGCCACCACAAGCACCATCAAAACCAGAAATACTGACCAGAACCAATACCAAAACAATTTTGACTTGGACAGATGGCGGTGATAATATTGGTACTACAGAATACCTAATTTTTGTAAATGGTGTAAAAAAAGACACCATACAAGCTTTATCCTTGCCATATACGCTAACTAATCCTGTGCCTATGCCAGATTCTATTCAAATTACAATCAAAGCCAGAGATGCCAAGTTTAATACATCTTCATTAAGTCAAAAAGGAGTTGTAAAAAAAATACCTGCCATAAATATAAATGAAGCCACTGGATTTGTAGGTATTGGTATAGTGCCTCCAACAGACAGATTGCACGTGGCTGGAAATCTTAAAATTGAAGATGGAAGTATTATATTCAAAGGAACACCACCCTTGGGAACTCATTTAAAAACAGAAGATAACATAGATATTAAAATTGGAAATAATCTCAATTTTAATGCATCAGATGTCAATAATCCAAACAGAATAACATATAACGGTACAGCTTTTGAATTTTTTAGTCCCACCCAAGCACAGTTCAATGGAAATAAACCAGTACTTAGCTTAGGTAAATATGGGGATATACAATTTAACAGTAGCCCAATACTGAACTATAATCCTTTGTTGTTGAAAAACGACAACAATAATGGGATTAAGTATGGAGAAGACTATGGTGGTGCTACTAATTTTAAAGGGCCTATTGTGTTTGGCGAAAACGGTGGTGCTTTAGGTAGTGCACCTACCAATCATTGGGATGACCCCAATAGAAAAACAGCCCTCAAATGGGATGCTTTAGGAAGAGTTGGTATTGGGGTGGCTGGTGCTTTGACAGATAAATTGGAAGTAAATGGTACTGTAAAGACTGGCTCAATAAAACTTGTAGAAAACACTCCTACAATTAGTTTTATACCTAATTCACCTGGTGCAAGTTCTTGGTATCATATTCGGCAAAATAGAGTTGGCGATGGAGAACTAGAATTTTCAACAGGTGAAGCACCTGGAACTAATGTCAAAATGAAATTACAATCTGATGGAAAACTTGGAATTGGAGTGGCAGGTACTTTAACGGACAGGTTACATGTGGGTGGAAATATGCGTTTAACAAATGCTAATCGAGCTACATATTCTGTTTATGATAATGATGGTGGTAATTTAGGGTATTCGGTTCGTACAAACGCTGGTGGTGGATGGGCATGGCAAATGGTAGACGGTGGCAACAATGCCTACTTTCATGTAAATTATCCAACTGGTAATGTAGGTATTGGCACTACAAACCCTGCCGAAAAATTAGAAGTAAATGGAAATACCAAAATTACAGGTAACCTTGGCATAGGTACTTCACCAAAAAATGATATTAATGTATTAGTAAATCACAATCTTTATTTAATGGATCAAAATAAAGAAATAGGTGGGCTTAGTGCTGACTTGATAAATGGTGAAAGTAAATTTACAATTTTTGGAACTAATAGGTTGGCCAATGGAAATTTGCAAGGGGGGGCAGCCATAGAGCTATTTCCACAAACAAATGCGTTTATGAACAGAAATGGCAGTATTAATTTATGGTCAAATGCAGCAGAAAACTCATCTGCAGAGGCCTGTATAAATTTTGGTAGTGCAGTAAGAGATGCAAATGGAACTATCCAATATCCTACGCACATGAATATTTCAAAAACAGGGCTTATCACAATGGGTTTAAACGCACCCACCAATTGCAAACTTGGTGTAGAAGGCAATGTACGTGTAAAAGGCATAATAGCTGCCTACGAACTAGTAGCCAATGCTAGTGCCACTCCTGATTTTGTGTTTGAAAAATCATATACCTTACCATCGCTCGAAGAAACCAAGCAATATGTGCAAACCCACAAACACCTGCCCTACATAAAATCGGCCAAAGAACTCGAATCTACAGGCATCAACATGACCGAACACACCAATGGCATGCTAAGACACATCGAAGAAATGTATTTGCATATCATAAAATTGGAAGAAGAAATAAAGGATTTGAAAGCAAAAAAATAAAAAAAAGCGTCTGAACTAGGATTTGTATGATTTAAGGATTGGTATGATTAAAAAATAATCCTTTTAGAAGTCCCTCCCACATTTCTGGGGAGGGATTAGGGTGGGGTAAAATAACTGTCTGAACTAAGATTTTATGATTTAAAGATTAGTTATATTTTAACACTTGAACACACTTAAACACTTGAACACATTTTAACACATTTTAACATGAAAATACTATTTATTACTATACTTCTTATACATTTTGGTCTGCTAAGTCAAGCACAAAACACCATCTATTTTGGCTACGATGCAGCCGGCAATCGCATTATCAGAAGCATAGTTTTGGCCAATATTCCATTACGCAGAGCAGCCCCAGAAACTATCGATAGCGTTCCCTTAAAAGAAAAACTAGAAAAATATAGCATTGTTATATTTCCAAACCCAACCAGGGGAGTAGTACAAGTACAACTTGACAACCACCCTACTGATAGCCTTTGGCGATATGATTTGGTAAACCTTAGTGGAGCAACCATTGATAAAGGAACTCAAAAAGAAAAGCAAAAGCGATTAGAACTTAGTACAGAACCATCAGGAGTGTATTTGCTACGCACCTATATCATGGGCGAAGTCAATACTTATAAAATCATAAAAGAATAATTTTTTTTGAAAAACTATAAAACACTAAAAATGAAATTAAAAAATATATATTTATTACTTTTTGTCCTAGATATAAGCACACTATTGGCCCAAAATGCCAAATTAATTGTACAATCATCTATTGTTTCTGGTAGTGCCTGCCCCAACGATCAAAAAGTGGCCAGAGATGAGGTAAGATTTAAGCCATCTGATGGTAGCAGTATACGCATTACGCCTTGTGATGCCACCAAAAATAATAGTATTAGGTTGAAAACAGATTATAGTATTGTATCCAGTATGGAGGTTGCAAATACAAATCAAAATGGTAGTACAGAAGCACCAAAAACCTTTCAGTATCAGTCAACAAGTCTAGCAAACGAGGAATTAACATTAAATAAAACCTTACCATTTGGATATACCAAATGTGATGCCACTGTAACACAAAGTGGAGGCGCTTCTTTTTTTATACCAATATCTGTACCAGATAATGTTAACGGACTTAATCCAAAACTTAGCATAAACTATAATAGCCAAAGTGGCAATGGTATTTTGGGATGGGGATTGCAAATAGGTGGATTATCAGCAATTACACGTACATCTCAAATTTACTATTCTGATAGTGATAACACTGCAATAAATTTTGACGATAATGATAGATTTGCTATTGATGGTCAGAGATTGGTCAGAAAAGACACTCATGTTGATTATTATAAAGAAAAATTTGATAAAAGCCAAAGCTATGCCATTTATAGGACAGAAATTGAAACATTTTCAGATATTAAACTAAATTATTCTCAAGGAAATGGATTTGTAAAAGAGTTTGAAGTTATCAATCAAGATGGTTCAAAGGCATTTTATGGAGCAACAGAAGATTCAAAATATCTTATTGAAAATACTGGAGCATTTTTTTCTTTTAAAATAAACAGATTAGAGGATATTTATGGAAATGCTATCAACTATAAATATAGATTAATAGACAACCAACATGTAATAGATAAAATCGAATACAATGCAAAAACAGGAACTACACCTTTTGCAGAAATACGTTTCAAATATGCATACAGAGAAGATAAATCTGAAAAATTTATTGGAGCATCTACAAACTATGGCACACTAAAAGAAAATTTATTATTATCATCTATTGAGGTGCTATCTCAAAATTCGTTGATAAAATCTTACGATTTTGTATATTCTTACAAAAAAGATGACATATACGAAATAGAAGATAACATTAGCAAATTAGAATTTATTTATGAAAAAAATAAAGATGGTAATATTCTTAATCCTATCAAAATTGGATGGAACTTGCCCACACCAGCCACTAGAATATCTAATACTGCAAATGGAAAAACTACTATAACAGTACCAAATGGTCTAACTGAAGAAATAGTAAAAAATGGAATAAAAGGAGATTTTAATGGTGATAAATTAACAGATTATGTGAAGTTGTATGATACTCAAAAATTCAATATATATCTATCTAAATTAGATGGTAGTTATGAAAGTGTTTATACTGCTGAAAATCTAGCTCTTCAAGTAAATTTAGATATTAATAACTGGAGTAATTATAGTGGTAACGATGCAAATCAAGTCAAAACAGTTTTTTATGACGAAGTTGTGATTAATCAAGAACGAGTAAATAGATATGTAAAACAAATAAATTATGTGAATGACTTTCTTGTTTTTGATGTTAATAATGATGGTCGAGATGATTTATTGATAAAATATAGTAAGCAACAAGGACCATCTTTTTTTATTTCTAATAGTGGAGGTAATCCAAATTCGAATAACTCAATTTATTATGAAGATGGATTTAAAAAGTTTGATATTGATGGTTTTTATAATCCTTTAACTTATCATAGTATATTTTTTGATCGTATATCAAATCAATATACCCCTTATGGGACTTCTACTACAATGCAAAAAGCCGACTATGATGGTAACGGTCGAGAAGATTTTATTTTTTTAACCAATGGTAAAGTGTCTTTTAATTCTCCAGGATTAGATATTAATAAAGATGCAATCATACTAACACCAAACCCACTAATACCATATCAAGGCCAAGTAAACTATTATAACTCTGATTTCAACAATGATGGCAAAACTGATTTGATAGCTATAAAATATGATAGCCCTTCCAAACCAAATACTAACGATGAAACAACTCAAATTGGAACTATGACAACTTATGTGTATAGTTACGACAAAGCTATCAAAAATTTCAAATGTTTATCAACCCCCAACTTAGATCCCATGGATATGACCAAAAATCTTGGTCCTTTTATGTGCGATCTCAATGCAGATGGTAAAACTGATGTTATTGGTATGGCACCTGCTGTTAAAAAATCTATTGGCACTACTGTTACTTATACACCTGTTACAAATGGCAGCCAAAGTAAGAATATTTATACTTATACCATTAAATTCAAAAATATCAGCTCATCGCCAATAAAAATAGAACCCAAAATAAATATACCAACCCAAGCAGGAAATCCTTTTACACTTACTGGTAATAATACTGGCGTGTTTGCTAATAATCAATTTAGATGGCCCATTGTAAATTTATTGCCAAACCAAGAAGTTATTTATACTGCTGCTATTACTCTTGTACCAAATCAATGGAGTAACGATGTATTTGTTTTAAATAAAGCCAATCATATATTTGCTTACACTGCTTACCATTCTACTGGAAAAAACTTTGTGGTTGATGCTAAAACTACAAAATATTTAAGAGAAAATATGCCTTATTGCCCAGATGGTTTAGATGAGTTAGAACAGTACAAAAAAACTCAAAAATATATTTTTGCTGATATAAATGGAGATGGGTTATCTGATATTATTGATATACGAAGCACTAGAACACAAATTAATTTTGAAATAAATCAAGGAAATGGTAATTTCCAATTTACTCATCAAGGACCAACAAGTACTATGCCTGATTTTGATTCATTTGGTATAGAAGATGTTAATAAAGATGGAAAACAAGATTTAACATATACAGTAGGTGATAATAAATTTTATTACAGTTGCGATAAAGATGTGTTTCCTCGTACTGTAAAAGATGTTACTCTTGGAAATGGTTTTAAAACTAGTCTTTCTTATGGTATAATCAGAGAGGGTGAAACTCACTACACTAAATCAAATAGAACATATACATTTCCTGTTATCAAAAGCAATATTCCATTGACAGTAGTCAAATCTATGCAAACACCTGATGGTATTGGGGGTACCAAAACTATCAATTATAGTTACGAAGGTGGTATGGCTCATGTGCAAGGCAAAGGATTTTTGGCTTTTGACAAAACCTTTTTTACAGACGTTAGTACAAAAACAATCAGCGAAACCGAATACGATTATTTACCTCAAACTTTTAGTGTTTATGCAAAAAAAATAAGTGTAAAAGTAGATGGTACTCCTGTTTCTAAGACCGAAAACGAACCCTCAGAATATAATTTTCCTAATACCAAAAGATATAGAATAGCAAATGGCACTGCTATGACAACCAATTATATCAAAAATAATAAAACTAATATTAGTCAAGTTTTTAGTCATGATGGTTTATTGGTCTATAAAAGAGAATCTGTTAATACCTTAGAAACTGTGCCTGTAGAACAGTACTATTCTGTTACAAACAATACATATACATTAATTGGAAATAAACAATGTTTAGAAGAAATCAATACATCATCATTTTTTATTAAAGGAAATCTATATACCGAAAAAATACACTATGAATATGATAATGTGGGCAAACTAATATCACAAACTAATAAATTTGATACCAAGCATGCCCTCAAAACATCGTATTTGGAAAGAGATATTTTTGGTAACCCTACAAAAATAGAAACTAAAGCAACTCATGCCGATTTTGCTACATTACCCACTAGATTTTCAACCTTTGAATACGACCCCTCTGGTAGATTTGTAATTGCTTCAACCAATGCTCTAAATCAAAAATCAACTTCTGTCTTCGATTATACCACTGGCCTTTTACAAAAAGAAACTGGCATTGACGGGCTTTCTATCCATTACAAATATGATGACAATGGATTTTTAAAAGAAAAAATGCTTACCAATGGCACTATTTCATACACCAACATTGTATGGGATAATTCTAAAACAAACAGTGTCTATAAAATGACTAAAAATGAAGCTGGTACTCCTAATACTTCTATTTGGTGTGATATCTTAGGTCGAGAGATATTCACAGAAACTGAAGGTTTTGACTCTAACAAAAAAGTAACTAAAGTAGAATTTAATACCATAGGTCAGGCTGTAAAACAATACGAACAAGCATTGAATACCATTGATAATACAAAATATGTAACTACTGAATATGATGCTTTGGGAAGGCCAACTTCAAAAAAACATACCAACGGTGCTTCTATCCAAACAACTAATTTTAGGTACGAGGGTCTTACTACTTTCATTACAGATCCGGCTAGCAGACAAACTGAATCAAAAGACTATACTTTTGACAAAACTGAATTTAAAAAAGATGCTTTAGGTAAAAAAATTACTTATACTTATTTTGGCAATGGCGAACTACAATCTATGGCTGTTGAAGGTTCTAGCACTGTTTCTTTTACCTATGAAAATGGCTTTAAGAAAACCACCACAGACCCAAATACTGGCACCTATACCTACCTATACAATCCTTTTGGTGATCTAATTTCTCAAACTGATGCCAAAAATCAAACTATTTCGTTTACTTACGATATCATGGGGCGGCCTTTGACTAGAACAAACAAAGATGGTACTACATCTTATACTTATGAAACATCAGGAATTGCTATCAACGAAATCAAATCTATTACAACCCCATACAATACAACCTCTAATTTTGACTACGACAGCCGTGGTAGACTAAAAACTGCTACCGAAATAGTTGGTGCTCGCTCGTTTGCTACTACCATAGACTACGATACCTTTGATAGACCTATTCATAAAAAATCGCCTTCTGGTTTTGTTCAAAACATGGTGTATAACGCCAAAGGATACCTAACCAACGTAAACGATGCAGCTGGCAATGCCATATACACCCTCAATGCCATAGACTATGCCGACCAGATAGCCCAATATACCCTTGGCAACAACATACAGGTAAACTACAATTTCAACCCTATATTTCATAGACTAGAAGCCATTACTGCCAAAAAAATAGGCACAGCCAGCAACCTATATCACTATGGATTAGAAATAAACCCACTTACGAGCAACATTACCCACCGAACCATAACCCATGCCAACCGCAATTTAAAAGAAGTATTTGATTACGATGAACTAGATAGGCTTACAACTATTACTCTAAAAGTTAATAATATTCAGCAAGGAAACCCTCAAATGATGGCTTTTGCCTCTAATGGAAACATCACTAGCAAATACGACTTAGGGGCATATACTTATCATACTACCAAAATTCATGCAGTCAAATCTATAGATCTCAACAGCCAAGGCACTGCTATGAGTACACTTCAACGACAACAAAACTTGGCCTATACAGATTTTCAGCGTATACAATCTATCACTGAAGCCTCGACTCCTACCACAAATATAGCGACAGAGTGGATATATGGCCCAGACGATCAACGCAGACTTATGGTAGAAAAAATTGGTTCTACGGCCATACGCAGAACCTACTATATTGGCGACTACGAACTAACCGAAAACTTAGCAGCTGATGGTATTACCACCCTTAGTACTACCCAAAGAGATTTCGTTATGGGGCCACACGGGGCCATAGCTGTAAACGTAACCCAATCTGAACCTAATGCTGGTCTAAGTACTGGCTTGTATTACATCATTACAGACCATCTGGGCTCTGTAAATATGATACTCGATGCACAAGCCAATATCAAAGAAGAGCAAAGTTTTGATGCCTGGGGCAGACGCAGAGACCCTACCACATGGCTACCCTATACACATACCAATACACCTGATTATCAAACCCAAAGTGCGGTTGGTGCACGTGGCTACACCTTCCACGAACACCTCGACCGCCATGGCCTCATCAACATGAACGCCCGCCTCTACGACCCAGTGCTGGGCCAAATGATAGGACCCGACCCCATCTTATCCAACATAGGCGATTCGCAAAATTTTAACAAATATTTGTATGCCAACGGAAATCCTCTTAGATTTACAGACCCAACAGGCGAACATCCAGTATTGATAGCCATAGCCATAGGGGCACTGATTGGTGCAGCATCGTACACCATTAGCTATGGCATAGAGCATAAATGGAAATTCGACAAATGGGACTGGGGCGAGTTTGGCAAAGCAATACTGATGGGAGCCGTGAGTGGGGCCGTAAGCTTTGGGATTGGCAGTGCATTTACATCTACAGCATCGCAATTTGCCTCAAAAATTGCCATGGAAGTAGCCCGAGCAGCAGCCCATGGAGCATCGCAAGCCTATTTGCAAGTACTGCAAGTGATGGTGTTTGGGGGCAACATATCGCCCGAGCAGTTTGCCATTACGTTCCTTACGGCAGGGCTAGCTAGCGGAGCCAGCAGTGCCCTTAGTGCCATACCAGGCAAAGCAGCAGCAGCCTTAAGCCAATCGCTACTTGGCCAAATGGCCTTTGGTGGCGTAGTAGGCGGCCTTACCAGTGCAGCCATGGGTGGCAGTTTCTTAGAGGGCTTTGCCACAGGGGCTATTGTAAGTGGGTTGAATCATGGGTTGCATGCTTTAGCATCTAATAAATTGTCTTCAAATGTTGGTAATCAGGACTTTCTTGATGATAATGAGGCAGTAGCACAGTCAACAAGAGGAAGAATGATGGGTAGACACCTAAAACATTTATCCCCTCACTTTAAAAGGCTTGGAAAATACTTAAATTATAAAATTAGAAACAGGCATTTATCAAATACAAAACACCCTAAAACAGGAGTGCAATTTGATGCAGATGGCTTTCCAGATTTTTCGCCCAATTTGTATAAAGGAGGAAAAAATAATGTGATTATAAAAGCAACTGGAAATAGACAATTAGATTATGATGCTGCCAATAACGTAGCTGGATATACCTCAACACCTAAAGGTTACACTTGGCATCATCATCAAGATTATGGACGTATGCAATTAGTAGAGACAAATATACATCAGCAAACAGGTCACACTGGTGGATTTTCATTATGGTAAAATTAAATTATTATGATAAATATAACAGAAACTGAAAAGCAAATATCAATTTCAGATATTAACGAAATTGAAAAGGAATTTAATCTAAAGTTTCCTACTCAATTTGTTGGACACTTATTAAAATTTAATGGAGGTAAACCAAAGCCTAATGCATACGACTTTATTGAAAATGGAAAAAAAACCAGCTCTGATTTGGATTGGTTTTTGGCAGTTTATGACGGACAATATGACAATATAATTAAATACTTAGGTATATATAAAAAAGACTCCAAAAGAATACCCACACATTTTTTACCAATAGGTCATGATTCAGGCGGAAATTTAGTTTGTATATCTTGTGGGGAAAAAGACTATGGCTATGTTTATTTTTGGGATCATGAAAACGAAATTGATTACGATGTTTTTGATGACTATGAATATAAAAATATTTATCTAATTTCTAAAAGCTTTGATGAATTTCTAAATAGTTTGCATTAAACTCGCTACCCAATCGCCCTCGTTTGCAACGGGGGCGGTCGAAATAATCGTTTGTAACGATTAAAATAAACAAAAAAAAGCCCAATCGCCCTCGTTTGCAACTGGGGCGGTCGAAATAATCGTTTGTAACGATTAAAATAAACAAAAAAAAGTCCTATTTTAAGCCCCAATCGCCCTCGTTTGCAACTGGGGCGGTCGAAATAGGTACTGTCCAAAAAAGTGTGTAAAGCAGTAATAAAATATTATATTTTAGAGATAGATTTTGTTTTTGTTTTTTTTGTCTTTTTTAACAAATGGAGTGGCGTTAGCCCCCAATCGCCCTCGTTTGCAACGGGGGCGGTCGAAATAATCGTTTGTAACGATTAAAATAAACAAAAAAAAGTCCTATTTTAAGTCCCCTTCGGGGGTTTGGGGGCTTTCACACGTGGCTACACCTTCCACGAACACCTCGACCAGTTTGGATTGATAAACATGAACGGCAGGCTCTACGATTCTAAAGTAGGACGATTCCTCAGCCCCGACCCAGTGCTTATTGCCAACACATCCCAAAACTTTAATGGCTACAGTTACGTAAACAATAATCCATTGAAGTATACAGACCCAACGGGAGAGTTTGCACCTTTGATAGCTATTGCTGCTGTTGCAGCTGCAGCAATAGTTGGAGGAGGATTAAATTTATTAAGTGCAGCCTTAAGTGGCAAAGTCAAAAGTTTTGGAGATGGTTTAGCATACTTTGGAGCAGGTGCAATAGGTGGTGGTGTAGCAGTGTTCAATCCTGCTGCCGGATTTGCTGTAACAGCAGGGCTCAATATAGCGGCAGATTTTGCAACTGGCAATGCATATAATACACGTGGAGATGCTAGTTCTGGTGTCAATTTATTTACTTTGGTTTCTTCTGTATTAGAAGGATTCAATGCTGTTGGAGGTGGAGATATAGGGAATTTAGTGTTTAAGAGCTTATTAGCACGAAGTACAAGGCCAGTATTGATACTTGCCACAAGAGAAATTGCTATTACTACAACAGAGCAACTAGCCAAACCAGCTGTATCGCAAGGGGTAAAATTAGCAGCCAGAGAGGCAACAGAAATAGTGGGCAAAGAAGCAGCAGAACAAGTAGCGAAAGAAACTGCTGAGCAACTCGCAAAAAAAGGACTTGACCAATCATTAAAAAGCTCTTCAAATAAATTGCACTCAGTGTATGAATTGGTAGATGCTTCTGATAATGTTGTTTATGTAGGTAGAACTTCACAAGAATTGTTAAAACGGGAAGCACAACATCATGCTAGTGATGTTTTAAAGCAAGGTTTAAAAATAAGAGGAGTAGAAGGGGCTAGTAATTTAACATTATCACAAGCAAGAGTTTTAGAGCAAAACCTAATTTTAAAATATGGAGGAGTAAATGGTGGGCAATTATTAAATAAAATTAATAGTATTGCACCTAAAAACTGGATGAAATACGGAGTTAAATCAATTTGGCCATAAAAATATGAAAAGAATAAAACTAGAAGTTGGAGATATATTTGAAGTATCACTTCCAAATAAAATGTATACATATTTTCAATATGTGGGTGATGATTCTACACTAATGAATTCTAATGTTATAAGAGTGTTTGAATATCAAAAAGAAGAGAATGAAAAATTAGTCTTTGATAATATATTAAAAAGTAAAATTCTTTACTATACACATTGTATGGTTAAAATTGGAGCAACTAAATATAATATTTGGAAAAAAATAGGAAATGTTAGTTTGGAAATTAATTATAATCCTCCATTTTTTAGAGAACATGGAGATAGTGGAGTGAAAAAGTCATATACTTGGTATGTATGGCAAGTTAATAATCAAACTGTAAGGATTGGAGAACTTACAAACGAATATATCAACTATAATCGAGGGGGGGTTTTTCATCCATTAGATGTTAAAGAATGGATTGAAACAGGTAAAAATCGTTTTTATCTTCCTGAGTAAAAATAGCAGCTAGAGAGGCAGCCAAAATAGGAGGAAAAGAAGCAGCAGAACAAGTAGCGAAAGAAACTGCAGAGCAAGTTGGAAAAACTTTTTCAACTTTAATTGATAATAGTGCTAGTATTGCGGGAGAAGTCTCCTCAAAAGTTGCCTCAAGCATAAAAACAGCAAATGGATTAAACATCACAGGATTTACAAAGCATGGATTAAATAGGGCTATTCAAAGAGGTGTCAAGCCAGAGGCTATTTTAAACACTTTGAAAAATCCTTTAAAAATTAATAAAGTTGTTATTGATAAATTAGGAAGGCAAAGCCAAAGATTTATTGGTCAATTTTCGGAAGTTGTAGTAAATCCATTAACTGGGAAAATATTATCTGTAAACCCCACTTCAACAAATAAAGCTTTAAAATTATTAAATCTTATTAAATAAATGAATATTAAACTAACTGTCAAACAATTTGATTGCATAAAAAATATTCTTGCAGAAGACATAGGGTCTTTTGGAATTAAATTAAATTTCAAAAAGAAGGACAAATATATTTTTCTAGAAATTGAAAATGACAAAGTGGATCAAATTAGAGATTTGGCTATGGAAAAACAAGTTGAAATTGGATTTGATATGAACTATGAATTAACTTCTGATGGTAAAATATTAGATGAAATTATAGATTTATTTCAATTGAAATAAATACTCAGATAATGTTGTTTATGTAGGTAGGTCTCCCCCAATCGCCCTCGTTTGCAACGGGGGCGGTCGAAATAATCGTTTTTAACGATTATAATAAACAAAAAAAGTCCTTATATTTGTGTCATGGCAGGCGATAAATATAGCATTGGGGTACTGTCCAAAAAAGTGTGTAATGCAGTAATTAAATATTATATTTTAGAGATAGATTTTGTTTTTGTTTTTTTTGTCTTTTTTAACAAATGGAGTGGCTTTAGCCACACCATTTTGAGGGAAAGGAATTAGGGTTTTTAGAAGTTCCTATAAGTGTATTTTTTTGAAGTTGAATTTTGGTTTCAGACTAAGTTTTAGATTATCAAATTATTTATTTATACATCGTTTATAAACTTATATTACCTATTTTTGTGCATTATAACTTTTAAAATATGATTATACACTCAACCACAGTTCTTGGAATAATACACAATGGCAAATTGTGCATAGGGGCCGATGGACAAGCCACTATGGGCAATGCAGTAGCCAAAAGCAACGTCAATAAAATCAGAAAATTCAACGATGGCAAAATTATTACTGGTTTTGCAGGCTCTACGGCTGATGCTTTTACGCTACTTGATAGATTTGAAGAGAAATTAGGAGCTTTTAACCATAACCTGAAACGCTCGGCCATAGAACTAGCCAAAGAATGGCGTACAGATAGATATTTGCAAAAATTAGAAGCCATGCTTTTGGTAGGCTCTGCCGATGAGTTGCTCATTATTTCTGGCTCTGGCGATGTAATAGAACCAGAACACAAGATTGCATCTATTGGCTCAGGCAGTAATTATGCCCTGTCGGCAGCCATGGCACTAAAAAAGCATGCCCACCAACTATCAGCCAAAGAAATTGTACATGAGGGGCTTACTATTGCTGCCGATATTTGTATTTATACCAACCACAATTTTGTGATAGAAGTAGCAGTATAAGGCGATTGTTTTGGATTGTAATTTTAGTAAGTAAAGTCTAAAAAATAGTAACAAATTTTAATTTTGATTTCCTTTTGAGAAAATCAAAAAGGTGTTTATTTTAAAAAAATGTTTGTAAACATTGAATAAAATCGTATATATAACTATCCCCCCAAAAAAAAGGGTTTACTATTCAATAGTAAACCCTTTTTTATTAATATACATTTTAATAAACTATACCAAAATGCGAACTGGATCTTCGAGTAGACCTTTGAGTGTAACCAAAAATGCCGAACCCACAGCTCCATCAACCACTCTATGGTCGGCCGAAAGTGTGATTTTCATAATATTGCCTACCACAATTTGTCCATCTTTTACGATTGGTTTTTGAGCAATAGCACCCACCGAAAGTATACATACATCTGGTTGGTTGATAATAGAGGTAAACTCCTCTATGCCAAACATACCAAGATTTGAAATAGTAAACGTGTTGCCTACCCAGTCGCTAGGTTGCAATTTACCTGATTTAGCTTTTCCACCAAGGTCTTTTACAGTAGCTGAAATTTGGTTTAAAGATAAGCTATCGGCAAATCTTACTACTGGCACCAGCAAGCCATCCTCGACTGCTACTGCTACTCCTATATGTATATGATTGTTGAATCTTACTTTATCGCCCATCCACGAGCCGTTTACTTTAGGGTGTTTGCGAATGGCTGCTGCTACCGCTTTTATAACCATATCGTTGAACGATATTTTTGATTCTGCCCATTCGTTCATAGATTTTCGTGCTTCTACGGCTTTATCCATGTTTATTTCCATGGTTAGGCTGAAATGTGGTGCAGTAAATAAGCTTTCTGCCAAGCGTTTGGCTATGACTTTTCGCATACTCGACACAGGCACCTCTTCGTAGCTTTCTACACCAACGATTGATGGAGATATTGCGGCTGATTTGGTTGCTACTGGCGATGTTGCTGGAGCTGCAGATTTGCTTGGAACAAAATTTTCGATGTCTTTTTTGGTTATTCTACCTCCTTCGGCACTGCCAGATACCAATTTTATATCTATTCCTCTATCGGCTGCTATTTTTTTGGCCAAAGGAGATGCTTTCAATCTGTTGTCTGTTGAAGCCGAAACGGTAGGTGCAACCTCTGTTGTTTTAGTAGCAAGTGTAGAAACTTCAGCTGGGGCAGTAGTTGATGTGATTTTTGGAGCAGCTTGAGCCTGTAATAACAATTTATAGTCTGCATTTGCATCACCTATGATACACAACACACCATCAACAATGGCTGATTTGCCCTCTTCTACACCAATGTATAATAAGGTGCCATCTTCGTAGCTTTCTAATTCCATAGTGGCTTTGTCGGTGGCTACTTCGGCCAATAATTCGCCAGATTTTACTTTATCGCCTACTTTTTTATGCCATTTTTCGATAGTACCCTCTGTCATGGTATCGCTCATTTTTGGCATAGTTACCAATTTGGCTTTTATATTAGAAGTATCTATTTTAACTGAGGGGGCAGAAGTTGCTATTTCGGTAGGGGCAGCTACACTAGCCACTGGTGCTGTGGCTGTGCCGCCACCAATCAGAGCCGAAATATCTTCGCCAGGTTTGCCCACAATCACTAAGATACCGTTTACCTGAACAGATTCTTTGGCAGCAGCACCTATATATAATAAAGTACCCGAAACATAAGAATCTACCTCCATGGTAGCTTTATCAGAGTCGATTTCAGCCAAAAGTTCACCTTCTTTTACCTGATCTCCTATTTTTTTGTGCCAAGCTGCAATTACACCTTCTGTCATGGTGTCGCTCAGTTTGGGCATTTTCATTATTTCTGCCATAATATTTTTATTACACTATATAATATGTAGCAAATTAAAGCTAAAATTCATAAATTATCAAAAATTGATTAGAATAAAATTTTATTAAATTGTTTGAGAACACTTTAATGTTTTTTAATTACACTAGCTAACTATTTTTAGCTTTAAAGGTGTTCAAATTTTGCATCAATTTTATACTAACTTCTAAAAATTATCCTTTATAAGAACCCTTCTTTTTTCGATTCGGCCGCAACTGGAAAAAAAGTTTTAACTAAGATTGTGCCATAGTAAATTAGTTTTGGTCGGGCTTTTAAAAATATATTTTATCGCTTTGTGAGATGCCTATAAATTTTATTTTGATGTTTTTTTTTATGATTATTTTAATATTTAGTAAAATAATTTTATATTTATTTGTAATGATTATAAATAAGAATACATTTGTGCATTATTTAAAATTAATCTAAATAACATCGAAATGAAAGTAAAAAATTTAGTCATATCTGCAAGTGTATTGTTGTTTGGTTGTGCCAAAGAAGTACCCTTAGATCAAAAACCTGCCGAAAAACAAGCCATAACAATCAATTATGCCAATTTGGGTTATAATATGTATTCTGACGCATTATCAAAAGCGATAGACCTAAAAGCAGTGATAGATAATTTTGTGGCATTGCCAAGCCAAACCAATTTTGAGGCCTGCAAGCAAGCCTGGCAAGATGCCAGAGTGCCTTATGCCCATACTGAGGCTTTTCGTTTTTATGAAGGCCCTATTGATGCCTCGCAAACTGGCCGAGAGGCATACATCAATGCTTGGCCACTAGACGAAGCCTTTATAGATTATGTGTCTACCAATTCCCTGGCAGGTATTATCAATATGGTGGCTCAGTATCCTATGATTAACTCAAGTTTGCTGTCGAGTATCAATCAATCGCCCAACGAGGTAAGTGTAAGCAGTGGATTCCACGCCATCGAATTTTTATTGTGGGGACAAGATTTGGATGCAACTGGCCCAGGTGCGAGACCTTACACTGATTTTGTAGATGGTGGCACAGCCCAAAATCAAAGTCGTAGAAGAGATTATTTGGTGGCTGCAGCTCAGTTGTTGGTCGATGATTTGCAATCTGTGGTTGCTCAATGGGACAAATCAATGTCGGATAACTACAGAGCAACTTTTGTGTCAAAAACTGAAACAAACAACAGCATAGCCAAAATATTGAGAGGGCTTGGTGTATATACCAAAGCCGAAATGGCTGGACAACGCATCAGTGTGGCCTATATGAACTCCGACCAAGAAGACGAACACGATTGTTTTAGCGACTATACCATGACTGATATCAGACATTGGCAAAGTGGACTAAAAGGTATTTATTTTGGGAAATATACAAAAATTGATGGCACCATAATCTCTGGAAGTAGCCTTGCTGGATATTTGCAAAAATATTTCCCAGATATACATGCCAATATTGTTTCTAAATTTGAAGCCACAGATGCCACTTTGGCAAGCATCAATACCACTTTTGATCAGGCCATTGTTGCTACAAATCCAGATTATCCTAAAATAAATACTTTAATATTGCAACTCAGAAGCCAAGCCGATGCCCATGCTGATATAGTAACAAAACTTGAAGTTTCTAACGAGTACAATGGGCTTGAAAAAGCAGAATAGACTATTTTAATGCGTAATGTGTAATGCGTAATGTGTAATGCGTAATGAGTAATGTGTGATGCGTAATGCGTAATTTGTAATGTGTAATGTGTAATGTGTAATGAGTAATTAGTAATGTGTAATGAGTAATGAGTAATTAGTAATTAGTAATTAGTAATGTGTGTTTTGTATTGGTGGAAATTTTTTTTGACACGTATTAATATTTGGAAAGTTGAAACATTTGTAATTACTTTGTATCTACAAAATTTATAAGAATATGGATATATCTGTAATTTCAATTGGCAATTCAAAAGGCATACGATTAACAAAGACTATATTAGAAAAATATAACATAACTGATACATTAGAATTAATTCTTGAGAAAGGTTATATAATTTTAAAGCCTAAACAACAACCAAGAAGAGGCTGGGAGAAATCATTTAAGCTAATGAACGAAAATGAAGATGACAAGTTAGTTATGTCTGACATTTTTGATGATGAAAACTTTGACGAATGGAACTAACTCAATATGAAATTGTTTTGGTTAATCTTGACCCAACAATTGGAAGTGAAATGAAAAAGACAAGACCTGCTGTGATAATTTCACCAAATGAAATGAATAAATACTTGAATACTGCAGTTATTGCACCAATGACAAGTAGTTCAAAAAGTTATCCAACAAGAATTGAAGTAAATCATGATAAGACAAAAGGCTGGATTGTTTTAGATCGAATTAGAACTATCGACAAACAAAGGATAACTAAAAAATTAGGTAATTTGACCTCAAAAGAAATTGAAAAAGTAAAAAGTGTTTTGAAAGAAACTTTTGTTGACTAAATAAAACTGCCATCAATATCTGTTTGGCAAAAGTGGGATTTTAGTACTAGGCTGAACATTTGTACTTTCTATTAGCTTTTTTCTAAATTTGAACTTTAGTTCTTTAAATTGTCCACCTTTACCAAGCCCAAAAACGTAATGCGAAATGCTTAATTTTTGTTTGTTCTCTGAAATTAAAACTCTTAATCAATAATCAATAATCAATAATCACTAATCAATAATCACTAATCAATAATCAAAATTATTATTTATGAAAAATATAATTTTATTACTTTTTTTTATTACTTTTTTTATTAGCTGTAATAAAACTTCAGAGCCTGTAAAATCTGAACCTCAGCCTGATGTTGTGGATCTAAGTAAGTTTTCGGGTGGAGCTTTGGCTACTTCTATTGATGCTACCGAAAATGCTTTTGGCAATCAAGTAGAAAATGCTTCTAACGAAGATTTAGATAAATTTGCCAATGGAAATTCTTTTTTTAGGAGTGCTTGGGTAGCAGCAGGGGCCAGCACTACTGCACGCGATGGACTAGGCCCGTTTCTCAATGCCAACTCATGCTCATCGTGCCATTTGCTTGATGGCAGAGGTCAACCCGAAACCGACAAAGGTCTCCTTTTTAGACTGAGTGTAGATGGCTCTACACCGCACGGCAACCCAAAGCCAGACTCAGTTTATGGCGGACAGCTGAGCACATCAGCTATTCAAAATGTACTGCCAGAGGCTAGTGTATCAATTTTATATACCGAAATTGCAGGTACTTATGGCGATGGCGAGGTGTATTCGTTAAGAAAACCAACCTATACTTTTGATAACCTAAATTATGGCAATATGGAATCTACAATGATGTTTTCGCCTAGAGTTGGTTCCTCTGTTTATGGACTTGGATTGCTCGAAATTATACCTCCAACAGCCATTCTTGCTATGGCAGACGAAAACGATTTAAACCAAGATGGCGTTTCGGGGAAAGCCAATCTTGTATGGGACAAACAGCTCAATTCCAATCAGTTGGGTAGATTTGGTTGGAAAGCCAATCAACCCAATTTGCATCAACAAACGGCCGATGCTTTCAATGGCGATATAGGTATAACATCAAGCCTTAACCCAGATGAAAACATTACTGGTAGTGTTCAAAAATCAAGGTATTTGGCTTTACAAAATGGTGGAAACCCAGAAATATCCGACAAAATATTAGCAGATGTGGTGTTTTATCAACGCTCTTTGGCAGTTCCTGCACGAAGAAATATCAAAAATGCTGAAGTAATAAAAGGAAAAAAAATAATGTCAGAAATTGGATGTACCAAATGCCACAAAGAGAGTTTTGTAACTGGATTCTCTTCAATACCCCAACTTGCATCACAAACGATTTATCCTTACACAGATTTACTTTTGCATGACATGGGGCCTGATTTGGCAGATAATAGACCAGATTTTTTGGCCACAGGTGCCGAATGGCGAACACCTCCACTTTGGGGAATTGGACTCAATAAGGTAGTGAATAAGCATACATTCTTACTCCATGATGGAAGAGCTCGTAATATAACAGAGGCAATACTTTGGCACGATGGAGAGGCCAAAAATGCCAAAAATGCTTTTAGAAACTTAACTAAAGCTGATAGAAAAGCTTTAATTGCTTTTTTAGATAATTTGTAAACTAGTATCTATTTTTTTATTCAACTTTATACACAAAATATTTGGTATCGCCACGCCACGAAAATTGGGTGTACATTTCTTTATAATGTAATTTCACACGTTTGCCACTCGAAACTGCCTCTTCTAGTTTTTTGATAACAGTATCAGCACTAGGATCAACCGAAAACGACCAAATAGAAGTGCTAGGATTGCCTTTGTCGCTAAAATAATTACCCAAATTAAGCTCGCCTTCTATGGTCTTAAATACATATCCTTTTTTACTAATTTTAACCATTGCTCCTGCCCTAAATCCTTCGCTATAACTTGCATTATAATACAAATAACCACAAACACCACTCAAAAGAATGATTCCAAAAATTACTATTTTTACAATTTTCATAGATATATATAATTATTATATTTTAAAATTAGGCATTTTTTACACTAAATAATCAAAAAGAACTGCATTTTCCTTTAATCTAATAAAAGTAAATCCAAATGTAGTCATATTATTCATTAAGGGAGTACAATCTTCTGCATTTTTAAATTCTATACCAATCAGGGCAGCACCAGTTTCTTTATTAGTTTTTTTGAGGTATTCAAATCTTACAATATCATCGTTTGGACCCAATACATCGTCCAAAAACGACCTCAAAGCTCCTGGTCTTTGTGGGAAATTGACAATAAAATATTCTTTAAGACCCTCAAAAATCATTGATTTTTCTTTGATTTCTTGCATCCTATCAATATCGTTGTTGCTACCACTGACAACGCAAACTACATTTTTGCCTTTTATTTTATCTTTGTGATAATCAAGAGCAGCAATCGAAAGTGCCCCAGCAGGTTCTACAACAATGGCATCAGTATTATATAGTTGCAAAATAGTAGTACAAGTTTTGCCTTCGGGCACCAGTTGCATCTCTGTAAGCACTTCTTGGCAAATATCAAAGGTTATTTTGCCTACACTTTTTACAGCAGCACCATCTACAAATTTATCTATTTTATCTAAAGTTACCACCTGACCTTTGGCCAAAGCTTGTTTCATAGATGGAGCACCAGTAGGCTCTACACCTATAATTTGAGTATGAGGAGATTTTTGTTTAAAATAAGAACCCACACCAGAGGCTAATCCACCGCCACCAACAGCCATAAAAACAAAATCTATGGGCAAATGCTGCAAATCATGCAATATTTCATACCCCACAGTGCCTTGTCCAGCAATGGTGTCTTCGTTATCAAATGGATGAATAAAAGCCATATTATTACTATTGCAAAACTGCAAAGCACAAGCATAGCTATCATCAAAAGTATCGCCTTCGAGGCGAACTTCAATGTTGTTTTTGCCAAACATTTTTACCTGATTTACTTTTTGTTTGGGTGTAGTTACTGGCATATATACATAACCTTTTATTGCCAAAAGTTGACAAGAAAGGGCAAAACCTTGAGCATGATTGCCCGCACTGGCACATACAATTCCATTTTGGATTTCGGCTTGGCTACGATTTGTGATATTATTGTATGCACCCCTAATTTTGTACGAACGCACCACCTGCAAGTCTTCACGTTTGAGATAAATATTGGCTTCATACATAGAAGAGAGCGTAGCATTAAGCTCAATAGGGGTGTGTTTGGCTATATTTTTTAGGTTTTGATAGGCTTTTTCTATCCTAGAAGCATCAATTATCATATTAAATCAAAAATCAGGGTGCAAAAATAATTAATAAAAAATTATTACCTATAAAATAATTTTTAAAAATATTTAATATTGAAAAATCTAAAGCTAGTATATTAAAAAATAATTTACTAAAATAGATTTTTATTTTGTGTTCTGCTTTATTACATTTGTTTAAAAAAATCATTTGACAACTTTAAGGGAAACTTTTTATAATCATACTGGAAATTTAATTCATAAATGGGACCATTATTTTGAAATATATGAAAAATATTTTTCAAAATATAAAAATAAAAAAGTTAATATTTTAGAAATAGGTATCTCACATGGCGGATCGCTACAGATGTGGAAAAAATATTTTGGAGAGAACGTAAATATTTTTGCCATTGATGTAAATCAAGAGTGTAAAAAACATGAAGACGATAAAATAAAAATTTTTATAGGCTCTCAATCTGATGTCAATTTTTTGAAAACAGTAGAATCTCAATTACCTGAATTAGATATTATTCTAGACGATGGAGGGCATACTATGCAACAACAAATTGTATCTTTTGAACAATTATACTTAAAAGTCAAAGAAGGTGGTTTATATATAGTAGAAGATACTCACAGCTCTTATTGGCATGCTTTTGGTGGAGGATTAAAAAATAAAAATTCATTTATTGAATACGCCAAAAATCTAATTGACTCACTCTATGATAGCCACATTAGTAATAAAAGAAGTTTACTTATAAATGAAATTACTAAAAATATTTATAGTATTTCATACTACGACAGCATTGTTGTTTTTGAAAAAAAATTAAGACCAAAGCCATTTCATATTCAAAAAGGAAACGAAACTATCACACCTTACAAACAAACAGAACTTAAAAAAAAATCAGTTTTTATTAAAATTAAAGATAAAATTTTAGGAGAAATTGATACCTTTAAAGCGAATAGCAAAGGTAAGATAATATAAAAATTGAAGTTTTAAATAGTCATAAAAATAAATTTATGATTTATATTTATAAATTTTAAATAATCTTATCATGAAAGTAATTGTAATACTATTAGAAATCAAGGATGCTATGCCAAGTCCTATCAGCCCAATATGTCGTATCAAAAAGTAAGATAGTAGTAAATTTAATAATATTTCTAAAAAAGAAATGTATTTAATTTTATTTTGCTGCTCTGTAATATTACAAAAATTCCAAAATACCCAGTGAATACTTCCTGTAACACACAAAATACTCAAAACAGAAATTAATGTTTGATCGAAAATAAGACTATAATCAAGCCAGTATTCTAATATAATTTTACCCAAAATGGCTATTATAAAACATGCTAATAAAGATAAAATAATATTGATTTTAAGTAATTTTATATAAATATTGTAAACTCCTAAATGGTTTCCTGCTTGATACAAAGAAAGTATTTTTGGCCCTTTGATTTCAGTAATTTTTTTAATAAATCTTAAAAAAATATCTTGAAGTCTAAATGATTGTGCATACATGGTTACTAGACTTAAATCATTTTTATAAGAAGATATAAAAAAAACATCAGTTTGAGCAATTACAAATGAACTAAAGCTAAGTATCCAAAACGAAAATCCATCTTTGAAATTATCTTTTAAGTAATCACTTTTGATTTCTTTCCATTCAATCGTAATAGCTACATTTTTATTAAATTTATAAATAGTGTAACAAAAAGTAATAATAGACAGAAATGTATATGTTAATGGAATTAAAATTGGATTATTGTTAAAATAAAGTACACCAACAAGGGAAAGAATATAAAAAATACCTAGTCTTACTAATTCTAAAAAATTTCTATAATATATAAACTTTAAGTTATAATATAAAATAGATTCAAAATAGGCCGAAATTGCATTAAAAACCAAGCCTGGAGTAGCGCACAAAAGCATGTTTTGAGCCAATATTAATTCACTTTTATGTTTAATTAAAATGTCAAGATTAAAATAAATTAAAGTAAGAAATAATAGTATTATTGTTGTCTGAAAAAAAATAACAAACATATTTCTAGAAAAAAATATTTTTAAATTATTATTTAATACATAATCTTTGAATTTGAATAAACAAATAGCTGTAAATCCAAAATGTAGTAATGATAAAATAGTAATAATATTGAAAACAATTATCCAAACACCATATATATTTGGAGTAAGTATTATCAATAATTGTTTGATAACAATAATTGTAATTAGGATATTAATTGCTATTACTATATAGGAAAATAAACCATGTTTTAAAAATTTTTCGTTTGATTTTATTAAATTGCGAAACATTATTTATGTTGTAAAAACTATATGATAATATTAAAAATACTTAAACAAATACACAAACTGCCTTTATCTATAACTATTGCAGGATGTATGTATTGTATAAAAAAGCTAACACCCCTCAAATCTACTAAAAAGGAAGCAAATCTTAAAAAATTAATATTGTGTTTGGATAAAGGAAATGGCAAAGTTTCAAAAATTGGCTCGAATTCTTACTTTGGTTATTTAACATTGTATGATAAAAAATTTAATTTTGAATTAAGAAATGAACAGTACAGCGATGTTGGAATATTGTATGAGTTTATGTTTGAAAACGAATTTGATGATCTTTTTTCTTATTTAAGTAGAAATTTTACTTCAGATTCAATTTTAAATGTTGTAGATTTGGGTGGCAATATTGGCCTTTTTTGTTTGTCCATCTTACTAAAATATCCTAAAGCCAATACGATTTATGTGGAGCCAGATATTGATGCAGTAAAGCAATATAAATCTCTGCTTGCTTTCAACAATTTACATAATTCAAACATTTTTAACTTAGCTGCAGCCAACCAATCTGATAATTATGTAGAGCTAAATCAAGGCCCTCGAGGGCCAGAAAATGCAGGGTTTATTACTAAATTATCTGAAAATAGCACAAATATCAAAACAATATCAGTTTCTAATATAATTCAAAAAACAAATATAAATCTTATTGATGTGCTAAAAATTGATATCGAAGGTGCAGAAGAAGATGTAATATTAGGAAATACATTTGATGAAATTTTAGCAAAAAAAATTAAATGTATAGCTATAGAAATACATGACGATCAAGTAGATAGATTTAAAATTGAATCAAAACTGGAGTCATTAAATTTTATAAAAATATTTAATAATAGAGTTGATGTATTTGTGAATAATTTACTATAAAATTACTTTATGATAAGTATTCTCATTTGTGGTATTAATACCAAATATAGAAATTCAGTTATAGAAAATATTACTCAAACGATTGGTCTAGACCATGAAATCTTATATTTTGATAATCAAATTGAAAATAAAAGTATTTCATCTGTTTATAATTTACTCAAAGCCCAGGCCAAAGGAAAATATATTTGTTTTTTACATGAAGACATTTTGTTTTTAGAGTCTAATTGGGGGTTGGAGCTAAAAAATATTTTCGAGAATAACGAAAATATCGCCCTAGTGGGTGTAGCTGGAGCTACCTATAAAAGTAAGATTCCTAGTACCTGGAGTTGTATAAATAATAAGTTTTTGGTAAAAAATTATATACAACACTATAAAAAAATCAATAAAAATAAAGATATTTTTTTTAGTAATTTTACTAGTGATGCCAGCGAAGTAGTTTTTGTTGATGGCTTGTTTATGTGTATTACAGATGTATTAAATAAAAAAATACTGTTTGACGAAGAGTTAATAAAAGGTTTTCATGGATATGATTTTGATTTATGTTTGCAAGCTAAAAGTAATAATTTCAAAATAGTAGTTTCAAAAAATATACAGTTAGAGCATTTTTCTGAGGGTGGTATTAATTTTGATTGGTATAAAACATATAGAGCTCTTTGCAAAAAATGGGCTTTTTTATTACCCCTCAAGTGCCAAAAAATTTCTTTTTTAGAAAATATTTCTTTAGACTATTCATGTTTTTATAGTGGATTAAGTGCCATTGGCAGGCTCAATATGTCGTCTTGCTTACAAAAGTTTCTATTTTTTGTTTCATTTTTTAATTTTCATTTCGTATGGTATTTCATTTTCAAAAGATTGAAAAATTAATCAAAATCTAGTTTTATGCTATATTTGTAAAAAATGTTTTATAAATTATTTATGGGATTGAAATCGTTTATTAGGTTTAAAATTATTACTCGGATTTATCGTAAAAATATTGAAAAATACATTCTTAGTTTTAGTAATAAAAATGTACTTGAAATTGGTGGTCCTAGTAAAATTTTTAACGAAGAAGTTACAAATTCTTATTTACCTATGTATGCCAAACTGAGGTCGCTTACTAACGTAAATTTTTCTTATGAAACAATTTGGGAAAATAAAATTATTGAAGGAAATACCTTTAAATATGGCAAAAGAACGGGTATTCAGTTTGTTTTAGAAGCCTCTAATCTTAATAAATTTGAAGATAATCAATTTGAAGGGCTTATTTCTAGCCATTGTTTAGAGCATACTGCTAATCCCATAAAAGTAATATTTGAATGGAAAAGAGTAGTTTCAAATAACGGGTTCTTACTAATAATCCTTCCTAACAAAAAATATACTTTTGACCACAAAAGGCCTACTTCAAGTATGGCACATTTGATTGAAGATTTCAACAATAATGTGGAAGAAAACGATCTAACACATCTTACCGAAATTTTGGAATTGCATGACAAAACGTTGGATTTTGGCCTGAATGGCATAGATTTTGAAGAAAGAAGTAAAAATAATTTTCAAAATAGGTGCTTACATCATCACGTTTTTGACGATGTACTCATGCAACAGTTGGCAGATTATACTGATTTGAACTTCATTCAAAAAAACAACTTTGGTATTCATTTGATATATCTTTTACAAAAAAAATAACTTTTTTATTACTAATTTAATTTTTTAGGACATGATTTTAAATAAAGTTTCTATTATAACCCCTACTTATAATCATGAAAAATACATTGCTCAATGTATCATTTCAGTAATAAATCAAAGTTTTATAAATTGGGAAATGATTATCGTAAACGATGGCAGTACCGACAATACCGAAAATGAAATCTTAAAAATTGCTGCCACTGAGCCACGCATAAAGTACTACAAACAAGCCAATAAAGGGTTATATAAATTAGCTGAAACTTACAATTTTGCATTGGCTCAATCAGATGGCGAGTTTGTGGCCATTCTGGAGGGCGATGACTATTGGTATAGTCATTATTTGCAAACTCAAATCCCTGTTTTTGATGACAAAACTATTGATTTTGCTTGGTGCAGGGCCGATGTAGTCAATTATAAAAATGAAGTTTTGAGGCAATATCCTCGGTCGTACAATAATCACATTTTTAATATTCCAAATTCGAGTGTTATTCAAACTCTTTTAGATTCTTTTCCAGTACCAGTGAGCTGGATTTTTAGAAAATCAAAACTTACATTTATTGGTGGATTCTTACAAAATTCAATGTTACCAACAGTAGATTTACCAACTATTTTGGCATTGAGCAGAAATAGTATATTTCATTACAACAATACTAATTTGGTGGCTTACAGGCGACAAATTGAGCAAGCCACACGAAAATATACGGTAGAAATTTCTATGGGTATGAAATCTGTTGTGTTAGCTCATGTTAATAATCTTACTGAGGATGAAAAAAAATCTATTGGTTTATCTTTCAAAAAAATAGAATCAATATTAAACAACAAACTTACTATGTCTTACTCCATCTATGGCAGAAGTTGCTTAGTAAGAAAAGAGTATAATCAAGCTATAAATAGTTTTGTAAAATCAATTACCAATCCAAGTGATTTATTACTAAGTTGGCGCATAAAATCAATATTGGGTGTAGCAATGGCATGGCTAAAACTTGATTTAGAATGGATGGCAAAATTACTAGGGAAAAATACTTATAAATAATAAAATATTACCCAAATACTTTAAATTTTTTTATGACAAAAGACCTGCCCACAAAAGTTGTGAGGTAATATAATATGTTTTTTAATTGCAGATTTGATTTTAAAAAGTAGGACCTTGCTTTTTTGGTATTACCCACCAAATAGTAATATCTTGCCAAAGAACCATTCAAATTTTTTAAACCAATGCTTGCTTCTTTATATTTTGTTATAAATTTTTTGATTGCATTTTTGGATATTTCATAGTCGTTTAGTCTATATTTTTCGTTTAAAGATAAATTAGAGCCATCAACATAGCGCACAAAAACTGGTTCTGTTAATTCTAAAGAAGGTTGATTATAAAATATGTGTAGCATCCATTCGTAGTCTGACATACCAAACTGCTCTTCAAATAAGATATTTTTCAAATCATGGTGTATCATTAGAGTGGCCATGTAGCTTATCTGTCCTTTTTTATCCCTTTTTAGTTTACTCAAAAATGTTGTATTTGTATTATATCTTACAAAGCCTTCGTGGCTTTTGTTACAATATACTCTTTTGATGTTCAGTTTAGTATCTATATCGATGTATCCACCAGAGATTACTTTTTCGTTTTTGATGTATTTGAGTTGGTTGATAGTTTTGTTGGGTAGCCACTCGTCATCGTGGTCGATAAAAGCAATATAATTGCCTTTAGCAATGCTCAAAGCCCAATTTCTGCCTTTATTAGGGCCGCCAGAATTAACCTTATTTTCTAAAAATATTACATTATATGTTGAAGCAATTTCTTTTGTTTTATCCTTTGATAAATCATCTACAATTATTACTTCAAATTCAAAAATAGTATTAATCCCATGTTGGGCAAATACAGAATCTAAAGCACGTTTTAGAAAATGCTCGGCATTGTAAGTTGTAATTATTACAGTGATTAATATCATTTGTGAAATTGAAATCTAAATTATCAAAATTTTATTTAATGTCAATTTTTTGTTTTAAATAGAATTTACTAAAAATAAACCTCTTTGCAATGATAGATTATTAATTTTGAATATTACTGTCCTTTTTTTTATTATAAAAATCGCATTACCAATTTCGCATTACACATTCTACATTACACATTCTACATTACACATTACGCATTACACATTACACATTACACATTACACATTACACATTACGCATTACACATTCTACATTCTACATTCCAAATTACAAATTACACATTACACATTACACATTACGCATTACACATTACGCATTAACTATTTCTACTTTAAAATCTCCTACATAAAAAAATCAGTGTTAGCACTGATTTGAAATTATTTTTATACTTTTTAATTTTGCAGAATTAAATTAAAATTAAAATTATAAAACAATGTTCAAAACAATTACAAAATGGGGAGCTGCTATGCTCTTAATGTTGGGCTTAACAAATGTGCAAGCTCAAAATTATTTACCACTAACAATTTTGGGAACTACTGGTTCATCTGGCAATGCCGCCAATCAGTTTAATAATCCATCAGGTGTAACCATAGCTGCCGATGACAAAATATTTGTGGCAGATGCTAGTAATCACCGCATAAGTGTATATACCCAAAGCGGCAATAACTTTGGCAACCTCACTACTTTTGATGGCGAAGTCAATTTAGCCAATCAGTTTTCTTTTCCAAATGGTGTAGCCGTAGCTGCCAATGGCAAAATATTTGTGGCAGATCAATTTAACCACCGCATAAGTGTATGGACCCAAAGCGGCAATGCCTTTGGCTACCTCACTACTTTTGGCACAGGCTCATCTGGCTATGCCCCCAATCAGTTTTATTATCCAGCAGGTGTATCCGTAGCTGCTGATGGCAAAATATATGTTGCTGATTATTCTAACCACCGTATCAGTGTATGGACCCAAAGCGGTAATGCCTTTGGCAACCTCACTACTTTTGGCATAGGCACAGCAGGCAATGCCCCCAATCAGTTTAATTATCCCACAGGTGTAACCGTAGCTGCCGATGGCAAAGTATATGTGGCTGATTATATTAACCACCGCATCAGTGTATGGACCCAAAGCGGCAATGCCTTTGGACACCTCACTACTTTTGGTGGCAATGGCTCTCTCACCAATCAGTTTAATAGACCGGCTGGTGTAACGATAGCTGCCGATGGCAAAATATTTGTAGCTGATAATCTTAACCACCGCATCAGTGTATGGACCCAAAGCGGCAATGTCTTTGGCAACCTCACTACGTTTGGTAGCAATGGCTCTGCCGACAATCAATTTAAAAATCCATCTGGTGTAACGATAGCTGCCGATGGCAAAATATTTGTGGCTGACCGAAATAACCACCGCATTAGTGTGTGGAGCACTCCTCCAAAAGCTCCATTTATTACCAAGTGGGATTTGTCTAAGGCTGGAAGTGGTAATACGCAAATTGCATTTGGTAGAATTAACACAACTGGAAATGTAAACTACTCTTGGGAAACAATACCTAATACTTTATCTGGAACTGGTACATTTCCAAGTGCGACTAACCTTCTTTTTACAATTACCGGTTTGCCTGCTAATGCTATAATAAGATTAAAAGTTGAACCCGCTAATTTTGAAAGTATTTCAATAAATGGTGGAGTTGACAAACTAAAATTAGTAGATATAGAGCAATGGGGTGATGTAGCATGGAGTAATTTTGATAATGCTTTTTCAGGTTGCTCAAACTTAAACATTTCTGCAAACGATGTACCAGACTTAACTAATGTGAGGAGTACAAGCTTTATGTTTTATAATTGCAGTACTTTAAATTCTCCAACCAATATAGGCACATGGAATATGTCAAATGTAACTACCACTAGCCTTATGTTTTATGGAGCTTCAAGCTTTAATCAACCGATAGGAGGCTGGAACATGTCTGCAGTAAAAGAAATGAGTTTTATGTTTTACGATGCTTCAAAATTTAATCAATCATTAGCTGGTTGGAATACAAGTAATGTAAGAAATACTTCAGGTTTATTCTATAATGCTAGTAAATTTAATCAACCTATTAATAATTGGGATATGTCTAATGTTACTGACATGAGCAATATGTTTTATAATGCTAAAGATTTTAAAAGTGATATTAGTGGATGGAATACTGGTAATGTGGTTAATATGAGTTTAATGTTTGCAAACACTTCTTTTAACTCTCCACTCAACAATTGGAACACTAGTAAGGTTACCGATTTTAGTAGTATGTTTTACTTTAATCAAGTGTTTAACCAACCATTGAACAATTGGGTAACCACAGCTTGTACAAATATGCAAAGTATGTTTTTTTTCGATATTGCATTTAATCAACCTATCGGGAACTGGAATGTATCAAACGTCACAAATATGTCACTAATGTTTTATCTTTCAGACTTTAATCAACCTATCGGGAATTGGAATGTGAGTAAAGTTACAAACATGTCAGATATGTTTGCATACAGCAAATTCAACCAAAGTATTTCTGGTTGGGATATTTCAAAAGTAACTAACATGCAAAACTTATTTAGCAATAATCAAAGATTTGACCAAAGTATAGAAAGCTGGGGTGGTAAACTAAATCCAAACGTTAATTTGAATGGGTTTTTGCAAAATTCTGTTGGTATGTCAATACCTAACTATGAATCTTCACTTCGAGGATTTGCAAATGGTACTGTTACTGGAAGAAAAATGGACGCAACAAGTTTAAAATATTGTGATAAAACATTCAGAGATATCCTCACTGGTACTGGTGTAGGTTTCAAAAGCTGGACCATTACTGGAGATGTTATGCAAAACCCAACAGCAATTGTTGCCCAACCGTTAATCCAAACTGTATGTGGAATCAATACTGCTTTGCTTTCTGCATCTGCCACAGGTTCAAATATAACATATAAATGGAGCAATGGGGCTACAACGTCAAATATTACAACTACAGCAGGTATTTATTTACTCACAGTAAGTGGATCTTGTGGGAATATTATTTCGAATCCTATAACTGTACTTGGATTTAAAAACACTCAAATTGCCAGACAACCTGCTTCTTTAACTGTTTGCGGAGGCTTATTAACAAGTTTTGAGGTGTCTGCAACTGGAGCAAATTTAAGCTACTTATGGAACAATGGTGCTAATTCATCAACAATGCAAACAAGTGTTGCAGGTAATTATATGGTTACTGTAACAGGAGCTTGTGGAGTTGCTCAACAATCAAATTCAGCTTCTTTAACTATAAACAGTTTAACATCAATCATTGGTCAATCTATGCTTGAAACTGTTTGTGGCTCAGGTTTGACTGGTGCTTATGTAGATGCTACTGGTAATAATTTAACTTATCTATGGAACGACCCAAGTAATTACAAGGATATTGACCCAGATCTTCCTGCTGGTATATTCACAGCAACTGTATCAGGAGCTTGCGGCACAGTAGTTTCTAAACCAATTACAATTGTAGGAATTGCAACAACTCAAATCGCCACCCAACCTGCTTCTTTAACCGTTTGTGGTGGCTTATTAACAAGTTTTGAGGTGTCTGCAACTGGTGCTAATTTAAACTACTTATGGAACAATGGAGCTAATACTTCAACGATGCAAACAAGTACAGCAGGTAATTATATGGTTACTGTAACTGGAGCTTGTGGAGTTGCTCAACAATCAAATTCAGCTTCTTTAACTATAAACAGTTTAACATCAATCATTGGTCAATCTATGCTTGAAACTGTTTGTGGCTCAGGTTTGACTGGTGCTTATGTAGATGCTACTGGTAATAATTTAACTTATCTATGGAACGACCCAAGTAATTACAAGGATATTGACCCAGATCTTCCTGCTGGTATATTCACAGCAACTGTATCAGGAGCTTGCGGCACAATAGTTTCTAAACCAATTACAATTGTAGGTTTTGCTAATACATCCATTGCCACTCAACCTGCTTCTGTAACCGTTTGCGGAGGCGAGTTTGAAACCATAGAAGTTTCGGCAACTGGTACTAATCTTAGCTACTTGTGGAGCAATGGCAGACAAACCAAAGATTGGTTTACTTCTGTGGCTGGTGCATATATGGTCACAGTATCTGGTACTTGTGGCAATGTAGTTTCAAATACTGCCAATTTCGCTAACTATGCTCCAACTGCCATTACATCTGTAACATCTAATATAACAGTTCTTCCTGGAGTTACAACCGATTTAGATGTACTTGCAACAGGCGAACAAATTAGCTATGCTTGGAGCAATGGTTCAACTTCTACTGGTATTTCGGGTGTAGGTGCTGGAACATATACAGTTACTGTAAATGGCTTTTGCGGAACATTAACTCGCACTGTAATCGTAACTGAAATGCCTCGTGCAAGTGTAACAGGTTTTACCTCATTGAGCGACCCAGCAACTGGAACAACACCCATGTTAATCACTATCAATGGAGCAAGTTTTGTAAATGGAGCAACAACTTCTATTAATGGTGTAGCTCTAGCAGGTGTAACAGTAGTTAATGGAAATATAATTACAGCCACTTTGCCAGCAAATGTTACAACACCGTATGTTGTTCAGGTTTCAAATCCTAATCAAGTTGCAAATGTGCCAGCATCAATACCTTTTACGATTGCATTAACAACTTCGACTGCAACTGTTTCTGGTGTTTCAGTAAATGGTAATGTTTCAAGTTTAGCAAATGGTGGAGTAATTACTATCAATGGTTCTGGATTCCAAATCGGTATAATGGTGAGTATAAATGGGCAAGCCATGAGCAATGTAACAGTCGTGAGTGGAAATATGATTGTTGTAAACATTCCATCAGGAGCGGTTAATGGTACAACTTTGGGTGTAACTTTTCAAAATCCAAACCAAGTAGCAGTTTCTGTTGCTAATCCAACCATAACAGATGCTACAACAACTTCTACCAATCTACCAATCTACCAATCTAGCAATCTAGCAATCTATCCAAATCCAAATGTAGGAGAATTTAGCATTATTTATAGTCTACCAACTATGAACTCCGAACTACTAACTATTTTCAACTCACTAGGCTCTTTGGTTTATTCGCAATCTATTGTTTCTGAAATCACAGAAGTGAAAACTACTTTAGCCAAAGGAATTTATTTGGTAAAAGTTGGGAATGCTGTTAAAAAATTAGTAGTTGAATAATTTGTAAGAACATTCCTTTGGGGTGTTCCTAAAAAATTATTTTAATAAAGATACCATCGCTCAAAGCGATGGTATCTTTAACCAAACGCAGACAGGGTTTAAAAACCCTGTCTGCGTTTTTGATTTTTATTTATAGATGACAGAAGTACCATTTAAAGATAAAAAGTATTAATTTATATAAAGTACCCAGATATACCACTTTTTCAAAAGTGGTATATCTAATTCCTTATATCTTTATTAGAACACGCTTTTTGGCATATTCTAATAAAGATACTATCGCTCAAAGCGATAGTATCTTTAACCAAACGCAGACAGGGTTTTTAAACCCTGTCTGCGTTTTTGATTTTTATTTATAGATGACAGAAGTACCATTTAAAGATAAAAAGTATTAGTTTATATTAAAGCGATACTTTTACTATTTTTTGATAATTATTTGTGAATACAGATATTTTAAATATCTTTAAATGTTTATTTTAATAATAATCCAACTTTAAATACATTTTAAGTAGCACATCTTAAAAATAAATTTTAAAAAACTTATTTTAAGGGTACTTTAAAAGATTATAAAATATAGTAAAATACAATTCTAAACATTGATATGAAAACTAAAAATTACTTATTTTTTTATTTATTTATTTTAGGTATTGCCTCTACCAATGCACAAGTACAGCTAGATGCCACAGGTTCGGGCAATGCTTTTGTGGTAACCTATCCTGCTGTAATAGTTTCGGCACCCAGTGGTGGTATAGAGTTTACATTCAAAGCCAACCATGCCGTTACTGGACCAGCTACTTTGCAACTCAATAGCACTCCTGCCAAACCTATTTTCAAAAATTTTGATAAACCTCTCGAAACAGGTGATATTAAAGCTGGGCATTTTGTGCGTGTAATATACGACAATAGCAGTGGTGGAAGTTGGCAAATGGTAAGTAGTAGTGCCAATCCTTTGCCAAGTGGAGCAATATCTGGTAGTGGAACTACCAATGGGGTGGCTTTTTTTAGTGACAATAGCACAATAACAGCCAACGGAGCTAATTTATCCTGGGACAATGTAAATAGAAGGTTGGGAATTGGAACCAATAACCCTATACAGGCTTTGCATATTAGGCAGCCAAACGCTGTTGCAGTGATTGAAAGAACCGCTAACGGCAACTGGGCTTCAACTGATTTTGTTCCTTCAGGTGCTTTATCAGCTGCGAATCCAAGATGGTCGCATGGTATGATGGGTGGTCAGGCTTATTACACTATTCAAACAAACGATGGAGCTACTAATATTCCAAGATTGTTAATCTCTACCGATGGTAATGTAGGAATTGGAACTAATATCCCATCCACTGATAGATTAGAAGTACGAAATGGCAACTTGATTTTATCTAATTCTGGTACTGCTGGCGAATTAAGATTGCTTGAACCAAGTGCAGCTGGCACTAATTATAATGCATTTAGAACAGATGTTCAAGCAGCAAACATAACATATACTTTGCCAACTACTTCTCCAACAGTAAATCAAGTTTTAGCAGCAGGTGCAATCACACCTACAAATTTAACGTGGACTACACCAACAGGTGTTTCTGGTACAGGCACCAACGGAAATGTTCCTTTTTGGACAGGGGCTAACAGTTTAGGAAATAATAATAGTTTTTTTTGGGATAATACCAACAATTATTTAGGAATAGGTACAAATACTCCTAATAATTCAATTCACTTAAAAAGGGCAAATGCAGTAATGATAATTGAAAAAACAAGTAATGCCAACTGGGCTACCATTGATTGGACTCCTGCTGGTACTATTGCTCCAGGAAATATGATATGGACAACAGGTTTATTGGGGGGAACTAATTATTATTCTATTGAAACATTTGACGGAGGTATAAAAAGTCCTAGAATGGTAATGCTAAACAATGGTAATACAGGTTTTGGAACATACAATCCAAATGCTGCACTCCATATCGTAGGCAACAGCACTACAACAGGGCTTGCCATGATGCAAAATGCTCAAATTGCAAGTTTAACCAATGGTGTACTTTCAGTAAATGGAACTGGCAATGTAGTCTTGGCTCCAGCACTTGGCGATAATTTAGGAAATCATACTGCAACTACACAAATACAAGCAACTTTAGGTTCTGCTGCTGCACCTAGTTATTCTTTTATTGGTAATTTGAATACGGGTATGTTTAGAGTAGATGTAGATGCAGTGAGTTTAGTTGCAGGTGGAAATTTTGGACTAACGCTAAGGAATGGAGACAATGTAGGCATAGGAAGTCAAGCTTCAAATCCACAAGCACAATTAGATGTTTGGGAAGAATTATCAAACACAAATAGTATAACAACTGTGGCTCGATTGACAGCAACCTCAACTGGAACACCAGTACCTGGTTTTGGTGCAGGCATTGGTTTCAGATTAGAAGACAATAATAATGTACTACCACAAATAGGTGATATATTTTATCGTTGGTCAAACATTGCAGGATCTACTGCAAGTGGTACTTACAAATCGGATTTTGCTATACGAACGTTAGACCAAGCTGCAAATGGATCTTCATTAGAAAGATTAACAGTATTATATAACGGAAATGTAGGAATTGGAACTAATGCTCCAACAGCACAGCTACATTTAGTTAAAAATGTTCAAAATAATTTAATTATTGAAAATACTTTAAATAGCAGTAAAGTTTCTTTAATAGCAGGTAGCGGAGCTCCAGGATTGGAGTTTTCTTCCACACTTGGTATGGCTTTTATTGCCAATGGTAATCCAAATATAGGGTTAGGAACAGGTATTGTACGAATGTATATTAATGGTACTTCAGGCAATATAGGAATAGGTATGGGTACTAATCTAGCCCCCACAGAACGATTAGTAGTAGTAGGTAATACTTCTGTAACTGGCAATAGCACTATTTCTGGGACAATGGTAAGCACCAATGCTAGGGTTACTTCTTTATCTACCTCTGGTGCTGTTTTTGCAGATACCAATGGCGATTTGTTTGTTTCTACAAGCTCGGGTGCTAATGCTTGGACAGTAAATGGAACGAATATACAACCCACAAACACAACTTATAATCTTAATCTATTGACAACATCCAATGTTTATGCCATTGCAAACCAACCCGTTTTGAGACGCAACGGAAACTCTATTTTTTTAGGAAATTCTACTGCAGTTGTTGGAGATAATAATTTATTGTATGGCTCAGCGGTTTCGGCAGGTATTACTGGTGCAAACAATATTATTTTTGGTCCTAGTGCAGGTACTGCCAATACCAGCGGAAGCGATAATATATTTATGGGTAATAATGCTGGCAAAAACAATACCACAGGTAATAACAATATTGCACTTGGTAACGGATCAGGTCCTAGTGGTTCTGGTTTTGTTAATTCTATTTCACTTGGACAAAATGCTATTGTAAACGCATCAAATACAATGGTAATTGCTCCATCAATAACTTCTGTAGGTATTGGAACTTTAGCTCCAAAAAATCAATTAGATGTTTTTGGTAACATTGCCATTGGTACTTACGCAGGTGTTAATGCTGCTCCTGCCAATAGTTTAATAGTGAGTGGAAGAATAGGAATAGGAACTACACTTCCTACTGGCACAAGCCCATTAATGGTTGAGCAAACAAATAATTTTGCAGAAGGTGTTTTTTATACCTACCATACTGGAACTACCAACTACAGTGCTATTGTATTAGGTCGTGCAAATGGTACGCAAGCTACACCAACAGCTACACAAAATACAAACAATTTAGGTGCTATTGTTTTTAGAGGGCATACAGGATCAGCTTTTCAAACTGCAGCAAGTCAAATTTACGCAGTTGCCGAAGAAAACTTTACTGGAAGTTTTGGTGGTAGCAGCATAGTTTTTTCTACCGTAGCAAAAAATACAGCTGCAGTATCTAACGAAAAAATGAGACTTTCTGAAAACGGAAATTTAGGCATTGGAACAAATGCTCCAAGTACTACATTAGCCGTTGCTGGTGCTATTACAGTAGATCATAGTAGTTTAAATGATGGTACCTCTGGATTATTTCCAACTACAGCTCTGCGTTTTGGTAGTGGTGCTGGCGAAGGAATCTCTTCTAAAAAAACAGTTGGTGGAAATGTCAATGGTTTAGATTTTTGGACTAGTACTGTAAATAGAATGAGTATTACAAATGCTGGAAATGTGGGAATAGGAACATCCGCACCAAACATAAAACTTGATGTTCGAGGCACTAATCTTACTGCTACTACGGCAGCTAGAGAAAATATTTTGCAAGTCGGTGCTACCGATGCCGCAACTCCTTTAGTAGTTCGTATGGGAGTAAAAACAGATGCTACCCCAATAAATAGATATGGGTTTATAGAAGCTTTAGATACTGGACCGCAAAGCCTTATATTGCAACCACAAGCTGGAAATGTAGGAATTGGTGCTACTTTTGCTGGCTCTACTTTGCACGTTAATGGTTCTTTGCAATATTCAGCTATAACTTCAGTTACAGGCACTCCATATAATATTACACAAACCGATGCTATAATAGTTAGAAATAGTAATGCTACACCTTATACCTTTAACTTACCAATAATATCAGTTGCAATTATAGGCAGAATGTATTATATTTTAAATCCAAACCCAACTGCTGGTGGTACAATTACTATTACATCTACAGGTGGTAGTACTATTACTGGTACAGTAACGGCTGTACCAATAAATGGAGGTAGAACGTGTATTTGTACCTCAGCAACTACTTGGCATTGTTGGTAAGCGAGAAGTACTACTTTTTTAAAAAGTGGTACTTCTATTTCCTTTGTTGCCAGTAACAAAAGATACCATCGCTCTAAGCGATGGTATCTTTAAACTAGTAGTACAACTTCTAAAAAAAAACAGTATATTTATATTTGTAATTGCAATTACGGCATATCCAACGCTAACTATTGCGTATCTAACACTAACTATTGTATATTCAACACTAACTATTGTATATTCAACACTAACTATTGCATATCCAACACTAACTATTGCATATCCAACGCTGACTATTGCATATCCAACGCTAACTATTGCATATCCAACGCTGACTATGGTATATTCAATACAAAATATACTGAAATTATTAATTTAAATACTATAATCTTAAAAATTTTATAATTTATCTATATTCTGTATTGCAATATTAAAAACATATTCTATTTTTATGTATTAATTAATATTATTCACATACATATAAACATCAATCATGGCAAAATCAGTAAGAGTAAAAATAAGTAAAAGTCCAGAAAATATTTTAAATTTAGCAAAAATGGTAGCCGAAAAAAACATGCTACAAGGTCCAGCATCGCCACTAAACTCATTAAATTGGAATTCACAAATGCCAAATATAGATAGAGCAATAGAATTTCACAAACAAGCCAAAGAATATCAACGCATGGCAGAACAAGCACACGAACAGCGAGATAATTTAATAAAACCATTAGATGATTTATTAAAACAAAGTCGAGATTTACTCAAAGCAGTATATCGCCACGAACCTAAAAAACTAGGCGAGTTCGGGTATACGGTAAATGATACGGTGTAAGCATAACTAGAAGTACCACTTTTATAAAAAGTGGTACTTCTTTATTCAGTAGCAGCCAGATATACCACTTTTTTAAAAAGTGGTATATCTAATTTAAAAAAATCAGTAAAACATTTACAATCATGAAAGAAGACTTTTACCCTCCCCTGTTCGAAAACGAATTTTACCATATCTACAACCGTGGCAATAACCGAGAAAATATTTTTTACACCCACGAAAACTATCTTTATTTCCTCCGCAAATACGATGAATATCTTTCTCCTTTTGTAGAAACATACAGCTATTGTCTATTACCCAATCATTTTCATTTGTTGGTTAGGGTTAAAACTAAAGAGAACGTTGAAGCGGCAGCCAGACTTTCCAAGTTTTTAAAACTTGGAAAGTCTATCTTAGAAACAGACCTTATTATCTCCGAAGCATTTAGAAGGTTTTTTATGTCCTACGCTAAGTCCATCAACAAACAACAAGCTCGCACAGGTAGCCTATTTCAAAAAAACTTCAAAAGAAAACACATTACCAGCGAAAGCTATTTTTCATCTGTCATACATTATATACACGCCAATCCACAACTGCATGGCATCTGTGCCGATTACAAAACGTATGCCTATAGCTCTTACAACAGCCATACAGCCGACAAACCAACCAAACTAAATCGCAAAGAAGTACTAGATTGGTTTGGAGGAAGTGATGGATACATTAAATTTCATGAAGCCAATTATAGTGCGATAAAAGATAAAAGAGAGTTTATGATAGAAGATGATTAGGGTTGCTAGCAGTACCACTTTTTTAAAAAGTGGTACTGCTCTGCTACAAACCAGTCTTTCCAAATTGCAAGTATGAAGCAATCAAAATTTGGAAAGTTTTTTAAAAAAGATTTTCAGAAATACCACTTTTTAAAAAAGTGATATTTCTACTTCCTTTGTTGCCAGTAATAAATGATACCATCGCTCAAAGCGATGGTATCTTTGAACCAAGAACTAAATGAATAGATGTCGCCATAAATAGCTGGTTTTAAGAAATTTTCTTTATAACTTCAAAATTTTATTTTCAATAAAATATTTAATCCAACAACCAAACTTTATCTTTGCAATAATAAAATTAAATTTTATATTTTTTTTATGTTATAAAAAACCAATTTATTACTATTAAAATATATTACCAATCATTCAATTTGAAAGCATTAGCATCAACCAATAAATATTTATATAAGTACAAGTATTATCTTTTTGGAGGTATATTTTTTGTTACATTGGCCAATATTTTTGCAGTAATTCCTGCCCAAGCAGTTCGCAATACCATTGATATTGTGGCCGAAACGGTAACATTGTATCCATTTTTTTCTAATACAAACATCGAAAAAACTTATTACCATTTTTTTACAAAAAGTGTCATTTATTACGGTATTTTAATTGTAGGCATGGCCATTATCAGGGGTGTTTTTATGTTTTTGATGCGTCAGACCCTAATTGTGATGTCTAGACACATAGAATTTGACCAAAAAAATGAAATATATGCACATTATCAAACATTGCCATTGCAATTTTATCGACAAAACAATACTGGCGATTTGATGTCGCGCATCTCAGAAGATGTGTCAAAAGTTAGAATGTATTTTGGCCCTGCCATTATGTATGGCCTCAATATGATAACCATGTCTATAATATGTGTTAGTTTTATGTTTTCTATTCATCCGAAACTTACTTTTTGGGCATTGTTTCCTTTACCGTTTTTATCGCTAACTATTTATTATGTCAATGGATTGATAGAAAAGCGGTCGTCTGCTATTCAGAAAAGTTTATCTCAAATCTCAAGTTTTGTTCAAGAGGCTTTTTCGGGCATTAGAGTTATAAAATCGTTTGCCAAAGAAAAAGATTCTGAAGTAAGATTTGCGGCCGAAGCCGATAATTATTATAACAAAAATATGGAATTGGTAAAAGTAAGTTCTATATTTTCGCCTGCCGTAGTGGCGTTGGTAGGATTTAGCATTTTGATTGTGGTGTATGTTGGTGGAAATGAGGTGATTAATGGAAATATTACTGCTGGCAATATCATAGAATTTATTATGTATATAGCCATGCTTACTTGGCCATTTACCTCTTTGGGGTGGGTTTCTAGTATCGTTCAGCGAGCCGAAGCCTCTCAAAAACGTATAAATGAATTTTTAATGACTACAACATCAATAGTTTCTGAAAGTAATATAAAGCAAAATATAGGTGGTAAAATTAGGTTTGAAAATGTAACATTAAAATATCAAGAATCTGGTATTGTGGCTTTGCAAAAACTCAATTTTGAGATACAAAAAAATACATCAGTAGCTATTTTGGGTAGTACTGGTTCTGGCAAAAGCTCTTTGGCAAATCTTATCTGTAGGCTTTATGATACCACAGAAGGAAACATTTTTATTGATGACATAGATATAAAATCTTACAATATTGAAACGCTAAGATCCCAAATTGGATATGTACCTCAAGATGTGTTTTTGTTTTCAGATTCAGTAAGAAATAATATTTCATTTGGATCTAATTTTAGCGATTCAGAAATTGAATTAGCATCTCAAAAAGCCGATTTACATCCAAATATTATTGATTTTAAAGATGGCTACCAAACTATCATGGGCGAACGAGGCATAACACTTTCTGGAGGCCAAAAACAGCGTTTATCCATAGCTAGAGCTATTATTCGTCACCCAAAAATCTTAATTTTAGACGACAGTCTTTCTGCCGTAGACACCCATACCGAAAATACTATTTTGGATAATCTAAAAGAAATTATGGTTGATAAAACCACCATAATTATTTCACATAGAGTATCATCTGCCAAACTAGCCAATCTAATTATGATACTAGAAAATGGTAAGATTGTAGAAAAAGGAACTCATACAGAATTGTTGCAAATCAAAGGTATATATGCCAACATGTATGACAAACAGATGCAATCAAATACCTAATAAATATTACTTTATTTTTTATTTATTTTTGTATTCAATACCTGAGAAAAAATACAACATCAACACTCGAGAATACCTAAAATTGAAAGGCATAGTTACCAACGAAACACCAATGACCAAAGCAGTGAGCGTATATACATGCAAATCAAACAAAATATTGGCACCCAAGCCCACCACAAGCAAAATTGCTACATTGAAAGCATAGCTAAAATACATGGCACCAGTATAAAAACCAGGTTCAATCACAAAGTCTTGTCCACAATGAGTACAAGATTTGTGCATGGTGCTAAAATTCATCAAATTAAAACCTGAATACTCAAACAAATTAGCGTTTCTGCAATGGGGGCATTTTTGACCAACAAGACCCTGAAAAAATGTTTTTTTGAAATGATTTTCCATAACTTTAAATGTAGAAAATTAAATTAAGTTTTAGCTTCAATATTTCAACATTGCTACATTTTTTTAAGTTCCTTTTTTTGAAAATATTTAACTTTATAGATAAAA
Organism: Cytophagales bacterium; assembly: GCA_013297755.1. Classification (GTDB taxonomy): domain Bacteria; phylum Bacteroidota; class Bacteroidia; order Cytophagales; family UBA9547; genus REAG01. The sequence continues at coordinate 64,619 of JAAFIH010000015.1, forward strand.
AAACAATGTCGTTTACTTATAAATCAGATTAGCCTTCAACTTTGCCTAATGACAAAGATAGAGGGAATAAAAAATGCTTAACTAAATGACATTCTATCTATAAAACATACTTCTTTATGTTTAGGTATTCAATTTTATCCAATCATTAATAGAGTTTGCAAAAAAGTAGCATGAAAGGGGAATTTCTCCAAACATCTATTCCTTATATACCCTCTCTTCTAGGCCAAACGATAGTTTTTATGAAAGGTTGTAAGTTGAAGCTAGATTTATGTTCTTGATAACAAATAGGAAGTATTTACAAATTTCATATACATCTACAAGGTCTTTTTTTTAAAAAATTAAGGTTAAAATAATTATACTCAAATAATTTAATTAATTTTAAAAAAAATTAAAGGCGTTTACAAAAACCATTTTTCCAAGACAGCCCCATTTCACTTTTGGTTTCTGAGATTTTCTTACACAAAGGATATGTTGGCGTTTTTGGATTTTAAGGTGTTTTTTAAAATTGCTTTTTTTTCATTTTAAATTTAATTTTGAAAGGAAAAATCTTAAAATCATCCATTCTTTTTATTCATTAGCTCTTCTTAGTAAAAAAAGTTTTGAGATACTAGGTTTGTTAGGTTAAGGGTTAGGTTTTTGAAATAAAATAAATGCTTTTTTAGGTTTACTAATGAAGTTTTTTAAGTAAGTTTTTGTATATAAATGAAAGAATTAACTATTTTGATGCCATGTTTAAATGAAGAGGAAACACTTCAAAAATGTATCGTCAAAGCAAATAAATTTTTAATAGATCATTCCATAGATGGAGAAGTCTTAATTGCAGATAATGGAAGCACAGATAGTTCTATCGAAATTGCCCTTTCTAATCATGCAAAAGTAGTCAATATTGTTGAAAAAGGATATGGAAATGCCTTGATTGGTGGTATTTTAAGCTCAAATAGCAAATATGTGATTATGGGAGATTCTGATGATAGCTATGATTTTTCAGAACTAAATCCATTTTTGAACGAGCTAAGACTAGGTGCCGACTTGGTCATGGGCAATAGATTTAAAGGGGGGATCAAGCCAAATGCAATGCCTTTTTTGCATAAATACCTTGGAAATCCTGTACTTTCTTTTATTGGAAGACTTTTTTTTAAGGCCAAAATAGGAGACTTTCATTGTGGATTGAGAGGTTTTTCGAGAGAAAAAATGATTTCTTTACACTTAGGTTGCACTGGAATGGAGTTTGCTTCAGAAATGATCGTAAAGGCTTCTTTGAATAATTACAAAATCAAAGAAGTACCTACAATTTTGTACCCTGATGGTAGAAGTCGCCCACCACATCTGAGAACTTGGAGAGATGGCTGGCGGCATCTTAGGTTTTTATTAATGTTTAGTCCTAAATGGTTGTTTTTAATTCCAGGTATTCTTTTTTTTTCGAGTGGTTCTATTCTGACAAGCGTTTTATACTTCAATAGTTTAAAACTATCTTTTTTTGTATTAGATATTCATACCATGATATTTACTGCTTTGGCAGTAATTCTTGGCTTTCAATTAATTTTTTTCTACTTATTTATAGATTTATATACTTATAAATTCAACCTAAAGCCAGTTTTTCATTCAAAGAATTTTATAAATTTTTTAGAAATGTATGCTTTGCCTTTTGGTTTAATTTTAACATTTATAAGTGTTTTTTTCTTACTAAATCTCTTTTATACTTGGAAAATTATTAACTTTGGACCAATTTACAACCCAATACCAAGTGTAAAATTAGCATTAGTTACTTTTTTGTTTTTCATTACAGGTGTTCAAACTATATTTAATACGTTTTTTTTAGGTATACTCAACATAAAAATTAATCAAAAAACATAATTTTTCTTTTTAATGAAATTAATTGATAAAATATTACAAAAGTGGCGTATTTCTAAGGCCTTAAAATATATTATTCCAAATTCTAATGTCTTAGATATTGGTGCATTTGATAACACATTGTTTGAGTCTCTTGGTAATAATTTGAAATATGGCGTTGGAATAGATCCATTGTTGAAAAATCTTAAAACCTCTAAATATGAGCAAATTCAAGGTTATTTCCCAGATGGACTAACAAATAAAATAAAATTTGATGCAGTAGTCTTGTTGGCTGTACTAGAACATATACCTGAAAATAAGATAGATGATTTTTCAAAAAATATTTATGAAGTACTAAACAAAAATGGCAGACTAATCATTACGGTTCCAGACCCAAAAGTTGATTATATTTTAGATTTATTACTAAAGTTGAAATTAATTCATGGTATGTCTTTAGAAGAACACCATGGTTTTGATGTAAAAAACACATACCAAATTTTTCAATCCAAAGGTTTTGAATGTATCAAGCACCAAAAATTTCAATTAGGATTAAACAATTTATTTGTTTTTGAAAAAAAATAAAATTTGTTTCTATTATAAGTAATAAATATCAATAATTAGTATTTTTATAAACTAACCTTTCCCTAACTACAAATAAAGTAAAAGGCTCAATACTTTCGTTTTATCACAAAAAAGTGAAAAGCCATAAACAGCATAAGATTTTTATAAAATTACAGAATATTTAATTCAATGTCGATTACACTAGAATCAGATTATCTTTCTCTTATGGAGAAAGAACCTAGATAGAGGCAACAAAAAATGATTAAGAAATCGACATTGATATTTGATTTATGAAAACTATTTTTTCGAGTTTTTATTTTAAATTTTAATAACTAAAATTGTGTTTTAAAATAAATTTCTAATTAACAATTAATTTTCCAAAATGATAAAAAATGAGATTAAACCAATAGTTATTTTAGTTTTTGTATCATTTATCATCAAATTATCTTTTTTTATTTCTTTAAGGCCCTGGGAAACAGAGGTTTTGCAAAACACAATTCTTGTAAGCGATTCCATAGGATATTACAGTCTAGCCAACGATTTCATAAACAACAACTTCTCATTTCAAAGTTTTGATGGTCTTCGCACACCAGTGTATCCTATATTTGTAGGTTTTTTATTATTGATTTGCAACCAAGTTTGGTTTGTGTTGATAGTTCAAATCTGTATAAGTTTAATTTCAATAGTTTTAATTTACAAACTTTGTCGTATTTATTTCAACGCCACAATTTCATTTTTGGCAGCCTTGCTTCTTACCATAGATATTCATCATTCATTATACACAGTATCATTATTAACAGATAGTCTGTTTTCAACTTTACTATTATATGTTGTTTATTTATTTGTTAAATTTTTGAAATACAATTCAAAAATAGATTTATATTTAGTTGCTTTCTTACTTGGAGTAGTCATTTTAACAAGGCCTATTGCTCTATATATGCCACTGATGTTTGTGTTTTTTATTGTGTTTTCACCCAAAAATGATTTCAAAGCAAAAATCAAACAATCAATTTCGTTTCTAGCCATTTGTTTTTTGGTGGTTTTGCCTTGGCTTGTTCACATAAAAACCACACAAGGATATTTTAAACTGACTTATATTTCTGGACCTGGTATTATTTATGAAATATTACCTTTTACGGAGGCTTACAAAACTGGCAAAAACCTAGATTCCATAAGAAATAGTTTTATAGACATTGCCAAATATCGAGGATGTGATTTTACCAAAAATGGTAACAATTTTAAAAATGCAGAAATTATTGGAAATATAGCCAGTGAATACATCAAAGCCAATCCAGTATCTTATGCCCAAAGACATATTTTGGGCGTTATCAATATGTATTGTGGAGTTGCTATACATCAAATTGCTTTAGTTTTAAGATTTGAAAATATATCAAAAAAAATAAATAATTTTGGAGCTAAAAATATCATATCTCAAGCTATCAATTTCTTTGAAAGTAAAACTTCACTCGAAATATTTGTTACTTTTTTTATCATCATTATTCTGTTTGTAAATTATTTCTTTTCTTTGATTGGATTGTTTTGTTTAGTTCGACAAAGACAAATTTTTGGTTTTTTAATTTTAGCTTTAATAATATATTTTTCGGCACTTACAGGAGTAATAGGTATGGCCAGATATAGACTTCAATTTATGCCTTACATCAACCTATTGGCAGCTTTTGGTATAGCAAAAACGTACTTTTATTTAAAATCAAAATATTCTAATAAATAAGAATTTTCTTAAAACCTGCTTTTTTTTATACCTTTTTTTGAAACAAATAAATTTGTTTTTTTAGAAATGAAAAGTAAGTTTTTTGAAATTTATTATTAATATTTACCTTCATCTATTCCCAAAGTGGATAATGTAAAAGTTCTATTTTTTTGTTTAAAAACAATCGAGTTGTCTCTTCAAAAGATTTGGTATAATCTGATACAAAATATTTGTCTTTGGTAATTTTATTGGATAAATTTAATAAATTATTTTCAAAAAGTATATTTTTTACATCCAAGGCCACAATCTCAGAACTGTCTATGATTTCAACACTTTTATTATAAAATTTTTCTATTTGTGGTTTAATTAATGGATAGTGCGTACACCCCAAAATAAGTGCTTTTATGTGTTGTAACTCGTTGGCATTGAGGTAGTTAGCTATTATACTTTCACTTATAGTATTATCATAAAATCCTTCTTCAATCATGTGTGCAAGCAATGGCGTAGCTAATGATTTTAGCGTGATATTTTTGTTTAGATAAGTAATTTTATGGGCATATACATCTGATAAAATAGTTTTCTTAGTTCCAATCAAACCAATAGTGGTGTTGCTATATTTTGATGCTAGATATTGTATCGTTGGGTCGATTACATTGACCACAATGGCCTTAGAACCTACATATTCTTTGACAAGTTCAAAAGCTGCTGCAGATGCCGAATGGCAAGCTATGAGTATGATTTTACAGTTTTCTTTCAATAATACATCACATATTTTTACAGAATATGATTGAATAGCAGCCGTAGATTTGTCGCCATAAGGCAGGTGGGCTGTATCTCCAAAATAGACTATGTGTTCGTTTGGTACCAATTTTGATACAGCTTGTACCACTGTAAGTCCACCAATACCACTATCAAAAAAACCTATGGGACAACTTTTTTTATCCATTTTAAGTAAATATGTTTCAAATGTAGGATTTTGAAATTATTTTTTTAATTCTAATGCTATATTGTTGAAAAATAGTACAAATTGCACCCCAAAAAATACACTTTGAACACCAAACTTAAAATTTTAGGAATCATTCCATCGCGCTATGCCTCTACAAGATTTCCTGGCAAACCATTAGTAGATATTGGTGGCAAAACTATGATTGAAAGGGTTTACAGGCAAGCTCTTAAAAGCGATTTTCTTACCAAAGTTGTAGTAGCCACCGATGACAAGCGTATATATACTCATACACAAGAATTTGGAGCAGATGTTGTTATGACTGATCCAAGTCATGTAAGCGGCACCGATAGATGTCATGAAGTTGTGCAATTATTACATGAAAAATATGATTTTATCATAAATATTCAAGGGGATGAGCCATTTATACAACCCCAACAAATTGATACTTTGGCTCAAAATCTTACAAGCCAAACCAGTATAGCTACCTTGTGTAAAAAAATTGAAGATATAGATGTATTGTTTAATGAAAATATCCCTAAAGTAATATTTAATGAAAGCAAAAATGCAATCTATTTTAGTAGACATCCAATACCTTTTTTTAGAGGTAAGCCTTTGGTAGACTGGCTCCAATATAGCCAATATTATAAACATATAGGAATTTATGCATATAGAGTTGATATTTTGGAACAAATAACAAAACTAAAACCATCAAAATTAGAATTAGCAGAATCTTTGGAGCAACTAAGATGGGTCGAAAATGGATATAATATTACTCTTATCCAAACTATTTTAGAAACTATTGGAATTGATGTGCCAGAAGATTTACTTAAAATTAAAAATTTATTATAATTTTTTTTTAAAAATAAATCTTAAAATTTTGAATAATTTAACTTTTTTATTTTAATTTACAACATAATACTTACTTTAATACAATTTTATAAATGAAAAAAAATATTTTTATCCACTTTACTATTTTATTATTATTTTTTATTACAAATATTTATGCTCAAATAAACAAAGAGGATACTATAACAGTGTATAATTTGGGAGCAAATATCAACTCTGCTTCGCCTGATTTGAACCCCAAAATTACGGCCGATGGACAAGAATTATTTTATACCAGACGTATCATAGACAATGGTGAAGTATTTGAAGAGATTTGGGTTTCAGAAAAAAATAGTCAAAATAAATGGGGACGAGCCTCTAAACTTACTGATCCTTTCAATGTAAATGACAAAAATAGTGTTTCATTTGTTTCTATTGATGGCAATACTGTTGTTATCAAAGGGGTTTACAAAGAGGGAAAATTACACCATAAAGAAAGGGGTTTTTCGGTTTTAAAAAAATTAAAAACGGGTTGGTCCAAACCAGAGTTGATAAAAGTAGATGAGTACAACAAAATGGACAAAGGCATACACAATGGTATGGCCATGTCAAACAGCCAAGATGTAATGATTTTTACAATGTCAGAAATTGTAGACACCAAAGACAATGATTTGTATGTCAGTTTCATTAAAGAAGACGGTCATTTCACTAAACCAATCAAATTGGCCGCCAATATAAATAGCCCGTCCAACGAGTTTTCGCCTTTTCTAGCCTCAGATAATACAACTTTATATTTTGCAAGCGATCGCCCTGGTGGCCTTGGCGAAACTGATATTTGGATTACAAAACGCCTAGATAGCACTTGGCAAAATTGGAGCAATCCTGTCAATTTGGGTGCTCCTGTAAATACCAAAGACAAAGAAGGATACTATTCTGTGGATGCTTCTTCGCAATTTGCATACATGGTTTCCGACAAAAATTCTATGGGAGAAGCAGATGTAATAAGAATAAAATTAAGAAAAGACCAGCAAGCCAACCCTGTTGTTTTGGTTACTGGTAGGGTTTTGGATAGACGAGCCAACAAGCCCATAGAATCAAGAATTGTATATAAACTAATGCCAGAAGGCACCAAAGCTGGCCAAGTAATGACAGACCCTGTTTCTGGTGAATACAAAATAATATTACCTTATGGCCGTAAATACGAATTTTTTGCAGGTGCCAAAGGCTACCTATCTGAAACCAGTTTTCTAGACCTTACTCAAGTGGCCGAGTATCAAGAGCGAAAAATTGATCTTGGACTTATACCCATAGAAGTAGGTCAGATTGTAAAAATGAATAACATATTTTTTGAGTATAAATCTAGCACTCTTGCCCAAGAATCGTTCATAGAATTGGATAGAATTGTAGACGAAATGGAAGAAAACCCAACCATGGAAATCGAAATCGAAGGACATACAGACGATAAGGGTTCGCATGAATATAATACCAAATTATCAGCTCAAAGAGCTGAAATTGTGCGTCAATACTTGCTTACAAAAGTGGCCGACCCTAATCGTGTAAAATCAATTGGCTATGGCGAAACCAAACCCATAGCTCCTAACGATACTGAAGAGGGGCGTTCTATCAATAGAAGGGTTGAATTTACGGTACTTCATAAGTAATATTTTTTTAAAATTATTTTAATTCAATATTTTTTAAAATATCTAATTCTTATTCATTTATAAGATTTAATTTCTTATAAAACTACTGTTGCAATTCATAAAATGATTGACTATTTTTGCAAAATAAATAGTCAAAAAAATAGTATGCAAAAAGTACTTCTCGCATTTTCTGGTGGTTTAGACACATCGTTTTGTGTAAAATATCTCATTTCTCAAGGATTTGAGGTACACACAGCCATAGTGGATACAGGTGGTTTTACAAAAGAAGAGTTAAAAAACATTGAATCAAGAGCTTATAAATTAGGCTCTACGAGCCATGTTTGCTTAGATGTTTTAGATAAATATTACCAAACTTGTATTAAATATTTAATTTTTGGCGATGTATTACGCAACAATACTTACCCACTGTCGGTAAGTGCTGAGCGTGTTTTTCAGGCTATGGCCATTGCTCAATATGCCACAAAAATTGGTGCCAAAAATATAGCACATGGTAGCACTGGTGCAGGAAACGATCAAGTAAGGTTTGACATGATTTTTAATATTATGTGTCCTGATGTATCCATAATTACTCCTATTCGTGATTTGAGACTATCAAGAGAGGCAGAAATTGAATATTTAATTAAAGCTGGTGTAGAGCAAGATTGGACAAAATCTACCTATTCTATCAATAAAGGAATATGGGGTACATCAGTTGGCGGAAAAGAAACACTGACATCTGACAAATATTTGCCAGAATCTGCATTTCCAACCCAAAAATCTAAATCAACCCCAGAGAAACTAACCATTTCTTTTGAAAAAGGCGAAATAGTTGCAGTTAATGGTACAAAATTTACTAATCCAGTAGAAGCTATTAATAAAATATCAGAAATAGCAGCTCCTTTTGGTATTGGGCGAGATATTCATGTAGGAGATACCATTATTGGCATCAAAGGTCGTGTTGGTTTTGAGGCTGCTGCCTCGCTTATTATCATCAAAGCACACCATTTGCTCGAAAAACACACGCTTGTAAAATGGCAACTATACTGGAAAGACCAAATGGCCAATTGGTATGGCATGATGGTACACGAAGGTCAGTTTTTAGATCCAGTGATGCGAAATATTGAAAAATTTTTAGAAGATTCGCAGGCCACTGTTACTGGAGATGTTTTTGTAGAATTAGAACCATATCATTTTAAATTACATGGAATAGCATCGCCAAACGACCTCATGAGCAGTAAATTTGGAAAATATGGCGAAATGAACAATGCTTGGACTGGCGATGATGTAAAAGGATTTTCTAAAATATTTGGTAATCAAACTATGATTTATCATAGAGTGAATGACACTAAATTTTAATAATTCTACCTTTTCAAAGTTCTTTTGCTTTTTTAATTTTATCAAAAACATCCAAAATAATTCCATCAATGAGACCTGTATTAGGAGATAGAAGTTTTTGGCTGTGGGCCCAATTCATGATATTTAGATAAATTTCTGATGCAGGTACTATCACATCAGCACGATCTTGGTTGAGTTTTAGCTTTTGGATTCTCTCTTCAACAGACATTGATTTGAGGTTTTCTTTGATTTCGACCAACTGACTATAAGATACAGGCAACTCTGGTTGAAGGCCTGAAAGTTCGTGTAATTTTTTGATATTACCCCCTGTGCCAATCGTAATGGGCTGATATACAGATTCGTTTACATAAGTATCTATCCAATTTTGTAAATCATACCATTTTTCGTTTTCGATACCTCCTTTTTGCAAAGCTCTTACTGTGCCAATATTAAATGATCTTGAGGCTATTTTTTTGTTTTGAGATATAAGATTTACTTCTGTGCTACCGCCACCAACATCTATGTGGAGATAATCATTATTATCTAAAAACTGAGAAATTGCTTTATCACTTAAATCAGCTTCTTTCTGACCTGACAATATTTGTATAGAAACACCAGTTTTTTCTTCTACATAATCTACAACTTCAATTCTATTACTAGAATCACGCATGGCAGATGTAGCACAAACTTCAAAACCTTCGACCTCAAAAACCTCAAACATAGTTTTAAAAGCCATAATCATTTGTGTAAGTTTTTCTTTCTTTACGTCAGAAATTGAACCATTTGCAAATACATCAGAACCCAATCTGATAGGATATCTTAAATATTCAACCCTTTGTGTTGTCCATCCATTTCCAAAATTATGAACCGAGGACACCAAAAAACGCATGGCATTTGAGCCAATATCTACTGCACCAATAAGCATATTTTATAACATCTATATATTATAAATATAATAGTTTAAATTAATTAATATACTAAAATATGATAAATGATAAATAAATATTTGAAGTCGAATTGAATTTGAGATAAAACTTGGTGTACTAAATTTTAATATTTTTACTATTTTTGATTGTTTCAAGAAACTCTTTTGCAGGTCTAAACAAAGGTGTATGATGAGCTTCTATCACAATAGCAGTGTTTTTGTTGATGTTTCGTGCTACTTTTTTGGCTCTTTTTTTAATTACATAAGACCCAAATCCTCTTATAAATACCTCATCCCCATTTTCCATAGTCGATTTTACAATATTTACAAAACTATCTATGGTTATTAAAACATCTGCTCTATTTATTCCTGTTTGTTCTCCGATTTTTGAAATTAATTCTGCCTTAGTCACGATATTAAAAATTTAAGTTTTACACTTTTTTTATTTTACTAGGATATACCTTTATATTTACAAATAAATTGATAAATGCCATTTTTGCTAAAGGATATGCAAATGTATACGATTATTTGTTTTTTTGGTTTAATTTTATTTTAATAATTATTTCATATTAAATGCTTGCAACTGAATTACGACATTGGTTTTTGCAAAATAAACGTGATTTGCCTTGGCGTAATACCTTTAATCCATATTTTATATGGCTTTCTGAGGTTATTTTACAACAAACAAGGGTGGCTCAAGGACTGCCTTATTATCTAAAATTCATTGAAAATTATCCATCTATTCAAGATTTGGCAGCCGCAAGTCAGGATGAGGTTTTGCGATTGTGGCAAGGCCTAGGTTATTACTCAAGGGCTCGCAATATGCACAATACTGCCAAAAGTATAGTCAATAACCATAAAAATGAATTTCCTAAATCTTACTCCGAACTTTTAATACACAAAGGAATTGGCCCATATACAGCTGCAGCTGTGGCTTCGTTTGCATACAACGAGCAAGTAGCTGTGCTTGATGGCAATGTCATGAGGGTCTTGAGCCGTTTATTTGCCATTGAAGAAGATATAAATAAAGATGCCACTAAGAAAAAACTACAACAATTAGCCTCAGATATTTTGCCAATATCGCAAACCAATACCCACAATCAGGCCATGATGGAGTTTGGAGCTTTGCAATGTGTACCCAAAAATCCAAATTGCGAAAACTGCTGCCTTACAGCTTATTGTTTGGCTTTTGAACAAAAAAAAGTAAACATTTTGCCTTTTAAATCAAAAAAAGTAAAAGCAAAACAGCGTATTTTAAATTATCATGTATTTGTATATAATCAAAATGTATTGATGCACAAACGCCCAGAAGGCGATATTTGGCAAGGTCTTTTTGATTTTTATATAACTGATACAAATCAAGTAAATACAAATGAATACCCCCAAAATGGAGTTTTGATTGCCAACGAATCAGTAAAACATATACTAACTCATCAAATCTTACACATTACTTTTACAATTATTAAACTCGAATTTTTGGAACAAAATTTTGTAGATAAAAATAATTTAGTAATTTTATCCTATCAAGAGGCTTGTCAGGTGGGCAAACCTATTGTTATTCATAATTTCTTAGAAAAAAACAAACAATTAATTTTTGATTAAATATGTCAGTAAATAAAGTAACCTTGATAGGAAATTTAGGCAAAGATCCTATCATCAAAAAATTTGATACAGGTAGGGCAGTAGCTCAATTTTCGCTTGCCACCAACGAAAAATACAAAGATAAACAAGGCAATCCAGTAACCAAAACTGAGTGGCATAATATAGTAATGTGGTCGCCTTTGGCCGAATTAGCCGAAAAATATTTGAAAAAAGGAAATCAAGTTTTTTTGGAAGGAAAAATTGAGAGTCGTGAGTATCAAGACCCTAAAGATGCAGCCATTACAAGACGAATTACCGAAATTATAGTGCGTGATATGACCCTCATAGGTGCTCCAAACAGTGGGGGAACTTCTTATGAACCAGCACCAGCACCAGCTGAGCCAGGTTATGTTCAGAGTGCTTCTAATAAAACAACTACTCCTGTCGAAACTCCAGTTTTAGAAAGTGGACAAGATGATTTGCCTTTTTAAATTATAATTATTCTAAAGCCCAGATAACAACATTTCCTTTGAAAAAAGTCTTTCTTCTTTTGGAGTTCTATAAGTGGAGTAGAATTTGTTGAGATAAGGCTAAATCAAACTGAATGACACTTATTTGGGTTTTAGAATGTAATTATTCTGATTTTTTTTCGTATTAATTTTTTGAGGAAAATACTTTTGAATTATATTGAACCCAAAAACTAATATTTCAATTTTATTTAAAACCCCTCTTTTAATTTCTCCCCAAGTGGGAGAAAAATTATAGGAATGTAATCTTAATTTTTCGGTTTGATATAATACGAAAATTTACCTATTATTCAGTAATATTTGATGTCTCGATCCAATTTTTAATTTGTGGTACAAATACATCAATATCGCCTGCACCTACAGATACTAAGATTTCTAAATTGCATTTTTTTAAAGTTTCTAATACATTTTGTTTAGTAACAGATTCTTTTTTGCAAGTAATATTTTTGTAAATAATATCTGAAGTTACTCCTGGTATTGGTAGCTCACGTGCAGGATAAATATCCATGAGCAATACCTCGTCTGCAATCGATAATGATTTGGCAAAGCCCTCTGCAAAGTCTTGTGTACGAGAATATAGATGAGGTTGAAAAATACAAGTCAATTTTTGAGATGGATATAAGGCCTTGACAGAATTTAAAAATGCTTCAATTTCGGTTGGGTGATGGGCATAATCATCTATAAATATAATTTTTGAATTTCTTACGATATATTCAAACCTTCTTTTGACACCTTTGAATGATTCTAGCCCAGATTTTATTAATTCTTGTGGTACTTCCAATAAAATACAGGCCTGAATGGCAGCAATGGCGTTTTCTATGTTATGAAAACCTGGAAGTTGCATTTTGATATTTTTGATAGTTTTATAATCAAAAATAAAATAACTGTCTTCTATTCTTACTTCATTTTTTAGTTCTTGAGCAGCAGGATAATCGTGTATGTATAATATTTTTTTGAAGTCTGGTTTACAATCCAAGCCATTTTTGATAATCAAATGGCCTTTTATTTTGATTTGATTGATAAATTGATTGAAAGAATCTACCAAAGATTGGTGTTGTCCATAAATATCAAGATGATCGGCATCCATGCTTGTAACAACGGCAATATCAGGCGAAAGTGTAAGAAATGAGCGATCGTACTCATCGGCTTCTACCACACAAATATGTTTGCCGTAAGTTGGCACATCAGGTCTTTTGTCAATATTTGGAGTTGGTTTGCCAATCAATAAATTGGTGTTATAATTGGTTGTGATTCCACCCAAAAAGGCACTGATATTGGTACCAGCTTGTTTTAAAATATGGGCAATCATACTACTGGTGGTGGTTTTGCCATGTGTGCCAGCCACAGCTACTGTTATCAGATCTTGGGTAATAAGGCCTAGAACTTGTGCACGTTTTAGTATGATATAGCGTTCTTTTTCAAAATATTCAAACTCCATATTATTACTAGGTACGGCTGGCGTTCGTATTACTAAAGTTTCGGCTTTTTTGTAAAAATCAGTTGGTATTCGACCTACTTTATTGTCGTAATGAATATCAATCCCTTCGTTTTCGAGTGCCAAAGTGAGGGCAGTTTGGGTTTTGTCGTATCCACCAACAACAAAATTTTGAGCCTTAAACCAACGTGCAATGGCACTCATACCTATACCACCAATACCCAAAAAGTAGATATATTTATAATCTGATAAATTCAATTTTTTATTTATTATTAATCTGAATCAATGGTAGTTTCTTTGGATTTTTCTTTGATTTGAAACATAAATCCAGCCACAAAAGTATAGCTTCTGTTGAGGGTACTACTGTATGTTTTGGGTATTTCTCCATCAAATTTGTGCCAATCAATAGTGCCATGTTCGTATCTGGTTTCTATAAAAAAATCGCCTTTTCTGAATTTAAAAGCTATGCCAACATTGGCAATAAGGCCAAAATCTAATCTATTATCAGTGCGATTATCATTTTTGGTTTCAGTATCAAATTCGTATTTTTCTGACAAAGACTTGAATGTATATTCATCATTCCCAAGATTGTTGATGGATAGTTTTGCCCATTTTTGAGCTGCTAATGCGTAAGACAAATAGGGGCCACCACCTAAATATAATTTTATTTTATCAGAATCAATCAATTTGTAGTGTAGCAATACTGGGAGTTGCAAATAGGTATAATTTATGCCCCAAGTACTGCTATTGGCTTCGGATTTATTGGTTTGATTTTGCTGATTGAGGTACTTTAATACTTGGTATCCTTTCTTAGAATAATTCAATTCTGAGCGTAATTCCAAAAAGCTATTTAATTGAAAATTGGCCGCCAATCCACCATAAAAATCTATTTTGCTGCGAGATTCGCTAAAACTTATATTGCGAGTATCGTTGGTAGTATTGTTGGATGTAAGGCCCAGTTTTGCTCCAATCGAAATTTGAGCATTTGTATTGAAAAAAAACAAAAATAATACAAATGATAGTAATCTAAAGGAGATTCTAAAAATATCATTTCCATTGATACCCACTTTTTTTGAAAAAGCTAGTGTAAGGTGTTTAAAAAAATATAAGTGGTTTTTGAAAGTTTCTTTAATTATTTTCGACATCTACTTTGGTGTTTTGAGTAATAATTGCTTCATTTTCTGAAAAATATTTTTTTTGAAATATTAATAAAAAAATGACTGAAACGAAGATTGAAGCATCTGCAAAGTTGAAAATTGGCCATAAAGAATAATATTTGTCGCCCATGATAGGTATCCAACTTGGCAAATATCCTTCCCAAATATCGAGATAAAACATATCAATCACTTGGCCATTAAACCAAGCCGAAGGGGCATCAATAGGGGAGTTGCCAAACCAAATGCCATAAAAAGTACTATCAATAACATTGCCAACTGCACCACCAAGTATCATTGAAATACATAAAATTAGACCTTTAGGAGATTGTTTTTTAATAAGAGAAAACATGTAATATCCAATTACAAACATGGCAAAGATTCTAAAAATAGTAAGAAAAGTTTTGCCATAAGCAGAGCCAATTTCTATACCCATAGCCATACCAGGATTCAAGGTATAGTGCAATTTGAATAGATCGCCAACAAGGCTTATTTCGCCATTGAAACCTGGCATCATATATATATGTGTGAGGATTTTAATGATTTGATCAACTATTATAATAATCAAACTAAGCCCAAAATATTTTACAACTTCTTTATTCATTTCACAAAAATACCAACCAAATTGTGATTTATCCAATTTTTTGTGAATAATATTCAAATTCAGATAAAGTAATTCAAAATTTTATGCCCAAATTGTAATACTAATGCTTGTTTTTTGTTTATTTGTGGTATGATAAAACCTGAATATGTATTGCACACGTTTGAAAATGGGGTTAGATGGGTGCATAAACAAGTAAAAAATACCAAAATAGCTCATTGTGGCGTGATGCTAGATATTGGAAGTAGAGATGAGCAAATACACCAACAAGGCTTGGCACATTTTTGGGAACACATGGCTTTTAAAGGCACTCATACCAAAAGTGCCAACTACATACTCAATAGAATTGATAATTTGGGTGGTGAATTAAACGCTTACACTACCAAAGAAAAAATCTGTTTTCATGCTTCTTTGCTTGATAAGCATTTTGAAAAAGCAGTTGAATTATTGATAGATATTACTTTTAATGCTACATTTCCGAAAAAAGAAATCGAAAAAGAACGATTTGTAATCTTAGAAGAAATGAAAATGTATGCAGACGACCCCGAAGATGCCATACAAGATGATTTCGAACAAGTAATATTTGGCAATAATAGCATGGGAAATAATATTTTGGGAACTGCAGCTAGTGTAAGTAAGTTTTCTCAAAATGATTTTTTTGATTTTATTAATTTCAATATCGACACTTCTAAATTGGTTATCAGCACAGTTGGTTCTTTTACTGATACTAGTAAACTAAAAATTATATCAAAATATATTACTAAAATACCCAAAAAATTATCCCAAAGAATAAGACCTAAAATTTCTAATGTAGATACAATTCATACAATTGAATCTAAACCTATCCATCAGGCCCATTGTATGCTTGGCAAAAGAGCATATTCTATTGATAATGATAATAGACTTCCATTTTTTATGCTTACAAACTTACTTGGTGGCCAAGCCATGAACGCCAAATTAAATGTAGCCTTACGTGAAAAAAATGGCCTTGTATACACTGTTGACGCACAATATTCGCCTTTTATAGATACTGGTGTTTTTAGTATTTACTTTGGATGCGAAAAAAATAATATTCAGCGAAGCAAAAATATTATAGCAGATGAATTACGAAAACTTACTGATATATTACTGCAAGAGAAAGCCTTAAAAGTAATAAAAAATCAATTAAAAGGACAATTAGCCATGTCTGAAGAAAACAATAATGGCATGATGCTAATGATGGCCAAAAACATACTGGATTTTGGATATATAGAATCTTTAAAATCTATTTTTACGAAAATAGACCTAGTTACTGCCCAAGATTTACAAAATATTGCCATCGAAATGTTTGATTTTAAATCATTTAGTGTTTTGGAGTATCACCCAAAATAGGTGCTTGTGCTGTTAGGGTTAATTATTGTGGTTATTTTGCCAGAATATATTTTTGGTATAAAAATTTTTTCGCTCTTTTTTTACCAAAAAAATAAGCTCATTTATTCTCAAAGATTCTCTACAAAATCTGTTGTAATATTACTATTCTCTATATTGAAATTAGTATAAACTTCAATTATTTCGTCTAGCATGGAATGTAATATTTCGGGGTTTTCTTCCATCACTAATTTGGTTCTGTAGTCTTTGAAATGAGGAAGTCCTTTAAAATAATTGGTATAATGCCTTCTCATTTCAAAAATACCAAGTTTTTCGCCTTTCCATTCTATAGATTTTATAAAATGTTTGCGACAAGCATTTACTCGCTCTGCCAAAGTTGGTGGTGCTAGTAAGGTTTGCGTTTTAAAATAATGTTTTACTTCCCTAAAAATCCAGGGGTAGCCAATAGCACCACGGCCAATCATAATGCCATCTACCCCATATCTTTGTCGATATTCCCAAGCTTTTTCGGGTGTATCTACATCGCCATTGCCAAAAAGTGGTATCTTAAGTAAATCTTTATTTTTGATTTCAGATAAGTAATTCCAGTTGGCGGAGCCTTTATACATTTGAGCTCTAGTTCTGCAATGTATGGTAATGGCCTGCACGCCAACATCTTGCAGACGTTGCACACATTCAAAAACATTGATGGTGTCATCGTCCCAACCAAGTCTAGTTTTGACAGTAACTGGGCGGTCGCAAATTTTGACTATCTCTTCAGTAATTTTTTGCATTTTTGGCAAATCTTTGAGCAAGCCTGCCCCAGCCCCTTTGCAAGCCACATTTTTGACAGGGCAGCCAAAATTAATGTCTACCAATTCTGGTTGGGCATCGTTGGCTATTTTGGCAGCCTCTCGCATGACATCTACTTTATCGCCAAAAATTTGTATGCCAATGGGGCGTTCTTCAGGGAAAATATCCAGTTTGTGTAGCGATTTGGTTGCATTACGAATCAATCCTTCAGAACTTATAAATTCGGTGTACATCAAATCTGCCCCATTTTCTTTGCACACAATCCTAAAAGGGGGATCGCTTACATCCTCCATGGGAGCCAGCAAAAGTGGAAATTCGCCTAGTTCTATGTTGCCTATTTTTACCATAACGATTCAAAATTACATATTTTGTATCAAAATTGCTATTTTGATATTTTTTTTATGTTTTTTGTTTTATTTTTAAAATTAATTGATAGATTTGTAAAATTACATTTTCTAATTCTAAAGTTATGAAATATTACTTTAAGGCATTTCAAAATTATATTAATTTTGATGGCAGAGCCACTCGTAGCGAATATTGGTATTTTGTGTTATTTAATTTTATAGCAGCTATTATTTGGGGGATTTTTTGTGGAATTATGGGTTTAGAAAAATTTGCACAACTTTATACTTTTGCAACCTTGCTACCATCCATAGCTGCTGGTGTTCGTAGAATGCACGATGTTGGCAAAAATGGTTGGTTTTTGTTGATTCCTTTTTATAATTTGTATTTGGCTTGCCTAGAAAGTGATCCTTTTGAAAACCAATATGGAGAAGTTCCATCGTTGGATTAAATAAGTTATAAGTTATAAGTTATAAGTTTAATTATTTTTAAATAAATATGAGTACTTCTCATATCTAAAACCTCATTTCCTATTTTCTCTCTCCTACACTGCAAAACGATTGATATGAGCAAGGCTTTGGGTTGAGTTTAGTATTAGGATTTTGAAATTAATAAGTAAGTTTTGGATGTTTACTTTTGCATTTATGCAGTCAATTAAAGAGAATCCAAATATTTTAATGTATTACATCATTAAAAAACCCTACAAAAAACACTTAATGGTAATTTTTTTGAAAATCTATCTTCAACGTATAATTCGCCAGAAGTAATATTTTGGTGTGTTGAAAAGTGATTTTTGACTAAAGTTTGGGTCAATAATGGCGATAATCCCAAAGAGTACACATTTAAAATCAAAAAAGATGGACTTGGTTTTAATAATTTTTTACAGTCGCACAAGAGATTGTCAATCATGTCTTCCATCGTCCATTTTTCGCCATCGGGTCCACGTCCATACGCAGGTGGGTCGAGTACAATAGCATCGTATAAACTGCCCCTGCGTACCTCTCTAGCCACAAATTTGGTTGCATCGTCAATCAGCCATCGAATATTATCAAGGCCAGAATATTTCATGTTTTCAGAAGCCCAATGCACCACTTGTTTTACAGAATCAATATGCGATACATCTGCACCGACCTGCTTGGCAACCAACGAGGCACCCCCAGTGTATGCAAACAAATTTAAAACTTTGGGTATAAGTGTTGTAGATTTTATTTCAGTAATTTTTTGAAAAATAAAATCCCAATTTGAGGCTTGTTCTGGGAAAATACCTATATGTTTGAATGCCGTAAGGCCAAGTCTGAAAGTAATATTATTGTATTTTATTTTCCATTGTTCTGGCATATTTTTTTTATTTTTCCAGATTCCTTTTTCGCTATTTGTTTTGTCTCTTTCAAAATGGGCATCAGCCATTTGATTCCATTCACTTTGAGATAAGCTACATTTCCAAAGAGCCTGTGGCTCAGGCCTAGATAATATGTATTGACCAAATTTTTCAAGTTTATAGCCATTTCCACAGTCTATGAGTTCGTATTCTGGAAAATTTGGTTTTAATATTTGCATTTAATTTTAGTAATAATATTTTAATTTTTTATTTCAAAGTTTTCGTAATATTTCATATCTCCAGTTTCTATTTCTACACTTTCTACATGGCTCAGTGGCGACCCAATATGACACCAATCTACAAATTTTTGTAAATTAGTATCTATTCCTTCTATTTCGACATATACAGAATTGTCTTTTTTGTTTTTTACAAATCCACACAAATTCAAATTATGAGCAGCTTTTTTACAATAGACTCTAAAAGCTACTCCCTGTACTTTTCCTTTGATTATTATATTATAGTGTTGCAATAGACGCTAATTTTATACAAAAATATATTTAAAATATATGAATTTAAACTTTTAAATTTTATTTATTTGTAAAGATAATTTTGACATCATAAATTTTATATCAAACCGAAAAATTAAGATTACATTCCTATAATTTTTCTCCCACTTGGGGAGAAACTAAAAGAGGGGTTTTAAATAAAATTGTAATATTAGTTTTTCGGTTCAATATAATCAAGAGAACAAAAAAATATAACACAAAAAAAGCTGTAAAATTACTCATTTATTGGAAATTATTGGATTTATACTTGGGATTTTTGTTGGCTTTTCGCTAGGTTTAATTGGCAGTGGGGGTGCTGTTATTACTATTCCAACATTAGTTTATTTTATAGAAATAGCACCCTCAAAAGCAGTAGTTTACTCTATGTTTATTGTTGGTATTTCGGCTTTTTGTGGGGCCATTAAGGGTACTTACGATAGATTGGTGGACTTCAAAATGGCCTTATATTTTGGCATACCTAGTATTATTTCGGTGTTTGTAATGCGTATGTATATTAATAATTTATTACCAAATATTTTTTTTACTATTCATTGCTTTACAGTTACAAAAGATGCTTTCATTATGGTTTTGTTTTCAGTTTTGATGCTTTCAGTTTCGATTTCTATGATTAAAAATAAAGATACATCTGGTGTTTCTATCAAAAAATTTAATAAACTAAAATTTGTAATCAAAGGAATATTGGTAGGTTTTACCACTGGGTTTATTGGCGTAGGTGGTGGCTTTTTGATTATTCCAACGCTTATATTTTCTGGCAAGATGAACATGCGAAATGCAGTTGTTACCTCATTGTGGATAATTGCTGCCAATTCATTGATTGGCTTTTTTTGTAGCATACATACCACAAGCATAGATTGGAATTTTTTAATAAAATTTACTTTTTTAGGATTATTGGGACTTATGATTGGTTTGTATTTGAGTAAAAAATGTAGTCATGTAAATTTAAAACCTGTATTTGGCTGGTTTGTATTGACTACTGGCATTTATATTTTATTAAAAGAATTAATATTTTAGGGTTATATTTGCATAAGATAAATTCTAAAAACCACTTCATAATTTTAATATCCAAAGGCTAACACTTTCAAAAATGAAAGTATGAATAGATACAAAGGTAAATTGGTTTTTAGAAATTCTTACACGTTTCATTTGAGATTTTCAACTAATGATTGATATTTTAAAACAACCCTTACATTGGTCGGTGGCAGGTTTGATAATTGGTTTGACAGTACCCATTTTATTGGTTTTGGGTAATAAAAAGTTTGGAATTTCTAGTTCTTTGCGACATATATGTGCAATGTGTGTGCCAGCCAATATTGATTTTTTTAAATATGATTGGAAAAAAGAAATTTGGAATATATATTTTGTTTTGGGAATTTTAGTAGGTGGATATTTAGCTACATTTTTGCTTAAAAATCCACAAAATATAATGGTAGAAGAAAGTACAAAAGCTGTTTTATTAAATTATGGCCTTACCGATTACACACAAATATTACCAACTGAAATATTTAATTTTAGTAATATTTTTACTTTCAAAGGTTTGTTTTTCTTTGTAATAGGTGGTTTTTTGGTAGGTTTTGGCACTAGATATGCCGATGGTTGCACCAGTGGGCATGCAATCATGGGGCTTTCTAATTTGCAATTACCTTCATTGGTGGCTACTTGTTGTTTTATGGTTGGTGGATTTTTATCTACCCATGCCATTATTCCACTTTTTTTTGTTTATTTTAAATGAAAAATATAAAATATTTGGTAGTAGGTATATTTTTTGGAATCGTTTTTGTAAAAGCCGAAATCATAAGTTGGTTTCGCATACAAGAAATGTTTTTGTTACATTCATTTTATATGTATGGTGTTATTGGCACAGCTGTTGTAGTAGGAATAATATCTGTGGGGTTGATAAAAAAGTACAAAATCAAGTCATTTGAAGGCGAAAACATAACTTTTGAAGCTAAAAAACATACCAAAGGACAAATATATGGTGGATTATTATTTGGTGTAGGTTGGGCAATAACAGGGGCCTGCCCTGGTCCATTGTTTGCTCAGATAGGTAGTGGATTTTTGGTAGTTTGTATTACTTTTGTTAGTGCCTTGTGTGGTACTTGGGTATATGGATATTTTAGCGAAAAATTACCTAAATAATGTATAATTTTTTATTAAATATTACTATTTTAAAATGTAAATAATCAAAAAAAATAAATAATAAGCCATGATTGAAATAAACAGCAAAAAACTAGAACGAACATCTAAATTTGTAAACTATAGTGTATCGTCCATTTTATGTATTTTCTTAATTTTATTTTCGAGCAAAATCATAGAGGATTTAGATAGCACCACAGACCAACCCATGGTAGAAGACTATGAAAATAAAGCCTTATTGGATAAAGAAAATGCAAAAATTGAAAAAATATTTTTATCAAAAGAAACTGTGCAATCACAAATACAATTGCTAGAAAAAACACTTGAGGCTGCAAAGGAAAAAAGTATTTCAGAAAAAAAATCTTTTGATAATTGGGTACAAACTAGAGCCACTTTGGGTGCACCTGACAAAGACAAAGAAGTTACAGAAAAAGTATTAAATCTAGACAAATTATACCAAATTGAACAAGAATGGAAAACAAAATTAGCTGAAAAAAAATCATTGTTCGATTCGCTAGAAAAACAAGAAACTCAATCTCAAAAAATTATAAACAAAGAAAAAGATGCAGCTATAAATAAGTATAACGAAAATTATAAATATTACGAATTAAAAGTTTTTTTGATAAGACTTTTGTTTGTGTCCCCAGTATTGATTTTGGGAATATACTTTTTTGTAAAGTTCAGGAAGCATAAATTTTGGCCACTATATTTTGGATTTACTTTATTTTCTTTGTATGCGTTTTTCTTTGGTTTAGTACCCTATTTGCCCAGTTATGGTGGATATATAAGGTATGCTACTGGGGTTGTTTTGTCGATTGGTCTGGGCTATTATGCTATAAAAACAATCAGGCAATATGTAGAACAAAAGCAAGCTGAACTCAAAATATCAACCCAAGAAAGAGCCAAAAATGTACCTACCGAAGTAGCCGAAAAAGCATTAGAAAATCATTTTTGTCCATCTTGTGGCAAAGATTTTTTATTAAAAAAATGGGACAAACCATTGAAAAATTCTGAAACAGAAATATATAAATTTGTTACTAATTATTGTAGGCATTGTGGATTGCAATTATTCAAAAATTGTACTGTATGTGATTACAAAAATTTTGCTCACCTGCCCTTTTGCTCTTCGTGTGGACACAAACCAGAAATTGAAACTATAAAATCCTAAATTTGTGATAAAAAAAATAATATCTTACAATGTAAATGGTATTCGTGCTGCTTTGCTCAAAGGGCTTGACTCTTGGCTAGATGCCACAAAAGCTGATATATTTTGTTTACAAGAAATAAAAGCTACACCAGACCAATTGGATGTAAGTATTTTTGAGAATTTGGGCTATCATTGCTATTGGAATCCTGCCTTAAAAAAAGGGTATAGCGGCACAGCTATTTTTGCGAAACAAAAACCCAAAAATATAGAAATAGGATGTGGAATAGCCAAATATGATGAAGAAGGCCGTGTAATAAGAGCCGATTTTGACGACTTTAGCGTAATGAATGTGTATATGCCTAGTGGCTCGAGTGGCGATGACAGACAAAATTTTAAGTTTGAGTGGATGGATGATTTTATAATTTATGCTCAAAAAATAGCTAAAATTTACCCAAATTTAATAATTGTGGGCGATTATAATATATGTCATCAATCTATAGATATACACAACCCCAAAGCCAACGAAAAAACATCTGGTTTCTTACCAGAAGAAAGAGCTTGGATGCAACAATTTTTTGATTCAGGTTTTGTAGATACTTTTCGTATGTTCAACAAAGAGCCCCATCAATACACTTGGTGGAGCTATAGGGCTGGCGCCAGGGGCAAAAACTTGGGTTGGCGTATAGATTATCAATCTTGTACTATAGCTATGAAAGATACATTAGTAAGAGCAGCTATTTTGCCAGAAGCCAAACACTCTGATCATTGCCCTACGCTTTTAGAAATTGAGATATAAAAAATGATAAGTCAATTAAAATTTACAAATCAATATTGATTCTGTCCAAAAATGTGTGTTAGCATACAAATATTATAATCGTTTCTTTATAACATTGTAAATTAATGAGTGATACAAAATTCCTTCTTTATTTTTGTTGCAAATGGATAGTTCACTAAGGTAAATTTTTTTTAAAATTATTACTTCTAGGTATAATGGTATTTTGACTATTCCCATAAAATTATTTTCTTCTGTTGGATTTTTATCGTTTTGCCAACAAATACCCAAACACTCGAATCCTTCATAAATTCCCCATAAAAGACTATAATTTTCTATTTTATCATAATATATGACTTCTGTATGAGTCCAATTTGGGGGCAGTATGAGTGAATCAGACATATAAATAAGATGATTTAATGAATAGTTTTAAACTTATGAATGAATACAAACTTATTAGGTTTATATTAATAAAAATTTTAGTTCAAAAGTACCATTATCTACCTAAATTACTTACAACTTATAAGTAGTAACTTACAAGTGATTTATTGTAAAATACAAAAATAAGAACTTAAAAATTTTAAAAAATAAAATTTGATTTTAAATTTACCTTAAAAAACTCTATACACAATGAAAATAGGAGCAAAAATTCGTAAAATAAGAGAACTCAAAGATTTGAGCCAAGAATTTATGGCCGAAAATTTAGGTATTTCGCAGCAAATGTATTCATGTTTAGAAAAAGATGATAGTATTCCATTTTCGAGATTACAACAAATAGCCAAAATACTAGAAGTTGATGTAGAATCTATCATTGGTTTTGATAAAAACTATTTTTACAACTTTGGCAGCAACAATGTAAACATGGGCACGGCCAACTACTCTATTCCAGAAAAAGTAATAAACTTATATGAAGAAAACATAGCACTTCTAAAACAAAAAATTGTTTGGTTAGAAGAAGAGTTGGCCAAAAGTAAGAATCAAATGTAGTACAACTAATCCATTTGGTCTAAAATCATCAATATTTGGTCTACAGAGATGGTGTTTCCGTGCATAGTCAATTTGGCTTCGTTGTAGTATTGTATGCGTTCGGCCCTGAGTTTTTCTATAAATTCGTGTAATTGTTCTTTGGTTTTGTCCTGCAACATGGGTCTGTTGGCACGATTTGGTGTGTTCCACAATCGATTGCAAATTTCGGGAATGGTTACATCCAAAAAAATAGTAATCCCAGAAATGTTCATCAAAGTCATGTTGTCATGATAACAGGGAGCTCCACCGCCTGTGGCAATGACAATGTCTGTTTCGTTGGATAATTCTTTGAGGGCTTTGTTTTCAAGTAATCTGAAGTGAGATTCGCCTTTTTCTGCAAAAATTTCAGCTATTGACATTTGCTCTTTCAATATAATGTAGTCATCAAGATCTACAAATTTGGTTTTCAACTGCAGAGCTAGTTGTTTTCCAATGGTGCTTTTGCCGCAACCAGTAAGTCCTGTAAGATAAATACGCATGTTGAGCTTGTGTGATGTAATGTTTAAAAATAAATATTCGTTTTAAATCACAAATGTAGGAATGAAAATTTTATTTCATAGCTATATCCTTTGTTTTTTTAGATTTTTAGATGCAAATTATAAATGTTTAATTTTATTGTAGCTTAATTTTCTTTTTAATTCATTTTTTGATAGATAATTTTACTTTTATATTTACGTTCATTAACATCAAAAAAACTATATTTGTTAACTGATTTTTATGAAATCCTATATCAATGTTGTTTACTAAAGAATCAGATTATCTTTCTACATCTAGAGAAAGACTAAGAGATAGGTAATAAAAAATGCTTATGTAAACGATATTGAATCATTTGTTGTAAAAAAAAAATATTAATGAAATTTTTGATTTTGAGTTTAATTTTTTTCCTATCATATATCTATGCACAAGATACGTATTTGATATATTTTAAAGACAAAAAGAATATAGATTATTTCTATAAAAACCCAGAAACTTACCTCAGCACAAAGTCTATTGAAAGACGCAAAAAACAAAAAATAGATATTCAATACACTGATTTGCCTGTTTATCAATTATATTTAGATACTTTACAGCAAAAGGGTGCTACAATTTGGTATACCTCAAAGTGGTTTAATGCTGCTTATATCAAATGTGATTCTACTATCGTAAAAAGTAATATTGCA
Source organism: Cytophagales bacterium (assembly GCA_013297755.1). Classification (GTDB taxonomy): domain Bacteria; phylum Bacteroidota; class Bacteroidia; order Cytophagales; family UBA9547; genus REAG01. The sequence goes on from JAAFIH010000015.1 coordinate 90,311, forward strand.
GGATTAAAATTTATAAGTAAAATTAAAAAAATATTATCAGAATCAACTAATACTGGGCGTGTAGAAAAAAATAAAAAAATAAAAGAAGTTGATAAAATAACTGTTTCTACCGACCAATATGGCACTTCTTTTGAGCAACTTTCAAGTATTTGTGTAGATGCCATGCACACCAAAAATTTTTGGGGACAAGGCATGACTATTGCCATTACAGATGGTGGTTTTACAAATGCTAATTCAATCATTTTTACAGATAGTTTGTTTAGCAATAATCAAATAAAAGGCACATTCGATTTTGTAAGAAATAGTAGTTTTGTGTACGATTATTCTAGTCATGGTACAAATGTACTTTCACTCTTAGCTGCCAATGTGCCAGGGCGTATGATAGGTGTAGCTCCCAAAGCCAATTATTTGCTATACAGAACCGAAAATGGCAGTAGTGAACATATAGTAGAGGAAGCCAATTGGTTGATAGCAGCCGAAAAAGCCGATAGTGTAGGGGCCGACATCATCAATGTATCATTAGGATATAACACTTTTGACAATTCAGCAGATAACCATACCTACAAAGATATGGATGGAAATACCACAATTATTACCAAAGCGGCAGATCTGGCAGCTGCCAAAGGTATGTTGGTAGTGGTAAGTATGGGCAACTCGGGCAATAGTTCTTGGAAATATCTTACGGCTCCTGCAGATGCAGATTCTGTACTTACAGTTGGTGCAGTTAGTTCTGCAGGTGTTGTGGCTGGGTTTAGTGGATATGGCCCTACATCAAGTGGCAAAATAAAGCCAAATGTAGCTGCACAGGGTGTTCAAAATGTGATTTCTGATATAGATAATACCCTCAAAAGCGGCAATGGAACATCCTATGCAGCTCCTTTGATTGCTGGTTTGGCGGCTGGTGTGTGGCAAGCCAACCCTAACCTTAACAACATGGAAGTAATACAAGTGATACAAAAATCGGGAAATAATGCAGATAATCCAAACAATAGGGTGGGTTATGGGGTGCCTTGTTTTGAAAAAGTACAAAAAATAATTGAAGGCTCATCTGTGGTGGTATCGGCTTTTTCAGAAAGATTATATATATATCCAAATCCCATTTTTGATACAGAAATTAAAATAAATATACCCACACAAGAAATAGGCCAAACACTAGATTTTGAACTTTATAATACGCAAGGAAAATTAGTTTTTAATACCATTATTACCAATGCTCAAAAAACCAATACAATTAGTTTGATAAAAGATGGCCTGGAAAAAGGATTTTATTTGGCCAAAATAAAAGTAGGATTTTATATTAAAATTTTAAAAATTACTAAAATTTAATTATAAATAATATTACTTTTTATGCTGTATTTTTTTTTATAAAATCTATCTAAGATTCAGATTTATCAGCACAACAATCGTTTTCGTGGACAGATTTTATCCAATCTTCGTTTGATATTGTAGGTTCGACCTCTGTTTTGGTACACCATTCACAGTTGTCTAAAGTGTCAGCATTAAAGCCTGTACCATTACATTTGGGGCATATATAACCGCAAGTTGCCATAATTTTTTTTTCAAAAATGAATGTATTATTATTCGAGGGCAAGCACATTTAAAAAAAACACTCATAAACTCCAATCCCAACCTTATCTCCAAGTTGAAAGGGATTAGTTTATGCAATTTTTGGGCCAATAGTACTATAAAATAACATATTTTCTTTTAAATGCGTTTGCCATATTGCTATTCTTAAATTCTAAGTAAATATAAATTTTATAAATTAATTACAAAGCAATGTCGTTTACATAAGCTTTTTTATTGCCTCTATCTTAGTCTTTCTCCAAAGGAGAAAGATACTCAGATTCTTAAGTAAACGACATTGAATTACAAAGTTAAATTACAATTTACCTTTGATAAAATAAAAAAAGGCATAATCAAAAAATATTTTTGTAAATATTGAATAAGCCCTATGTAAATTAATAAAACAAAATTACAATTATTTTAAAGATTTATTTAAAAATGGTAAAAATATAAAAAGGATAATTTTAATATCGGATAAAAATAAATATATTTGTAACGATATTAAGAAAACGGAATGGAGTGGACAAAATTAACATTCAACATAGAAGAATACCAAAAACAACTGCAAAGGTTAGATGACAAAAAACAAAAGTTAGATTCTTACAGGCCATTATCAAGTTATATTTTATCATCTATCAAAAATAACTTGAATTTGGAGTGGATTCATAGTTCTAATGGCATAGAGGGCAATACACTTACCTTGCAAGAGACTCGTTTGGTGCTAGAAGAAGGGATTACTATCAGTGGCAAATCTTTGAGAGAGCATTTTGAAGCTGTCAATCATCAAGAAGCTATAGATTATATTGAAAAATTAGTGAACCCTATATATGAGCTCACCAAAAACGATATTTTGGAAGTAAATAGATTGGTGTTATCAAAAATAGAAAAAGAATTTTGTGGCCGTTTTAGAACTGGTGGAGTTAGAATCAATGGTGCTAATTTTGTGCCGCCAAATGCTTTAAAGGTGTATGATTTGATGTCTGAGTTGATAAACTGGACCAATGGAGAAGCCCAAGAATGGCATCCTTTGTTGATGGCTACCATTTTTCATCATCGTTTTGTTTGGATTCATCCATTTTTTGATGGCAATGGTAGAACTGTGCGATTGATTTTTAATTTAATGCTCATGAAAAAAGGATTTCCGCCAGCAATAATTCTCAAAACAGACCGAAAAAAATACTATGATGCCCTAAACAAAGCCAATAAGGGGGATTATAAAAAGTTGTTTTTACTTACTATTCAGGCCATGGAACGCTCTTTAGATATTTATTTGAATAGCTTAGAAGATAAATACGATGACTATCAGCCCATAGCAACTATTGTAGCAGAACCAATGGCAGCTTACGGGCAAGAATATGTGAGTTTATTGGCAAGAAAAGGCAAAATCGATGCTTACAAAGAAGGCAAAAATTGGTTTACAACCCAAAATGCTATACAAGAATACATACAAAGTAGAGAACGAAAACGTAAGATTTAATCATTTAGTATATTCTATATTTTCATTAGAATTGATTATACAATTTTAGTAATATTTTTATATAAAGTTATCTAATATATACTTGAGAAAAATAATAAAATCAAAATTCAATGTTGTTGTCTTAGGAATTTTTTTATCGCCTCTATCTTAGTTTTTCTCTAAAGGAGATATATATTCTGATTATTGAGTAAACGACACTGAATTATAATTTTAAAAAATTTAGTTTGTATTTGAATGTAGGATTTTAGAAGCTCTGAAATAGCTTTTCTCTTAAAAAAATTTATAAATATTAATTTAAACATTATTAATTTTTTATATTTGTATTTAATAGTAAATGAAAATGAATACATATACATTAACCCTCGACAACAGCCCAAAAGCAAAACTTTTTATTGAATTATTGAAAGATATGACATTTGTGAAAGCAGTAGAGCCTTTTATAAAAGCTAAATCAAAATCAAAAAAAGAAAAAATAGATTTTGATACTATTGACACAACTGAATTGTTGATGAAAGACAAACAGTTGATGAAAACTATTGATGATTATAAGAAAAATGGTAGAAATGGAAATTGGGTAAGTTTTACCCCTGAAGAATTAGATGCTTACAATCAGAAATTACTTGGAAATATATAATGAAGAAAGTTATATTTTCTCCAACATCAATTGACCAATACAATGAATGGGCATTATTCGATAGAAAAACCTTTCTCAAAATTACTAAATTGCTTGAACAAATGCGTAGAACTCCTCTTGAAGGCGATGGACAACCAGAAGCCCTAAGAGGTAATCTTTCAGGAATGTGGTCGAGGCGAATCAATCAAAAAGATAGAATTATTTACAAAGTTCATGAAAATGAAATTGAAATTTTTTCTATCAAGGGACATTATGAGGAAAAATGAAAATTTATCTTTTTAAATTCAAATGACCCACAAAGAACAAATAAAACAAATGATTCGTGGTGTTGTGGCAAAATATTTGCCTGACAAATCATATAAATTATTTATTTTTGGGTCGCAAGCCAATAAACCTGAATTAATCAAATCTGATATTGATGTGGGAATTGATGCTGGTGAAAAAATAAGTATGACTATTTTGGCAAACATTCATTCTGATTTAGATGATTTGCCAACCTTATATTTCTATGATTTAGTTGATTTTCAGAATGTTAGAGAAAGTTTTAAAAATATTGCATTACAAAATATTGAGGTTTTATGAGAGAATTTTAGATATATATTACCCAGAATTTAAAAATTAGTAGAAAAATTAAAAGAACTTTCTGACATATAAGTTGAAACATTGATGATAACCAACGAAATAAAAAAATATATTGATAAAAGTGTTTTATGCTGGTTGGCAACTTCAAATAAAGAAAATGAGCCAAATGTTTCACCAAAAGAAATGTTTACTTATTTAGATGATAAATCTTTATTAATTGCAAATCTTGCATCGCCAAATAGCATTGAAAACATTAAAGAAAATCCTTATGTTTGTGTGAGTTTTGTGGATGTTTTTGTTCAAAAAGGATATAAACTAAAAGGAAAAGCAATAATTATAGATAGAAATGCAAATGATTTTGATACAAAAGTTAAACCATTAACAGATTTATTTACAGACCAATACCGAACAAAATCAGTTATTGAAATAGAAGTATCCAAAGTTGAAACCATTCAAGCTCCAAGTTATTTCTTATTTCCTGAAAGAACAGAACAATTTCAAATAGCAAGTGCTATGAACACCTATAAAGTTCAACCATTAAAAAATAATTCATAATTCATAACTTATAACTCAAAAAATGCCAAACCTTACCCAAACCACTTCTTGGAAAGCCCTAAAAGCCCATGCTGAAAAAGTAAAACCATTGCAAATGAAAGATATGTTTGCTGATGATAGCAGACGTTTTGATAAATTTTCGGTTCATTTCAACGATATTTTGCTCGATTATTCTAAAAATCGTATTACTGAAGAAACTATGACTTTGCTCATCAACCTTGCCAAAGAAATGCAAGTTGGCGAATGGGCTGGAAAAATGTTTACAGGCGAAAAAATCAATTTTACTGAAAATCGTGCTGTGTTGCATACTGCATTGAGAAACAGAAGCAACCATCCTGTACTTTTCGAAGGCAAAGATGTGATGCCTGATGTGAACAAAGTTTTGGCACAAATGAAGGAGTTTTGTACAAAAATTCATTCAGGTTCATGGAAAGGCTATACTGGCAAAAGCATTACTGATGTGGTAAATATTGGTATTGGTGGCTCAGATTTAGGTCCTGTAATGGTAACAGAAGCCCTAAAACCCTACAAAAAAAATATAGATGTGCATTTTGTGAGCAATGTAGATGGTACACATATTGCCGAAACTTTGAAAAAAGTAAATCCAGAAACCACTATATTTATAATTGCCTCAAAAACATTTACCACTCAAGAAACTTTGGCCAATGCAGAATCTGCCAAAGCTTGGTTTTTGACATCTGCCAAAGACGAAAAAGCTGTGGCCAAACATTTTGTGGCACTAAGCACTAATGCAAAATCTGTAGCAGCTTTCGGCATAGATACTGCCAATATGTTTGAATTTTGGGATTGGGTAGGAGGTAGATATTCCCTTTGGAGTGCCATAGGGCTTTCTATTGCTCTTTCTATAGGTTTTGAACATTTTGAAGAACTTTTGCAAGGAGCTCATGACATGGACAACCACTTTGCTACTGCTGATTGGGACAAAAACTTGCCAGTAATTTTAGCTTTATTGGGTGTTTGGTACAACAATTTCTTTGATGCCCACAGCCATGCTTTGCTACCTTACGATCAATATATGCATCGTTTTGCTGCCTATTTCCAGCAAGGAGATATGGAAAGCAATGGCAAATTTGTAACAAGAGATGGCAAAGAAGTAGATTACGAAACTGGACCTATCATTTGGGGAGAGCCAGGCACCAACGGGCAACATGCTTTTTATCAATTGATTCATCAAGGCACAAAACTCATTCCTTGCGACTTTTTTATTCCAGCCCAAACACAAAATCCTTTGGGAGAACATCATAAAATGTTGCTTTCAAACTTTTTTGCACAAACTGAAGCTTTGATGAAAGGCAAAACTACAGCAGAAGCCAAAGCAGAATTAGAAAAAGCAGGAGTTTCTGGAGCTGAACTCGAAAAAATACTGCCTCACAAAGTTTTTAAAGGCAATAGACCTACAAACTCTATTATGTTCAAAAAACTCACTCCAAAGGTTTTAGGGGCATTATTAGCTATGTACGAACACAAAATATTTGTACAAGGCATGATTTGGCAAGTAAACCCTTACGACCAATGGGGAGTAGAATTGGGCAAACAATTAGCCAAAGTAATTTTGCCTGAACTTGAAGATACTGCAAAAGTTACTTCTCATGATAGCTCTACCAATGGGCTGATGAATTGGTGGAAGGTGAATAAGTAAGAGGAATATGAAATGGTTTTTTATTTTTCAATTTGTATTTAATTAACATTATGGATTATATAGAAATAAAAGGTTATAAATCAATCAAATCTACTAGGATAGATTTAGCACCTATAAATATTCTTATTGGTGCTAATGGTAGTGGTAAAAGTAATTTTATATCCTTTTTTGATTTTCTAAACCGTGTTTACAAAAGAAAATTGAATGATTATATTGCCTTGAATGGTGGTGATTATAAATTTTTGCATAATGGAAAAAAACAAACGGATACCATTTCTTTCAGAATGGAGTTTGATGATGGTCAAAATGGATATTCTGCAACTTTAAAGTCTGGTACAGATGGTTTTGTATTTATGGATGAGCGGTTGATTTATAATAGTGACATAGGCATAGATATAAGCCGTTCTGATTCAGAAGCAAGAATAAAAGCAACAGATAATTATAGAGCTAAGTATGTTATTAAATATTTAAACGGTTTTAGAAAATACCATTTTCACGATACTAGCTCAAATTCACCTTTTACAAAGAGTAGCAATATTGAAAATGATACATACTTTTTATATGATGATGGGATGAATTTGGCAGCCTTTTTATACGATATTCAATGTAAACATAAAATTGTATATAATCGAATCATTAAAAATATACAGTCTATTGCTCCATATTTTTCAGATTTTTATTTTAAACCTAATTCCGAGAATTTAGTACGATTACAATGGACAGATAAATTTAGTGATGTAATTTTTGGGGCTACCGATTTTTCAGATGGCACTCTTAGATTTATTGCTCTAATAGTCCTTTTTTTACAACCAACTTTACCAGATACTATAATTATTGACGAACCAGAATTAGGACTCCATCCTGCAGCTATTGCTAAATTGGCAGGAATGATAAAGTCTGTTTCAGCAAAAGATTGTCAGGTTATTATTGCTACACAATCAACAGATTTGATTAGTCATTTCTTGCCCAAAGATATTATTACCGTAGACCAAATTGAGGGAGCCAGTGTTTTTGAAAGACTTAATAATGAATCTCTACAAAAATGGTTAGACGATTATACCATTGATGATTTGTGGAAGCGTAATATTATAACTGGAGGTCAACCAAATTTTTGCTAAATGAAGAGAGTAGTTATTATTTGTGAAGGAGAAACTGAAAGGGAGTTTTGCAAAACCCTTCTTGCTAGTTACTTTGCAAAAAGTAATATTCATATACAAGCACCTTTAATAAAAAGGTCTATGGGTGGAATTGTGAAGTGGGAAATTATAAAAAAAGAAATTGAAACATATTTAAGAGAGAAAGATGTTTATGTAACAATGTTTATTGATTATTATGGGTTATATTCAAAGTATAATTTTCTAGGTTGGGAAGAATCGCTAAAAATTGTAGATAAAAATAAGAGAATGGACTTTTTAGAAGTAGCTATGAAAAATGATATTGAAAAATCAGTTCAAAACAGATTTATTCCTTATTTGCAATTGCATGAATTTGAAGGATTGCTATTTAATGATATAAACGTATTTTACGAACAAGTGCCAAAAGAAGAATTAGTAGGTATTGAGGAATTGAAACAGACATTTAATGATTATCCTGACAATCCCGAAATGATTAATAACAACAAAGAAACTTCTCCCTCTCACAGATTAAAAAGAATAATTAAAGGCTATAACAAAATATTGTACGGACATTATTTTGCTGAGGCTATTGGGTTAGATAAAATTAGAAATAAATGCCCACGTTTTAATAAATGGCTAAATTTAATTGAACATACAAAAAATAATTTATAAGTAGTGTTACAGGCATCTATTCCCTATTCGAGAATTTATAAATCCTAAAATTAAAAGATTGGTATAAGAATGAAATTATCAAAATGATGATTAAGGAAGAAGTTAGATTGAACTGGTAGAAAAAAAAAATTTTTTAATGTCAAAACAAATTCAAATATCCATCCCAAAACCCTGCAAATCAGACATAAGCAAGATGTCGGTTTCGCAGCGATGATATTTTTGTGCATCTTGCCAAAAAGAAGTGATTGATTTTAGGAGTTTTTCGGACAATGAAATTGAAAACTATTTTTTGAATCATGGAAATAAAAAAGTGTGTGTGGAGCCTTTTTGACATCTCAACTCCATACAGCCAATAATTTAAAATCCTCAAATTGGATTTTTAGCACATTTTCTAAAGTTAGTTTTTTTATTTTTTTGATGTTGCAAAAATTAGAAACAGAAGCTCAAACGCAACCTAAGCAAGCAACCATTCAAGCAGAAATCAACAGAAGAAGTAAAATCTATTGTTTCTGATTCTACACTTACTGAAATTACAGTTTCAGGGGTGGTTTTGGCTGCTGAAGATGATAAAGGAATGCAAATATCGAAAGGCGATCGAATTATTGGTGCAACCATAATTATAGAAAATACAACTATTGGAACTACTTCAAATTATAATGGTGAATTTAATTTAAAAATAAAGTATAGTGATTCACTAAATTTAAGAGTTAATTATTATGGTTTAATTCAAAAAAATATAAAGATTGATAAAAGCAAAAAGTATCAATTTATTGAAGTCTTAATGATTCCAGAAATTATTAATCTTAATGAATTAACAATTGTGGGTGGCACCTATCATGTAAAAACTAATAATCATTACAGAAAATTCAGCTTAAGAAGATTATGGCATAAAATATTCAGATAAGTTTATATTATACTATACACTATACTACTTCTTCTAATGATTCTTTAAAAGCCTTTCTTGGTTTAAGACCAAGCAAGTCAAACATTTGCATATCATCAATGGTACTTGGGTTAGGCGTAGTTAGCAACTTGTCGCCTGCAAAAATAGAGTTTGCTCCTGCCATAAAACAAAGGGCTTGTTCTTCTGTTGTCATGCGTACACGACCAGCCGAAAGTCTTACCATGGCTTTGGGCATCAATATTCGAGCAGTAGCTATCATTCGTACCATTTCCCAAATCGAAACTTTTTCTTGATTTTCGAGAGGCGTACCCTCTACAGGCACTAGGGCGTTTACAGGCACACTTTCGGGATGTTGGGGTAGGGTAGAGAGGGTATAAAGCATCCCAATTCTATCATTTTCGGATTCTCCAAGGCCAATAATCCCCCCTGAGCATACATGTATCCCTGATTTGCGTACATGCTCTAGTGTATCCAATCTGTCGGAGTAATTACGTGTAGTTATTATTTTGTCATAATGCTCTTCGCTGGTATCTAAGTTGTGGTTGTAGGCATAAAGGCCAGCATCTTTTAGCTTTTCAGCTTGTTCAGGCGACAACATTCCTAGTGTACAACATACTTCCATATCCATATTATTGACACCTTTTACCATTTCGAGTACGTTGTCAAAATCTCTGTTATCACGTATTTCGCGCCAAGCTGCACCCATACAAAAACGGGTACTACCACTATCTTTGGCATTTTGGGCAGCTTGCAATACATCGCTCACTTCCATCAATTTGTGTACCTTGACGTTGGTATGATACCTTGCAGCTTGTGGGCAATAGCTACAATCTTCGGCACAACCACCAGTTTTTACCGACAATAGCGTACATACCTGCACCTCGCCAGTAGTGTTGTATTGGCGATGCACAGTAGCTGCCCTATACATCAGTTCTAATACAGGTGAGTGGTATATTTGTCCAATCTCTTCACGAGTCCAGTTGTTGCGAATCATTGTATTTTTTTTGCAAATATAAATTTTTTATTAAATATTTTAATAAAAAATGGATTTTAACACATAGTTTTAATTTAGGATGATTCCACACCATGATTTTCTTTTTTTCAAAATCTCAAAATACTATAAAGACCAGAAAACTAATTTAACTTTGAAAAAAGTCTTTCTCTTTTTTTGGTGTTCTAGGCATAAAGTAGAATTTCTTTAGAAGAAGCTAAAACTAGCTGAATGTTAATTATCTTAGCCTTACAATCATTAATATTTTGAATCTTCTATCTTTATAGTTGTTTTTTTTTTAATTTATTAGTTTAAAAAATTACTTAATAAATATAGTTTTAAGTAAACAAATCATAACGTCTTAAAGAATAAAAAATAGTAATCAATAATTCCAAAACTCATTTACAAACTATTATCAACGTGTTTCTTTAGTATCACAATATCATAAATAAAAATTAAATCGATTTGAATAATAAGTAAATTCTTAAAAGTTTAACTTCAAAATAAAACTTAATTTTTATAGTTTTTCTTATTATTATTAAAAAAAAAATATTTTTTTCTTTTTTTTAAAATTTCTTTTACCTTTACAATTAATTCTTGAATTAATACAATAAATATAAAAATACTTATGAAAAAGTTACTTCTCATTTGTTCATCCCTCATTTTAATTGGATTAAAAGTCTTTGGGCAGGTTTGTACGTCTTCTTCAGCACCTACACCTCAATTAGGAGCTATGATAGCTCCACAATTTGTAAATTTATGGAAGCATGCCCCTGCCAACGATAAGTTTGGGCGGTATTTTTATCTGGGTTCAGACTTAAGTATCGGTGATGATGGATGGCCAATGCCATCAAGAAAACATGGAATTAGATTTTATCCTAACGATGTTCATCCTTTGCTTCAAAATAATCAGGTTATTAAATTTCGATATAAAGGTCCAGTTTCTGCTGTAACAGCATCTGGATTGAGTTTTGAACAATGTTCTTTTCAAAATATACAAGCTAATACTCCAACTACAGGTTATACAACTGCTGATTTAGTTATTGGTAATGGTTTTAGGCAAAACGAAAATGGTTTGAAATTTGAAATTTTTGGAAAAATAACAGAAATACAAATAATTAGACCTGGTTATAATTTTGACGATCCTAGGTTATTGGTTGACGAATTTGTTACTCACGTAAAAACTGTTGGTTGGAAAGCATATAGAATGATGGGGTTGAGTGGAGTAAATGGTTCATTTGATCAAACTTGGGCCAAAAGGTTAAGCCCCAACGCTCCCATTAATGTTAATGTATATCAAACTATGGGTGCTGCTACACCATTGGGAAACAACCCATGGAATTTTACTAAATCAAACGGAATGCACGAAAATTTATTAGGCAATTCTGGATCAGGTCGTCAGAGAGGCACATCTTGGGAAGACCAAATTGACATGTGCAATTATTTGAATATAGATATGTGGATCAATGTACCTGTTTTGGCAGATGACGATTATATTTTGCAACTCTCTACTTTAATAAAACAGCGTTTAAAACCTAGTTTAAATGTATATGTCGAAATAGGAAACGAAATTTGGAATGCATTTGGTGGTCCATTCATGTCTGGGTATTTACAAAAACAAGTTATTAGTTGGGAATGGGTAAATGGAACTGCAGAACAAAAGAAAATTTTTGGAGGCATTTATTGTCCTGGTTGTGGTTTAGAACCCAATTATGGTGCTGGTTACTCGTATGGAGCTGATAATAACACTCAATATCAGGCATGGCAAAGATGGGCAGCAAGAAGGCTTAAAGAATACGCTGAAATTTTTGCAGTTAACTATGGTTGGAGAGATCAAGGTGGAGAAGTGGGTACAAAAATAAGAATGATTTTGGCTGGCCAAGTAGGTTATGGCGGAAATGGTATGGCTTGGAATATTGGGCCAGGGTTAGATTTCTTGAACGCAGCTTATGGAAACGATGCTCCTAATAAATATTTGTATGCCACTGCAGTAACTTTTTATCATACACCTGCGCAACATTACATGACAGATGGTAGTGGTAGAACGTCTGAAACATTAGACGAATTTAAGTCACTATCTATATCTCAAATTAATGATAGATTATATGAAGAATTAAATGAAAATCAGTTTGGAGAGTTTTCTTGGAATCAAGGTGCAAATGAGTGGCAAGGCAATACGTATGAAGGTGTTTTTGGTAAATCTAGACTTTATGGTTTAAAGTTTTTTGCTTACGAGGGTGGTAATGAAATGTCTACTCAAGGTGCTTGTTTTTGGAATCAATCATTGAATTTTGGAAACGGTGATAATGAGGGCTGTCAACAATGGTTCGATATGGATAACGGTGATGCTTGGTTTAATTCTCCTAGTGCTGGTACTTTTACTAAAGATGCTTTAGATATTTGGTATGGTTGGTTTGGATACGATGCTTTAATGATGAAAAATGGAGATATTTTACAAAACCCCCTCTCTGGATATGGCATTGCTAGAACTTTGAATGAAAGTAATCCTGTTAGAAATACTTATATTAATACCTCAAATGGGGCTGCACCACCTTTAAGCATAGCAAGAGGAAATGTAATTGGTCTTGTTACAACAGTAACACTTGATGCACGAAAAGGTGCAGCTTATGACCCTAATACCACCCCAAGAAATAATAGGTTTGTTCTACCTAGTTTTAATCCTAATAGTAATACTAATATTGATTTTACTTGGGCTTTATCTACAGACAATTGGAAATTTAGCCTTGGTAATTCAAATACGTTTGATCAACCCTATATTGTTCGTTGTCAAAAAAATGGTAGATATAAAATAGACTTACTTCTCAATGAATATTCTTGGAACAAGGTATGCGACATTTATCTAAACGAAAAACTAGTATATCCTAACTATACTATTACTGGTGGAAATATTCCAGCAAATTTAGGTGCAACAGTGATACATCAAGATGGATGGCCAAGGAATTATTATTGGGGTACTAGTTCTATCATTTTCGATATTCCAGTTGGTGTGCATACATTTAGAATTGTACCAAAATTACCTGTATCCTCGGCAGGAGAAGGAAGTTCACTTGCCCAAAAATTAGCAGCTGGTGCTGGCAATGATGGTTATAGTTGTTATCCAGACTGTAATGGTTTAGCTACGAATAGAATTACTGTACGTTCTTATAGATTTACGCTTCAAGCCGAGCTACCTCCGTTCTTACCAAAACCAGTTTTAGGAGATTTATCTGTTTGCAATGGCAATACCAAAGCAAGTTATGAAGTTGGAGAAAATGACCCCAGTGCATGTAGTTATACTTGGAGACTACCTGCTGGCGTTGGTGCAAGTATTCTTCCTGCGGTTTCAGTTACTGGTACAAGTCCTGTACGATATAGCTCTGGTCCAACCTCTTTTAAGACTTTCATAGACTGGACGGGTGTTCCAAATGGTGTGTATGTACTTTCAGTAACAGCCAATAATTTTAATACCCAAACAAATTCTAATCAATCGAGCCCAGTTCGCACATTTCAAGTTGTAGTTACGAGTTGTGGTTTTGATTACACACCTGCTCCTACATGTTTAACTGATAGAGTAACTTTTGTACCATTGCCTACACCAAATGAAAAGGCATGGCGTTGGGATTTTGATTTCAATACTATCCCCAACAACTTATCTACTCGTTTTCAAAACACCAAATTCCCTACAACCATACAATGGAGTACTACTGGTGCCAAAAGTGTAGAGTACGCTGTTACTATCAATACTACGACTGGACAGCAACTTAAATTTTTTAAAACCATTAATGTGCTAGATTGTAGTGGGCCTACTATTACAGGCTTCACTAAAATCGCTGATGCAAGTAATTGTGTAGCAAATGATGGACAAGTAAGAATCAACTTGAGTGGAGCAAACCTAGCCAACGGACAGGTTTACCAAATTGACTTTGACGGAAATGGTAGTTTTGCCAGTGCATTTGATGCACAGGCAACCTTAACTGGCTTTAGTGCCAATACAGGAATACTGAATATCAATACAATAGCAGCAGGCAGAACAATAATAGGTGTAAATAATATGCGAGTAAGGCTTATCACAGACTTTAGCAAAATATCACCCAATTATGTTTCATCTACACTATTTATTGGACCTGTCAATGGAGGAAATTTAACCTTAAATGGTGGTTTATCATTTTGTACTTCAGGTAGCACTACATTAACAGTATCAGGTGCAACTAATTTTTCTTGGTCCAATGGCGGAACTGGCAATACCAAAACGTATACAACTGCTGGAACTTTTACAGTTTCTGGAACAACGGCAGGGTGTGTACTTAGCAGTGTATTTACAACTGCCATTACCTCCCCCCCCACCGTATCTTTACAAAGCAAGAGTGACATAACGAATTGTGGTCTTACGAATGGCGTAGTAGTGCTATCAGGGAGTGGTGGCAGTGGCATTTATGAATACGGCATCAATGGCGGATTATGGCAGGCAAGCCCAACAT
>JAAFIH010000016.1 GCA_013297755.1 Cytophagales bacterium
TGTTGGGCTTGCCTGCCATAATCCGCCATTGATGCCGTATTCATAAATGCCACTGCCACCACTCCCTGATAGCACTACTACGCCATTCGTAAGACCACAATTCGTTATGTCACTCTTGCTTTGTAACGATACGGTGGGGGGGGAGGTAACTGTAACGATATGATTTCTAGTGTTTGGTCCACCGCCACAAGCAGAACCAGGCACTGTAGCTTGGATGATTGCAATACCTACAAAACTAGCATTCCAAGTAACTAATCCTGTAGAACTATTTATAATACCAGCTGTTGGAGTTAATAGCCTGTAACCAGGAACAGTCCCTGCAATAGTAGCAGTGTATAAAGTTGTGCCAGCAGATTGACATCGTGAACTACCAGCACCAAGTGAGAAAACTGGAGATGTTGCGGTAGAATTACCAAAAACATTTATGTAGTTATATTTATAAAAAGTAAATTGGTTAGCTGTATTTTCATTTATTATCAATACAATTGTTTTTAATCCTGTTGTTCCAAATCGAACGGTTGGATTACTAGTATTGGCACCAGTAACGGTTGCACTAGGGTCATTGAAATTCCATTCCCAAGTTGTACCCTGACCAGAATTTTCAGTAAAATTAACCACATTACCAGTACAAGGTGTTAAATCATCGGCAGTAATTCCACAATTAGCACTAGCAATCGCTAAAGGACTCGTCCAGGTACTATAAGTTGGCCCAGCCCCAATAGCACGAACTCTAATTGAACCACCACTAAATCCATTCAGATAATTTACTGTTAAAACATTTAGATTTGTAACACCAGATGTTTGCATATTGGCACCTGAGATGCTCCATTCATACTGGCAAACAGATTGATCGAAAGGTATACTATAAGTAATGTTGTTTTCTCCACCATTGCAAATTGAAACACGACCTTGAGGTTTAGCAGGTTGAGAAGGTGGATTTGGAGCTAATTGAGTAAATCTAAGTTGATAGATATCACAATTCTCTCCTGTATACTTAAGTTGGATGGTATGAGTTCCCCAATTAAAAGGCTTAGATGTTACTCCACCGATAGTTAGAGTAAACCATTGAAGACTAGAAGTTGCTGGTAATGAATAAGAACCAACAAATGTTCCATCAATATAAACATCACCAGATGAAGGAAGATAACAATCTCTTTGTATTTCGATTCTGTAATTTGCGTTGGTATTTGAACTCAATAACCATACATCATCATCTCCGCTGTGGTTATACATATTTGCTGGAAACATAGGCCCAGTTATATTCCCATAACCACAAGGATACATATCTCCACAATCAGCCCAACCATAAACTTTTCTTGCATCTACTAATCCAGGTATAGTAAATCCTGCTGTTAGCATAGGATTTGGAGAAGTCATAATTTGATTAGCAGCTTGCCTTGTAGGACTATTATCTCCTATATTCTCTGCCCAAGCATATAACCCATTATAATCAGCACTATATCCTCCAGCAAATAAGTTGAACTGACCATCGTCTCCATAAGCATACCATTTATTCCAATAATCAATACAAATGTTTTTCATTGTAGGACTCCTTTTGGCATTTCTTTTGGAAATAGTCCAATTGGTGGTATAATCTAAATCTGGTCCACCTTCATAAGCAATGAATCTAAGCCCATATTCTTTTGCCTTACCTGCAAAACCTTCAATTGTATTTCCATCTGGCCCATTACAGTTATGACAATTAAACATTTCGTTTACATTTTGTTGCATCCCATTTAAAATGGCTGTGGTATTGTTTACATTAGCACCTTTAGAATTAAAATAAGGTGCACCTGCAATAGCATAAATATAATTTTTAGGTTCCCAACCATTAAATTTAAGCCATTCTAAACCTTCTTGAACATTATAACCATATCCTTTGCCGCCATATGCAATTTGACCAGCCAATAATACACGCACTCTATTATTAATTTCATTTGAACCCCAAACAGTACCAAATATATCGCTTATTTCTTTTGTGCGTAATGCTTGCCATCGCATAGCTACACTGTAAGCGGTAAAACCGCACTGATCGGGTGTACCATAGGATGTGCAATTATTTCCTAAATTACCATTATCATAGCCTCTAAGTGGGGTACCATTTCTAAGTAAATTATTCCAATAACCACTGGAATTGGCTCTATTAGCCGCCATTCTATTGTTATAGCCAAATCCATTGAACCCACCTCCTGTATTCCATATTTCATTTCCATATTCAACCCATACATTTTTATCAGGTCTAAGATTATTTTTTATTAAAGTGGCCAATTGAGTAATAAAATTGTTATCAGCTAATACTGGTACATTAACCCACAAATCTTTTCCAGTTGTATTACATATTTCAATCATATACTCATAACTCACTCCAAATTTGTTAGATTGCACTGAAGACCTTTTGGTTCTATCACTCCAAAGTTGTACAAAATTTGTATTAGTGTGTCCCCAATCCATCATTCTATACAAATTAAAATTAGCGTAGGTATTAACTACACTAGGAGAAAAAGTGGGAAAATTAGAAAAGGTATAATTTGTGGGTGTTCCATTCAAAACTATAGGAATCATTTGCAACTGAGTAACACCAGAATTAAATTCAATCCATTGATTTCCACTATTATCAACAATAATATCTTTCTCGGAATATCCACCACCAACATTTGTACTACCATTTAGAGCCGAGGTTGGACCAAAATATCTTAGTTTGTAAGTACCAGTAAAGTCTGCACTTAAATCAGCACCTTCAACTATTACTAAAGTAAAAGCTGTAGTGGGCAAACCCTCAGAATTATAAGGTCCAGCATAATCATCCCAATAACCACCACCACCAGAGATTCCTTTGATTAACCTTGATTCTTTTACAAAATCTGTAAATATTCTAACAGAACCATAATTTGAAATCCCATCCAAATTAACTCCCATTTTAGGATATATAACAGGGGTTATACACTGTGATTGAAGTTTTAAACAATTAAATGTTAAAACCAAAATTAGTATTAATAAATAGTTTTTCATGTTGAAAAGATTTGAAAATTTATGTTGTATTAAATTTAAAAATATAGAGTAATAATTTTGAGAAGTGATTTTTAGTAGATTTGTTTCCATGACAAAATAATTAAGACAGGTGAAATTTTATAACTATTTCAATATTATATTGCAAATATTCAACATTTATTTTAATAAAACAAATAAATATTTGAAAATCAGGGAGTTATCATATATTTATTACACTTAAATAACTATTAATAGAGGTCTTAATAAATATTATTTAGCTGATTTTCAGGTTATTAAAAAAAAATAAAAAATATATCTTTTACATATAAATAAAATCAATCAAGTACATAGCTACTCCAGCCTTCGAGGTTTCGCTTGGCAACTTTCTTTTTTTGCATTACTTCAGAAATTTTTTGCTTAAAGCTATGGCATGTGCCAGCACGTAGGTCGAGCATCTTTGAAAGCTCTTCGATAGTTATACCTTTACGTGTGTAAACCAAAAATACAATATAAAAAGCTTTTACTATTGGGAAACGCAAGTGATGAAAAATAGTATGGGCTGTGGGCGATTCTATATAATTGCATTTGGTACATCGCCTTGACAAATCTTTATCAGTTTCTGAATAGGTTTGGTTGTTGCATTTTTTACATTTATAGCCTTGATTCCATTTTAAGTTTATTAAAAAATTATAACAAATATCATCGCTAGGATAAGCGGCTTTGAACTCTTCAAAACTAATTGGTTTTACTAAAACTCTGTTTTGAGTAATCTTTGTTACATTATCTTTCAAATCATTGTTTTGCTGCAATAAAAGTTGATTTATTCTCGCTATTTCTATTGACTGGTTTCTAATAAGAACAGTTCTCTCTTCCACTGTGTTTTCTAAAATCTTATTTTGATTGTCAATCAATTGTTGTTTAGATTCTAATTCTGCAATTATCTGCTTCTGTGCAGAAATAGCCATAGATTTAATCACTCTATATCGATTAGACATAGAAATGGCAAAAAATAAAACTTGAATCACTCCAGTAAAAAAAAGTATATTTTCATTTTCTGAATAAAAACTTATCTCTACATTATAGGTATAGTTTGTAAAAAAACTTATTAAAAACCCAATAAGAGCCAATAAATCAACCAAGCACTCATGGAAAAATGCAATGAAAATAAAAAATAATCCTAAAGCAAAAAAAAGGGCTGGTGTAAATTTTTCATTTATATGATATTTTATTCCAAACCAAGTGCAATAACCAATCATACCTAAATCGTATATTGGTGAATAAACTAGCTTATTTGCATTAGGAAGTAATAACTGAATTGAAAGCAACAATAACTTTAGAAAAACAAATACTAATAAAAAAAATTGTTCTTTTTTGTACTTTACTCCAAACTCAAAAAAATGATATGCACACATAATCAACGAAATGGTAATAGTTGCATGAAAAAAAGTATATGAAAAATACATATATTTGCTTGAGAATAAATTGAAGGGTAAAATAGACCAAACACCAAGAGCGAAAAAAATTAATCCAAATAAAAAAAACGAATAATACAAGTTTATTCGTTCTTTGTTAAATAAAAAATGAATGAAATTATATAGCATCATCAAAAAAATAAGGCCAAAAAATATACCATAATAGAAAATTTCGCTGGTGGATTTGGCATAAAATCCCCGTATAGTTTGGATACTGATCCCTATAAATTGATCAGAAACTGGAACTAATTTTGCAAAATAAATTGAGGTAGAATCTGATTTTGGAAGGTAAAAAACAAATTGTTGTTTTTTAAAAAAATTACTTATATCATTTTTAAAATAAAAAGGATTAATTTCTGTAATAGTTTCTTTTTGGATTTCAAATACTCTAAATTCTTGAAAATCTTTTGCTCGATATAGAATTAAACCTTGTTTGCTAGGGTTTGATATTTTGAAACGTAGCCAATAGTTGGCATTAAAATCTGTTACAAATCCTACTTCTGGTGTGGATTTTATGAAGCCCTTATTAATTTTATTTATTTGCTCTATACCAAGTTTTTGGGTAGAATCTTTAAAAATATATTCTTCAAATACATCTATTCGTTTTTTATTATCCAAGATATAAAAATCGGCTTTTAGTTGAAATGAAAAAGTTAAAAAAATCAAAAAAACAACTCTTTTTGTCATATAAAAAAATACCTAGCTAAAGGCTAATCAAATTGAGATTATTGTCAATCTCAAAACTTATATTTAAGGAAACTACTCAAACCCAAAATATATTTTTTAAAACCCCACCCTAACCAATTTTACATCCTCACAGCTCTGCTCCAATGCTCAAATTCCAAAGTAGAAGGCTTGCTTGAAGTGAATTATGTAGAAGTTCACTTATATATTTTCATAAAGCTATAAATAAAAACAGTATAAAAAAAATAAATGAAATCAAGTACTTAAAAGAAAATTTTATATTATAAATTTTAAAAAAATAATTATACAAATATAAATAGGTGCTTTTTAAACATTTTGTAGTTTTGGCAAATGCATTAAGTCTTTGAAAATATAAGAAGATTACTAAATAAGCAATTTTTAATTTCAAGAACTTGTAAATTAACAAGAAACATGATTGCAAAGTTGTTTATAGAAACAATCTTTGCAATTGAGTAAAGCCATTCACTACCAATAAAAATCATACTTTCATAAATATCTTGTTGTGAAAATCCTTTTAAAATGTTTCTCTCATTTTTTTTACTTCTAACTCAAGTTTTTCATTTTCAAGTTTTAAAATATTATCATCAAATTTCTTTGCATTTTTCCATTTAATGAATCCAAATATTGTTAAGTAAATACCGATTGGAAAAAAAAACCAAAACATAATATTATATAGTTTTATATAGCCTTTTCTAATACTTATTTCAGAATATTTTCTCTCTGAATCTAATTGTCTATAATAATTTTCATTATTTAGTTTTTGTATATCTTCAAGGATCTTTATATTATTTTTTGATTTTATATTTTGAGATACACACAATTTTAAGTTTTTAGCATTTTGATTAATTTTATAATTTAATAATTTTACATCCTTTTCAAGTTGAATAATTAATATTTCTAAGGATTGCTTTTCATTTAATGGATAATACACTGTTAAAACTATAAGTAAAATACCAATAGTTACAAGATATTTATATAGGTTTTCTGAACCCGAAAAAAAACTAGTTTCCATTTTGTATAAACGGTTTTGTTAATTCATTAGTATTCATTTTTAAACTATCGATTACACTTGATGTGCTTTCTAAAACTTTCCTATTAGTATCTATTAACTTTTTAATATTTTCATCATTTTCGTCTTTTAGACCTTCACAAGAAGTTAGAAATATAAGATAAGCCAAGATTGCAAGGCTTTTACCATTATTGATTAATTCAAGTGCACCTTTAGATTGAAGGTTAATCTTGATATAAAATTCATTATTATCTTCATTAAAATTAAGTTCTTTATTGATGTTTTGTATCAAGACCTTAATGTTATCCATTAAAATTTGTAATTCATCAAAATTTACATCTTCTGTTTTTTCAATTTTTAATACATAATGAGTATTTTGACCTTTTTCGAACAAATTGCCAATTACTCTGTCAATATGAGGAGCAAAATGATTAATATTACTAATTGTATGTTGGTTAGACTTAACTTGGTAAAAAATCGGATTCAAATCTTCCATATATTTTATTTCATACCATCTTACTTTTCTTCGTTTCTTAAATATATCTACAGAAATTTCTTCAAAGGCTGTTTCATCCTCTACTCGACCAAATGCCAATCTATCAGAATTTCTACTTGGAATTATTATTATATCATCCTTTTTTAAGGAAATAAAGGTCTTTATTTTGTTGTATGCAGCTGATACTTTAATTTTTCCATTAAATGTATTTAAGTCAGCTTTCTCTACTTCAGCCATTTTTCTTTTAACTAAATCCTCGTTTACATTATTTACTTCATATAAAGTCAAATAGTCCCAACCAATAGCTATGTAATTCTTTTTTAAAAATTCTTCAAATAATTTACCGTATTCTGTTCTAACAAACCAGTATTTAGCATCAGTATTTAAACTTTCTACATTTTTTAAAATCTCATCTATTGTCATAAATACTTACTATTTATTTATTTGTTTTATAGTTTATCACAATTTACTAAATAAGCAATTTCCTAGAACCAGGCTCGACTTACTTTGTTTTCAGATGTAGCAGCTTCTATGATTTGGTCTACTTTGGATTCGGTAAGTGTTTCGTGGTAGTGTAGCCCACATTGCATAACTGGAGCCATGCCACAAGCTGCCAAACATTCGACAGTTTTGAGGGTAAACATGCCATCTGGGGTTGTTTGGCCATCTTTGATACTTAATTTGTTTTCGATATAAGTTACTATATCTTCGGAGCCACGCAATACACAAGGGCTTGTGCGACATACCTCAAATACATATTTGCCCACAGGTTTTGTAAAGTATTGACTATAAAATGTGGCTACTTCGTAAACTTCGATAGGTTTTATTTGCAATATTTTGGCTACACAATCTTGTGCGGCTACGCTCAAGTATCCAAATTCTTGTTGTGCCAAATGAAGTAAAGGCAAAAGTGCCGATTTTTGTCTACCAGATGGATATTTTGACAAATGTTTTTGAACCACTTGCATAGCTTCTGCCGAAAATACTAATTCTTTTTCGGATTTGGTGGTATCGTGTGAATGGGCACTCATGGTAATAATTTATATAAATGTATAAAATATTTTTTTACTAATATTGTTTATTTTGTTTACAAATAAAATCAAAATTTGCTTACATTCAACAATCAACAGTATTTTTATTTACAAATCTAAAAAAAATAAAAGTACTAACCTAATAATGTAATTGTGAATTTTGGAGAAAAAAGTAATGATAAAAAATAAAGAATAAATACTAAGTTTGGGCATTTATTGTGAGGCTTAGAAGCTAAAAACAAACAAATGATGTAATCAATGAATACTATAAATTCAATATCATTTACATAAGAATCAGATTAACTTACTCGTTTGTAGAAAGCCTAAGATATAGGCAATAAAAAATGATTAAGTAAACTACATTGACTATAAATATATTTTTTTTAGCAATCTTTGATTGGGCATGGTATGGGGCCGTCTTTGGGTTGTTGGCGACCACCTTTGCCTTTTTTGGCAACTTTGCAAGCTGCAAGGCTACAAAAGATAGCTATCATTATTATAAATAGGAAACTTTTAAAAACTTCAATTCCTTTAAAGCCCTCCCACTTTGGGAGAGTTAGGGTGGGGTTTTTGAAAATAAATTTGAGGTTTTTAGAAGTTCCTAATAGTCTATTTTTTTTCACTTTGATCAGTTGATTTTGCTGTCGTTTTTTTATCAGATTTTGTGGTCAATGGCTTGGGCGATTTGTATTTTTTATTGTTTTCTTGTGCCACATGTGGTTTCCATGCTTGGCTGGGGGCATACACACAAGCTACCAAAAATGATAAAAAAACATAAGATACTATTTTTTTCATGGTATAAATATATGCAAAATTAATTCCAAATTAAATTATTTACATATTTTTTAATTACGGAATTATCAATATGTTTTTCGGGCATAATATGAAGCAGTGTAGGGCAATTTGCCATTTGGGTAATTATTTTTTGAGAATATTGGTTAGGCTCTCCATTGAAAATGACACCTTTGAGGCTTAATTTTCTGCGTTTGAGTTCTTGTAATGTAAGTAAAGTATGGTTGATAGAACCCAAATAAAGGGAAGCTACCAAAACAATTTCGCAATCAAATTTGGCTGCAATATCAATGACAAAATCGCCCTCAAAATTGAGAGGTACAAGCACACCCCCTGCCCCTTCTATAATTAAATTGTTGTTGGATGGGGGTAGTATAAAATCTTCTAATTTTATTGAAACTCCATCCAAATCGGCACTTTGATGTGGCGAAACTGGAGTTTTTAACAAAAATCGTTCGTTATGAAAACTTACTTTGGGGTTTTGAACTAAAGCCGAAACTGTGTTTTTGTCTATATCATCAAGCCCAGATTGTACTGGTTTCCAATAATCATATCCTGTGGCCTCGCACAAAATGGCCGAAGCAAGTGTTTTGCCACACCCAGTGCCTATGGCTGTAATAAAATATTTTTTCATAATTATGGTAAAATTACAACATAGATTTGTTATTTTTTAAGATTTAATTCTATTTTTGTAAAAAATTACGCCATTTAAAACTTGACCAACATACCCCAAAGTTCTCTACCTACATATACGCAAGCACAACTGGCTTTGCGCAATGGGCAAGATAAGCCTCAAATTTGGTGTGCTTACAAAGGCTTGGTTTATGATATGACAAGTTCTAAACTTTGGCGAAATGGCAAACATTACGAACACTGGGCAGGACAAGATTTAACCAAAGAACTTGATATGGCACCTCACAATGCCCAAGTTTTTGACAAATTTGAACCCATTGGCAGACTGAAATTTTAAATATTTTTACTATATATAATTAATTTAACAATAAATGATAGCAATCGTAGAAAGTGGCACAACAAAAACAAGTTGGCTGTTTGTAGACAAAGAAAACAATAAATTTGAGTACAAGACCATTGGTATGAATCCTTACTACCAAACGGCCGATGATATTTATAATAATCTTTCGGAATCACTTATCCCAAATCTTACTTTTGATACAAAAGTAGATGCTATATTTTTTTATGGTGCAGGTTGCGAGTTGCAAGCCCAAAGAGATGTCGTTTCTAAAGGTATGCGTAGGGTTTTCCCAAGTACAGAAATAAATATAAACCATGATTTGTTGGCAGCCGCCAGGGCTCTTTTTGGCGATGAAGCAGGCATAGCTTGTATTGCAGGTACTGGAGCAAACTCTTGTTTGTATAATGGCAAAGATGTAATATGGAATATTCATTCGCTAGGTCTTTTTATGGGCGATGAAGGCAGTGGGGGATATAATGGCAAACTTTTAGTAGCCGATTATATCAGAAAAGCGATGCCTAAACATATTCATGAAAAATTTGAAATTAAATATTCTGATCGCACAAAAGAAATATTAGATGCAGTATATCTAAAGCCTTTTCCAAGTAGATATTTGGCTTCTTTTATGCCATTTATTACCGAAAATATTGCTGATGAATATATTTATAGTTTAGTAAAACGTAGTTTTGAAGCCCAATTTGATAACACCATTTGCAAATATGCTGACTATCAAAAATACAATATTGGGTTTGTTGGCTCGGTGGCCTATTATTGCAAAGATATTTTGATGGAAGTGGCCAAAGCACGCCATGCTACTATATCTACGATTGTGCAAGCTCCGCTAGACCCATTAATGAACTATCACAAATCTAAAGGACTTATAAAATGAGTTGGGAGTTAGGAGTTGGGAGTTGGGAGTTAGGAGTTGGGAGTTAGGAGTTGGGAGTTAGGAGTTGGGAGTTAGGAGTTAGGAGTTGGGAGTTGGGAGTTGGGAGTTGGGAGTTAGGAGTTAGGAGTTGGGAGTTAGGAGTTGGGAGTTGTAGGTTATAAATTATTGATTGCGATGAAAGTAATTTTGATAGTTTTGAAATCTGAGTTGCTTTGAATAACAATATATGATATAAATCGTATTCCAAACATATAAAATACTTATGCTTATTTATAAAATATGTATAAAAAAACTTTTATGTAAAGCCGCCTTTTTGGTTTCAGTAAAATTTATAGGGATGGTATTTTATTTTGAAAGTTATATTTAAAATGTCGTCATTTTCTACTCTGAATTTGATGGTATCGAAAAAAAATAATCTATAATTGATAACCCAATTTGAACATATATTTAAAAATACATGGAGACACAATTTATTGTTTTAAGAGTTTTACTTTACACATTTTTAGGGATTTTGGCGTACTTTATTGGTTCTATACCTACAGCTGTGTGGTATGGCAAAGCCTTTCATAATGTAGATGTACGTACACAAGGTAGCATGAACGCTGGTGCTACCAACACTTTTAGAGTTTTGGGAGCAAAAGCTGGTTCTATTGTTTTTTTAATAGATGTGTTCAAAGGTTGGACCGCCACCACCTTGGCTAATATATTGTATTTGGATGATGTCATTTGGTCGTATCACGTGGCCGAATTTAAAATTATTTTTGGCACTTTGGCCGTCCTTGGCCATATATATCCAGCCTTGAGCGGTTTCAAAGGGGGCAAAGGTGTTGCTACTTCTCTTGGGCTTGGTTTATGTATGTTTCCTGCTGTGGCTTTGGTGTGCTTGGTATTATTTTTTGTAATACTTGCTGTGTCGCATTACGTTTCTTTAGGTTCTATTGTTTCTACTTTGGCTTTTCCGTTATTGATGTTTACCCAAGAATTTAAACCTGACGACCCACTCTTGATTGGCTTTGGATTTTTTGCTTTTGCTCTTGTGATATATACCCATCGTAAAAATATTCAAAGATTATTACAAGGAAATGAAAATAAAATTTATCTTATTCCAAGAAATAAATCATAAAATTAGTTAATAAAATAATGAAAAAAATAATCACAAGTACCCATGCACCAGCCCCTATTGGGCCCTACAGCCAAGCAGTGCAATTTGGAAATATGCTTTTTGTATCAGGTCAGGTATGTTTTGAGCCTCAATCTGGTGCTTTAGTAAATGCAAACATAGAAACTGAAACTCATCAAGTAATGAAAAATATTGGTGCTATCCTTAGCGAAGCTGGATATGATTATTCTAATATTGTCAAAACATCTATTTTTGTAAAAGACCTTAATAATTTTGTGGCCATCAACGGAGTATATGCTACCTATTTTGACAAAAATCCGCCTGCAAGAGAAACAGTAGAAGTAAGTCGTTTGCCAAGAGATGTACAAGTCGAAATCAGTTGTATAGCTGCCAAATAAGAGTTAGTCTTCGGGGTAAGGAATAAATACAAAATTGACAAATTGCTCATCTACGATGAAAAGGCAGCAAAACTCTTCTGGGTTTTTGTAAGTTTTGCAAAAATCAACGTACTTTTCGGTATCAATTAATTTTCTTTGTACGAACTCTTCTATTGTAGAGGCATAGTAGTTCCATTCATTGTCAAATTCAAATTTTCGATACAAAATGCTACCAATAGCAATATCTACTTTTGATACAGGAAAAATGGGAAATTCTGTAAATTTTCGTTCTATAATTTGATAGGATGCTTCTTTGAGATTGTCGGCCACTTTTACAAAATCCGAACTTATAGAACCCAAATAATTGCCATCCATCAAATCTGGATCGTTGTCTATTTTCATAATTTAAACTAAAATAAAAATCGAAAAAATAATTACTAAAACTAAATTTAATACTTAATTTTTTAATTTAGAAAATTCCAAAGCTGCTCTCACAAATCCCACAAAGAGTGGATGAGGATTGAGTACTGTACTTTTGAGTTCAGGGTGAAATTGCACACCAACAAACCAAGGATGCTCCTGTATTTCGACTATTTCGACCAAGCCAGTTTCTGGGTTGATGCCCACAGGAATCATACCTGCTTGGGTGTATTTTTCTTTATAATTGCTATTAAACTCGTATCTGTGGCGATGTCTTTCAGATATTAGGGTAGATTGATAGGCTTTGGCAGACTTTGAATTTTCGTCTATTTGGCAAGGAAACGCCCCCAAACGCATAGTACCACCTTTTTGGGTAATTTTTTTTTGCTCTTCCATCATATCAATCACTGGATCTGGCGTAGATGGATTCATTTCGGTAGAGGCGGCCTCTGGTAAGAATAGTACATTTCTTGCAAATTCTACAACAGCACATTGCATACCCAAACATATTCCAAAAAAAGGAATTTTATGTTCTCTTGCTATTTTTACAGCATTAATTTTGCCTTCAAATCCACGCTCACCAAAGCCTGGTGCTACCAAAATACCATCGTAATTGGCAATGGTTTCGTATACATTTTCGAGTAATTTTTCGGATTGTATCCACTCTATGTTTACTTTGCACTCGTTTACGGCCCCAGCGTGTATAAATGCTTCTGCTATTGATTTGTAAGCATCTTTTAATTCTACATATTTGCCAATGAGGGCAATATTGATTTCAGAAGTAGGATTTTTTAGTTTTCCCAAAAACTCTTTCCAAGTATCTAAATTGGGTTCTTGTTTTTCTTCTAAATTTAGTTTTTGCAACACCCTAATATCCAACTTTTCTTTTTTCATCAACAAAGGCACATCATAGATGGTTTCGGCATCTATACTTTCGATGACACAATTTTGCTGTAAATTACTAAAAAGAGCTATTTTTTTGCGTATATCTTGAGAGAGATGAAACTCTGTACGGCAAACTAAAATATCTGGCTGAATACCTGATTCTGACAGATTTCTTACTGAATGTTGGGTAGGTTTTGTTTTGAGTTCGCCAGCAGATTTAAGGTAGGGAACTAGCGTAAGATGTATAACAATAACATTGCGATCGCCCATTTCCCACTTAAACTGACGCACAGCCTCTATAAAAGGCAAAGCCTCTATATCGCCCACACAGCCCCCAATTTCAGTAATAATAATATCAAACTTACCTGTTTGGCCAAGTGCTTTAAAATTCTTTTTGATTTCGTCTGTAATGTGAGGTACTACTTGCACAGTTTTTCCTAAAAACTTACCTTGTCGCTCTTCTGAAATCACTTTAAAATAAATGCGACCAGTGGTTACATTGTTGTCTTGCGAGGTTGGCACATTGAGAAAACGCTCGTAATGACCCAAATCTAAATCAGTTTCGGCACCATCATCGGTTACATAGCATTCGCCATGTTCGTAAGGGTTGAGCGTACCAGGATCTACATTGATATAAGGGTCGAATTTTTGGATAGTAACCGAATAGCCTCTTGCTTGAAGCAATTTGGCCAAAGATGCCGAAATAATACCTTTACCCAATGAAGAGGTAACACCACCAGTAACGAAAATATATTTTGAAGAAGACATGGCACAAATATAATTCAAAAAAATAGACCTAAAAAAAATATATTGTTAGTTGATAAAAAAATAAAAACAAATTTGTTATTTTTCTTTAAATAAATTGATTAGAAAAGTAATAATTATTTATTAATAGTGTAATCATTTTTTAAAAATAAAATAGAATTAGAGCTAAAAATAAAAAAATTATATTAATGTTGTAAAATGATTTTAAAAAATAAATTTAGAGAATTTTTAATAAATAATCAAACTCTGCTAATATTATTTTTAATAACTTTTTTGGCATTAGGATTGAGACTATTTAGATTAAATGGGCGTAGTTTTATATAGTAAAATGCATAAATATTTTATGAACAAAATTCTTAAATTAAAATATTTTTTATTTTTTTCTTATTTTATTTTGGGTTGTAGCATTTATACCCATTTTGGATTCTCTTTTGACGAACAATTAGAAAGAGAAAAGGGTAAAATTTATATAAAATATATTTGCAAACTTTCTAAAAGTGAAAACACAAAATTTGCTTTAAAATATAAAGACGAGATAGATTTAACCACGTTTCATGATAGGTATCAGGGACCAGTTTTTAATATTTTTTTAGCAATTATAGAAGATGTTTTTAATATAGTAGATACACAAGAAATATTTTTTATGCGTCATTTAATAACTTTTTTGGTTTGCTTTTGTGGTTCATTTTTTTTCTATCTAATTATACAAAATAGATTTAATAATGAAATTATTTCAATCATAGGTTGGATTGTTTATGTATTAAGTCCACGTCTTTTTGCTGAAAACTTTTATAGTAGCAAAGATGCTGTACTAATGTCTATGACAACTATTGCATTTTATTTTTTATTGAATATTTTAAGCAAACCAATTATTATACATATATTACTTTTTAGTTTGTTTTCAGCATTATGTATTGATATTAGAATAATAGGTTTAATTATTCCTTTAGTAGGTATTAGTTGTTTATTTGTTTTTCAGATTTTTTTAAACAAGTTTCAAAAAATAATAAAAACGCTGTTATTACTTTTGATTAGTTTATCATCCTTAATTGTTTTTACTATTATATTTTGGCCACTTTTATGGCAGAAACCTTTTTTACATTTATACGAAGCATTTACAGTAATGTCAAAAATTTTTTGGAATGGAGAGGTACTTTATTTTGGTAAATTGTATAAACAAAACAATGAAAGTTTGCCTTGGCATTACTTGCCAGTTTGGATAACCATAACAACTCCATTTTTGTACATTATATTTTTTTTTATTGGAGTGTTTTTTCTTCTTTTAAATACTTTAAATCAATCACTTAATAAATTGGTTATCTATAAAGAATTTTCATTTGATTTAAGTGTTTTAATGATAGGAATTTTACCAATTTTGATTGTTGTTTTTTTAAATGCAATAGTGTATGATGGATGGAGACATGTTTATTTTATTTATCCATCGATTTTATATTTTAGTATTTATGGTTTACATTATCTTAAAAAACACTTTACAAAATATAGTTCTGTAATTTACAGCATTGTTATACTTAATTTTTTTTGGATAATCTATCAAATAATACATTTGCATCCTTTACAAAATATTTATTTTAATGAATTAATACAAAAAGACCTAAAATGCAGATTTGAAGTAGATTATTGGGGGCTTGGATATAGAAAAGCAATAGAACATATTTTAAATAACGACCAGAGAAAGAATATTAATATTGCAATAAATGGCAATATTGATGCAATAATGATGCTTAATAAAGAAATGAAAAACAGAGTTAATGTTTTTTACTGGGGAAGTGAAAATTGTCAGTATAAAATTACTAATTTTAGAGGACACCCAGCTTTCGTTGAAGATAAAAATATTTATTGGAATATTACTTATAAAGGAGATCAAGTTATGACTGTATATAAGCTGAATTAATTTAATTCAGTTTTATAGATAGTTAATTTGAATTTGCCAAAAGGGTATTATAAATTAACTTTACTTGTATTTTAACCAAAATCATTTTTGAATGTACGTATTATTATTTTTTATTATTTATTTTAATCTTTTTTTACTTTTAAATCTAAAATTCACTACAAGAAATTCCTATGTAATTTCATGGGTTTCTATGCTTTTGTTTTCGTATGTTTTTACCGAATTTTTAAATCAATTTTTATCAATCAATATTTATAATCTAATTTTAATATACTCGATTTTTGCAATTCTTAGTACAATTTTAGTTTTTATAAATAGAATTTCAATCAAAATTAAAATTACAGAAACTTTAAAAAATATTCCAAAACCAACTTTTCCTTACATTTATCTTATTTTATTTTTCATTTTAATATTAGCTTTTATTTGTATGTATGTCTCACCCAATAATTGGGATTCTATGACTTATCATTTAGGAAGAGTAGCACATTGGCAGCAAAACCAAAATATACAACACTATCCAAGCCATATTTCAAGACAACTATTTAACCCACCTTTGGTAGAATACATGCAGTTGCATATATTTATTTTAACAAACGATGATTATTTTCTCAATTTGATTCAATTGTTTTCTTTTATAGGATGCATTATTATGGTTTCATTAATAGTAAAAGAATTGGGTTATAATTTTATTTCCCAAGTTACATCATCTATTGTTTGCCTTACAATACCTATGGCATTACTTCAATCTACTAGCACTAAAAATGAATTAACAGTTGCTTTATTATTTATCACCTCAGTTTACTTGTTTGTAAAACTTTTAAAGAATATAGAATGGAAAATTGTAGCAGGATTAGGTATAATCACAGGAATGGCATTAGCTACGAAGGCTACAAGTTATGTATATTTGCCAGCTGTATTTGTTGTCTTTTTTATTGCTTTGGCATTTAAAAGTTTAAAAAAAACTATTTTTTCAGGTTTAGTTATTTCTATTATATCAATTACAATTGTATGCCCAATTTATTTGAGAAATTATAAAAGCTATGGTCATCCCTTGGGGGCAACAGCAAACGAACGTAGCTGGTACTCTAATAGCACCTATAATTGGCAAACATTAGTTTCTAATTTTGCAAGAAATTCGTATATTCACTTAGCAAATGTCAAACTTTTTAATAGTCAAATATTTGGAAAACAATCAGATTATTTCAAATATAAGTTATATAAATTACATGAAAAATTAAATATCGATATTTTAAATCAAAATACTACTTGGGGTGCTACAAATATGGATTTTACT
Organism: Cytophagales bacterium; assembly: GCA_013297755.1. Taxonomy (GTDB): domain Bacteria; phylum Bacteroidota; class Bacteroidia; order Cytophagales; family UBA9547; genus REAG01. The sequence continues at coordinate 17,126 of JAAFIH010000016.1, forward strand.
TTAGAAAGAGACGAAGATTATGCTGGCAATTATCTTCATTTTATTTCAAGTATATTTTCTGTTTTATTTCTGACGCTATTTTTTAAGTTTTTTAAACCCTCAAAAATAGAATTACTCCTTATTTTGATAGCTTTAGGTGTATTATTTTTCTTTTGTTTTTATTTAAAATGGCAACCTTGGCATAGCAGACTCCATACACCAATTTTTATATTAACGTCTGTAATAATAACAATTTTTTTAAGTAAAATTAATTTTTACATAAGAAATATAATTTTATCATTATTTATTTTAGGCTCGATTACTTATCTTGTAGAAAACAGCACAAGGCCGATATTATTTAAAAAACCTAAAATATTTAATTTAACTAGAGATGAAACAATGTTTAGAAAAAAAGGGAACGAAAAACTCAACGATACTTACCAAATGGCTGATTTCATCAATAACAACAAAGTCGATACCTTAGGTTTTGTATTAGATGAAGATGCTTGGGATTATGCTTTGTTTAAAATTCTTAAAAGAAACAACAAATCATTGATAATAGATCATATAAATGTGTCTGAAGAAGACACCCCAAAATCTATTTTAGAAAACTATCCAATTTCTAAATGTAAGTATATTTTATCAAATGTATCTCTTGATCAAAACTTTATAAATTTTAATGGAAAAGTATTTTATTCAGTATTTAAAAATAATAATTATGCAGTTTATAAGTAATAATATTTTATAAAAAAAATAAAAATTGACATATTAATTTATTAAAAAAATAATGAAAAATAATTTTAAGAATTAAATTCAATTAATCGAATATAATTAAAAAATACAAATTAAAAATTTTTTCAACAAACAAATATGCACTTTTTTCAAAAATTTAAAACTTATCTAATTCCAATTTTTATAAGCATACTTGTAGGTATTGCACATGTGTATTCACTAAGAGCAACTCTACCAGAGTTATCAATGGATTTTGGTTATTATATACCAAGATTGCTAGATTCTCATTTATTTTATCTAAAAAATGGATTTTCTATACAATGGTACACCCCTACTTTTGCAGGTGGTTTACCTTCATATTCAAACCCAAATCAAGCACAATTTTCTGTTATGAACTTGCTATTATTTATGTTTAATCCATTAGATAGTTTACAAATATTTTTATTTTTATTAGCATTTATATCTACGTCCACCACATTTTTACTTTTTTATAAAAGATTTAATTTCAATTTTTCAATATCATTAATAGCATCATTTTTATTTGGCACATCTGGCTTTATGATAGAACATTTTATAGTAGGACACATATTTTTTTCTTTTTTTATATTCTCGCCAATTTTAGTTTACCTAAATACCAATACAGACCCAAAAAAAAGATTGAAATATATAATATTAACAGGTTTTGTAATTTCTTATGCTATTTATAATGCTGGATTCTATCCACTATTTATTGTACTTAATTCTATATTAATAACTATTTTACTTTACTTTTATTGCTATAAATTAAGACTTGATCAGATAAAGTATGCCTTGAGCAATCTATTTTTTGGTTTTTTGATGGGAATATTGATGGGAATTTCAAAACTTTCAGCCATGTTTTATCATACTAGATTTTTTCCTAGAATTGTAGATTTAGATTTTGGTCAGAGCTTTTGGGATTTGATTATTTTTAATACTAAACAACTCTTTTTGTACCAAAGTATAGGTTTTTTTACTAATACAAAAATGCTAAATGAATGGGTAGCACACAAACTATATGGTTGGCAGATACATGAAACTGATGTAAGTATGTCGCCTGTAATAATATTTTTTATCATAGTTCTACTTATAAATTACTATAAAAAAAATGGAATTCTAAATATTCAAATCTTAAAAAACGAAGACGGAACTAAGAAAATAAAATTGTTGATTTTTAAAATTAATTATAACGAAAATTCCATAAATCTATCGTTCTTAAACACGCAACATTTTAGATTTTATTTATTGATTACAATCATTATTTTGATCGTTTTTTGCTTTTCTATAGCAAATACTTACGGTGTATTATTTCAAATTGCAGATAAATTACCCATTATTAAATCATTTAATTCTAATATGAGATTTATTTCTATATTAATTTTACCCCTAATTTTTATTATATTTTATTACTATTCAAAACTAAATCACGAAATTAAAATGAAATATATTGCCTTGATGATACTATTTGGGATTTTAAATTTTGCAATAAGCTATTCTAAAGCAAATATATTTTATAAAAAACAAAGAGAAAATTGGCCCTTCAATCTTTCTATCAATCATAGTATATCTACATGGGAAATGATGAATAAAAAACCTAATTATTTTAAAATTGAAAGTGTTTCAAACACTGAAGATCAATATGGACATTTAAAAAAAACAAGTACATTAATTTCTTATGATCCCCTTTATGGTTTTTGGCCAGGCAACTGGATTCCTGTAAAACCAACAAGCAATATAAATGACATCGAAAATGGTAATTATAATTTTACCAATCCATCATCATTGGTATTCCCTGAAGAAAATAAAAAACTATCTTTGTGGGATAAAATACATTTTTCTGACAAAGTTAATTTTCAAAAGTTTATTAATTATGAACAACCAGATTGGAAAATTTCTAATTTTCAAATTTTTTGTAACTATTTATCTGCTTTTTTAATCACATTTTCAATGGTATTTGTAGTTTTGGGTCTTTTTATAAAGTTAATAAAAAAATGAACACCATTTACGAAGAAAAATACCACTTAGAGGAGGAAAAAAATTGGTGGTTTGTTTCAAGACGTAACATTCTGCTACTACTATTAAAGGACATCAAAAAAGACGCTAAAATATTAGATATTGGTTGTGCTGGTGGATCTTTGCTTTTAGATTTAGTGTCGTTGGGTTATACTCAAACTTTTGGATTAGATTATAGCCAAAAAGCAGTAGATTTATGTAAAAAAAGAGGGTTGAAAAATATATATCAAATGGATGGACATATACCAACATTTGAAGAAAATACATTTGATATTGTTATTTCTTCAGATTCGTTAGAACACTTGAAAGATGATGATAAAGCACTCAAAAACTGGCACTACATCTTAAAAAAAGGCGGAAAATTGATTGTTTTTGTGCCAGCATATCAGGTTTTGTGGAGCAGTCACGATATCATCAATCAACACTTTAGAAGATATACAACAAGTAATTTAATTACAAAAGTACAAAAAAATTCTTTTTATATTGCAAGAAAGGGATATTGGAATTTTGCAATGTTTTTCCCAACATTAATTACCCGATTATTGGAAAAAATAATGTCCAAAAATCAAAATTTTGGTCAAATTTCTAACTCTAAATCTTTCATAAATCCAATTTTAATTTGGTATTTAAAAATTGAAAACAAAATATTTAATTTCTTTTCTGGTTTTCCATTTGGAGTGAGTGCATTTTGTATTGCTATTAAAAAATAATTTTTTAAAAAAAATTTTACTTTAATTAAATTCTAAAGTTTTCGTTTTTAAAAATAAGCAAAATACAACAATTAAATTAAAAATATATATTTGAAGTCTAATCCTTTTTTGAAATTCATTTATAAATTTCAGAAAATCATCATTAAATAAAAATTAAAATTTTTCTGATTTAAGAATAAATATATGTTGTTATCAATCATTGTCCCTATTTATAACGAAGAACTAAATATAGCACTTTTATACCAAAGATTGAAAACTATATTAGTTTCTATGCCATTGAGTTATGAATTTATTTTTGTAAACGATGGAAGTAAAGACCAATCATTAAATTTGATAAAAGATATTTCAAAAAAAGATTTTACTGTTAAATATATCAATTTCAGTAGAAACTTTGGTCATCAAATTGCTGTATCAGCAGGAATTGATACTTGTAAAGGCGATGCTGTTGTAATAATAGATGCTGATTTGCAAGATCCCCCAGAATTAATTAAAGATATGTATGAAAAATACAAACTGGGCTTTGAGGTAGTCTATGCTAAAAGAAAAAAACGTGAAGGAGAGAGCTTTTTAAAAACTTTTACAGCTAAATTATTTTATAGACTTCTAAAAACAATTACTAATGTTGAAATTCCTGTTGATACAGGTGATTTTAGACTAATGGACAAAAAAATAGTTGATGTTTTAAAACAAATGCCAGAAAAAAGTAAATTTTTGAGAGGACAGATTTCTTGGATTGGTTTTAATCAAACTTTTGTAGAGTACAACAGAGACGAACGTCATGCTGGTACAACTGGTTATACATATAAAAAAATGTTTAGATTTGCTTTAGATGGTATTACTTCTTTTTCTAATTTTCCACTTAAATTGGCTACTTGGGTTGGATTTATTGTTTCTCTATTATCATTTATTTTAATTATTTGGGCTGTTTATGCTCGATACTTTAAAACCGAAACTTATGTAGATGGCTGGGCTTCAATAATGGTAAGCGTTCTTTTTATTGGTGGTATACAACTACTTTGTGTAGGCATTATAGGGGAATATATCATTAGAATTATAGATAATGTAAGAAATAGGCCTCTATATGTTATTAAAGAAACCAATATGGCATAGGTTTTTAAAAAACCATCTTTATAACCCTATCCCCCACCCTCCAAAAAAAACCATTTTCATATTATTTTTGTAAATCAACTTCAAAAATTCGTAATTGCAGTACAAAAAACAAATATATAATGTCTGCACACGAAGATATACAAGAGATAGCTTTTGAATTGATAAATTATACATCAAAAAACTTGTTTCTTACTGGAAAGGCTGGTACTGGCAAAACTACTTTTTTGAAAAGAATCATCCGAGAATCTAAGAAAAAAGTTACTGTAGTGGCACCTACTGGGATAGCTGCTATCAACGCTGGTGGCATGACTTTACACTCTTTTTTTCAACTTAGTGGCCGCCCTTTTGTGCCTGATTACAACGTGCCTGGCATACAAGAATTTGCCCTCGATAGATATACTTTGTTTAAAAATTCTCGAGTTACAGGTGCCAAAATGGAGCTTTTCAGAGAAGTAGAGCTCATCATTATAGACGAGGTCAGTATGTTGCGTGCTGATATGCTCGATGCCATAGATGAAGTCTTGAGGCACTATAGAAATAATAAAAGCAAGCCCTTTGGTGGTGTACAGATGCTTTTTATTGGCGATTTGTACCAATTGCCGCCTGTAGTACCCGACAACGATTGGCGTATCTTGAATCCTTATTACAAAACTCCTTATTTTTTTAGTGCCAAAGTTTTTGAACAAGAGCCTGTACTCAAGATTGAGTTCAAAACGATGTATCGACAATCCGAACAAAGATTTATAAAATTACTCAACAAAGTAAGAAATAATATATTAGAATACGATGATTTTGAAGAGCTAAACGAGCGATATGGCAGCGATTTTTCTTACAATGATAATATTATTACCCTAACGGCTTATAATAGATCTGCTGACGAAATCAACAACCGAGAACTGGCTCAGTTGGATAGCGAATTGTATACTTTTGAAGCTATTATAAAAGATGATTTTAGCGAAAAAAGCTACCCTACAGAGGTCAGTATGCAACTCAAAGTAGGAGCACAGGTAATATTTATCAAAAATGATTCAAGCCCTGACAAAAGATATGTCAATGGTTCTTTAGCTAAAATTGAATTTTTATCGAGCGAAGAAGTGCACGTAACTTTGGCCTCGAATGGCAATAAAATTGTAGTTGAAAAAGAAATTTGGAAGAATATAAAGTATGATTTCAATAGATTAGACGACAAAATAGAAGAAAAAGAACTGGGCAGTTTTACCCAATTTCCTCTTCGCTTGGCTTGGGCCATTACTATTCACAAAAGTCAAGGTCTTACTTTTGATCGCGTGGCCATTGATGCTGGTACAGCCTTTGCCACTGGCCAAGTATATGTGGCTCTGAGCCGTTGTACCACTTTTGAGGGTATCACGCTTTTATCTAGGCTCTCGCCACAGAGTATTCAAACCGACCATAGAATAAAAGAATTTAGCGAACAAGAAACGTCAGACCTCGAACTCGACAACATTATTACAAAGGAAAAACCCATATTTTTGGCTCAACAACTCTACAATTCTTTTAATTTTAAGAAATTAGCTTTTGAGGCCGAAGATTTTTTAAGCTATGTCAATAGCAAACGCATGACCGAAAATGTAGAAAATGTATCAGTATTGGCTAGCGAAATCTTATATAAATCAAAAGAAGTGAGGCGTGTAGGCGATAAGTTTGGTAATCAAATAAAAGATATACTTGCTCAACCCAACCACCAAGCACTGTTGCAGGAGCGTGTGCAAAAAGGTATGGACTATTTTACTACTACCATTACCAACGATATGTTGCAACGTGTGGCCAAAATAATTGTATTTTTGAACGATCAAAAAAAAGTAAAACAAGTACAAAAAGCTACTTTAGAATTTAATGATTTTATCAAAGGCGAAATCAAGCGAGTTGCTGCTATTTCTTATCCTGGGTTAGACCTAAAAATGCCAATTTTAGAAAGTAGTGTACTGGCAAATGAACCCAAAAAAGAAAAACCAAAAGTAGGTGCATCTCACGAAGAAAGCCTGGCTTTGTATAAACAAGGTAAGACAGTAGCCGACATTATGGAAATCAGAAATTTGGCTTCTAGCACTGTAGAACAACATTTGAGCTGTTTTGTAATAACAGGCGAAGTAAACGCTTACGATTTTATGAGCCTTGACGAGTACAACCAAATCATAGCCAAAGCCACCGAAATAAATAATTTTGAAACGCTAACCCCTATCAAACAAGAGTTACCTGAAAATATCACTTATATAAAAGTAAGAATGGCTCTTGAAGAGTTTAAAAGAAAAGAAAAAATTAATCTATTAGAAAAAAACTAACATTTTCCAGCAATTATCATTACAATTTCGCCTTTTATTACTTTTGATTTAAAATATTCGGCTACATTCTGGACTGTATTAGTGTAAGTTTCTTCAAATTTTTTGGTCAGCTCTCTCGAGACAGAAACCATACGGTCTGGGCCAAAATAAACAATTACCTCTTCCAAAGTTTTGACTAAACGGTAGGGGCTTTCATACAAAACGATGGTTCGAGTTTCTTCTGCCAATTTTTTAAACATCGTTTGTCGCCCTTTCTTTACAGGCAAAAAACCCTCAAATACAAAACTATCAGAGGGTAAACCTGATTTGACGAGTGCTGGCACAAAAGCAGTAGCACCAGGCAAACATTCTACTTTTATATCGTTTTTTAGAGCTTCTCTCACTATCAAAAATCCAGGATCCGAAATTGCAGGTGTTCCTGCATCTGATATTAAGGCTATTTGTACATTTTCTTTTAATTTGGTAATGATATTTTCCAACATTTTGTGTTCGTTGTGGGCATGATAACTTTGCAATGGTTTCGATATATCATAATGTTTGAGCAAAAAACCACTTGTGCGTGTGTCTTCGCAAAGTATCAGATCGGCTTCTTTGAGCGTACGAAGTGCCCTCAAAGTAATATCTTCTAAATTTCCAATAGGTGTGGGTACGAGTGTAAGCATAAGTATTAATGAATGTATCTAAACTAAAAAAGTAATATTTTAAATTATATTTACATAATAAAAAAATTATTAATAAGATGATGTTTTGTCGGAGATAACTGAAGTTGGTTTCATAAACAATTTGGCTTTCCATTCCATCAAATAATTACTAAAACTATGATATTTTCTTTTGAAAGGTTGGTACAAAAAAACTGTAAAAATAAATGCTCCAACATCATCTTTGAGTATATCTATACATCTAAAATGGCGTTGGGGAGTGTATAATTGTATGACTTCGTCTATCAATCCAAAAACAGAGCAAATCAATATAGAAATCAAAATTTTGACCCAAAAATCAAAATTAAATATAGACACAGCCCACATAATAATTATACTCAAAAATCCAAAAACAATAATATGGGCCATAATACGAGCGATAGAATTGAGATCCAACGAAAAAATAAAATTCTCAAAAGATGGATTTTCAATAGTATTTTTGTTGATCAAAGCTATCGATTTGGTAATAAAAGACTGAGTTCCAAGTTGATTGAAACTTGGCTTAGTATTGAAGGCTTGAAAACCCAAAAAATAAATCCAAACAAATAAAAATCGATAAAAAAACTTGTTTTTATGAGCCATATATACCCACAAATGTAACCAAATTATGTGTAAACGTAAACTTTTAAAAAAAATGTTTGCCAAGCAATGTAATTATTGTTTTTTAGGACACTTTTATAATTATTTTACGTAAATTTAAAAAAAACGATAATCCAAGCTAATGATAAAAAAACATATAGAATCATTTTTAAATTATTTGCAATATCAGAAAAGATACAGTCAGCATACAACACAATCATACAGTGTAGATTTGGAGCAATTTATTACTTTTTTGGATACCAATAACATCAACCATGATACAACATTGGTAACCTATCTGCAAATTCGTAGTTGGATCGTAAACTTATCAGAAACATCAAACACACCAACAACCATCAATAGAAAAATTGCCTGTTTAAAATCATTTTTCAAATATTTGATGCGAGAAAATAAAATTGATTCTAACCCTACTTTACGCATAAAATCATTGAAAACTCCCAAAAGATTGCCAGTTTTTATTGAAGAAAATAATATGCAATTATTACTCAATGAAATAGCATTTAACGATGATTTTTCGGGTCAGAGAGATAAACTCATTCTCGAATTGTTGTATGCTACTGGCATACGCTTGGCCGAGTTGATACATATCCAAGAGGCTGATGTTAATTTATATGATGCCACGATTTTAGTTACAGGAAAGGGCAACAAGCAAAGAAAAATTCCTTTACATGAAAATGTGATAAATGCTATCAAAAAATACAACCTAATAAAAAATATTACGTTTGAAAAAGAAAAAGAAGACCTTTTTTTATTAACCGACAACGGCCAAAAGATGTACCCAGTTTTTGTACAAAGAATAGTGAAAAAATATTTAAACACAGTGAGCAATGCCGACAAAAAAAGTCCCCATGTGATGCGACACAGTTTTGCCACCCATTTGCTCGATAATGGTGCCAATATCAATGCAATCAAAGAAATGTTGGGGCATAGTTCTTTGGCTGCAACCCAAATTTATACACACAATTCGATGGAAAAGCTCAAAAAAATATTTGATCAAGCCCATCCTAAAGCCTAGTTTTATTGTTTTACCTTTTGTTTTACCTTTTAAATTTATTACTTATGAAGCTGTACACACAATCCATCCACTTTGATGCAGACACCAAATTGTTAGATTTTATATCGAAAAAAACATCAAAACTTGATACTTTTCACGATAAAATACTTAATGGTGAGGTTTTTTTGAGAATTGATAATGATTCGCAACAAGAAAACAAAATTGTAGAAATAAAAATAAATGTGCCTGGGCATCATTTTTTTGCAAAAGAAAAAGCCAAAACTTTTGAAGCCGCAACAGATGAGGTGGTAGAAACGCTTAAAAATCAAATAAAAAAATACAAAGAAAAAACAAAAGAGCATTGATTTATTATAAGATATTGTTTTATTTTTTTGAATTAAATAGAACAATACTATTGATATTTTACTATATTAAATATAAAACCTAGATAAAATATTACATTACTTATCTAGGTTTTTAATTTTGATGTATGAATAGTTACAATTAATCAAAAATAATTTATGAAAATCTTTGTACTTTTATTGTAGAATTAAACATACCAAATGAGAAAATTCTATTCCTTTTTTATATTAATTTTAATTTTTTCTTTTCAAAATGGAGTATGTCAAGATCTTGTCAATATTGAGAATATTGGTAAGATTTATGATTCTAAAGAGACCGATGGACATTTAGTTTACCTTACTAATATGCTCAATGGAAATGATTTTGAAAAAATTGCTAGTCATCAAATTGATAAACACGCAAGAACACATTGGCTCAAATTTAATATTGATAATAATCAAGCATCAGAAGTAAACAAAATCATAAGTTTTGGATTTTCTAACGAAGATATAATTATATACCAATTCGTTGATAACAAGGTAATTAACCAATACAAATGTGGTGTTTTAATAAAAAAAGAAGAAAAAAATATTACTAATAATCGTGGCGATTTTTCTCAAGTAAAATTACCCCCACTTTCTACATCAACTTTTTTAGTTCGTATTCACAACGATGGTATTTTCTCAAAACAATTATTTAGTTATTCTTTAAGAGACTTCAAAATTTATTCTATTCCTTATTATGAAGCAACTTTCAATTCATTCAAAAACATCAACTTGATGTTTTATGGAGCAATTTTAGTAATGCTGATTTACACCCTTTCGCTATCAGTATCTTTGCAAAGTAGAGCATACTTTTTTTATTCTATCTACATATTTTTATTCGCAACATTTAACATTTTTACAGATGGTATACTTATAAGTAGTATGCAAGATTTAGCACCAATTTACACTAAAATGGTTCGTTTCTTGATTGTACCCATTATGGTTGTAGCTTTTTTGCAGTTTTCTAGAATATATTTAAACACTAACGAAAATTCACCAAAAACTGATAAAGCTATATTAATATTAATGTTACTATTATTACTCAGCTATGTATTATTTTTTAAGAGTTTTTGGATATTTGGTCGTGTTTATGTTTTGGTATTAGTTGCTATTTCTACGTTAATTACAGTGTTTTCGGCACTTCAAACGATGAATAAAGGAAGACTTCCATCTTATTTTTATCTTTTTGGCACATTTATTCTTTTCTGTAGTTTCTCTATTTACTTGATGTACATTGCTGCTGTGGTGCCACACAATATATATACTAAACCAATAGAATATATTATTCAGATAGCTTCTATGTTGGAACTTTGCATGTTTTCGGTTGGATTATCCACAAGAATCAAACTTTTGGAGCGAGATTTAGCTTTTCAGAAATTGAGTAGCGAAAACGAAAAACAACAATTAATAGAAGAAAAAGCCATTGAGTTGAAATACAAAGTGCTTGAAAGTACACGTGAGCTTAGAAAACAAAAAGATGAAATAGCAAGCATCAATGAATTACTAGAAGAAAAAGTAAGAGAGCGAACCAAAAAACTACAAAAAGCTTACAGAGATTTGCTTAATCTTAATTACGAACTAGATTTATTCATCTATAGAGCTGCACATGACATTAGAGGTCCTATCACAACTATCATGGGATTGTGTAATATAGCTTTGATGGAAACTGACCAAAAAAAATGTCAAGAATATTTATTGATTTTAGATAAATACTCCAAAAGTACTCAAATCACACTTAACAGAATATTGAGTGTAAACGACCTCAAAAACAACCCAGTAAAATTTTCGCATTTTAGTTTACAGGAACTTACAGAAAGTATATCTACATTGTTATTGCAAAATCAAGATAGAAGCAAAGTCAATATTCAATATGAATTTCAAAATGATTTTATTTTATATTCTGATTTTAAATTATTAGAAACTGCTTTACAAAATTTGATTGATAATTGTATCAGATTTAGAAGTACAAATAAAAATTATAAACCATTTTGTAGAACAATTATAGAAAAAACTGACGATGAGATAATTTTTACTATTATTGATAATGGAGATGGAATAGATGAATCTATAAAATCTAAAATATTTGATATGTTTTTTAGGGGTTCTGAGTACGCCAGTGGCTCTGGATTGGGTCTATACATAGCCAAAATTGCAGTAAAACGTCTTGGTGGTGACATAAACCTGATTAGTAGCATTCAAGGCGAAACTATTTTTGAAGTAAAAATACCTACTGCTAAAGAAAAAACACAAAGAAAATTAGCAGAAATGGCTTTACAAACTTCAAATAACTAAATAAAATGGGCTTAATGGCTATTAAAGTGCTTATTTTGATGCACCCATCAAATTCTTTTTGATGCCATAGCTAAAATAAGGAGAAAGGTTTACTCTTGACTTAATTTATAAAATTGCGAAATCAAATTTAGGATTATTTCAAAAACTATATTTTGCTTGCAAGGTTACATCTGTTTTTGTGTTTCCTTCTATTTCGTTGATGCCCGAACTTATGGCATCAACTTTTCGGTACTGAAATCCTGCAATTTTGGCCCATACATCCCAGTGTTTTGATATTTTATATTGCATAATGATATAACTTCGAGTGCCAATACCTTGATACAAAGGCATAGAAAAAGCATACAGTACGTTTCGCTCAAAAACATACAATCTTGTATTGAAATCTTGAGAATCGAAAATCGAGAATCTTACTCCTACTTTAAATTTTTTGAAATCAAAATTGACATCTTGTAGCATCATTATACCTGTTTCTAATGTGCCACCATCTTGCTTAAAACTTGTAAACTGAACCCTAGTTTTCAAAGAAAGTAACTTTTCGGCCTTATAATCAATATTGAAAAGCCAGTTTGTTCGCTTTTGATTTACAATATAATCTTGTGGCGTTGTATTATCAATTTTGTTGGCTTGCTTATTTTCATCTATGTATTGAGCATACAAAGTTATTTTTTTTGTTGGCATATAGTTTATTCTTAAACGGTATTCATAGCCTTCGCTTGGTGCTTCGGCCCTTGAAGTAAGCCAGGGTTGGGCAAATTTGTCAAAATAAGCTGCAAAATTTAATTTTCGACTTGGTGTATATTTTACACCCCAATAGATTCCTCTTTCGTTTTTGTTTAATGATATTTCGCCAAAAGTATTTCCATAAAAATTATAAAAATTTGGGTCGTAATTTCTGACCAATAAAGCCAAATCAATTTTGGGATGCACACTCGCCAATATGCCTGCTATAAGACCATTGCCACCACCTTTGCTACGACTGTATTCGCCAAAAAAACTAAAATTTTGATAATTATAACTAAAATCAACGCCAAAATTGTAGTTATTGGTACCTCTAAAATCATAATAATTGTAGGTGCGTTGTGGCGAATTAAATGGAACTGAATATTGTGAGTATATAGAATTTAGTCCAAATTTAAAGTTTTTGGTTTCTGATGAGTACAATAAATGAGTGCCAGCAAGGGCTTCGCCAATGCTGCCTTTAGTGGCTAGTTCTCGTTCGGTTCTGTGATAACCAAAACGCAAAATATTACTAACATAATCATCGTTGTTGGTTATGGTATCTATTCCTGTTCTTACGTTTCCATCTAAGTTTCGGTAAGAAACAAAGTTTGTCCAATCCAATCTTTTGAAATTAAGAGTAGCTGCTGCTCCACGTAAAAAACCTGTTTCCATGGCCCCTGTGTAGGGGCGTATGCCTTGGTTGCTTCTTTTTATGGTCGTTACTGGTTCGGCCCCTTTGCCCAAATAAAAGCCAGATGACATAACCAAACCTTGTCCTATTTGTACTTGGTAGTCGCCAAGAGCAAGTGTTTTTAGATGTCCACGATTAAAAATGGCAAAGTGCAAAGAGTAATAATCCATGCCATACTGTCTTTTGCTTGGTTGCCATTGTATGGCTTCGCCAGCATCTTTTTTGGTGGTAATGCCAAGACTAAAGTCTCCGTTGGATTGGATTCTGTAGCGAGCAAAAAGCTGTGAGGCATCTCCTAAATAGCGTTGGTCTGATGGCATATTGGGAGATTGACCTCTGGTGGGTTCTACCGTTTGTTGGTATCTAACTATGGCGTAGCTATTGTCTTCTGTTTTTATTCTTTCCCAAAGAGTTCGAGAATCTTTGTTTATACCATCATCAATAATCTTTACAAAAGGTAATAATTTTTCAAAAATATTTTTATCAAATCCTTTTATCGCTTGTAATTCATAGATAGAAAGCAATTTTCCATTTTTGGTTCTGTAATCCAAAAAATTTACTATCAAAGCTGGTGAGAGTATATATAAACTTTCTAGTTCTTCTCTACTCGCTTTATTTAGATCTATGGGGTAGCGATAGTACTGAAAAAGAGCTTCATACATAGTTTCATAATTTGTATTTTCTGATTGTTGCGAAAACAAATCTTGCACAAACCTATCCATGTCTATCTCTGGGCGTGTTGGATTTTGGCCAAATACTGATCTACTAAAAGTAAGTATTAGAAATAAAATAAAATATTTTATCAATTTTTAAATTAATTTTTGATAAAATTAATTTAAAAAAAAATCAATTACAACATCCTAAACCAATAAGTTGTAATCTTAACAATTTATTCATTTTGAAGTGAAATTTATTGATGGAGTAAATAATTTTGCATCAAAACACTCAATTTTTCTTTCAAAATTTCTGGTTTAAAAGGTTTAGCTACAAAATCATTGATACCTGCCGCCTCAAAATCTGCCTGAATATCAGACAAAACATTGGCTGTAAGGGCTATAATGGGGATGTTAGGATTAAATTTTCTAATTTCAGATGCTGCCTCTAGCCCGTTCATTTCAGGCATTTGCATATCCATTAAAATCAAATCATAATTCTTATTTTTGGCCATATCAACTGCAATAGAGCCATTTTTTGCAATATCAATATTGATGTTCCAGCGTTCTAGTATACTTTTGGCAACTAATATATTGAGGTCGTTGTCTTCGGCTAATAATATATTTTTATCCACCAAAAAATAATCATGAAACTCGACTGTTTCAGTAATATTTACTTCGTTTGTGCCAATAGTTACTGGAATTTCAAATGCAAATGTAGTGCCTTTTCCAAGTTCACTTTTGGCATTTATATTGCCTTCAAACTGCTCTACCAGTAGTTTACAGATAGATAAGCCTAGACCAGAACCACCAAATTTACGTTGCGTGTTGGTATTTGCTTGAATAAATCTATCAAAAATATTTTCAATTTTATCAGATTCTATTCCTATGCCATTATCTTTAATTTCAAATAATAATTTAATATTTTTATTACTTATTTTTTTGTAATTAAGGCTTATTAAAATTTCTCCATTTGGAGTAAATTTTATTGCATTTGAAATCAAATTATTAAGGATTTGAGTTAATCTTAACTCATCGCTCACTACATGAATGGGTACATTTGAGTTTATATCCAATATTAATTTTCCACCATTTGATTGATATTTATCAAGGTAAGATTTATGTATATTATTCAATAAAATTACAAGATTAAAATTTCGATTTTCAAGAATTAATTTTCCTTCTGAAATTTTTGTATAATCAAGCACATCGTTGATAAGCCCAAGTAAATTATCAGCCGAAAATTTAAGAACCTCGATTCTTTCATTTTGGCTAGGGTCTGTATTATTTTCTTGCAATAAGTAGGCCATACCTATTACGGAATTGAGTGGAGTTCGTATTTCATGACTCATGGTGGCCAAAAAATCTTCTTTTGCAGCATAAGTTTTGTCTAATTCAATTTTAGACAAAAGCAATTCTTTTCTTAATTTTACTTTTTCGGTGCTATCTACCATCACACCATTCCAGGTTATGGTATTGTTTGAATTTCTGCTTGGTTGCGAAAAAACTTCTATCCATTTCGATTGACCATTTTCAAACAGTACTTCGCCTTCCCAATTAAGTAAAGACATATTTTTAGCTGAAATCCTTACTCTTTCGGCTAAACTATGAAAGTCTTTTACTTTGAATATTGAGCCAAACAAATTATTGGAGCTAAGTATCTCTTCTTGTGTTTTGCCGATTAATTTATAGCAATCAGCACTAATATAATCAAAACCAGATTTTCCATTATAATCCATATAAAAACTATAAAGTATCCCAGGAATGGAAGCCTCTACATCTACAATCTGACGGTTGATTTTTTTTGTTTGAGATATATCTAAAATTCTATAAAGTATATAATTTTTATTATCAATTTCAATTAGACTAGCGGCTGCATTACCCCAAAAATATTTTTTATTAAAAGTTATAAATTCTATATCTTCTTGATACTTTTGGCCATTTTCAAGTGTTCTAGTTATATTAGATTTCTCCTCAGAAGTAAATAATTTTGAATGTAATACATTTGAATCTAAACCAATAATATCATTTTTATCTATTTCAAACAAATTGCATGTCTTTTCATTAGCTTCAATTATTTGCCTTGTATTACTATCAATAAGTAATAATGCTTCAAAATTTTTGTTAAATATTTTATCTAGTGTCTCTTTTTCTTTTCCTAATTTTTCTAATGCACCTTCTATATTAATAGAATAAAAGTAACCAGCCAATGCCACTATAAAAATACATCCTAAAAAGTTTACTATGTACAAGTTTTTAATCTCTGATGGAGAGTATTTAATGTTAATAAATAAAGGGAAACTAAAAAACAATGTATAAATTATTACTAAAGTGATAAATGAAAATAATATAATAAGTTCTTTTTTTTGTTGTACATCATACAATATTATCATTGAAAATAATAGAGCCAAGTAATACATTTGAATACCGGCTTCTGGGCCGAGCAAGTTATTATTTAAAAAAATATCTAATGTAGTAGCTAGAATAAAAAATAAACTTGCTATTCTAAAACTATATTTTTGGCCTATAATAAATAAAGACAGGTAAATTGTGGCAAAAAATAAATTTATTTTGCTAAACAAGTCATTAGAAGTGTTGATATAGCAAATAGCATTTACTATACTCAACAAAAAAACTAAGAAAAGTAACATAAGAAGTAATTTTTTCTTATTTATATTTCTTATTTCTAAAGGAGAAAGTTGATTTTTGGTGATTTTAATTTTAAAAGTATTATGGCAGTAAAATGATAGTAATTTGATCATTTTTTTTTACAATGAACTACACAACCATTAAAACATTTTTTTTGTTTTTATTTTGTATTAATTTATAGGAATTTAGAATTTAACATATTATGTTAAATTTTAAGATTTTGAAAAAAATAGTTTAAAGCAAGATTTATAAAATTAAATCTTTCTTTAAACAAAACATTTACTGGAATCATAAAAATAGGACATAATATGCCTAAATAGGCTTCTTTTTAAAAAAAAATATTGTATTTGATTGAGATTTATTTTAGACATATTTCTTTTAAAGTTACTTTTCAAAAGACCAAAATTGCTTGAAAATAACCTCGTTGTCTAAATTGGCAAGCATAATTTTTTTTAGTTATTTTTTGAGTTCTTGCCTTAATTTTTCGATTTGTTCTAATGTTAAATCTGTACCTTCTGAAACAACCTCATTACCAAGTCCTATTTGTATAAATTTTTTCGCAATCTCAATACTTCTTTCTTCTTTTGCTTTTTCTTCAGTTTTAGTCAAAACGATTTTTGCGGCTTCTTTATTTTTGGCTTCTGCCCTTTCTGTTGGCGTTAGATTTTCAAAACTTATCAATTCTATGGCTTTTTTAATGCCTTTGTTTTTGAGATTCAATGTAAAATTTTCAGGATTATGGATAGATTGATAGATTAAATCTAGCCAATCTCGAATCGATTTTGGTGTTTTTTTATCCTTATAATTTGAGTTCAGGCACACAAATTGATGGCCATATAAATCTCTTATTTCGCCTTGCAATGTTTGAGGATTCAAGTTTAGCAACAAAACTTCATCTAAAATAGGTTTGCCATTTTTTTCGCTAATGGTGTAAGGTGCTGTCAAAACCACTATTACATATACGGTCAAATCAATATTATATTCTCTCGCTTTTTTTTGTTGCTCGGCAATAAGCATCAAAAAATAATGCAAAAATCTATCAAAATGATGGTCGTATTCTACTCTTTGGATTTCGATACAAATTCTTTTATCAGTTGTTTCAGCAAAAATATCTAGCTCAAAATCAATATAACCAATTTTTGGATCAAATCTTTTCTCAGTTTCTATTTTATCAACTTCTACATCTATCCCCAAAATATCACGCACAAAAGCCTTAAATACAATTTTATTTGTAAATGCTTTTTTGAAAATAACCTCGTTGTCTAAATTAGCTAGCATAATTTTGTATATTTATTTTTTGAGTTCTTGTCTTAATTTTTCGATTTGTTCTAATGTTAAATCTGTCATTTGAATTATAAAATCATTATCAGTTCCAGCATTAATCATCTTTTTCGCAATCTCAATTTTAATATTTTCTTCAGTTTTAGTCAAAACGATTTTTGCGGCTTCTTTATTTTTGGCTTCTGCTCTTTCTGTTGGCGTTAGATTTTCAAAACTTATCAATTCTATGGCTTTTTTAATGCCTTTGTTTTTGAGATTCAATGTAAAATTTTCAGGATTATGGATAGATTGATAAATTAAATCTAGCCAATCTCGAATCGATTTTGGTGTTTTTTTATCCTTATAATTTGAGTTCAGGCACACAAATTGATGGCCATATAAATCTCTTATTTCGCCTTGCAATGTTTGAGGATTCAAGTTTAGCAACAAAACTTCATCTAAAATAGGTTTGCCATTTTTTTCGCTAATGGTGTAAGGTGCTGTCAAAACCACTATTACATATACGGTCAAATCAATATTATATTCTCTCGCTTTTTTTTGTTGCTCGGCAATAAGCATCAAAAAATAATGCAAAAATCTATCAAAATGATGGTCGTATTCTACTCTTTGGATTTCGATACAAATTCTTTTATCAGTTGTTTCAGCAAAAATATCTAGCTCAAAATCAATATAACCAATTTTTGGATCAAATCTTTTCTCAGTTTCTATTTTATCAACTTCTACATCTATCCCCAAAATATCACGCACAAAAGCCTTAAATACAATTTTATTTGTAAATGCTTTTTTGAAAATAACCTCGTTGTCTAAATTAGCTAGCATAATTTTGTATATTTATTTTTTGAGTTCTTGTCTTAATTTTTCGATTTGTTCTAATGTTAAATCTGTCATTTGAATTATAAAATCATTATCAGTTCCAGCATTAATCATCTTTTTCGCAATCTCAATTTTAATATTTTCTTCAGTTTTAGTCAAAACGATTTTTGCGGCTTCTTTATTTTTGGCTTCTGCTCTTTCTGTTGGCGTTAGATTTTCAAAACTTATCAATTCTATGGCTTTTTTAATGCCTTTGTTTTTGAGATTCAATGTAAAATTTTCAGGATTATGGATAGATTGATAAATTAAATCTAGCCAATCTCGAATCGATTTTGGTGTTTTTTTATCCTTATAATTTGAGTTCAGGCACACAAATTGATGGCCATATAAATCTCTTATTTCGCCTTGCAATGTTTGAGGATTCAAGTTTAGCAACAAAACTTCATCTAAAATAGGTTTGCCATTTTTTTCGCTAATGGTGTAAGGTGCTGTCAAAACAACTATTACATATACTGTCAGATCAATATTGTATTCTCTTGCTTTTTTTTGTTGCTCGGCAATCAACATCAAAAAATAATGTAAAAATCTATCAAAATGATGGTCATACTCTACTCTTTGGATTTCGATACATATTCTTTTATCTGTTGTTTCAGCAAAAATATCTAGCTCAAAATCAATATACCCAATTTTGGGATCAAATTTTTTCTCAGTTTCTATTTTATCAACCTCCACATCAATCCCCAAAATATCACGCACAAAGGCCTTAAATACAATTTTATTTGTAAATGCTTTTTTGAAAATAACCTCGTTGTCTAAATTAGCTAGCATAAATTTGTATAGTTATTTTTTCAGTTCTTGTCTTAATTTTTCGATTTGTTCTAGTGTTAAATTTGTATGAGTTGCTATCTCAATACTAGACATAGCAGTTAGTAACAAACTTTTCGCAATCTCAATACTTCTCTCTTCTTTTGCTTTTTCTTCAGTTTTAGTCAAAACTATTTTTGCGGCTTCTTTATTTTTGGCTTCTGCTCTTTCTGTTGGCGTTAGATTTTCAAAACTTATCAATTCTATAGCTTTTTTAATGCCTTTGTTTTTGAGATTCAATGTAAAATTCTCAGGATTATGGATAGATTGATAAATTAAATCTAGCCAATCACGAATCGATTTTGGTGTTTTTTTGTCCTTATAATTTGAGTTCAGGCACACAAACTGATGGCCATATAAATCTCTTATTTCGCCTTGCAATGTTTGAGGATTCAAGTTTAGCAACAAAACTTCATCTAAAATAGGTTTGCCATTTTTTTCGCTAATGGTGTAAGGTGCTGTCAAAACCACTATCACATATACTGTCAAATCAATATTATATTCTCTCGCTTTTTTTTGTTGCTCGGCAATCAACATCAAAAAATAATGTAAAAATCTATCAAAATGATGGTCATACTCTACTCTTTGGATTTCGATACATATTCTTTTATCTGTTGTTTCAGCAAAAATATCTAGCTCAAAATCAATATACCCAATTTTGGGATCAAATTTTTTCTCAGTTTCTATTTTATCAACCTCCACATCAATCCCCAAAATATCACGCACAAAGGCCTTAAATACAATTTTATTTGTAAATGCTTTTTTGAAAATAACCTCGTTGTCTAAATTAGCTAGCATAAATTTGTATAGTTATTTTTTCAGTTCTTGTCTTAATTTTTCGATTTGTTCTAGTGTTAAGTTTGTTATTTGAGTGATTATTTCATTTGATAAATGAGCTATAATTGCATTTTTCGCAATCTCAATTTTAATATTTTCTTCAGTTTTAGTCAAAACGATTTTTGCGGCTTCTTTATTTTTGGCTTCTGCTCTTTCTGTTGGCGTTAGATTTTCAAAACTTATCAATTCTATGGCTTTTTTAATGCCTTTGTTTTTGAGATTCAATGTAAAATTTTCAGGATTATGGATAGATTGATAAATTAAATCTAGCCAATCTCGAATCGATTTTGGTGTTTTTTTATCCTTATAATTTGAGTTCAGGCACACAAATTGATGGCCATATAAATCTCTTATTTCGCCTTGCAATGTTTGAGGATTCAAGTTTAGCAACAAAACTTCATCTAAAATAGGTTTGCCATTTTTTTCGCTAATGGTGTAAGGTGCTGTCAAAACAACTATTACATATACTGTCAAATCAATATTGTATTCCCTCGCTTTTTTTTGTTGCTCGGCAATCAACATCAAAAAATAATGTAAAAATCTATCAAAATGATGGTCGTATTCTACTCTTTGGATTTCGATACAAATTCTTTTATCAGTTGTTTCAGCAAAAATATCTAGCTCAAAATCAATATACCCAATTTTGGGATCAAATTTTTTCTCAGTTTCTATTTTATCAACCTCCACATCTATCCCCAAAATATCACGCACAAAGGCCTTAAATACAATTTTATTTGTAAATGCTTTTTTGAAAATAACCTCGTTGTCTAAATTGGCTAGCATAATGTATGTCGTATCAAATTTCAACAAAGATACAAAAAAATAAACAAAAGTAGTTATTATATTAAACCAATATTTCTTACTTTAAGTAAATATTATAAAATACTTTATACTTAATTAATTCAAAATCTCTGCTAGATGCAAAACTTTAATATCAGTATTTTGCCTACGAATGATACCCTCAAGGTGCATTAAACATGACACATCGCCTCCAGTAAGCACTTGAGCACCATGTCGTTGATGGTCTGCAACTCTATCTTTACCCATTTTTGCTGATACTGCCTCTTCGGCCACGCAAAAAGTACCTCCAAAACCACAACACTCATCTTTTCTATCCAATTCTATCAATTCCAAACCTTCCACCATCAGTAATAATTGGCGTTGTTTGCTATAATCAGGGAGATTGATTTCGCTACTTTGCGACATTCTCATGCCTCTTTGTCCATGACAGCTGGTATGAAGTCCCACTTTGAAGGGGAATTTTTTGTCCACTTTAGTTATTTTAAGTATATCAACAAGAAATTCAGATAAATCATAAGTGTTTTTTCTTACTTTTACTACATCCTCGGTTTGTTCTAATATATTAAAATGTTTTTTAACAAAATATACACAACTAGCCGATGGAGCTACGATAAAATCGTATTTTTTAAAATTTTCTACAAATAATTTTGCAGTTGTGCAGGCATCTTTTTCGCAACCAGAATTGGCCATAGGCTGTCCACAACAAGTTTGATTGAGTGGAAAATCAACCTCGCAGCCATATTTTTGTAATAACTCTAGTGTTGCCACCCCCACTTTTGGATAAAACTGATCTATATAACAGGGAATAAATAAGGCTATTTTCATTTCTTTAATTTTACTTTCTTACTTGAAACAATTTAATCAGTTTATTGACATAATCCTCGTTATTGAAAATTTGTAAATAGCTAGAATTTGATTTTTTACAAATATCTTTTAGTAAGTTTTTGTTTAAATTAAATTTATGTGTAATGCTATTTCTAAATTCCGATGATGATGTATTTATCCAAATGGTTTTTTTGTTTTCTTTGTCATACACTGGAATTATACCCAATCTTGGCAATTTGGCTTCTCTTCTATCCGAAAGTTGAATGACCACCAAATCATGTTTATTGGCCAAAGCTTTTATGTTTTTTTCATAATTCTCGTCTATAAAATCTGAAATCAATATGACTACACTTCGTTTTTTAACAGTATTCAAAACATAAGAAAGAGCTTTATTTAGGTTTGTTTTCAAAGAAATTGGATGTAGTTTGTATACAGTAGAAATTATTTCATAAGCATATTTTATTCCTTTTCCAGGTTTTATATATCGCTCTTTTATATCTGAAAAACAAAAAACACCTACATTGTTTTGTTCCCTAAGTGCAGATAGTGCCAAAACTCCTAAAATTTCTTTGGCCACATCAATTTTTTTCATTCCTTCTCGTCCAATATCTTGCGAGGCACTCACGTCTAACAGAAAAAAAACGGTTTGTTCTTTTTCCTCTTTAAATGTTTTGATAAAAGTACCATGTCCTTTGGCAGTAACATTCCAATCAATATTTCTTACATCGTCTCCATATTGATACTCTCTTATATCATCAAACTCAAGACCAGATCCCTTAAATACAGAATGAAAATCACCGTGCATTTGCTGATTTACGGCTTTTCTAATTCTTATTTCATAATTTCTAAGTTTTTTGAGAAGTTCTTTCAGATTTATATCCGACATAGTTTCAATTAATTTTTATTGTCAAAATTACAATTTTTGAACAATATTTATACTTCTAGTGTTAAAAAAATAAAAAATAAAATCTCAATGTCAATTCTAATCATTTCTGGCACCAATCGTGCAAACAATAAATCGATAAAAATAGCCGAACTATATGCCAAAAAATTACTTTCCAAAGGTATTGAATCAGAAATATTAAGCCTTACAGAATTACCTAAAGATTTTATTTTTAGTGCATTATACGAAAATAGTGGAAAACATCCTGAATTTAATCCATTTAGAGAAAAAATCAGTTCTTTTAGTAAGATTATATTTATTGTAGCCGAGTATAATGGGTCTATTCCAGGCGTTTTAAAAGCATTTATTGATGGACTCAAATACCCTGATAGTTTTAAAAATAAAAAGTTTGCATTAGTTGGTTTGTCGTCTGGTGTGCAAGGTGGTGCATTAGCTCTAAGCCATTTAGCCGACATTTTGAGTTACTTAAACGGTAATGTTTTGGGTAATAAAATGAAAATTTATAAAATAGATGAAAATTTCAAAAATGGCGAAATTACAAACCCTAATTTTGACGCTCATATTGATGGACAAATCAACGATTTTATAGCTTTTTGACTTGATTTTAGATTTTATTCAGTAAGAGAAAAAAAATTAATCAAAACCTAAAGCCAGTCGAGCATTTGGTACAACCGAAAGTTCGTTATAATCCTTGTCTAAATACTTGTAGTAGCCAGTGATGGCAATCATTGCTGCGTTGTCTGTACAGTATTCCAACTTGGGAACAAATACTTTCCAACCCAACTCTGATTGTTTTAGTAACATTTTATTTCTAAGTTCGCTATTGGCAGCTACACCTCCAGCTATAGCAATGGTGTTAATTTGATATAATTTTGCAGCTTTTTTGATTTTTTTTATGACTATATCTACCAAAGTATATTGTATTGAAGCACAAATATCTTCTATATTTTGAGTAATAAATTGAGGATTATTATTAGTATTAATTTGTAAGAAATTTGAAATTGAAGTTTTAATTCCGCTAAACGAAAAATCTAAATCTTTGATTTCTGGAATAGGAAATTTATAAGCATTTGGATTTCCTTTTTGTGCATATTTATCAACAAGAGGCCCACCAGGGTAGGGCAATTGAAGTAATTTGGCTGATTTGTCAAACGCCTCACCAATGGCATCGTCTAATGTTTGCCCAACCAAAGTGTAATCTCCAAACGCTTTTACTATAATAATTTGGGTATGTCCACCACTTACAGTAAGGCACAAAAAAGGAAACTCTGGCTTAATCTCTTCTATAAAATGTGCGTTAATATGGGCTTCCATGTGATTTACTGCTATCAAAGGAATATTTTGAGCCATTGCTAATCCTTTGGCAAAACAATTGCCCACCAACAACGAACCAAGTAGCCCTGGACCTTGAGTGAAAGCAATGGCATCTATTTCAGGTAAAGTTATATTAGCTATTTTTAAGGCTTCTGATACTGTTGGTATAATATTTTTTTCGTGTGCTCTAGAGGCCAACTCTGGCACTACTCCACCATATTTTTTGTGAATAGCCTGCGAACATATAATATTTGATTTAACTTTGCCATCAACTACTATTGCTGCCGATGTATCATCACATGAACTTTCGATACCTAATATAGTGGGCATAATCAATCAATTTTTAGTAATATTTTACTTTTCGTAATGCAACTCTCCAGCTGCAATCTTCATCACAATAATTGCTTTCTGTTTTTGAAAAACTTCAAAAATCTCATCAGATAACATTTGCATCATATATCTATAATCACCAAAAATTTGAGTACTCAAACCATTAGTTTCTACTTTTATATCTTTATAAACATTTAAAATTTTCAAAAAATCTAAAACTACTGATTTATAATCTTCAGTTAGTGGATAAAGGCTTATTTCTATGGTTGCTTTCATGGTTATTTGTAATTTATTTATTTATTTTTAAAATCTAATTTTCTAATTTATTATTTTTTTGGAATGGTTTTATCATCCTTTCCCACATTTTTTTTTCAAAAGCATAAAAGAATTTAAACTGACCAAACATAAAACCAATCCAAAGTAAAAGTATTTGATAAAGAAAAAATATTATTATTACTCTACAAGGATACCATATCCAAGGAGAAAGTTGGTCTTTTTCTAACCCCAAAAACGACAATAAATATTTGCCAAGTATCATAGACGAAGATCCAGTAATTGAAAATACTATTAAAATTAAACTAATTTGAACCCAACCACCAGTAATATTCCATCTTTTTTCTAAAAATTCTTTCATTAGTATATTTTTATGAATTTATTATTTTATTTTTTCTTTATTCATAACTGCAGCCTCGCCTTTGATTGTAATTTTTTTTGATAAACAATCTAAAATTTGGCACTCAAAGATAGCAATATTTTTTGTAGGATTTATTTCAATTACAGTCATTATAGCTTCATAATCTGTATCAACATACATAGGACGCAAAAATTCAAGGCTTTGTTTCATATAAATAGTGCCAGGCCCTGGCTCGATGGTGCCAAAGTATTTAGAAAAAATGCTTGCCGAAAAAATTCCATGAATGATTGGCTTTTTAAAAACTGTTGCACTTGCAAAATCAGCATCTAAATGAATGGGATTATTATCGCCACTACATCTTGAAAACTCTTCAACTTCGGCTTGAGTAATACTAAAAATGTGATTAAATTTTTGATTTAATGTTATCATCTCAAATATTTTTAATTTTGTAAATATATAATTTAAAAATTATTATATATTGAAAAATTTAAAATCGATTGGCATAAGGCTAAAGTCTTTAAAATTATACCAACATTACAAACTCAATACAATATCCGTCTGGATCAATAATGAAAATCTGAGAAGCACCATCTTGGCGTATTTTAGTGTCAGAACAATCAATATTTTTATTTTTCAAATAAGTTTCAGTTTCTTTAATTGATTTTATTTCGATAGCAAAATGACTCCCTCTAGAATTTGAATTTACTCTCCCCAAAAGTCCTTCGATTAAATGTAAAGAACTATTATTTCCTAAATCAAACCAAGCTCCATTAAAATCAAACAAAGGTCTACTTTCTAGCTTTTTTAAACCTAAAATTTTTTCATAAAAAAACATACTTTTCCCAACATTACTTACTTGTAATGCTACATGATTTAATGATTTTATTTGAGAATTCATAAATTATATTGAATAAAAATTTTGATAATCAACAAACAATTTATACATATTGAAGTCTATTTGCTAGTGTTAAATAAAAATTAAAAATAAATTTATATTTAATGTAACTATTACTTTTATTGATTTAAGAATATGCTTTAGTAAACTTCAAAAATCTCTAAATTTAATTTGAAAAGTCCTACCAAAAATAGTTTCTGCTAAAATACCACAGATTCCAAATATGGCTGGCTTCATCTGGATTGATTTTTTTAGAAGTTTCATTTATCTTAAAAGATTCTATCAAAATATTATTAAAATCAGTAGATGACAATATTTTAATTTAAGGCAAACGTATTTGAGTTTTTATTAAAAATTAACTTAATTGTCTTTTTAAAACCCACCACCTAAAATCCAATCTATATTGATGCACAGAACCAAAATGGAGGAAATTTTAAAACAAGAAAATGGAATATAGCTAATTTTATAAATAATCTTAGTTATTTAATGTGAATTTTTTTTATACTTTTGACTTGATTTAACTTTATATAAAGGTATTTTAAAAATAATTTCAAAAAAGTACCTAATTTCAAAAAAAAAGCGTGTATAAATACACGCTTTAAATATACTAGATAGAATTAATTATGCCATTACTTTTTTTACAACAGCTTGGAATGCAGCATTGTTGTTCATAGCCAGATCAGCCAAAACTTTTCTGTCTAAGTTTACATCTGATTTGTTTAATTTCCCTATAAAAGCTGAGTAGGAGTAACCCATAAGCCTTACGCCAGCATTGATACGTTGAATCCAAAGGGCTCTAAACTCTCTTTTTTTAGCTTTTCTGTCTCTGTAAGCATATTGTAAACCTTTTTCAACTCTATTACGAGCTACAGTATACAATCGACTATTGGCACCATAGTACCCACTAGCCATAGCTAAATATTTTTTTCTTCTTGCTCTAGAAGCTACCGAATTTACCGAACGTGGCATATTTTTATTAATTTTTGAATGAAGGCGGTAAGTATTTTTACACTTTATTTACCTGCAATCGGGTTGAACATTAAACCTTTGTGTTTTTTGAAGGAAACACAAAAACCATTGTATTTTACAAAATTTAATCTATAAATTTATTATCGAATGCCTTTGCAAAAGCAATCTACTACAATAAACCTCTAAACAACATTGTTATTCTTTTTTCATCAGCAGGATGCAAAATAGATTTGTTACCTAATGCACGTTTACGTTTTTTTGATTTTTTGGTCAAAATATGGTTGATGAAAGCCGACTTTCTTTTAAGCTTGCCAGTACCAGTGATTTTGAAACGCTTGGTAGCGGCTGAGTTAGTTTTTATTTTTGGCATTATATTAATATTTAAAATTTTCTATTTTTTTATGTTAGATTTAGGCACTAACATAATCATCATTCTTTTTCCTTCTAGTAGTGGCAATTGTTCAACTTTGCAATAATCTTCTAAACTTTGAGCAAATTTCAAAAGTAATATTTCGCCTCTTTCTTTGTAAATAATAGAACGACCCTGAAACTGCACATAAGCCTTTACTTTGGAACCTTCTTTTAAGAAATTCATGGCATGTTTTAATTTGAACTCGAAATCATGGTCGTCTGTATTAGGGCCAAATCTTATTTCTTTTAAAACTGCTTTCTGAGCTTTTGCTTTTATTTCTTTTTGTTTGCGTTTTTGTTCGTACTTAAACTTAGAATAATCTACAATTCTACAAACTGGCGGCTCTGCATTTGGTGCTATTTCTACCAAATCTAGACTTGCTTTTTCGGCAAGCGATAAAGCAGAAGCTAAATCCATAACTCTAGGTTCCATTTCGTCTTGTACTACACGTACTTGACTGGCAGTGATTCTACCGTTGATACGATAGGGTTCTTCTACCTGTGGTTTCCTTGGTCCCTTATTTTGACTATTGTAAGGCGGCTTTGGCCTGTTTCCAGAATTTGTAAATGGTGCTGCGATGGTCTGTAATGTTTAAGTGATATTATTTTTTTTGCAAAATAACATATATTTTTGAATTTCAACAAAAAAGGGAGTAAAAAACTCCCTTGATGCTGAGTAATATATTTTTATGCAGTAACTACAGATACTACACTTCTATTTGCAACTGTTTTTTTGAATTTTACAACACCTTCTTGTAATGCAAATAACGTATGGTCTTTTCCAATACCTACATTAACTCCAGGATGATGTACAGTTCCTCGTTGTCTTACTATAATATTTCCAGCTATGACAGCTTGTCCGCCAAAAATTTTTACGCCCAAGCGTTTGCTTTCTGATTCACGACCGTTTCTTGAACTACCTACACCTTTTTTATGTGCCATAGGATTATACTTGTTTAAATTATTTTTATAATATTATTTAAGCACTAATAGCTTCGATTTGAAGTTTTGTTACTTGTTGGCGATGACCATTTGTTTTTCTATAACCTTTTCTTCTTTTTTTCTTGAAAACGATTACTTTATCACCTTGAGCGTGTTCTACAACAGTAGCAGTAACTTTAGCACCTTTTACAGTTGGTGTACCAACTGAAATTTTGCCATCGTTATCTACCAAATATACATCAGAAAACTCTATTTTTGAGCCAACTTCTTTGTCTATTCTGTTAGAATACAGATATTTATCTTTTTCTACTCTGAATTGTTTGCCAGCTATTTCTACGATTGCGTACATATCTACCATTTAAAGGGTTGCAAAAGTAAACATATTTTTATATATTTAAAAATATATTTAAAAAAAATTAAGATATTTTTCTATTGACATCAAATTTTTCTAAATATTCGGCCACTCTTTTGGCAAATGAGCCACCCAAAGCCCCATCTATTATACGATGGTCGTACGAATGTGATATCATTAATATATGCCTTATTCCTATACTTTCGCCCAAATCTGTATCTACTACATAAGGTTTTTTTAATATTGCTCCCATAGCCATAATACCTACCTGAGGTTGTACAAGTATGGGTGTGCCCATTACATTTCCAAATCCACCTATATTAGATATTGTATAGGTACCATCTTGTAAATCATCGGCCGAAAGTTTTCCTACTTTTGTTTTTCTTATCAAATCATTATAAGCCTTTGTAAGCCCTGAAATATTGTATCTATCTGCATGTTTTAGCACTGGCACTATCAAATTGCCATCGTTGAGGGCCACAGCTATTCCTATATTTATGTCTTTTTTCACAATGATGTTTTCTCCATCTACAGAGGCATTGAGTAATGGGTAATCTTTGAGAGCCTTGGCTATGGCCTCAATAAAAACGGGTGTAAAGGTAATAACTTCGCCTTCGCGTTTCATAAATTCAGATTTAATTTTGCTACGCCACTGCACCATACTTGTAACATCGACTTCTACCCAAGAGGTTACAGTAGCTGATATACGTTGCGATTCCAACATTCTATTAGCTATAATCTTACGCATCCTGTCCATTTCTACAATTTCAAAAGCACCATTAAATTGAGGTGGTTTAGCTTGATGAATGGTGGTAGGTTGTGGCGTAAATACAGGCTCGAAAATGGGTTTTTGTGGTTCTGGAGTGGCTATTCTTGTTTTTTCAGATGGCTCTTCTGTTTTTTCTGATTGTAAATCATGAAAATGATTTTCATTTTTTATATTTTTTGATTCTATATTATCATTATTATTACTTCGTTTTTGGTTGATGTAATTTAGAATATCAGTTTTTGTAACTCTATTTTCAAGCCCTGAGCCAACAATAGTTTCGAGTTCGGCAATAGAAATAGATTCTTGTTTGGCAATATTTAGCACCAAAGGGGAGTAAAACCTATTGATTGTTTCTGTTTGAACATTTTTGGCGATTGAAGTTGTTAGTTTTTCAATATCATTTTGGATTTGAGAAACAACGATTGATTCTACTTCTTGGTGTACTAGTATAGGTTTTTCAATTTTTGCATCCACATTTATTTGAGCAAGCGACATACCTATTTTTACAACATCGCCTTCTTTGAAATAAATTTTTGATAAAACCCCAGATACACTGGCGGGCACTTCAGTATCAACTTTATCGGTGGCTACTTCTACAATAGATTCATCTTTTTCTATTTTATCGCCTTCTTTTTTGAGCCATCTGATAACAGTAGCTTCAAAAATACTTTCTCCCATTTTAGGCATTACCATCTCTATAATTGACATTGGCTGTATTTTTGAATAAGCTAGATTTTAAAACACAAAATTATACTTTAATTCAAGATTCAAAAAAAAACTATTATAATTATTTTTAAGAAAAGTTGTCTATATTTATATTATCTTTTCATTAAAGTAGAAATCGAAATTTAATTGTAGAGAAATCCTAATTGAATACTATATCTATCCCTCAAGATGTTTATAGTTTAAAATTAATTCTAAAAATATGATTAAATTCCTTTAAAAATCTCAAAACTTTCCATGTAGTCTGGTACTGTTACATTCCAACCCATCGAAGAACGTATATTTTGAGCAAAAATATTCATAGTTTCTATTTCTCCGTGTACTATAAAAGTTTGTTTTGGGGCAGATTTAAAGTTTTTAAGCCATTTGAATAGTTCTTTTTTATCAGCGTGAGCCGATAGGCCGTCTAAGTGAACAATATTGCATTTTATTTCAATTTCTTCCCCAAAAATTTTGGTTGTGGGTTCTCCATCCAATATTCTGCGTCCACGAGTACCTTCAGATTGATAACCCACAAATAGCAATGTATCATTAGAATTTGGCAACCTATTATATAAGTGATGCAAAATGCGTCCACCATTACACATGCCTGAAGAGGAAATGATGATAGCATTTTTTTTGATATTATTGATTGATATGGAATCTTGTTGGCTTCTAAAGTATCTAATATTTTGGAAATCGAAAATAGCAATGGCTTCGTCTTGCATGGTATGAAATGTTTTGTTTCGCTTGTATATCCCAGTGGCCGAAATTCCCATAGGGCTATCAATAAAAATGGGTACATTAGGAATTATTTTTTCTTCAATTAATTGTTTGAAATAATAGATTAATGTCTGCGTTCGACCCACCGAAAAAGCAGGAATCAATAAGCAACCTTGTTTATCGAAGGCATCGTTTACAACTTCACCAAGTCGTTTTTTGGGATTATCGGCTGGATTTTCTTTGTTTCCATAGGTTGATTCTACCAATAAAATATCGGCTTGAGATATAGCACTTGGGTTTCGTAAAATAGGTTTATTGTAACGACCCAAATCGCCAGAAAAGACAATTTTTTTGGTTTGAGTATCTCCTGTTATATCAATTTCTACAATGGCAGAACCCAAAACATGACCTGCATCATGAAATTTTATTTTTATTTCTGGCAATAAATTAACATTTTGCTTGTATCCAAATCCTTGCAATGAAGGCAGCATGTTGTTTACGTCCTCAACTGTGTACAATGCAGCTGGTTTTTCGTGCTTAGAATAACCTTTTTTGAAAGCATATTCGGCCTCTTCTTCTTGTAATTTTGCAGAATCAAGCAGCATAATTTCCATCAAATCTTTGCTGGCTTGGGTGCAGTATACTTTGCCTTTATATCCTTCTTTAAAAATGCGTGGCAAATACCCAGTATGATCTATATGGCAATGACTGACAACAACAGCATCAATTTGCTTGACATTTATAGGAAAATCTTCCCAATTTTTAAGTCTTAAATCTTTTATTCCTTGAAACAATCCACAGTCAATAAGTAACTTGTAGCTTACTTTAGCACTTTCTATTTCTAATAAATATTTTGAACCTGTAACCGATTTTGCTCCACCCAAAAATTTTAGTCTTATATTCAATTTTCTATAATTTAAAATTACATTTTAATTATACGAAATTAATTAATAAAAAATTAATTGTTTGATGTTTTTTTTTAGAATTCTAAATTTATGTGTCTATATTACATTTTTTAGATGAATTAAAATGCCTGGAGTGCCTAAACTTTTGATATAAGAATTTAGAATCTTAGATACAATTAAAGAATATTCATTTTGAAAATAAGAAATTATAGTCTTAAATATTTTAGTTAAAATTCGTTTATAGATAATTTAATTCAGTATATTTTAATATAATTTTTATTTTATATTACCTTTGTCTTATCTCAAATAAGAATTTATATGCTTGCCAATTTAGACAACGAGGTTATTTTCAAAAAAGCATTTACAAATAAAATTGTATTTAAGGCTTTTGTGCGTGATATTTTGGGGATAGATGTAGAAGTTGATAAAATAGAAACTGAGAAAAAATTTGATCCCAAAATTGGGTATATTGATTTTGAGCTTGATATTTTTGCAGAAACTACTGATAAAAGAATATGTATCGAAATCCAAAGAGTAGAGTACGACCATCATTTTGATAGATTTTTGCATTATTTTTTGATGTTGATTGCCGAGCAACAAAAAAAAGCGAGGGAATACAATATTGATTTGACAGTATATGTAATAGTTGTTTTGACAGCACCTTACACCATTAGCGAAAAAAATGGCAAACCTATTTTAGATGAAGTTTTGTTGCTAAACTTGAATCCTCAAACATTGCAAGGGGAAATAAGAGATTTATATGGCCATCAATTTGTGTGTCTGAACTCAAATTATAAGGACAAAAAAACACCAAAATCGATTCGTGATTGGCTAGATTTAATCTATCAATCTATCCATAATCCTGAGAATTTTACATTGAATCTCAAAAACAAAGGCATTAAAAAAGCCATAGAATTGATAAGTTTTGAAAATCTAACGCCAACAGAAAGGGCAGAAGCCAAAAATAAAGAAGCCGCAAAAATCGTTTTGACTAAAACTGAAGAAAAAGCAAAAGAAGAAAGAAGTATTGAGATTGCGAAAAAATTTATACAAATAGGACTTGGTAATGAGGTTGTTTCAGAAGGTACAGATTTAACATTAGAACAAATCGAAAAATTAAGACAAGAACTCAAAAAATAACTAAAAAAAATTATGCTTGCCAATTTAGACAACGAGGTTATTTTCAAAAAAGCATTTACAAATAAAATTGTATTTAAGGCCTTTGTGCGTGATATTTTGGGGATTGATGTGGAGGTTGATAAAATAGAAACTGAGAAAAAATTTGATCCCAAAATTGGGTATATTGATTTTGAGCTAGATATTTTTGCTGAAACAACAGATAAAAGAATATGTATCGAAATCCAAAGAGTAGAGTATGACCATCATTTTGATAGATTTTTACATTATTTTTTGATGTTGATTGCCGAGCAACAAAAAAAAGCGAGGGAATACAATATTGATTTGACAGTATATGTAATAGTTGTTTTGACTGCACCTTATACCATTAGCGAAAAAAATGGCAAACCCATTTTAGATGAAGTTTTGTTGCTAAACTTAAATCCTCAAACATTGCAAGGCGAAATAAGAGATTTATATGGCCATCAATTTGTGTGTCTGAACTCAAATTATAAGGACAAAAAAACACCAAAATCGATTCGTGATTGGCTAGATTTAATCTATCAATCTATCCATAATCCTGAGAATTTTACATTGAATCTCAAAAACAAAGGCATTAAAAAAGCCATAGAATTGATAAGTTTTGAAAATCTAACGCCAACAGAAAGAGCAGAAGCCAAAAATAAAGAAGCCGCAAAAATCGTTTTAACTAAAACTGAAGAAAAAGCAAAAGAAGAGAGAAGTTTTGAGATAGCGAAAAATGCAATTATAGCTCATTTATCAAATGAAATAATCACTCAAATAACAGATTTAACATTAGATCAAATCGAAAAATTAAGACAAGAACTGAAAAAATAACTATACAAAATTATGCTAGCCAATTTAGACAACGAGGTTATTTTCAAAAAAGCATTTACAAATAAATATTCCTCAAAAATTAATTTGTTTGAATAAATCTAAAGAAATTATAAAAATTGAAAAAGCGAAAAATTTAGTAGTTAATGAAACTATTGATAATACAGTAAAACATACAAATTTAACTAATGAGTAATTTAATAAAACTAGACAATAAAAAATAATTTTTTCCCAAAAAATAAAAATATCGCACTTTTATAAAAACAAAAAACCCACCATTAAGTGGGTTTGAATACAAATCTAAGTGGGAGCACACGGGTTCGAACCGCGGACCCTCTGCTTGTAAGGCAGATGCTCTGAACCAGCTGAGCTATGCTCCCGATTTGGGAGTGCAAAGGTAAAACTAAAATTTAAACTTGCAAACACAAATGCGATTTTTTTTATTTTTTTTTATGTAAGAAGTCCTCCATCAATTTGTAAGACCTGACCTGTAATGTAGCTACTCATATCAGAACCTAAAAACACACAAGCTTCTGCTACCTCATGGGGCTGTCCACCACGCTTGAGTGGTATGCCTGCTCTCCAAGACTCTACTACTTTTTGCTCTAAAACGGCTGTCATTTCGGTTTCTATAAATCCAGGGGCTATGGCATTGCATCTGATATTGCGTGAACCAAGTTCCAAGGCTACCGATTTTGTGAAACCAATAATCCCTGCTTTAGATGCAGCATAATTTGCCTGTCCAGCATTTCCTTTGATTCCTACTATGGATGTCATGTTGATAATTGAACCAAATTTTTGTTTCATCATAATTTTGGTTGCTGCTTTTGTAAGATTAAATACTGATTTTAGATTTATTCTCAAAACATCATCCCATTGTTCTTCGGTCATACGCATCAATAAACCATCTTTTGTAATACCAGCATTATTTACAACAATATCCAATTTGCCAAATGTGGCATTTACTTCTGTTGCTAAGGCTTCGGCTGAGGCATAATCTGAAGCATCTGATTTGTATCCTTTTACTTTTGTACCATACTGCGATAGTTCTTGCTCTAGTGCAATTCCTTTTTCAACACTTGATAGGTATGTAAAAGCAACATCTGCACCATGTTTAGCAAAATGTACAGCTATGGATTGGCCTATACCTTTGGATGCACCTGTAATAAGAGCAACTTTTCCTTGCAATAATTTCATTTTTTTGTAAGTTATTTAATTTATTTTCAGAGCTTAATTTTAAAATTCAAAATTAGTGTAAGCTATCTATTATCCTATAAAATTTTAAAAAAACTCATTTTTTGAATTTTCAAAATCTTTATCATATCCTTAAGAACTTATTTAAACTAATTGTAAAATAACATTATATTTATAAATCTAGTTTTTAGAACTGCGTTTATAGATTAAATAATAATTTAATTCCAGTTAAATATAAAATGAAATTATTATTGTCTAGGCTATCACTTTTATTGTATTTTTAACGGTTTTTATTTTTTGCTTTAATGTATCAAAATCGTTTTCAACAATAGTAATGTGCCCCATTTTACGCGATGGTTTCGTAAATTTTTTACCATACAAATGTGGATAAACCCCCTCCATTTGTAATAATTGTTCTAAACCTTGATATTTAGCAATACCATTATATCCTTCTTCTCCTAATAAATTGACCATAGCAGCATTTGCAGTTCTGATGGCAGTAGAGCCAAGATACAAATCTAAAATAGCTCTCCAATGCTGGGCATATTGGGATGTAAAATTTGCTTCAATGGTTGCATGACCGCTATTATGTGGTCGTGGTGCAATTTCATTTACCAAAACTTGTCCAGCCTTAGTAATAAACATCTCTACTGCCAATAAACCAACCATGTTGAGTTTAATTATGATTTTCTTAGCTATTTCTATTGCCATTTTTTCGGTTTCTAATGATATTTTGGCAGGAGAAATTAGATAATCTACAATATTATATTGAGGCTCAAAAACCATCTCTACAATAGGAAAAACTGATATTTGTCCACTTGGATTACGTGCCACAATGACAGAAATTTCTTTTTCAAAAGTTATTTTTTTTTCTAAAAGCGATGGAGCATCAAATGCTTTTTCAAAATCTTTTGTATCGTTTATGGCCATTACTCCCCTACCATCATACCCAGCTTTGCCTAGCTTTAAGTAAGAAGGCAACATATTTTGATAGTTTAATAATTCTGACTTGTGATTAATAAGTACAAATTCTGATGTAGGTATTTGGTTATCAACATAGAACTGTTTTTGTGATCTTTTGTCTTGAATTATTCTGATTACTTCTGGCTGTGGATATACAACTACGCCTATTTCTTGCAGTGCAAAAAGTGCCTCTATGTTTACATTTTCAATTTCTATAGTAAGTAAATCCACATTTTTTCCAAAATTGAAAACTGCATCAAAATCGGTAAGTTGGCCAATGGTAAATGTAGAAACTAAATTTTTGCAGGGTGCTTCTGCATCAGCATCCATTACTTGTACATTCAAGTTTAGGTTTACTGCCTCTTGCAACAACATACGACCTAGCTGACCGCCTCCTAAAATACCTATTTTAAAATCTTGATAAAATTTTTTTTTCATCTTTATTTTTAATATTTATCTGAAAATAAATGCCCTATTTTCTTTTTTAAAAGCTTATATAAATTAAAAAGATGCGAAAGTAGCGTATTTTTTAATAAAATTATAATTTTTAACCCAAAAAAATATCAAAGAAATAATTTTAAAAATAGATTTAATTATTTTGTCTGATTATTTGATTTTTAATATAAAACATTTAGAATATTTTAAGATATTTGTAACTGTTGAATTTAACTAAATCAAATATTAATGATATTATTGGATGGGAAAAAAATTTCAGATGAAATACTTTCTGAAATAGCTAACGAAGTAAGGATTTTAAAACATGATCAAAAAAAAATACCCCATCTAGCTGCTGTACTTGTAGGAAACGATGGAGCTAGCGAAACTTATGTAGCCAGTAAAGTAAGAAATTGCGAAAAAGTAGGCTTTAAATCTACCTTAATTCGTTTAGAAGATACAATATCTGAAAACGAACTTTTAAAAGTAATAAATTCATTAAATGATAACACTGATATTGATGGATTTATTGTTCAGCTACCCTTACCCAAACATATCAACGAAAATAAAATAACTCAAGCAATTGCTCCCAACAAGGATGTAGATGGGTTTCACCCAACCAATGTGGGTTTGTTAGCTCTAGGTAATCCTGTATTTATATCTGCAACACCAAATGGAGTAATGGAAATATTGAGGAGATACAATATTGATACAGAAGGCAAGAATTGTGTAATTTTAGGAAGAAGTAATATTGTAGGAAGTCCAATGGCTATTTTAATGTCTAAAAATACAAACCCTGGCAATGCTACTGTAACGGTATGCCACAGCAAAACACAAAATTTAAAATCTTATACAACACAAGCTGATATATTGATAATAGCCATAGGAAAACCAGAATTTATTACTTCTGATATGGTTAAAAGTGGGGCTGTGGTTATTGATGTAGGCATACACAGAATACCTGATTCATCGAAAAAATCGGGATTTAGGCTAGTAGGAGATGTAAAATTTGACGAAGTAGCACCCAAGGCGAGTTATATCACACCTGTACCTGGTGGTGTTGGTTTAATGACTATTTGTTCGCTTTTGCAAAATACGTTGAAGGCAGCAAAAATGAATAGTTAATGAAGAGCATCTAAATTTAAAATGATTATCAATCAAACCAAACAGACGATAAATTAGTTTTTTTTCAACTTTAATACTTACTACTAAAATTTGCGAATTTACAGTAGAATTGTATTAAAAAAATTAACTTTTAATATTGGACTAACAATTTTCAAGTTATTATAAAAATTCAAAAAAAAGCACTAAAATGAAATTAAAAATTTCAATAAATAGCAATTATTTTAATAAAAATAACTTAGTGTTATTATTTCTTATAATTGCAAAAATTTCATTTGCTCAAGACACCTTATTTTTTGACAAACATTGGGAACTTTCTGAAAAAAGCAATGC
This sequence comes from Cytophagales bacterium, assembly GCA_013297755.1. Classification (GTDB taxonomy): domain Bacteria; phylum Bacteroidota; class Bacteroidia; order Cytophagales; family UBA9547; genus REAG01. Next base: position 54,960 of record JAAFIH010000016.1, read on the forward strand.
TGAATATTATAGAATTTATACTTTTGATAATAATAAAAAAAATAGTGGTTTGGCGAGAGACTATAATATTACTGGAGAATTACAAATGATTGGTAAATTAAGTTTCATTGATAAAACTAACTTTAAAAATGATACTTCAAATGGAACATTCACTTGGTATTACAAAAATGGAAATAAGGAATCAGAGGTTAATTTTATAAACAATAAAGAAAATGGCTTAAAAACTTTTTGGTTTGAAAACCAAAAAATAAAAATAATTAAAAGTTATATCAATGGTAGTTTAGATGGAGAAAATATATACTATTACCCAAGTGGCAAAATTAAAAGAAAAGAAATATATTCAAATAATACTAGAAAAACTGGAATTTGTTATGATGAACTAGGGGAAGAAATACCATTTTTTGAGTATGAAATTATACCAGAATTCCCAAAAGGAATGAAAGGATTGTTTAAATATTTTCGTAAAAATGTTAAATATCCTATTGAAGCCTTAATAAAAAAGGTTGAAGGGAGAGTGTTTGTTAGCTTCATAGTAGATTCTACTGGAAAAGTAACAGATCCATTTATTTATAAAAGTAGTAACGAAATTTTTAATAAAGAGTCTTTAAGAGTAGTGTCGCAAATGCCAAATTGGAAACCAGGTAAAAATGATAACAAACCCTGTAATGTTAAATTTACAGTTCCAATAAATTTCAAAATGTTGAAATTTTAATAAAAAATAAAAATTCATATAAAATAACAATAGTTAAAAATAATCCAAAAACAACTCCCAACCATAGAAACAGCCAAAAAAATAGAATTTTGCAATAATTTCTAAAAAATGAATCCCCAAATCTCATTTATCCAATACATAAAAGAAAAAGTTAGAAATGCTCAATATGAAGCATTGAAAGCTGTTAATGTGCAATTAACTATGCTTTATTGGGAAATTGGAAAATCAATTTCAGAAAAACAAAAAGAAGGTTGGGGCAAATCTGTAGTTGAAAATTTATCAAAAGAACTGCAAACAGAGTTTCCGAAAATGAGTGGGTTTTCAACTACTAATCTTTGGTATATGGCACAGTTTTATACTGAATATCATGGTGCTAAAAATCTCCAACCATTGGTTGGAGAAATTAGTTGGGCAAAACACCTATCCATTTTTACAAAATGCAAAGATAATCTTCAACGTGAATTTTATATACAGTCTACAAAAAAATAGGATTGGACAAAGGATTTGCTACTTCCTTAAATTGAAAACAAAACATATAAAATATTTATTAAAATTCTTAAATTTGTAAATCTTTAAATCGTAAATTGATGAGATACATTGTAACCAAAGAAACTACTGTTGAGCAATTCAATACCATGTTGGAGCAATTAAGTAAAGAAAAGCGACCTGATATTTTATTGGAAAATAAAAAGCCAGTGGATTGGTCTCAGTTCTGTGGAATTCTAAAACTAGAAGAAGACCCATTAACTTATCAAAATCGAATTAGAGATGAGTGGGAAAGATAATGTAGTTGCAGATACTAATGTTACTTTGTTTTTTTTGGGAGGTGATAAGCATCTTCTAGATTATTTTTCAAAAAAAGAAATACACCTTTCTTTCATTACTGAGCTAGAATTGTTGAGTTATGGTAAAATGTCTGATCTAGAAAAACTTAAAGTCCAAAAATTTTTAGACACATTACCAATTTATGACATTGATGAAAAAATTAAAAATATCACTATTAAGATTAGACAAAAATATAAGTTAAAGTTACCAGATAGTATAGTTGTTGCAACTGCAATTAGGTATAACTTTCCGTTAATTAGAGCTGATAAAAAGCTATTTACAATAGAAGAAGTGAAAATTATTGAATACTATGTTTAAGGTCTTAATTTGTATCTCTAGTCAAAGTATCAGAAATTATTAAACAAAATATAAATTATAACACATTCACCAATACCTTACATGCAAGAACAACTCCCAACCGTAGAAACAGCCACAAAATTAGGTCTTCATGACCAAAATTATTAAATTTGTAGATTAATGTATTACACCCTAAATCATGTAGAATTATTAAACAGATTGCAATAAAACAATCAAAAACATGCTTGAGATAGCAAAAATTCAAACTAAAATTCACGAAATAAGGGGACAGAAAGTAATGCTTGACTTTGATTTAGCTCAACTTTACGGAACTGAAACGAAAAGGCTTAAAGAATCTGTTAGAAGGAACTTAAATAGATTTCCCATTGATTTTATGTTTGTATTAACAAATGAAGAATCAAAGTTTCTAAGGACGCAATTTGCGTCCTTAGAAAATGGAAGGGGTAAATATTCAAAGTTTAACCCTTTTGCATTTACAGAACAAGGAGTAGCGATGCTCAGTAGTATTCTAAACTCTGAAAAAGCAATTGAAATAAATATTTTTATAGTTAGAGCATTTATTGCATTAAAACAATTTGCAATGTCGCACAAAGAATTGACTTCAAAATTGCATGAATTAGAAAATAAATACGACACAAAATTTAAAGATGTAGAAGAAGCCTTGTTTTATTTGATGCAAAAAGATAAAATTGAAATAGAACAAAAAGAAAGAAAACCCATTGGATTTAAAATATAAAAAATAATTTCTTATATACACATGCAAGAACAACTCCCAACCGTAGAAACAGCCAAAAAATTAGGACTTCGTGACGAAGAATTTGAAAAAGTAAAACAAATATTAGGTCGTACGCCTAATTTCACAGAATTGAGTATATTTTCAGTCATGTGGAGCGAGCATTGTTGCTACAAAAACTCCATCGTTTGGCTAAAACAATTGCCTAAAGAAAGTCCACGTATGCTTGCCAAAGCAGGGGAAGAAAATGCTGGTTTAGTAGATATTGGGGGTGGATTGGCTTGTTCGTTCAAAATTGAAAGTCATAATCATCCTTCTGCTTTGGAGCCATATCAAGGAGCAGCCACAGGTGTAGGAGGTATTAATCGTGATATTTTTACGATGGGAGCTCGACCAATAGCTCAATTAAACTCCCTTCGTTTTGGAAATTTAACCAACGAAAAAGCAAAGTGGCATTTGAAAGGTGTGGTAAAAGGCATTGGAGATTATGGAAATGCCTTTGGTATCCCAACTGTGGGTGGAGAAATTAATTTTGACGAATGCTATACCATCAACCCATTGGTAAATGCATTCTCAGCTGGTATTGCCAAAGTGGGACATACAGCTTCTGCTACCTCTTATGGCGTTGGAAATCCAGTTTTTATTGTGGGTTCTTCTACAGGAAAAGATGGAATTCATGGTGCAGCTTTTGCATCAAAAGATTTGACAGAAGATTCCACTAAAGATCTTCCTGCTGTGCAAGTGGGAGATCCTTTTATGGAAAAACTTTTGCTTGAAGCCAGTTTAGAAGTATTAGAATCTGGTGCTGTCATAGGTATTCAAGACATGGGAGCAGCTGGAATTATCTGTTCTACTTCAGAAATGAGTGCCAAAGGCGAACATGGCATGGTGATTTGGCTTGATAAAGTGCCTATGCGTCAGGCAAATATGAAACCGTTTGAAATTCTCCTTTCAGAAAGCCAAGAGCGTATGCTTGTGGTAGTAAAAAAAGGAATGGAACAAAAAATATTAGATATTTTCGAGAAATGGGATTTGAATTGTGCTCAAATTGGAGTAGTTACTGATTCAAAACGTTTGAATTTTTATTATAATGTTCCTCAAGAGCATTATGCTTTGATGAATGAAGTAATGGAAACTGGAAAAATAAATGATTCTCAATTCTCCATTCTCAATTCTGCATTAGTAGCGAATGTTCCCTGCCACGACCTCGTTCTAGGTGGTGGAGCTCCAGTATATCACAGAGAATATAGTGAACCTCCATATTTCAAGGAATTTCAAAAATTCAATATAGAAGATGTAAAAGTACCTACCAATTTTGCAGAAATTGCTAAATTCTTGTTGAACAGACCAAATATTGCTTCTAAAAGATGGATTGCAAAACAGTATGATAGCATGGTAGGCACTATTAATATGTGTACAAATGCTCCTTCAGATTCTGCTGTAGTGAAAATAAAAGGCACGAATAAAGCCTTGGCAATGAATGTAGATTGCAATGGCAGATATGTGAATGCCAATCCAGAAGAAGGTTGTGCTATGGCGGTGGCAGAGGCTTCAAGAAATGTAGTTTGCTCAGGTGGTGAGCCAGTAGCCATTACCAATAATTTGAATTTTGGAAATCCATACAACCTACATGTATATTGGCAGTTTGTGGGAAGTATCAAAGGAATGAAAAAAGCCTGCGAGAAATTCAGCACCCCTGTTACAGGTGGAAATGTGAGTTTCTACAACCAATATTCTACTCCAGAAGGAGAAACTATACCTGTTTTTCCAACACCAACCATTGGTATGCTGGGTATTTTGGACGATAGAAGCAATCACATGACACTTGATTTCAAAAATGAAGGCGATTTTATTTACTTGATTGGAAATTCTGTAAATGATATTGCCAGTTCAGAATATTTGTATGGTTATCATGGTATAAAAGCCTCCCCTGCACCCTATTTCAATTTGGATGAGGAATATGCCATGCAACAAACCATCAAAAAATTGATAAAAGACAAATTGATAAATGCTTGTCATGATCTTTCTGATGGTGGATTGATAGTTGCATTGATGGAATCTGCCTTCCCTCGTGGACTAGGATTTGAGATTTTTACAGATGCTCTTATCAGAAAAGATGCTTTTCTTTTTGGCGAAGCCCAAGGAAGAGTTTTAGTAACAGTAAGCAAAGAAAAAGTAGAAGCCTTTACACGTTATTTTGAAATGCTAGAAGTAGATTATTTGTTTTTAGGTAATGTAACAGGCAAAAATGCTGTAGTTGATGGTGAAACTTATTTTAGTATTGAAGAAATGAAAGGGCAATATGATGGAGTGATTGAAGGGATGTTAAATTAAAAAGATATGTATGATAGAAAAAATGAAAAAATATACTTTAGTACTAATATTTATATTCTTTATATTTAGTTGTTCTAAAAAGAATGATTCAAATGACATTGCTGCAATAGCTGTTGAAAGTACTACTAGTTCTGATGAAACAGAAAAGGAAAGCTCTAAAATTGAGACTTTTATAAAAGATTATGATAAACTGAAAAAATGGTTTAAATCTGAAGACTATGTTAGATTCAACTGGGATTATAGACGTATTTTGAAAAGTACATCAAATAAGCTATATAAAGATTCAATCATGGACATGAAATTTAGTATTGATGATGCTTTCGAACATAATAAGATACTTAGAGATTCAATTGTTAAAAAAGGTTGCATTGCTTATTTTGAACATTTAAATCTTCCTAAACTTAAAAGTTTGAACTATGAAAATTTAAAACATGAGGTTAATAATTATAAGCAAATGCTTACTGAGTTTGATTATAAAATTATTGATAAAGAATATATTAATGATCCTTATATTTTTGGCTCATATATTAGTTTGCAAAATAAAGATAAATTTATTTTAGTAACAGCAATTCACAACTCAGATGATGCTAAAATTTGCATTTACTCTATTGATAGCACTTTTAATAAAGTTGATGTTAAAGAATTAGAATATGTAGCCTCTGAATGTGAAAGATTTACTGGTGATTTTAAATATAAAAATATGATTATTACAGAAGGATCTGAAAACAAAAATACAACTTTTATAAATGATAGTACTTTTAATGTTAGGTCGTCTTTACTATTTAAAATTATTGATGAAAAGAGCAAAAAATCGTATTCAGAGGTTGGTGAAGAATCAAACATAACTTACAGGCTAAGTCATGAAGGAAAGTTTATCATAATTGAAGATAAAAGCTTTAAAAAAGATTATGTTGATTTATATTATGCAAATGAACCTAATTTTTAATTTAATCACAAACTCTTATGGAAGGCTTTATTGGGATACATCCAAAAATCAAAAAAATAGATTGGAAAGAGAATGCTTTTTTTTCTATATTTTTAGAAGATGGGAGAATCATTTCAGTTCCAGCAAAAAAACTACCTTCTACCAAGTTTGTAAAAGGAGAAGATAGAAAAAAGTATCAAATCCTTTCTGGAACCATGTTTACTTGGAATTCTTGCCCTGAAGTTTATCATATTGAGCAAGTTTTAGGAAAAGAGGTGGATTATAAATATAAATGAATATGTTGTAAAAACTTGCTATTGTGTGTATGATTCTTGTATATTGCGTTTATATAAATAGTTTAAATTAAGACTTATGCAATCCAAATTTATTTTCTGGTATTGAATGTATAAAATAATTGAAAAAAGCTGTAAAGTTAAATAAAAAACGCTTGAAATGGATATAAAATTCACTCCTGAACATAAAGTTATTAATGACATCTTTTCAAGGGATATTAAGTATGTAATTCCTGATTATCAGAGACCTTACAGTTGGGATTGTATTGGCAAAAGTGATAGAAATAATCAAATTAATGTACTTTGGGATGATTTATATAATCATTTTGAGAGTGAAAGTACTGCCACATATTTTATGGGCTCAATTGTTTTGGTTTCACGTTCTCAACTTGAATTTGAAATAATAGATGGTCAGCAACGAATTACATCTATTTTTTTACTTTTTGCAGCATTCAAATGTCATTTAAAAAACATAGTTGCTTCAGATGAACATATAAAAAATGTAATTCATCAAATGATTCAACGTATTGACGATATTTTATTTAATAATGAAGATTTTGGTGCAATTACTTTAGAAAAAAAAATAAGAATCGAAAGAATAACTGATGATTTTAATTTTGATACAATATTTAATTTAGCTTTATCTTGTGCATATTTTGATAACAATTTAGCTCCAAATGCTAGTGAGGAGCAGAAAATTATATCAAAAAGATACTTTACTAACAGATTATATTTTCAAGAAAAAATTAAAAATAGTTTTTTTATTTCTGAATCTACAACTATTTCTGAGCTTGAACGACTAAATAAATTCATACAGTTTATAAAAATAAATGTTTCTTTAGTAAGAATACATGCAAGTAGTTTTGATGTTGCATTTCAAGTATTTGAAATTTTAAATAATCGAGGATTACCATTGTCTAATAAAGACTTATTTAGAAATTTTTTAATAAAAGAATTTGATAAAATTAAACAAGAAAGAGTAGGACTAGTACCATCAGAAAAATGGAATTATTTAGAAAACAATTTGGAACTTAACGATGAATTTATTGGTCGTTGGGTCGAAAGTTTCAAAGGCACAAGCCAAAAACAATCAGCTTTTAATGATATAGTTGAAATTTATAAAAATTCATTTGAAGACAAATTTCCAAAGAAAAAAGTTGAATTATTTTATGATACATTAATTTATGATTTACCTAGATACAATGAAATAATCAACTGTAGAGCTATTTGCAATGAAATAAAACCTAATGTTTTGTTTATTTTAAACGCACCTAATCTAAGATATTCTTTAAATTTTTTATTGGCTTTAAGTAGGAAATTAGATTTTTCAATTCCTTCAAAACAACTCATAGATACTATCAAGACATTTGAGCTTTACTGTAATTATTGTCATTCATATAGATTTTCTTCTAAAGTTATTTATTCAGCAATCAGATACATAAATAATAATGAAATAAATAAAGCCATTTTGTCAATTAATGAAGAAATAGAAAGAGGCTTAATTTTTAGCTTAAATACGCTATATGCAGAAGTATTTGATAATGAATTTGCTAAACTATTGTTGGCAAAATATTTTTGGCTTATTCAAATGCAGGAAAATGATACAGAATTTATTAGTCAATCACTTAACTTAGACAAATCAACTTTAGAGCATATTTTACCACAAAGTCCAGATAAATATACAAATTGGGAAAAAGACTTTACAAAAAAACAAAGAGAGCAATTAACTTACTCTTTAGGAAACATGACTTTGTTGAGCAGCAAAATAAATTCAACGATTAAGAATTACGATTTCAATATAAAAAAAGAAGAATATAAAAAAGCTGGTTTGCTATTAACTAAAGAACTTTCAGTCTTGGAAAAAATTACACCAGAATTTATTATTGAAAGACAATATAAAATTATTGAAACCCTTGTTAATAATTTGAAAATCGAACAATAAAAGCATAATCAATAGAAGGCTTCATCAACATACATCCAAAAATCAAAAAAATAGACTGGAAAGAAAATGCTTAATTTTCTATATTTTTAGAAGATGGTAGAATTATTTCAGTTCCAGCTAAAAAACTACCATCCACCAAGTTTGTAAAAGGAGAAGATAGAAAAAAGTATCAAATCCTTTCTGGTACCATGTTTACTTGGAATTCTTGCCCTGAAGTTTATCATATTGAACAGGTTTTAGGAAAAGAAGTTGATTATAAATATAAGTGAATATGTTATAAAAACTTGCTATTGTGTGTATGATTCTCGAAATTTATAAATATGTAAAGAAATTTTAAAATGAATATTCCAGACATAGATATTTCAGATATTGATAAAGTGCTTTTAGCCCTTACAAAAAATGATAAAAATTCACATTCATTTTATTCAACCATGTAATATTATTATCAAATCAATAAGTCTAAAAAATTGATATTTATTAAAATTAAATTCAAAAAAAATATACATTTGCATACTTTAAATCTCAAAAAAGTGGTTATCGCCAATCCAATATACGATGTAGTTTTTAAAAAATTGATGGAAAGCGATAAAGTAGCCAAGTTTTTTATCGGCACTTTATTGGAGCAAAACATAGAAAATATTGAAGTAAAACCTCAAGAGTTTACTTATGTAGACGAGTTGGCTGGTATTGCTATTTTTAGATTAGATTTTATTGCAACCGTCAAAACCCAAACTGGTGAGTACAAAAAAATACTAATTGAAATTCAAAAAGCAAGAAATCAAATCGATTTGATGCGTTTTAGAAATTACCTTGCAGAGCAATACAAAAAAGAAGACACCATCAAAGAAGAGAAAATCGTTTTACCAATCACTACCATTTATATTTTAGGATTTACACTCCCAGAAGTAGAAACTCCATGTTTGAAAGTAGAACGAAATTACAAAGATTTGATTAATCAAACTACTTTATCGCAAAAATGTGAATTTATAGAAAAATTAACCCATGATAGCTTCATTGTACAGGTAAATAGAATTACCAATCGCTATCAAACAAGGTTAGACAAATTGCTCAGTATATTCGAACAGACCAATTTTGTGGATGACAAAAAGATTATAAAACAATTCAATCATCCCACTGATCTCGAAGAGATAAAAGAAGCAACCAATATATTGAACTATACAGGCACAGACCCAGAAGAGAAAAAGAAAATAGAAACCGAACAAGAGGCTTGGCGTACTGTAAATGCTATGTTTGAAAACGAAAAAAAAGAGTTTTTAAAACTAATTTCTGAAAAAAATCAAGCCTTGAGCGAAAAAGACCAAGCCTTGAGCGAAAAAGATAAATTAATTGAACAGTTGTTGAAAAAAATAAATCAAAAGTAGAAAAATAAAATTAAATTCTATTTCAGTCGACAAAAGTTACACATAATATGGTTGTATCATGGCATATATTACAACTCCAGTTACAGAAACATACAACCAAATAGGATATGCCCATTTTACAATTTTTACATGATTTTTGAAATCGGCAATGATTGCATAATGTAATGCCAAAAGTACTAATCTAACCACTCCAATAGAAAGTAAAATATGTGAAATAAGTAAAAAATAATACAAAACTCGAATCCCGCCTGTGCCACCATAACTTGTAGATGGGTTAGAAATATGGTAAGTTACATAACATACCAAAAACAAAGCTCCAAGACCAACTGCAGTGAGCATACTTTTGCGATGTATTTCAATATTTGATTGTTTGATAAAAAAAAGCCCTGCTAACAGTACCAAAGCTGTTGTAGCATTGATGCTTGCAATCAAAACTGGCAACGATTTTGTCCACAACCCAAGGTCTATTTTAGTTCTAATACCTATAAGCAACGCTACCACTAAGGGTATTGCAATAGAAAATATATCAACAATAATTTTATTTTTTTTGATGTTCGTACTCATATAATAATATTCCAATTTCTGTAGTCAGACGATCTACCTCCTTTTTTTCGGTTCCAGTGTAAAATCCTCTTATATGCTTTTCTTTATCTACTAAAATCAATTTTTCGGAATGTAGAAACTTATCAACTGTATCAGATGGCACTTTAAAACCATAAAATCCTAAATTGAAAACTTCAATTTTAGATTTTGTTTGCAACAGCTGCCATACTGCAGAATCTACACCAAACTTTTGACCATAAGCAGCCAATACAGCCGTGCTATCAAATTCTGGATCTACTGTAAATGATAATATTCTTACGTCTTTTATGTCTTTAAAAATTTCTTGTACTCGAGTGAGTTGCGAAGTCATTTTGGGGCAAATACCAGGGCAACGTGTGAAAAAGAAATCTACAACCAAAATTTTATTATCAAAATTTGCTAAAGTTTTAGTTTCTCCAAAGGCATTGGTAGCCTTGAAATCAGGTATTTGATGAAAAACAGTATCAATTTTGCCATTAACATCTGGTGCAGGTATATCTGTAGCAAAATAATAAGGGAGTCTGTAATGGTTTTTACCAAAATTTTTCAAGCATAAGTAAACGATGACAGGAAAAATTAATATTAAAAATAAAATTAAAAATTTATAAGCACTTTTCATTTTTCTTAAAACTGATAATAGAAGTCTATTGTTTTCTAAAATCACGCAAATATAGATTTTTTTGAAAACTATTTGTTATTTATTAAATGGAATATCTAAATAATTAAATTCTAAAATGAACTCTAAATGCCATATCAATGTCGTTTACTTAAGTATCCAATTAACTTTCTACTTTAGATAAAGACTAGATGGAGGCAATAAAAAATATTTAATCAATTATAAGCAATGGAATGTTATACTTTAATTGCACCTCTTTTTCCTAGTTCTATCAATTTTAAATGCTCAAGTTTAGCATTATTTATTTCAAAAGTCATAATTGTTTTCATGGTATGGAATCCCTCGTTGCCGGCCGCTCCAGGGTTGATACAAATCAGATTATTCCATTCTGGTTTTGTTCGTACTTTTACAATGTGCGAATGACCACATATATATAGGTGTGGCTTTTCATTAAGAATTATATTTTTGACTCTTGTCGAAAATTTATCAAAATTACCGCCAATATGTGTCATATAAATCTTCAAACCATTACAATCAAAAATTAAGTCTTCCATCGTTTTAGATTGTATATCTTGTGCATCTATGTTTCCAAAAACAGCTTTGGTGGGTTTAAATTTTTGCAACGATTCCAAAATATCAACATTACCAATATCCCCAGCGTGCCATATTTGGTCTACATGCTCAAAATAATGAAACACGCTTGGATCTAAGTAATTATGAGTATCAGAAATAAGACCTATTTTCAATTTTAAGGATTTTAATAAAAGGAATAAAAAAGCAAAAACTATAATTAAAACGCAAATATGCAATAGAATTGACTTTTTATGATAATATTTTATACAATTTTGAATAATTTTTTGCCTACAAATAATTTTAAACTAATTTCGCATTCAATATTGTACAAAGCATACTATATACAAAATAATATATGTCAAATATCGGTAAAATCACACAAGTAATTGGGCCTGTTGTAGATTTAAGTTTTGAAGAAACACTTAAGTTGCCAAACATTCTAGACGGAATAGAAATTTCTCGTCCTGATGGCACAAAATTAGTTTTAGAATGTCAGCAACATCTAGGCGAAAATAGGGTTAGAGCCATAGCTATGGAAGGAACCGAAGGGTTGTTTAGAGGTATGAAAGCTCTAGATTTGGGCACTCCCATATCTGTACCTACTGGCAATAGCATCAAAGGACGTTTGTTTAATGTAACTGGAGACCCTATTGATGGACTTAATGCTATCGTTACCAACAAAAGATTACCCATACACAGAGATGCACCAAGATTTGAAGACCTAACAACATCTACTGAAATCCTTTTTACAGGTATCAAAGTGATTGATTTGATAGAGCCTTATGCCAAAGGAGGTAAAATCGGACTTTTTGGTGGTGCTGGTGTGGGCAAAACTGTACTTATACAAGAATTAATCAATAATATTGCCAAAGCTTATGCTGGCGTTTCTGTGTTTGCAGGTGTTGGCGAGCGTACCCGTGAGGGCAACGACCTTTTGAGAGAGATGATCGAGGCTGGTATTGTAAAATATGGCGACAAATTCAAACATTCTATGGAAGCTGGTGGATGGGATTTGGATAGTGTAGATTATGCAGAACTTGAAAAATCACAAGCTACTTTCGTTTTTGGTCAAATGAACGAACCACCTGGGGCACGTGCTCGTGTGGCTCTTACAGGTTTGTCTATTGCCGAATATTATAGAGATGGCGATGGCGATGGTCCTGGAAAAGATATTTTGTTTTTCGTAGATAATATATTCCGTTTTACGCAAGCGGGTTCTGAAGTTTCGGCACTTTTGGGTCGTATGCCTTCGGCCGTGGGCTATCAACCTACCCTTGCTACCGAAATGGGTACTATGCAAGAACGTATTACTTCTACCAAAAAAGGCTCTATTACATCTGTTCAAGCTGTTTATGTGCCTGCTGATGATTTAACGGATCCTGCACCTGCCACTACATTTGCACATTTGGATGCTACTACTGTACTTTCACGTAAAATAGCAGAGTTGGGTATTTATCCTGCAGTAGATCCCCTAGATTCTACGTCTCGTATTTTGACAGCCGAAATCGTAGGTGCCGAACACTACAATACTGCACAAAGAGTTAAAGAAATATTACAAAGATACAAAGAGTTGCAAGATATTATTGCCATTTTGGGTATGGACGAGCTTTCTGAAGAAGACAAACAAGTGGTGCATAGAGCCAGACGTGTACAAAGATTTTTATCTCAACCTTTCCACGTGGCCGAGCAATTTACAGGTCTCAAAGGAGCGTTGGTAAATATCAAAGATACCATAAAGGGTTTCAATGCTATCATGGATGGCGAATACGACCACTTGCCAGAGGCTGCTTTCAACTTGGTTGGTACAATTGAAGAAGCCAAAACAAAAGGCGAAAAAATGCTTGCAGAAGCAAAATAATTTTTAATCTATTTTCAAAAATAGTCGTTTTCTTTGCAGAAAGCGACTATTTTTGTTTATGCTAACCCATTACTCAAACCTACAATTTATAATTTTCAAAAGTAATTTTTAAAAAAATTGGCACTTCAGCTCTATCCCCAAATAGACATTCCAAGTTTTTAAAACTTCAAAAGTACTTTTTCTCAAAAAAATATATAAATAAAAGTTGAATTAGTCGACAAAAAAAGTAAGTTTGTCGATTTATAAAAATAATATTAAATAAAATTACAACTTTTACAAGTGTTTGTTCCCAAATTTTTGAAAAAAAAAGTTCTAAAACTTAAATTTCTTGCACTTGGCTTGTGTGGGTTAATTTTTATTTTTATCATATCCATTTGTATCTCAGCTTATGATTTCTATAGATTATATACCACAGATATTAATACCAAATCACTTATTCACAAACAAAGATCGGCAGAATTAGACTTTTATAATGCCATTTTTACTGTTGTAGACACTTCAAAAATACATAATGACATCTATCTTAGAAAATTTTTTGAAATCAAAGCAGATTTCAAAAACTTATCCTCACAAAATTCTATTTCAAGTTTTGACACCCTCATATCTTTAGTACAAATACAAAACAACGACTGTATTAAATTAATACTTAAAATTAACCAATACAAAGAATTTAAGAACTCTGTCAAAGAGGTTCAACAATTTAAAAACAATGATGTTGAATTTAGAAAAATGCTATTAGATTTTCTTCTAAAATTAGACCAATCTACAAGCGAAAAAATCTCAAATCTTGTTAAAACTCTTTATATTCTTGCTTTTTTTACTTTATTAACAATTATATTATTATATATTGTTGTTTTAAGACCCTCTTATAAATTAATCAATAAAAGTATTACAAGTATAGAAAATAAAAACATAGAATTGATATGCTCAAACGATAAACTAACCACAACTTTAGAAAATCTACAAACAATAAACCAAGAACTAGCCAAAAGCAATTCAGAACTTTATATTAAAGAAACCGAAAACTTATTTATTCAGGCAGAACTTAAAAACGCTCTTGAAGAGTCAAAAAAAGCGAAAATAGAAATTGAAAATAACGCTATTTTACTAAAATCACAACGTGAGGACTTATATGATTTATACAACAATGCACCTACAGGCTATTTTACATTAGATAAACATGGCAAAATCATTACAGTAAACAAAACTGCACTTTCTTGGATTGGCTACACCCAATCTGAGGTAGATAAAAACAACTTATTTGAAAATTATATAGCTCCAATTTCACTTACAGATTACAAAAAAGCATTTGTAAAAGCAGTAGAAAGCGGAAAATTTTTTGGTATTTTATTGTTTGCCACCCATAAAGAAGGATATGAAATAGCATTTTCTATGAATGCTTTTACACTATATGATACCAACCATGAGGTAGCAAAAATAAGATGTACTTGCATGGATATGAGAGAACGACTAAAACACGAACTTGAACTTACAAAGGCTTTCAACCAAACCGAAACCGCAAATAAAGCTAAAACTCAATTTCTTAGCATTATGAGCCACGAACTACGCACGCCCATACACGGTATAGTGGGCAACAGTAGTTTATTAAAAAATACTCAACTTAATCAACAACAGCTATTATATTTACAGAATATAGATAAAAATAGTGACTTTTTAACCACCATCATCCAACAAATTTTAGATTATATTCAACTAGATACCCATAAAATTGAGCTTCATTTGCAATATTTCGATATTGTAAATACTATTGAAAATACCATTAAAAAATCTCAAAATAAAATAACCAATACTAATGTAAGTATAGAAACTACATTTGAAAACATTTTATCTAAATCACTAATTTCAGATGTAAATCGAATAGAGCAAGTCTTGTATGAATTAATTACTAATAGCTTAAAATTTACACCCATTGGGAAAATTGAAATTAAAATAAAACAATCAAAAATAAGTAATAAAAAATACAAATCAACTATTGATATTATAGATACTGGGATTGGAATTGAAGAAAACGAGATACAAAATATTTTTATTCCATTTAAACAAATTTCAGAAAATCTCAATAGAGAATCACAAGGAACTGGATTGGGTCTAGCTATCTCACAAAAAATAATTCATCTACTTGGAGGCACTATCGAGGTTGTGTGTTCTGAAAAAAACAAAGGTACACATATCAGATTCACATTTGAAGCAAAAAGTGAAGAACAGATACTTGAAATTCAAACAAAAGAAACCCCAAAAAAAACAATCAATAAAAAAATTGATCAAACAAAAATACTGGCAGTAGACGACTCAGACATGAATCTTATGCTAATAAATAGTATGCTCAAAAACTTAAATTTTGATGTAGAATTAGCACTAAATGGACAAGTAGCATTTGAAATGGCTACAAAAAAACACTATGATTTTATCTTAATGGATATTCAAATGCCTGTCATGGATGGAATAACTGCAACTAAAGAAATACAAAAATATTACCAAAACGACCCTATAAAACCTATAATCATTGCTGTAACTGCAAACAATGTTGTTGGAGACCACGAGTCATATTTGGCCGCAGGTATGGACGATTGCTTACCTAAACCCCTCAAACAAGAATCTTTAAAAAATAAACTTTTACATTACTACAATGACATAATTGTTTTTGAAAATAAAGAATCCGATAACGATAAAACTGATGATTTAATTGATCATTCCATCATAGAACAAATCAAAGAAACTGCTGCACAATTACAAAACGATTTAGATAAAATTATTTTTGAAATGGCCAAAAATGATATTCCAAAATTTATAAAAGAAGCAGAAGAGTTATATAAACTCCAAAACATCTCTGATTTGGGCAAAATATTACACAAAATAAAAGGTGCAGCTTGGTCTAGTGGGCTCAAAAAAATTGGAAATATTTGTGAAGAGTTTGAAAAAGAACTAAAAAACGAAACATATAACTTAGACTTTTTTGTTTTACAAACAACATGTAAAAGAACATTTATAGCATTAGAAAATCTGAACTTATAAATTATTTAAAGTAAATTCAACTTACATTTTGCTTAGATAATTAAAATTAAAGGTAATTACTAATATTAATAAACTGTAATCATAGAAAGCATAATTAGTACTTTTTGAAAAAAAATAATAAAAAAATAATTTAAAATTTGTTTATAAATTAATAGTTAGTAATTTTGCAACCCAAAATTAAATACTTATAAAAAGTTTTATGCAAATAAGCAATTACGAAACGGTATTCATTCTCAATCCCGTTTTATCTGATGTTCAGGTAAAGGATACCGTAGATAAATTTAAAAAGCTTTTGATAGATGGCAAAGCCGAATTAACCAATGAAGAAAATTGGGGTTTAAAAACGCTAACCTATCCTATTCAAGCCAAAAAATCGGGTTATTATACATTATTTCAATTCAAAGCTCCAACTTCTTTAATCAGAACATTAGAGATTGAATTTGTACGTGATGAAAACGTAATGCGTTTTTTGACAACTGTACTCGATAAATATTCGTTAGAATATAGCGAGAAAAGAAAAAAAGGAGCATTTAAAAAATCTAAAGAAACTGTAGCATAAAAAAAGCCATGACATTAGTAAACGAAAAAATAAACAACACCGAAGTACGTAAAAAGTATTGTCGTTTCAAAAAAGCTGGCATTCAATATGTAGATTATAAAGATGCAGCATTTTTATTGAAATTCCTAAACGAACAAGGTAAAATATTACCAAGAAGATTGACTGGCAATAGCCTTAAATTTCAGAGAAGAGTTGCTCAGGCAGTAAAGAAAGCCCGTCATTTGGCATTGTTACCTTATGTAGCTGATGGTTTAAAATAATTGTAATCAATAACCTTATTTAAAGACATGGAAATAATATTAAAAGAAGATTTAAAAGGTCTTGGTTACAAAAACGATTTAGTAACTGTAAAACCAGGTTTCGGTAGAAACTATCTTATACCACGTGGCATTGCTATTTTAGCAACTGACACCAACAAAAAAGTAGTTGCCGAAAATATAAAACAAGCATCTCACAAAGCAGAAAAATTAAAAAAAGATGCCTCAGAATTAGCCGATAAATTATCTAAATTATCACTAGAAATAGGTGCTAAAGTGGGTGAATCAGGTAAAATATTTGGTTCTATCACTCCATTGCAAATATCTGATGCCCTAAAAAATAAAGGTTTCAATATTGATAGGAAAAAAATTACCCTTAAAGGTGATGTAAAACAAGCTGGTGCTTATGAAGCCATTATTGATTTGCACAAAGATGTACGCCAAGCTGTTGTATTTACAGTGGTTGCAGAATAAAAGTTTTTCATAGTTGGTTATTTTGGAAAGCGTTTGGTATTTTATCAAACGCTTTTTTATTTTATAAAAAATGGCTTATCTATATCATAGTTCAAACAAATCATTAATAAAATAGTTTTATTTTAAAAATTCAATGCCAAATACAGGAATTTTACTTGTCAATCTTGGAACGCCAGATAGTCCATCAACAAAAGACGTAAGAAGCTACCTATTTCAATTTTTAAATGATCCAAGAGTAATTGATATACCAGCAGTGCTAAGGTGGATATTGGTTAATCTAATTATTGTACCATTTAGAGCACCAAAATCAGCCAAAATTTATAAAGAACTCTGGGAGCATTACCATCCAAACGGCTCTCCATTGTATTTTTATGGCCGATATATTGAAAAAGAATTACAACATCTACTTGGAAATGATTACAAAGTTATATTAGGGATGCGTTATAAAAATCCACCTATTGCTTCAGCTATCAAAACATTAATGGAATCAGGTGTAAAAAAAATAGTTGTAATACCACTTTTTCCACAATATGCAAGTGCTTCCACTGGTTCAGCCCTTGAAGAGGTAATGAAAGAATTATGTACATACCAAATACTGCCAGAAGTAAAAATGATTAGCAATTTTTTTGATAATCCCATATTTATCAAATCGTTTGTAAATCTTACTAAAAAAGAAATGGATAAATGTGAGTACGACCACATTCTTTTTTCATATCATGGTTTGCCCGAAAGACAAATACGAAAAGGCGATTGCACAAATACATGCCTGACAAATGGTGGTAGTTGTTGTGATACTATTCATAATATGAATTATTTTTGCTACCGAGCACAATGTTTTGCAACAACAAGATTAATTGCCAAAGAGTTAAATCTTAAAGAAAATCAATACTCGACCTGTTTTCAATCTCGACTTGGTCGTGATCCATGGATAAAACCATACACAGACGATGTAATAAAACAATTAGCAGCCAAAGGAAATAAAAAAATATTGGCTTTAGTGCCCTCTTTTATATCAGACTGTCTCGAAACTACCATAGAAGTTGGCGAAGAGTACAAAGAAATTTTCATGGAAGCAGGAGGCCAACAATGGCAAATGGTACAAAGCCTCAACGATGATCCAACATGGCTTCAATGCTTGAAGGAAATGGCTGAAAATAATTAATTTAAGAAAATACTAAAAAAATTAAATCACTAATCCATATAAATCAAAAGCCTCACTTTCTGTTATTTTTACTTGACTGTAATCTCCAATTCTTAGATAATTTTGACTTGCTGGTATCAAAACTTCATTATCTACTTCAGGAGAGTCGAACTCAGTTCTTCCTATAAAATAATCGCCTTCTTTTCTATCAACCAATACTTTAAAAATTTTTCCTACTTTTGTCTGATTAAGTGATTCAGAGATTCCCTCTTGTAGTTTCATGATTGCTTCAGCACGAGATTTTTTTATCTTTTCAGAAATAACATCTTTCATAGTATCACCAGCAAAAGTCTTTTCTTCGTGAGAATAAGTGAAAACGCCTAGCCTATCAAATTTTGTTTGTTCTACAAAACTATACATTTCCTCAAAATCTTGGGTACTTTCGCCAGGATGTCCAGTAATAAGAGTGGTTCTCAAAGCAATATTTGGAACCTTATCTCTAATTTGATGAACCAAATCAATGGTTTTCTGCTTAGTAATTCCTCTTCTCATCGTTTGCAACATACTATCAGTAATATGTTGGAGTGGCATATCTAAATAATTACAAATATTACTTTTTTCATTCATTACATCAAGGATATCCATAGGAAAACCAGATGGATAAGCGTATTGTAACCTAATCCATTCAATACCTTCAACATCAGATAAATGTCTTAAAAGTTCAGATAAATTTCTTTTTTTATAAATATCTAACCCATAATACGTTAAATCTTGTGCAATTAAAATCAATTCCTTAGTTCCCTTGGCTGCCAGTCCTTTGGCCATAGCTACCAAATCCTCGATAGAGTTTGATATGTGTTTGCCTCTCATAAGAGGTATAGCACAAAAAGAACAAGGTCTATCGCAACCTTCAGCTATTTTAAAATAAGCATAATGTGTAGGTGTAGAAATAAATCTCTCCCCTATCAATTCATGTTTATAATCAGCCTTAAATTTTTTTAATAATGCTGGCAACTCCCTTGTGCCAAACCAAGCATCAATATTAGAAATTTCTTTAGATAAATCATCTTTATATCTTTCTGATAAGCAACCAGTTACAAATACCTTATCAATTAAACCATTTTTCTTTGCTTCTGAATATTGAAGAATCATATCAATAGATTCTTGTTTGGCATTATCAATAAATCCACATGTATTAATTACAACTATATTAGATTCATTATTGTCTGATTCATGTGTTACATTTATTCCATTACCTCTTAATTGAGTTATTAAATTTTCGCTATCAACCAAATTTTTTGAACAACCCAATGTGATTACATTTACATTATTTTTCTTTAAGGTTTTTGTTTTCATGATAAGAAAATTATAATAGATTTATAAAAGAAATAAAACAAAAAAAGAGTCCTAAAAACTAAGACTCTTCTATAATATTAAAAATTACTCAATTATTCTTTAGTGTCAGAAACATCAGAAGTTGATTCTGAAACATCAACTTTTTTAACAGCAAATTTTCTACTTCTTCTTGTTTTGGTTTTAGCACCATCTGAATTGTTGGTATACAACAAATTAAAATCTACCAATTCGATAATACACATATCTGCATTATCTCCCAAACGAGAACCAATACGAATAATTCGTGTATATCCACCTGCACGAGAAGCTATCTTTTCAGCAACAATACCATAAAGTTCTTTTACAGATTCTTTATTTTGTAAGTATGAAAATACTGTTCTACGAGAATGTGTAGTATCATCTTTTGATTTAGTCAAAAGTGGCTCTACATACTTTCTCAATTCTTTGGCTTTAGCAACAGTAGTTTCTATTCTTTTGTGCAAAATTAAAGAACTTGCCATGTTTTTCAACAACGCCTGACGGTGCTGTGAAGTTCTTCCTAAATGATTATCAGTTTTTCCGTGTCTCATTTTTTAATCTTCGTCTAATTTATATTTTACAGTGTCCATACCAAAACGTAAGTTTTTGTCAGACATAAGTTGTTCTAATTCTGCAAGCGATTTTTTACCAAAATTTCTAAATTTCATCATATCTGAAACATCTAGAGACGCTAAATCTCCAAGAGATTTAATGTCAGCAGCTTTCAAACAGTTATAAGCTCTAACAGATAAATCCAAATCAGCAAGTGAGGTTTTAAGTAACTTACGCATGTGTAAGAACTCCTCATCTACAGTTTCAACCTCTTCTGCTTTAACACTCTCAAAAGTCATCGTTTTATCTGAAAACAACATAAAATGTTGTATTAAGATGTAAGCTGCACCTTTGAGTGCATCTTCAGGATGAATAGAACCATCAGTATCTATTTCGAGCAATAATTTTTCGTAATCAATTTTTTGCTCAACACGAGTGTTTTCAATAGTATATTTTACATTTTTGATAGGTGTAAAAATAGAATCTATAGGAATTACACCAAGAGCTTGATCCACCAGTTTATGTTCCTCTGAAGGTACATAACCCCTACCACGTTCAACAGTAAGATCAATTTCAAACTTAGTATTAGGTGCAAAATGACATATAACAAAGTCAGGATTCAAAATTTGAAAACAACCAGTAGAGTCTTGCAACATACCAGCAGTAAATACATCTTTATTTTTTGCAGTCAATGATACTCTATTGTCCAACATTACATCAGGCACTTTTTTAAACCTTACTTTTTTTAGATTTAAAATAATTTCACTAACATCTTCTTTTACACCTTCGATGGTAGAAAATTCATGTAAAACACCACCAATTTTAACTGTAGTAATTGCATAACCTTCCAAGGAAGACAATAATATTCTTCTAAGAGCATTACCAATAGTTACACCAAAACCTTTTTCTAATGGCTTAAATTCGAAGAAACCCTTGAAGTCATCGGCTTTTTCCATGACAACTTTATCAGGCATTTGAAATGTTAATATAGACATATATGTATGGTTATGATAAATGTATTATTTAGAGTATAATTCAACAATCAATTGTTCGTTGATGTTTTCTGGTATTGATTGGCGATCAGGATAATTAATTAGTTTTCCAGTCATCATAGAAGAATCCCACTCAAGCCAATTAAATCTTTTAGAATTTCTTGATGAAAGTGAAATTGTAATAGTTTCTAACGATTTTGACTTTTCTCTAACAGCTACACTATCGCCAGGTTTAAGAATTAGTGATGGTATATTTACTAAAGAACCATTTACTAACACATGATTATGACCAACCAACTGGCGTGCAGCTCTACGAGTAGGAGCAATACCTAATCTATAAACAGTATTATCTAATCTAGCTTCCAAAAATTTAAGAAGATTTTCGCCTGTAATACCTTCTTTTCTTGCTGCTAAATCAAATGTTTTAGAGAATTGTCTTTCTAATAGACCATAAGTATATTTAGCCTTTTGTTTTTCAGCTAACTGTACTGCATATTCTGATTTTTTTCCTCTTTTACCTTTTCCATGCATTCCTGGTGCATAGTTTTTTTTCTGTAAAGCCTTGCTTATACCTAAAATAGGTTCACCAAACTTCCTTGAGATTCTTGCCTTAGGGCCTGTATATCTTGCCATATTATGATAAATTTAAAATATTAAACTCTTCTCTTTTTTGGTGGTCTACAACCATTGTGAGGGATTGGAGTAATATCTTTTATTGTTGTAACTTCAATACCAGTATTTTGTATTGTTCTTATGGCTGATTCTCTACCAGAACCAGGACCTTTAACAAAAACAGTAGCTTTACGCATACCTAACTCAAAAGCAACCTGTGCTGCACTTGAAGCCGCTAATTGTGCTGCATAAGGTGTATTTTTCTTTGAACCTTTGAAACCCATTTTCCCAGCAGAACCCCAAGAAATTACCTGTCCATTTGAGTTCGTAATAGAAATAATTATATTATTAAAAGATGCTTGAATATGAACCTCACCAATAGGTTCTACTACCACAACTCTTTTCTTTGATTTATCTTTTTTCTTTTGTGCCATCTTTAGTGTTACTTAATTATTTAGTAGCTTTCTTTTTGTTTGCAACAGTTTTTCGTTTACCCTTACGAGTACGAGAGTTATTTTTAGTTCTCTGACCACGAACAGGTAACCCTTTACGATGTCTTAAACCTCTGTAACAACCAATATCCATCAATCGTTTAATTGAAAGCTGTACCTCAGATTTCAATACACCTTCAGTTTTATGATCAGTAGAAATTATATTACGTACTGCATTGGCTTCATCTTCAGTCCAATCTTTAACTTTTTTATCAACACTCACATTAGCTTTCGCTAAAATGCGTTGAGAAGAACTTTTACCAATTCCGTAAATATAAGTAAGAGAAATTTCACCTCTCTTATTATCTGGGATGTCTACACCTGCTATCCTTGCCATATTGTATTATATTAACCTTGTCTTTGTTTGTAACGTGGATTTTTTTTGTTTATCACAAATAGCTTGCCCTTTCTGCGAATAATTTTGCAGTCGACACTTCTTTTTTTAATTGACGCTTTTACTTTCATAACTTTATTTATATCTTAATGTTATTCTTCCCTT
Source organism: Cytophagales bacterium (assembly GCA_013297755.1). GTDB lineage: Bacteria > Bacteroidota > Bacteroidia > Cytophagales > UBA9547 > REAG01. Next base: position 78,037 of record JAAFIH010000016.1, read on the forward strand.
AGATAAATCATAAGGCGACATTTGAACTTTAACTTTATCGCCAGGTAAAATCTTTATATAATTCATTCGCATCTTACCAGAAATGTGACATATTACTTCATGACCATTCTGCAACTCTACTTTAAACATAGCATTTGATAATGCTTCTGTTATTGTACCATCCTGTTCTATTGAACCTTGTTTAGCCATTTATTTTCTGTTGTTCAGATATATATTTGAATGTTGTTAAAATCTCTGGTTCTTTTTCGGTTATCAAAACTGTATGCTCAAAATGTGCAGATAATTTACCATCAACTGTATTTACTGTCCAACCATCATTTTCCTGATAAACATCTTTTTTACCAACATTAATCATTGGTTCTATTGCTAAAACCATCCCTTTGATAAGTTTATGTCCACTTCCTCGTTTACCGAAATTTGGAACTTCAGGTTCTTCATGTAAACTACTTCCAACACCATGACCAACTAATTCTCTTACTACCGAATAACCAAGATACTCAACATGATTTTGAATAGCATGACTTATATCTCCAACTCTTAATCCTTGCTTTGCAACCGAAATACCTTTATAAAGAGAATCGTAAGTTGATTTTAACAATCTATTAGCACTTTCTGAAATATTACCTACCCTATAAGTATAAGCTGAATCAGAATGAAAATTCTTATAAAATACACCACAATCTATAGAAACTATATCTCCATTTTTGAGTTGATAGTTGCTTGGTAATCCATGTACCACAGTTTCGTTTACAGAAATACAAAGTGTATTTGGAAAATTCCTATAATTTAGAAAACTAGGTGTAGCTTTATTATCTTTTATAAACTGAAAAGCCAACTTGTCTAACTCTATTGTAGAAACTCCTTCTTTAATTTCATTAGATAACAACCCATGTACTCTACCTAAAATATCAGCACTTTCCTTAATTTTTATAATATCCTCTTCGGATTTGTAACTAATCTTTGCTCTTTGCCAGAATAAACTCATTCTTAAACTGCTATTGATGAATCAACCCTACCTTTAACTCTACCCGATTTCATCAACCCATCATAACGCTTCATTAACAAATAACTTTCAACTTGTTGGAGAGTGTCCAAAACAACACCAACCATAATTAGAAGTGAAGTACCTCCATAAAATTGAGCAAATTCTCTAGTTAATCCAAACAAACTAGCAAAAGCAGGTAATATTGCAATAGCAACTAAGAACAAAGCACCTGGAAGTGTAATCCTAGATATGACATTATCAATGAAATCAGAAGTAGGAGAACCAGGCTTGATACCAGGTATGAAACCATTATTACGTTTGATATCATCAGCCATTTGTTGTGGATTAACAGCAATTGCAGTGTAAAAGAAAGTAAATAATAAAATTAAAATACCAAAAACTAAATTATACTGCCATGATGTATAATTAGAAAATGTAGTACCAATACTATTTGCTAAATCACTAGAGTCAGACCAAATTGAAGCAATCATAGCAGGTAAAAACATCAATGATTGTGCAAATATGATAGGCATTACACCTGATGTATTTAGTTTAAGAGGTATATATTGTCTTTGTCCACCCACTGTTTGACCACCTACAACTTGTTTTGCATATTGAACTGGAATCCTTCTGGTAGCTTGAGTTAATAATATAACAGCCATTACTATAAAAAACAACACAATAAGTTCAACAAGGAAAAATAAAGCACCAGACATTCCTTTAGAAGCAGCTTCTTGATAAATAGCTCCAGGAAAACGTGAAATAATACCAACCATAATCAGCATTGAAATACCATTACCAATACCTCTGTCTGTGATTCTTTCTCCAAGCCACATACAAAACATTGTACCTGAAATCAAAATTAAAATTGCAGATGCTTTAAATAAAAAAGGGTCAATTAGTATGGCATCCTGAGGAATTGTAGCTGAAACGTATCCTATAGACTGAAAAAAAGTAACAACTATTGTAAGTAAACGTGTGATTTGATTAATCTTTTTTCGACCAGACTCACCTTCCTTTTGCATTTTTTGAAAATAAGGTATAGCAATAGTCAAAAGTTGAAGAACAATTGACGCTGAAATGTAAGGCATAATACCAAGAGCAAAAACAGAAGCATTGCTAAAAGCACCACCAAGTATGGTATCTAAAAGACCTAGAATACCGCCAGTTGATTTAGTTAATTTGGTAGAGTCAAGACCAGGTAAAACTACATAAGAACCTAATCTAAATATTAACAAGAAACCCATAGTAGCTACTATACGGTTTCTGAGTTCCTCTATGGCAAAAATATTATTAAATGTATCAACTATACGTTTCATATTGTTATTTTACTACTTCTACAGTACCACCTAATCCAACAATAGCATCAGATGCAGATTTTGAGAAAGAATTCAGTTTAACATTTATTTTAGATTTCAACTCACCTCTTCCAAGAACTTTTACTACATCATTTTTAGATACTAAACCATTAGAATATAAAACATTAAAATCAATATCAGTAACTTTAGTGTTATCTACCAAATTTTGCAAAACATCTAAATTGATAGCTTTACTGTAAATTTTATTTATATTGGTAAAACCAAATTTGGGAATACGTCTTTGTAAAGGCATTTGACCACCTTCAAAACCCATTTTAGTTTTATAACCAGTTCTTGATTGTGCACCTTTATGACCTTTAGTAGAAGTTCCACCACGACCAGAACCAGTACCACGACCTATTCTTTTTCTATTTTTTACTGAACCTTCAGCAGGTTTTAAATTACTTAATTTCATATAAATATTAGTTTACAGCAACCAAATGATTAACTTTTTTTACCATACCTAAAATTTGAGGTGTAGCTTCTACACTTACTTTGCTGTGTAACTTACCTAGTCCCAAAGCTTCAAGTGTTCTCTTTTGAGTAAAAGGTCTATCAATAGTACCTTTAATTTGAGTTATATTAATAATTGCCATATTTATTCTCCTGTAAAAACTTTTTTCATTGAAATACCTCTATGCTTAGCTATAGTATAAGCATCTCTCATACTTGATAAAGCATCAAAAGTAGCTTTAACAACATTGTGGGGATTAGAAGATCCTTTAGATTTAGCTAATACATCTTTAATACCAGCACTTTCTAAAACCGCACGCATAGCACCACCTGCAATAACACCAGTACCAGCAGCAGCAGGTTTAAGTAAAACGAACCCACCACTAAATCTTCCTTCACTTTCGTGTGGAACTGTACCTTTGAGTACTGGAACTTTGATAAGATTTTTTTTGGCATCATCTACGCCTTTGGTAATAGCATCTGTTATTTCATTTGCTTTGCCAAGTCCATAACCAACTACACCATGTCCATCTCCTACTACAACAATAGCAGAAAAACTAAACCTTCTACCACCTTTAACAACTTTAGCAACCCTATTAACAGCGACTAAACGATCTTTTAATTCAGTTTCAGTAGCTTTAACCTTAGAAATATTTCCTTGTGACATAATTTAAAATTTTAAACCTCCTTCTCTCGCACCTTCGGCTAAAGCTTTTACTCTTCCATGATATAAATAACCAGCTCTATCAAAAACAACATCGTTGATACCTTTTTCAATAGCTAATTTAGCTAATGAAGCCCCTACTGTTTTAGAAACCTCTATTTTAGTACCTTTTGCTGTTTTCAACTGTATTGATGAAGAACTTATTAAAGTCAAACCAGAAGCATCATCAATGAGTTGAGCATAAATTTCAGAATTGCTTCTGAAAACAGCTAAACGTGGCCTAACAGCACTACCTGATATTCTGCTACGAATTTTTGATCTAATTTTTAATCTTCTTGATTCTTTACTTACCGACATATTAATTATTTTTTAGCAGATGTTTTACCAGCTTTTCTTCTAACAATTTCACCAACAAAACGAACACCTTTACCTTTGTAAGGCTCAACTTTTCTAAATGAACGTAACTTTGCACAAACTTGACCAAGCAATTGTTTATCTATTCCTTCTAGTATTATCGTAGGATTTTTACCTTTTTCAGTAACAGTAGATAATTTTAATTCGTTAGGTAAAGAAAAAAAGATAGCATGTGAATAACCTAAACTCAATTCTAATAAATTTCCTTGATTAGAAGCTTTATATCCAACACCAACCAATTCTATCTCCTTTTTGTAACCTACACTAACACCTTCGACCATATTAGCAATTAAAGATCTATAAAGACCATGTAAAGCTTTATGCCTTTTTTGCTCAGTAGGTCTTGATAAAGACAAATCTCTATCTTCTATATTAACTGAAATATCAGAATCAACTTTTTGAAATAAAGTTCCTTTAGGTCCTTTAACTGTAACGACATTACTTTTATCTAAAGACACTTCTACTTTTTCAGGAAGTGAGATTATTTTTTTTCCTATTCTTGACATGATACCAAATTAATAAACATAACATAAAACTTCACCACCTATTTTTAAAGCACGAGCTTCCTTGTCAGTCATAACTCCTTTTGAGGTAGACATAATCGCAATTCCTAATCCACTTAAAACTCTGGGTAATTTTTCAAAATGAACATACTTTCTTAATCCAGGTTTTGAAACTCTTTCAAGAGAGGTAATAGAATTCTTCTTGTTAAAATTATTATATTTTAGAGCAATTTTTATTGAAGGATGTTTTAAATCAGACTCTTCAAACTTATAATTTAAAATATAGCCTTTGTCAAACAAAACCTTTACAATTTCTTTCTTTAATTTTGAAGAAGGCACATCTAAAACTCGATGATTAGCCATCGAAGCATTTCTTATTCTTGTGAGGAAATCACCTATTGAATCCATTTTTAACTTTTTTTAAACGGGCTGCAAATATAAGCCCTAATTTTATATTTACCAACTAGCTTTAATTAATCCAGGAATTTTTCCTGCAGAAGCCATTTCTCTAAACTGATTTCTACAAATGCCAAATTTTCTCATGTATCCTTTAGGACGACCAGTTAATTTACATCTATTATGTAATCTTACAGGCGAGGCATTTTTTGGTAATTTGTCTAAAGCCAAATAATCTCCAGCTTCTTTAAGAGATTTTCTTTTAGCTGCATATCTAGCAACAGTGGCTTCTCTTTTTAATTGTCTTGCTTTTACTGATTCTTTAGCCATTATTTCTTTTGATTAGCAAATGGAAACCCAAATAATTTTAATAACTCTAAACTTTCTTCGTCTGAACTAGCAGAGGTAACGAAAGTAATATCCATACCAGATATTTTTTGAATTTTATCTATACTAATTTCAGGAAAAATTATTTGTTCTTTAACTCCTAATGTATAATTTCCTCTTCCATCAAAACCTTTATCATTCACACCTTTGAAATCACGTACACGAGGGAGAGCTATTGTGGTAAGCCTATCCATAAATTCATACATTTTATTTCCACGAAGTGTAACTTTTGCACCAATAGGTAAATCCTCTCTTAATTTAAAATTAGAAATAGCTTTCTTTGATTTTGTAGCAACAGCCTTTTGACCAGTTATTTGTGTGAGTTCATCAACACCAATATCAACTAACTTTTTATCAGCAACAGCAGCACCAATACCTTTATTAAGAACTATCTTAGTTAATTTAGGAATTTGCATAGTAGATTTGTAACCAAATTTAGTTTGCAAAGCTGGAACTACATCTTTAATATATAAATCTTTAAATCTTGGATTACTCATCTTAAATTACATTACCTGTATTAACACTATATCTTTCGGTTTTTCCGTTTTTATTTTCTCTTCTTCCAATGCGAGTTACATTTCCTTTCTCATCTAGCAACATGACATTGCTTATGTTGATAGGTAACTCTTTCTTAACAATAGCTCCATTAGGATTATTGGAAGTAGGTTTGTTATGTTTAGAAACAACATTTATTCCTTCAACTATAATTTTGTTAGTTGCAGGCATTACAGAAGTTACAGTTGAAATTTTACCTCTACTATTACCAGCAATGACTTTAACTTTATCTCCTTTTTTTATATTTAATTTAGACATATCAATATTATTTATAAAACTTCAGGTGCTAACGATACAATTTTCATAAACTGCTTTTCTCTTAATTCTCTTGCAACAGGACCAAATATCCTAGTTCCACGGGGTTCGTCAGAGGCATTAAGCAAAACAGCAGCATTATCATCGAAACGAATATAAGAACCATCTTTTCTTCTTATTTCTTTCTTAGTTCTTACAATTACAGCTTTTGAGACTGTACCTTTTTTCATACTACTAGATGATAAAGAAGATTTAACAGTAACAACTATTTTATCTCCAATAGAAGCATATCTTTTCTTTGTGCCACCCAATACTCTAATACAAAGTACTTCTTTTGCTCCACTGTTATCAGCAACACTTAATCTTGATTCCTGTTGTATCATTGTTATTTAGCTTTTTCTACAATTTGTAATAATCTCCAACGCTTAGTTTTGCTCAAAGGGCGAGTTTCCATGACAGAAACAGTATCACCAATACCACATTCATTATTCTCATCATGAGCAACTAACTTTTTGGTTCGTTTGATAAACTTACCATATTTGCCATGTTTCATTTTACGTTCGATAGAAACAACAACAGACTTATCCATTTTATTGCTAACTACTTTACCAGTTCTTACTTTTCTAAGGTTACGTTCTTCCATGATATTATTTATTTAATCTCTTAGAAATTTCAGTACTTAATTTAGCAACCAACTTACGTGAAGTTGAAATCTTCATTGGATTTTCTATAGGAGATATTGCATGAGCAAATTTTAATTTGGTCAATGTATCTTTTTCAACTTTTAATGATTCGCCTAATTCTAAATCAGACAATTTTTCTATTTCTGTGTATCTCATTTTATTAAACTACAAAATCATATTTTGTAATGAATTTAACTTTTAAAGGTAATTTTTGAGCAGCTAGAGATAAAGCACTTATTGCTAATTCTTTAGAAACTCCACCAGCTTCAAATATAATATTTCCAGGTTTTACAGGAGCTACCCAGTATTCTGGTGCACCTTTACCTTTACCCATACGAACCTCAGCAGGCTTTTTTGTCATTGGTTTATCTGGAAATATTCGTATCCACATAGAACCTTCTCTTTTCATTCCCCTAGATAAAGCTACACGAGCAGATTCTAATTGACGAGAAGTAATAAATCCTGGTTCTAATACTTTGAGAGCAAAATCGCCAAAATTAATTTCAGCACCACGAGTAGCTACGCCCTTGATTCTACCTTTTTGCTGCTTTCTGTACGTTGTTTTCTTTGGTTGTAACATAATCGTAATTCAATTATCTTTTATTTTTACGTTGATCAGAAGGTTTGTCGCCTCTTTGTTTTCTATCTCCTCTATCGCCACCTTTATCATTTCTATCGCCTCTATCAGATTTAGAATCTCTGCGATTGTTACTTTGGCTGTCAGTAGATGAAACATTAGTTACACCTACATTAGGAGATAAGTCTCTTTTACCAAAAACTTCACCTTTGAAAATCCAAACTTTAATTCCAATTTTTCCATACACAGTCAAAGATTCACTGATAGCATAATCAATATCAGCTCTTAAAGTATGTAAAGGTACTCTTCCTTCTCTGTAAGATTCTGAACGAGCCATCTCAGCTCCTGCTAATCTACCAGATACTTTAATTTTAATTCCTTGAGCACCAACACGCATTGCAGCAGATATGGCTTGTTTCATAGCTCTTTTGTATGAAACTCGACCTTGTATTTGTTGAGCAATAGACTCGCCAACTAATTTCGCATCAAGTTCCGGTCTTTTAACCTCAAAAATGTTAATTTGAACATCTTTATCAGTTATTTTTTTGAGCTCCTCTTTAACTTTATCAACTTCGCCACCACCTTTACCAATGACAACACCAGGTTTAGAGGTATTGATAGTTAATATAATTCTTTTGATAGTTCTTTCAACTATGATTTTTGAAATGCCAGCTTTAGGTATACGAATACCTATGTAGTTTCTAATTTTTTCGTCTTCAATAAGCTTATCAGCAAAAGACTTTCCTCCATACCAATTAGAATCCCATCCTTTAATAACTCCTAATCTTATACCTACAGGGTTGGTTTTTGTTCCCATTTCTATATCTTAGTTTTGTGGTTCTGAATTTTCTACAACAGCTTTTACTTTACTATCAACAACCAAAGTTATATGATTTGATCTTTTTCTTACTCTGTAACCTCTACCTTGAGGAGCTGGTCTCATACGTTTAAGCATTCTTCCACCATCAACAAATATAGTTTTGACATATAAGTCAGCATCTTCAACTCTAGCATCTGGATTAGCTTGTTGCCAATTAGATGTAGCAGACAATAACAATTTATGTAAGTATGCTGCACCAACTTTAGACTGAAATTTTAAAACAGCCAAAGAATATGTAACACCTTTTCCTCTAACCAAATCAACTACCAATCTCATTTTCTGAGGCGAAGTTGGTACATTTTTTAATATAGCTCTTGCTTCCATTGTTATTTCTTAACTATTTTTTCTTAGCAGCGTGACCTCTAAAGTTTCTTGTTGGCGAAAACTCGCCCAATTTATGTCCTACCATATTTTCAGTACAAAAAACAGGAATAAACTTATTTCCATTGTGTACTGCAATAGTGTGTCCAACAAAATCAGGAGAAATCATTGATCTACGAGACCAAGTTTTGATTACAGCCTTTTTGCCAGATTGAGACATTTTATCTACCTTATTTGATAATCTAAAATCAATATAAGGACCTTTTTTTAGTGAACGTGCCATTATTTACTTCTTCTACTAATAATTAAATCTGACGAGTATTTATTTCTATTTCTAGTTTTCTTGCCTTTGGCATATAAACCATTTCTTGAACGGGGATGACCACCAGAAGCTCTACCTTCGCCACCACCCATTGGATGATCGACAGGGTTCATTACAACACCTCTATTTCGTGGACGTATGCCAAGCCATCTGTTACGACCAGCTTTACCAACACTCAAATTGTTATGTTCTTCATTTGACAAAGAACCCACAGTAGCCATACAATTAGAGAGAATCATTCTCATCTCTCCAGAAGGTAATTTTACTGTTACGTATCTACCATCTTTTGCCAATAATTGGGCAGCAACACCTGCACTTCTAACTAAAGCACCACCTTTGCCAGGCTTTAATTCAATATTATGAATTTGAGAACCTAGAGGAATTTCTATTAAAGCAAGTGCATTACCTATTTCTGGCGGAGAACCCGAACCAGAAAGTAAAGTCATACCAACTTTAAGACCTTTTGGAGCCAAAATATATCTTTTCTCGCCATCTACATATTGTAGTAGAGCAATTCTAGCAGTTCTGTTTGGATCATATTCAATAGATTTGACAGTGGCAGAAATACCATGCTTGTCTCTATTAAAATCAATTATTCTATATTGTTTTTTATGACCGCCACCAATATAACGCATAGTCATGTGTCCTTCGCTATTTCTACCACCTGTTTTAGGTAAAGAAACCATCAAAGTTTTTTCAGGCTTTGATGTTGTAATTTCATCAAATACTGGTGCTATTCTATGTCTTTGACCTGGTGTAGTAGGTCTTAATTTTTTAACTGCCATAACTATATTCCTGAATAGAAATCAATAACTTCGCCTTTTGAGACTTTAATAAATGCTTTTTTGATTTGCTTACTTTTTCCTTGAGTAAATCCTTTTTTGGTAAATTTACTTTTAGATTTAGAAGATGTAATTAAAGTATTTACAGATTCTACACTAACATTGTAAGTTTTTTCAATTGCTCTTTTAATTTCAACTTTGTTAGCTGATTTATCAACTACAAATCCATATATACCTTTATCAGTAGAAGCGTTTACTTTTTCGGTTACGAGTGGTTTAATTAATATATCCATTTTATTTCTCGTTTAATAATTTAATTGCCGATTCTGATACTAAAACTACTTCTGTATTAATCAAATCATAAGTATTAACAGCAAGTGCTGTTGTTACTTTAGAGTTTGGAATATTTCTACCAGATAAAGAAACATTTAAGTTAGCATTACCTAAAAGTAATAATGACTTTTTGTTTTGTAAATCAAACGCTGATAAAAAAGAAGCATAATCTTTTGTTTTGGGAGCTTCAAAATTGAAGTCTTCAACAACTTTCAAAAGATTATCTTTAACTTTAGAAGATAGTACAGATTTTCTAGCTAAAGATTTTACTTTTTTATTTAATGAAAAAGAATAATCACGTGGTTGTGGACCAAAAGTACGAGCACCACCAACAAAAATGTTAGCTTTGCGACTACCATGACGAGCACCACCAGTACCCTTTTGTTTCATCAATTTTCTTGTAGAATAAGAAACTTCCCAACGCTCTTTGGTTTTGTGGGTACCTTGACGTTGATTGGCCAAGTATTGTTTTACATCCAAATAAACAGTATGTTCGTTTGGAGTAATTCCAAAAACATCGTCCGAAAGTGTTACTTTCTTTCCTGTATCTTTACCTTCTATATTATAAACACTTAATTGCATATTACTTTTCTAAATAAACAATTGAATTATTAGACCCTGGAACAGAACCACTTACCAAAATTAGGTTCTTTTCTGAAAATATTTTTACTATTTTCAAATTCTGTACTTTTACTCTATCGCTACCCATACGACCGCCCATTCTCATTCCTGGGAAAACCCTAGAAGGAAACGAACAAGCACCTATAGAACCAGGATGACGAGCTCTGTTATGTTGACCGTGAGTTTGACCACCAACACCACCAAAATTATATCTTTTGACAACCCCCTGAAAACCTTTACCTTTAGAAGTACCAATGGCACTACAAGAATCTCCTTCCGCAAAAAAATCTACAACTGTAAGTACTTGACCCAACTTGTAAGAACCCTTTGCATCTCTGAACTCTACTAATGTAGATGATTGAGCTTCAGCTTTTTTAAGATGACCTTTGAGAGGAGCTGAAATATTTTTTTCTTTAGCTTTTCCGTAACCTAATTGTATAGCATTATATCCATCAGTATCTTTAGATTTGATTTGAGTAACTACACAAGGACCAGCTTCGATGACAGTACAAGCAATAGATTTAGCATCTTCTGCGTTGTAAAAACTTGTCATACCTATTTTTTTACCTATTATACCTGTCATTTTTTTGTGCTTGTAGCACGGTTTCTGAAAACGGATTGCAAAGGTACAAATAATTTCTACATACACAAATGATTATTCAAAAGTTTTTAATATTTTTTTAAAAAAAAATCAAAAAGTGCGATTTTGGTACAAAAAATGGCAAATAATTGTTTATTTATTTTCATTAAACACTACAATAATTCTAAAAGTTATTTATAATACATCAAAAAAAACATTTTTTTTAGTTTATAAATCTTAATATATAGTATTTAAAACTTTTAAATCATTGAAACTTTTAAAATTAATAAATATAGTGTTTTAATTTTTGTTTTTTAAAAGTAAATATATCATTTATAAAAGAAATTTAAGGTTGCATTTATAATATGGATCAAAGTTATTATGATTTAATAAATTACATTTTTTATTATTGAGATTTGAGGATGAAAACACATATTATTTATAAAAAACTATTTATTTAGATTTTAAGAATACATTAAATGTATTTTAAAATTATTTTTTTTTAATATTTGAATAAGTAGTATTAGTTTTGCATATTGAATGTAAAATATATGGAAATTCAAAAAGAGCGTGTACGATATTCTGAAGAAGAATTAAAAGAATTTGAAATTTTAATTTCTGCAAAACTTGAGTTGGCTCGTAAGGAATACAACTACATGCGAGAAAGCATGACAAGAAAAATTGATTCTGGTACAGATGGTACTTCTACGTCTGCCAAAGTACTGGAAGATGGTGCAGACACAGCCGAAAAAGAAAATCTAACTCAGTTGGTGGCTCGCCAGCAAAAATTTATTCAACAATTAGAATTTGCTCAAATGCGTATCAAAAATGGTACTTATGGCATTTGTATAGATACCAATAAACTAATCCCAAAAGAACGCTTACGTGCAGTGCCTCATACGCAACACTCGATAGAGGCGAAAAATGCAAAAAAATAATTTATTCCTTATTATTGATATATGGATTTTCTGAGTCATCATGTAGAATCAATTATTTTTTGTTCACAAAAACCTGTAACAACTCAAGAGATAGTCCTTACATTAAACGAAATGTACGATGCTACTATCCCAGAAACTGATGTTGAAACTTGTATTGCATTGTTGCTTACCAAATATGATTCTGACAAATATCCTTTTCAGGTAATAAAATCGGGCGGTGGAGTTCAATTTTTGACAAAACCAGCTTATCAAGCATCGATAGGAATTTTTCTGAAACAAAAATCTAAGAAAAGATTAAGCACTACAGCCATGGAAACTTTGGCCATCATAGCTTACAAACAACCCATTTCTAAGACTTCGATCGAACAAATAAGAGGCGTAAATTGTGATTATGCTATGCAAAAATTGCTCGAAAAAGAACTTGTAGAAATAAAAGGCAAATCTGATACTGTTGGCAAACCAGTTTTGTATGGTACTTCTGATAAGTTTATGGATTATTTTGGTATTAATTCGCTAACAGAAATGCCTACGCCAAAAGATTTTGACCAAGAAGAGGTCAATGAAATTGGAGAAAAACAAGATTAATATGTATTTTAAAAAAATTTTAAATATAATAAAATTATAAATATATGTCGTTTGATTTTAAACCTTTGATGTCGAGATACGACAAAATGAAATATAATAGATGTGGTAATAGTGGATTACTTTTGCCAGCTATTTCACTTGGCTTGTGGCACAATTTTGGCGATGTAGACGATGCTTTTGTGTATAAAAAAATCCTTACAAGAGCCTTTGATTTAGGTATTACTCATTTTGATTTGGCTAATAATTATGGTCCTCCACCAGGATCGGCAGAAATTAATTTTGGTATTACATTAAAAAAACAATTTTCGGGTTATAGAGACGAACTTGTGATTTCTACCAAAGCTGGTTACACGATGTGGGAAGGCCCTTATGGCGATTGGGGGTCTAAAAAATATCTTATATCCAGCCTTGATCAAAGTTTGAGTAGAATGCAACTTGATTATGTAGATATATTTTATTCGCACAGATTCGATCCTAACACGCCTTTGGAGGAAACTATGGGTGCATTGGATTTGGTGGTGCGTCAGGGCAAGGCACTATATGTGGGCATATCTAATTATAATCCAGAGCAAACGACCAAAGCAGTAGAAATTTTAAATAAACTTGGTACGCCATGTTTGATACATCAACCAAAATATTCGATGTTTGTACGCCAACCCGAGGATGGATTGTTTGATGTTTTGGACAAAAACAAAATAGGTTGTATTCCATTTTCGCCTTTGGCACAAGGATTACTGACCAATAAATATCTCAAAGGGATTCCTAAAGATTCGAGAGCAGGCAAATCGCATGGGTTTTTGCAACAAGATCAGGTTACGCCTGAGGTAATAGCTAAAATAGAAAAGCTACATTTGATAGCAACAAAGCGTGGCCAAACACTTGCTCAGATGGCTCTGGCTTGGGTTTTGAGAAAAAAAACAATAACTACTGTGTTGATAGGAGCAAGTTCAGTGGCTCAATTAGAAGATTCTGTAAAATGTTTAGACAAAGCTGAATTTTCAAATGAAGAGCTCATGGAAATAGACCAGATTTTGAAGTAAATGAAAAAAATATGTGTTGGGTTCATTGTAAGGCGACCGTGCTAAACATTTACATTCGTGCTGACAACGGACACAACAATGCCAGCGCTTCGCAAAATTAAAAGAGCTGTAAGCCAACGCTTTTGCAGCACATTTAATTTTGCTCAACCTCACCCAAAGCCCACCCACCACCTGACACATTGGAAAGCGGACATTTTGAGAGTAAAACGACAAAAATTTAATATACGATTAATATCTTTGAGGAAAAAAAATATGAAGCTAATTCATTTTTCTGAGAGGCTTTAGTAAGGAGCAAGCTAAAAAAGTAGTTGAAAAAGATATTCGTGAAAAGAAAAAGGAAACAAAAAACCAAATAAAAATCGACTTATAGCGTTTCAATTAAATACTATTTAATGTCAGAATCCCAAAACATAGAATACAAACAAAGTTGGCGTGACGAGTATCTGAAATGGATATGCGGTTTTGCTAATGCTAATGGTGGCAGCATATTTATTGGCAAAGACGACAACGGAAATGTAGTTGGTGTAACTGATGCAAAAAGATTATTAGAAGAAATACCCAATAAAGTGAGAGATGTTTTGGGAATTTTGGCAGATGTAAATTTGCACACTACAAACCAAGGCGATTTTATTGAAATAATAGTTGAGGGTTATCCCTATCCTGTTAATTACAAAGGTCAATACCATTACAGAAGTGGCAGCACCAAACAAGAATTGAAAGGAACGGCTTTAGACAAATTTCTATTACAGAAAAAAGGCAAACGCTGGGACGGTGTGCCAATTCCAAAGGTTTTGGCCAAAGATTTAAAACAAGAAACATTTGATTTTTTCCGCAAACGTGCATTTAAAAGCCAACGAATAGAAGAGGATATTTTAACGGATAGCAACGAACATTTACTTGAAAATCTGCAACTAAAAGAGAATGATTTTCTAAAACGTGCCGCCATTCTTTTATTCAACCCTAAACCCGAAAATTTTGTAACGGGTGCTTACATCAAAATCGGCTATTTTGAAACCGATGATGATTTGAAGTTTCAAGATGAAATTCACGGTAATTTGTTTGAGCAAATAGAGAAAACAATGGATTTGCTTTTCACCAAATATATTAAAGCTCCTATTAGTTACGAAGGAATCAATAGAGTAGAAACGTATGAATACCCAAAAGATGCAGTTCGTGAAGCCTTGCTTAATGCCATTGCACATAAGGATTATTCAGGTGGTGTTCCTATTCAAATAAGTGTTTACAGCGACAAAATTATTATTTGGAATGAAGGTCAATTACCCGAAAACTGGACAGTTAAAAACTTACTGGAAAAACACGCCTCACGACCATACAACCCCGATATTGCAAATGCGTTGTTTCGCAGCGGTTATATAGAATCTTGGGGACGAGGAACATTAAAAATTATCAGAGAATGTAAACAAGCGGGAATCCCCGAACCTATTTTTTCTTACGATTCAAGCGACATATCTGTAGAGTTTAGAAAGGATATTTATAATGAAAAATATTTGCAATCACTTAACTTATCGGACAGACAAGTAAAGGCTGTTTTATTTACAAAAGAGAAGGGAAGGATTACAAACAAAGAGTATCAGGAAATCAATCATACAACAGATAGGACAGCATTAAGAGATTTAGAATTGCTTATGGAATTAGATATTTTTAAAAGAATTGGCGAAAAAAAAGGTACATTCTACGAACTAAGAATCTCAGTAAATGTCGGATATGTCGGATAAATGTCGGATAAACCTCGTGGACAAAAAAATGCAGGAGCATTTTATACGCTAAATTAAATTGCGTCATTATTGCGTCAATTGTGTCATAACCAAAACCCCGGACAATGGAACAATTGCACATTAATTGCACAAATTGCACAATGACAGCGGGACAACCCAACGCTTTTGGTGGCACATTTGTATTTTTTTTCAAGAACAAACCAATGCTAAAAAATCCAAAAGAGCTACCAAGCAACCGCACCAATAAACTCCAACTATGTGCAGACAAAGCACAACCAAAAAAGAACAACGAAAGCATAACATTTGGGTTGTGAAATTGGGGGTTCGGTGGTTAATTGAACATCTGTGCTCCGAATCAAGTTCAGTACAAACTGACAGTTTTGTGCTTCGAAATCCACAACTTCACAAATACCAGAAACGATTTGCGTTTATCAAATATAAGCTGTAATTAGAACATATATCTCAACTACCTTTTTTTGAAATAAGTTCTTTGATTTGATTGTCTTTTTGGGACAGTTCTAATTCAAGATGTTCGATTTTTGAGAATAACTTTTCTAATTTATCGGCAGCTTTTAGTTCAATTTCTTTTGTGTTGGCTTCATTTAGTTTTGTAATTTCTAGCAGTTTGTGAATTTCATTTTCTTTTCTTTGCATTTCTTCATTAGATGCGTGTATTTCTTCCATGCTTTGTCTTAAATCCTCTTCTTGATTTCGTAAATGTTCTTCTTGGATTTGCATTTCTTTGAGAAGTGATTGCGTTTGAGAATTTTTATTAGCAAAAGACATGGTAGAAGCAATACTGCTAGCTATAGTTTCTACAAATGTGATTTTATATTTTTGTATAGGCGAAAACGATACCAATTCTAAGGCTCCGTAAGATTTATTATTGATTTTAAGAGGTACAATGATTAAAAAACCTGATTTGGATTGACCCAAGCCTGATTCTATAAGCGTATAATCTGAGGGGAGTTGATCAACAATAATTGTTTCTGCATCGCTTATGGCTTCGCCAATTAAAGTATCATTTAAAGAAAAACGGGTAAAATTTTTCTTTTTTTCGGTATCAAAGGCATAGCAAGCCACCATTTCTATATAAGCATTGTCAGGATTGAGTTCATTGAGAGTGAAAAGCCCACCTTGGTTTACATTCAAATATTTGACAATAAATTTTATAATCTCTCGGTACAATACAGTCTCGTCATGTTGATTTTTGAGTAATATTTGTCCTATTTCAACAGTTCCTTTAGAAGTCCAATTTCTTTCAAAATCTTTTTGAGCATTTATTTTAAAATTATTACCCATTTCTTGTAATAGCAAACTCAATTTGTCTGAATCTTGATTTGTATCAAAATGAGCATCATAATTACCTTTAGTAATTTGGTCAGCAATAATTAAGTTGTTTGAAATTGAATTTAATTGAGTCTCTAAAGTTGCATTAATAATTTCAATTTCATTTGCATTTTTCTTAAAAACGTAGCCCCAATAGCCGCATAAAAAGAAGATAATAGCAGCTAAAAGTACATGAACCACAAATGTTTGAAGGTCCATATAATCGCCATCAGTAAAATAAATTTCTGAATATCCTATAAATTGGGTGTAGGCAAACACTCCATGATGAATAACAACTATGATAGTAATGGGTAGTTGTAGTTGCCATTTTTTGTATTGAATCAGTAATATTGAACCAATAAATGCCAAAAGTGCATTTCTATCATTCCATGCATTTGATAAATAAGTAATGCAGTAAAAAAAGCTAAATGTGAGCTGGCCACATATTGATATAAATCGCTTTTGGGGAGTAAAAATTTGGTGGCATAATAAGAGGCCAGCAACAAAAAAATGATAGGAACGGAAAATAAAAAAGTGTGGTATATTGGACTTATGCAAATTGACACAAGCGAAAGCACAATCAATGAGATTTCCAAAATTAAATCAGCAGCTATTTTATCTTTATTCATGGTCGTATTCATTATTCAAAAAACAATTTAAAAAAAAAGATTTAATAAAAAAATACTCAATAAAATAAAAATAATTCCTTTAGAAGTTATTTGTTACTCTTCTACTGCATGATTGATAAAATCTAGGAAGGGTTTAAATTCTTTAAACTTATGAGTAATTTTATTTAAGAAAAAATCGTCATAAAAATCGTCTGATTTCAGTTTTTGTAAAAGCACAAAACTTTTGTATTTGAGATATTCGGCAGCAGGGTTCGATTTGTCGTAGCCTTTGGGCATACCACTTACCTTTTGATCAATTTCTGATGACAGATACAAATTACAATTGTTGGCTTTCATTATTTTGTCGAATGTTGCAAAATTATAATCAATTTCTTGTCGAATGGCCTTGAGTTGAGGGGGCATTGGCATCCACAAACCTGTGGCCAAAAAAGCATCGTTGGGCGATAAATGCAAATAATACCCTCCAAATACTGATTTTTTGCCACCTTTGGCAATATAAATACCTAAATTAGTTTTATAAGGAGATTTATCTTTCGAGAACCTGACATCACGATTGATTCTAAAAACACAACTTTTGGGGTCTATATTTTGAATGGTAGAATCAAAAGTAGAAATCTCTGCTATGAGCTGAGTGGCCAAAGCAAGCATTGATTTTTTGATGGTTTCATACCTAGGCCTGTTGGCATCAAACCATTCTTTATTGTTGTTGAGCGATAATTCAGTAAGAAAATCGAAAAGAAATTTAAAGTCCATGATTAAAATTATTTTCCAAAAACAAAAGTTAAACCTAGATTTAGTCTGACTCCTTGAATAGATACATTTCGAGCAGGGAGGGTGCCTTCTACAATGTCTCTACCCCCATTATTGTTTTCTGAATCTAAAAAGGCCTCGTGATAAAATTTGGCTTTTACACCATAAAAATAATCTAAGCCAAAACTAAACAAAATATTCTCTAGTAAGTCAATTTTATAATCAGCACCTAAAATAAAGCCCAAAGTACCAAAGTTAGAAGCTTTTAAATCCAAAATATCTCCTCTATTGTTTAAATACAAACCATTGCTAGATACTTGATTTGCAGCAATCAAAGCCTTGAAATCGACAAAATTTGATTTTTTACTGGTCTTTATGATTATTCCTTGTGCAAAATTAAAAATGTCCCACCCTTTGTTTTGAACCTCTACCCCAATGGGGATTCTAGTAAGATTGTCGCCAAATTCAGTAGCTATTGCTGTGTAACCAATTTCACTAACAATACCTACATAATTACCAAAAAAATAAGCACCCTCTACTGCAAATGAAGCTCCAACTTTGGCTTGTCCGAAAGTAGATCCAAAAGATTGTGAAGGATTGTTGATATAAGCTAACATACTGCCTTTGGCAAAATCACCCACAGGCAAAAAAATACTCGTTTTAGGATTTATAAACCATACATTTGAACTACCAGATTTAGTTGTAGTAGCCACATATTTGGTTGTAGTAAGTTGGGTATTATCATTGGCTTTGGGTTGAATGGGTGTAATTACTGGATTATCTACACTATTGAATACTGGAATATTCTCTTCATTTTTGGATTCCTTTTTCTGTTCAATAAATGTATTATTATTACCAAACTGATAAGATTTAATGTCTGTTCTATTCAAAATATAGGTTACATTATTATCAGCATTCTTACTCCTATATTTAATCAAAAAATCAGATACAGAAATAATGGTAACTTCTATAAAATCATCAAAAGGAAAGAAAATTTTGTCGGGATAGTTTTCTAAAGGTTGAGAAACAACTTTGGGGTCGTAGGCCTTGTATTTGATTCCACGCAAATCTCTATTTTTGATTGTATAAACGACAGAAGAAGTACTATCTTTTCGGTAATTGGTTTCGTTATTGCTAGCTTCTACAACTTTGCCTTTTATAAAATCACCATTTTTTAGAATAATATTATCTTGGGCTTGTGATAAAAAAGACAAAGGAAAAAATAAAAATAAAATATATTTTTTAAAGTTCATGGTTTTACAAAAGTAATTAAATTTTTCTAATAGATAAAAAAATAGATTATTTTGCAAAACTATTAAATACAAAGATTAAAATTTCCTTTTTTGGCTTTCAAAACATTTTTATTAATAATGAATACTTACAAATACATTTTATTCGCTTTTATAAATTCTAATCTTACTCAATTTTATAATCAAAAAATTCTAAAAAATAAGTTCTTAAAAATTATTTGTAATAAATACCTAAAAACAGATCAAAAAACCACAAATGAAATTTTAAATAATAAACCAAAATTCATACCAATTAAAATTTACCCAATAGGAATGAAACTTATAGGGTTGATGAATTATCACATTTTAGTTTTTTTAATTATATTTTATGGTTGTTTGCCCAAAAAAAGTAATTTAATAAATAACAAAGTTGAAAAACCATCATGGGTTAAATCACAAAAAAACAGCTATAAACCCAGTAAAACAAGAGAAATAGACATTATAAACACAACCCTAGAAGCAAATTTTGATTGGAAAAACAAAACTATGGCAGGAACAGCCACCATTAAACTAAAGCCATTTTATTACGAATTAGATACCATTACACTTGATGCAAAATATTTTATAATTGATACTATAAAAATAATAAATCATAAAAATAACTATACTTTAAAATATTTATATGATAACAAAAAAATAAAAATAACAATAGGTAGAAAACTTACTAAAAATGATACTATTTCGATATTGATAAAATATACAGCACAGCCAGAAATATATGCTAAAAATACTACCGAAAATGGAACCGCTATAAGTGATAGCAAGGGTCTTTTTTTTATTACACCAGATTCGGCACATCCTACAAAACCTTACCAAATATGGACACAAGGAGAAACCGAAAGTACCTCTTGCTGGCTACCTACTACGGAGGCTACCAACGAGAAATTTACTCAAGATTTTTATTTGACAGTTTCCAAAAAAATGAAAACATTATCGAATGGAGAATTGATATATTCGATTGATAATCAGGATACTACACGTACTGATTATTGGAGGCAAACATTACCTCATGCCCCCTATTTGGCAATGATTGCAGTCGGTGATTTTGAAATAATTAAGGATAAGTATAAACAATTGGATGTCGATTACTATGTAGAACCTAAGTATGGTAAGTATGGCAAAAAAATCTTTGGAAAAACACCAGAAATGATTGCATTTTTTGAAAAAATACTCAACTATTCTTACCCTTGGAACAAATATAGCTCTATTGTTGTAAGAGACTATGTGTCGGGTGCAATGGAAAACACATCGGCCACAGTATTTATGGAGCAAGTACAAAGAACAGATCGAGAATTATTGGATTTAAACTATGACAATGTGCTAGCACATGAGCTATTTCATCATTGGTTTGGCGATTTGGTAACGTGCGAATCTTGGGCCAATTTGCCTCTAAACGAATCTTTTGCTGATTATTCTGAATATTTATGGGAAGAGTATAAATATGGTTTAGATGCTGCCGATTTGCAGCATCACAGTTCGCTCGACCAATATTTGTGGGAATCGAAAACAAAGCGTGAACCGCTCATAAGATACCACCACAAAGAGCCTGATGATATGTTTGACAGCCACTCTTATGCCAAAGGAGGGCTTGTATTGCATGCACTAAGAAACTATGTTGGAGATAAAGCATTTTTTGAATCATTAAACCTATATCTTACTAAAAATGCTTTTAAAACGACCGAAATTCACGACTTAAGAATGGCATTTGAAGAGACAACTGGCAAGGATTTGAATTGGTTTTTTGATCAATGGTTTTTGAAACGTGGACACCCAGAAATTGAAGTAAAATCATATTATAAAGATGGTAAGTTTATTGTAAAAACTACTCAAAATCAAGATACACTTTATCAACCTATTTATAAAATACCTTATGAAATTATTTATTATATAGATAAAGAAGAAATTAAAAAAAATATTACTTTGGATGCTCATAAAAATACTTTTGAATTTGATTGTAAACAAAAACCAGATGTGTTACTTTTTGATACCAAAGATATACATATAGGCACAATACAGCATTATAAAAGCAAGAAAGAATATATTTTTCAGTACTACAATGCAAAAAAATATATTTTTAGATATGCAGCACTTTCTGCCTTAAAAAATGATTTAGATTCTAATGACATATTGCAAATGTACAAAGATGCTACCCAAGATTCTTTTTGGAAAATAAGAGAAATGGCCATAGAAACACTATCTAAAGCCAATAAAAAGGATTCAGCTGAGGTTACAAAATTGATGCTAGCTTGCTATGATAAAGAAAAAAAGCCAGATGTAAAAGCTATAATTTTGGAAAAAATTGGTAATAAAAAAGATAAAAATTTTGCTCAAATGTTTGCATTTTGTATGCGAGATAGTTCGTATATGGTGGCTGGAGCAGCTCTTAAAGCATATTTGCAAACCAACCCTGATAATGCGAATGAAACCATCAAAATATTTGAAAATGAAAATAATATTGAAATAAATGTAGCTCTTGCAGAATATTATAGCACCAAAAATGATAGCTCTTATTTTGAATGGTTTAAACAAAAAATTAGCTCTCAAGAAGGAAATGGAGAGGGAAAATATGCCTTGTTACAAGAATTTGGAACTTATGGACTGAAATTAAGCCCTAATTATAGAAAAAAAGTTGCAGATATTTTGATTTTTCAGGCTCAAAAAGCTACATCAGCCTGGACAAGGTATGGTGCCATGCAAAGTTTACTTAAATTAGAAACTATTGATAAATCTTACAAATCAGATATAGAAAGAATAAAAAAAGCAGAAACAAACAAACAGCTAAAGCTCATTTATGAAGATTAATTGTAATGAAATTTATTTTAAATTTTATTAAAAATAGTAATATTAGTAATAATTTAAGTTTTTTTGTTGTATTTCATATTTGAATGATAAATTTATAATTATTTTTTGATTTAGCTTATAAATGCAAATTTATTGCTCTAATATGTATAGTTTTTTCAATGACTATATATTCAAGACATATACCAACCCACATTTGTATAACAATAAATGACAACAAATCTAATTTTATAATACTTGTAAAGGATTTGTCTAGATTAGTTTTTTTCATAAAACCTAAAAACTTCTTGAGCTTGGTCTGGATATTCGATAGAAATTATATTTTTTATATTAAACTCCAGCTGCACTAATTCTGTGGTTACAATGTCCCAAAGTAAACGAACATTTATACCAAAGTAAGCATGTACTATTCTATTTCTCAACGAAATTATATCTTTCCAACTTACATTATTATATTTGTTTTGCGTATCTGAACTTAGTTTGTTTGATGCCTCACCAATAATAATTAAAGAATATTTTACAGCCCTTAATGATGTTTCATTAGTAATAAATTTATCATAATGAGTATCTTTTATTAATCTATTAATACTTAAAATTTCTTCTAGTATATCTGCCAAAAATTGAATTTCTGTTCTTTTTATATTGGCAAGGCTTCATTTAAAATAATATTTTTTAGAAAAGGTTTTATGTTCTCTTTAGGGATTAAATCTATTTTTAAGTTTGTAATTTTTGCCAAATAATTTTCAAGGCTTATAAAATCTGAATATCGTGGATAATTATTGTCATCAAAAACAACTAAAAGATCCAAATCGCTGTTTTCTGTTTGTTCGTTTCGTGCATAAGAACCAAAAATGGCTAGAGAAACTACATTATAATCAGTCTTCAGTGTAGATTTTATACTTTTTAGCATTTTTTTAATCTCTTCAAGTGTTTTCATAGCATAGTCCTTTGCTTTTGATGAAGGAATTAAAACCAGAAGTGATTTTAATTTGTAATACAAATATTTAACCCAACTTGTATCAAATTTTACATAAAGCCTTGATTATCAGACTATTAAGTTGTTTTTATTTTCTATTGGGGTAACACAAACTTTTTCATACTAAATGGTTTAGTTTTATATTTTGTGGCTTGGTATATTTCTAAAACTTGTGCGTTTGGTTCGCTGCATTTTTTTAACATGATTAGTTGGTTTTTGTGGTTTATAAAGGATGTCGTTACTACTTTTTGCGTGTTCATTATGCCAATTATTGTAGTCCAGCTATGATTTA
>JAAFIH010000017.1 GCA_013297755.1 Cytophagales bacterium
TTTTGGCCATATATGTTACCTAATTAGGTAATGCAAATTAAAACTAAAAAAGTCGAATAACAAACGATTATTCGACTTTTTTTAAATATTCAACAACATATTACCTAAATTATTTTAGGGTTTAGGATTAAAACAGACAACGAAAACAAAACCTACCGCTAACATTTAGCCTTCTAGCGAAAAAAAGCCCAAAAAAAAGCCCCGACCTACAACTTAAACGGGGGCTCTTTTTTAGTAGATTTTGATTGTGCCCCATTTTACTTTCATTTTTTTTTTGAAAATTAATCATATATTTGTTTTTAAATGTAAGGCAAAAATAGTAAAATTGTTGGCTGATTGTTCAACAGATGAGGTGTCAGTTCAACTTAGGCTTGGCAAAAGTGGGGCTGACGTGCATAATTGAACAGTTGTGCTTCTATTTTACATTTGTGCTGGCGGACAGCTTAGTGCTTCTTATGCCCCGCCTTCGGCAACCCGAAAAACGTTAGGCAAAAATTTTAAGCGACACCAAACTTGAAGATTAGCATTGAATTTGAATAGAAAAATCGTAAATTTGCAAAGGCAATTTTAAAGACAAAATGAGCAAGAAATTAATACAATTTGACTGGGCTATAAAAAGACTTTTAAGAAACAAAGCCAACTTTGTTGTGCTTGAAGGATTTTTGAGTGAACTTTTGTTTGACAATATCAAAATTGAACAAATACTTGAAAGCGAAAGCAACCAAGAAACTGATGACGACAAATTTAATAGGGTTGATATTTTAACACAAAACTCCAAAAATGAACTCATTATCATTGAAATACAAAGTAGCTATGAAATAGACTATTTTCATAGAATGGTCTTTGGAGTTTCAAAAGGAATATCTGAAAATTTAAGAAAAAGACAAAAATATTCAGAAATCAAAAAAGTGATTTCAATCAACATTGTATATTTTGACTTGGGGCAAGGGCAAGACTATATTTACAAGGGTAAAACAGATTTTATTGGACTACACCAAAAAGATGTATTAGGACTTTCTGACAAACAAAAAACAACTTTTTTAAAAGATGAAGTTTCAGATATTTTTCCTGAATTTTATTTAATAAAAGTAAACCAGTTTAACGATAATGCAAAAGACACTTTAGATGAATGGGTTTATTTTTTAAAGAACAGTGAAGTTAAAGATGACTTCAAAGCAAAAGGGCTGAAAGAAGCTGGCGAAGTATTGGACATCATGCGTTTACCTAAAGACGATGAATATGGATACAATCGTTATCTTGACAGCTTGCATTTAAAAGCAAGTGAAATATTTACTTTGCAAACAGAAGCAGAATTTAAAATTAGAGAAGAGGAAAAATTTGAAACTGTAAAAAATGGAATTATAAAAGGATATGAGGATAAAGTTATTTCAGATTTAACTAGTTTGACTATCGAACAGATAGAAAAAATTAGAAATGAACTGAAAAAATAAATCTTCGCCTAACATTTAGCCAGCTAGCGAAAAAAGCCCTTAAATGCCCTAATCTACAGCTTAAATAAGTGTAGTTTTTGTTATTTAATGTTGGTTGAGACCCATTTTACCTACATTGTTTTTTTTGAAAATTAATCATATATTTGTTTTTAAATGTAAGGCAAAAACAGTAAAATTGTTGGATTATTGTTCGACAGATAGGGTGTCAGTTAAATGATAACTAGCCAAGAACAGCAGATAAAGAATCATCTCAATATTTCTAACCAAGATTTAATATTTTTGTTGGTGTATTGTAAGTTGTAAAAATATAGACCATCTGGAGTATTTTTGGCATCCCATGAAAAATCACGGTTTTCTGATTCATAAACCAACATCCCCCATCTATTATAAACTTTTACAAATGAAAAAACTTCTTCACAATTATTTAAAGGTAAATTTGGGATTTGAAAAGTATCATTTATACCATCACCATTGGGAGTAATTACGTTTATGAATGGTATTTGGTAGTTTATAAGATTATCTTTTGTTTGTATGTTGATTTTGAGTGTATCTTTTTTGATATAAAAACAAGTACTAGATGTGGCTATAAATAATACTTCTGAATCTTTATTTTTCAAATCCTCGCACTCAGGAGTGTAACTAAATTGGGATTGAACCTCTGTTTTGCCTGTTGCCGACAAAAAGTTCATTTTTCTACTTTTTAATTCAAACCCATTGCCAAAACCTGATAATTGAATATTGGTAACATTTTCATTTTGAGCTTTAACCCAAAAAGTCAATTTATTATTAACTATTGCTATTGGAAAATTATTTTCAAGATTTGTAGAAATCGTAGATGGTATAACTTTTGGAAATATTTTTTTGAATTTTATATTTAACGTATCGTATTTTGGTTTTGCACAATTATTTTCGTTTGATACTATAAATTGATATTGTAATAGGTTATTGAATGATTTTATGCAATCTGGGATACAAAAATCGAATTTTGCTGTATCTGTCTTGGTTTTTGTAACATATACCTTTGGCAGAATTGTTTCTGGGTTATCAAAACTAATTTGATTATAAGTAATGGTAAGTTTCTGTCCTTTTGATGTGTCTATGGCAAGTAATTTTATGCAATTTCTCTGTAATACATCTATTTCTACTATTTCAGATGGGATATATTTTTTGTTTGTAAGCGGATGTATGGCTTCGAGTATAGGTTTAGTGTTTTCGACACCACAAGCAATGACTGATAATTGAAAATCTCTGGTTACACTGCTTTTGAATACTCCATTTTTGTAAGATTTCACAGTAATCGAAAATACATAAATACCTGGTAATGTACCAGTAAAAAAAGCTGTTCCTGTAATAGAATTTATTTGTAATGGAATAGTACCAGGAATCATATTGTTTTCTGATATAGATTGTATAAAACTTACTTTTGTATAAGGTTGTGGTTGTGGCCAATCGTAGGGATTGTCTATGGTTAAATGTCCATTTAATGGCGTGTTTAATTGGTATATCAATGAATCTGCGTTTATATCAGTGGCTTCAAAATTATAGCTAGATGCAATGCCAATACATGCAAATCCATTTTTGAGTGGTGTATTAAATTCTGGGCTTGAATCCTTGGAATTGATAGGTGAAAATGCACTATAAAAAACTGTTGAAGCATCTACTGGGTTTTTGATATTGATAATGGCTGCATTGCGACAGCAACGCTCTGAGGCCGCATAAAACCCCTCAACTCCATTGTATTTGGTTGCTGATAAAGTAATGTTTTTGCTATAAGTTAATTTTTTCATTCTTAACTTTATAAAATTACATACACCACTTTCTGTAGGTATTTCGTTAGTTGCTACAAGTGGCACAAGTACAGTATCTAGCAATGTGTTGGTGGCTTTGTCGAAAAAACCTATTTTTACAAATTCATCTTGCGAGGTTGGGTCGCCATTGATTAAATCAAAATATAAATAAAGATTTACTTTAAAAGTTGTATTTTCGATATGATTTAATGTAATCTCGCCTCCAATAATGTGTGTGGCTTGAGTAATTTTAGAAGCTGATAAAATTATAAAAATAATAATAGAAAGTAATATTTTTTGTCTCAATCAGGATGCTTGTTTTTATAACGAACAAAAGTAAGATTTATTTTTATTCAAATGCTATAAAAATATAAGATGGCACATTTTTTTTTATGAGGTCCTATAGCTACTCTTAGTGAGTTTGGCTGTGAGGGGGGTAACACTTCTCAAGGGGTAGTAAGACTTTTTAAATTTTTAAAACTTGGAGAATGTAAGAATTAGAAGTTCCACTTTTCTAATAAAGTAGAACTTCTAAGCTTATAAAGATACCATCGCTTTTAGTGTTGGTATCTTTTTCAGAACATATTTCGCTACCTATTTCTTACAAGCAGTTCTTGGTTTTTGCCTTGTGAGGAGTAAACACATCGTGTGAAGAAAATTTTTATTTTATTTTGTTTTTCAAATTTTCAACTTCTTTTTTAAGTGCTTGGTTTTCAGTATCCATTTTCCAAAGATGCTTGAAAAGTTGCTCTATTTTACGCATTTGTATGGCTTGCATATTGCCAAGATCAAGCCCAGATTCTTGAATTTGACACTCTGTAGGCACACCAATTAAGTGTTTTTCGGCTTTTGCTGTGGCTTCTTCTTCAGCAAGTGTTGGGCTTTGTAAATCAAACTCATCATCAGCCCACCAGCCAATTTGGGTAACAACATTTTTTTTGCTGTATATTTCTCCTTTTACTCTTACATTTCCATCTACAACCAATCGTTGATTGATATCAGCTATATTTGCAACTCCAATACCTACATTGCCACCATCTTTTATTTTGAAATGACGAGCTGTACCTAGTTCATCAATATAAAAATATTTACCATTTTCGTCATACTCTAGTCTCCAAATTTTATTTGGGCCAGACTCGTTTCTTATATCGAGAAAAGAATTTGTTACAAGTCCTTTGGTTCTAATTTCGCCTGTAATATCAATATTTCCACTAACAAATATTTTGGCATCGTTATTAGCGGGTGTTCTTGTTCCTAAATCAAGGCTTCCAAAAATTTTTGTAATCCCAGGATTAGCCTCGTCTTGTGTACTAATTGTACCATTAGCGTTAGCAATCAACATACGTGAACCTGTACCTATTAAATTAGACATTACTGCTTTTTTTGCATTTATTTCATTGTTTGCTATTACATTGCCACTAGCTTTTATGTTTCCTACTACATCTAATTTTTCGGTTGGCCCATAAGTACCTAGCCCAACTTTTGATTCTGAATACAATTGAACAATAGCTTCTTGAGAGGGTACAGCCTTGGTACAGGTATAAGTCATACGATTAGAGCCATTAAAATTTTGCTTTGTTATACCACCAGCAAACATACACCTGTTATTGAAACTAGGAAAATTAGCTTCTGTTCCTGTTGCAATATAAGATTCACTTGGAATAAGTTCTACTTCATTAATTGTAATTGATCTAAATCCAGAAGCATAAGACAAATCAGTTTGAGAACTTATTATAAAGCCATCGTTTAGAACAAAAGCAGTGGCTTTTACTCTACCATCTACTTGTAGTTTTACATTTGGAGCTATTGTTCCTATACCTATACCCACATTGCCTCCAGTTTCGTTAATGATTGTGTTTGCTTGTACGCTTTTATTGATATACAATGGATCTGCAGCAGAGCTTGAAAATATTTCGTTTATGGCTGCTGTGCCTTGTGTTGGGTTTGCATTTTTGCCATTCAAAATCATTGAACTTGTGCCTATTTTGAGTGTACCTGTGATGTTGCTGTTGCCCTGATAAGTATAATAATTGCTTGTAGGATTATAATTTACATTTTGTCCTGCACTTGTTTGCACACTTCCATCTGCAAATTGGAGGGCTTTATGGATTTTTACATGTTGGGCGGCATCCCAACTGAGGGCTACGTTGGTGCCTGTGGTGTTCCAGTTGCTATTGGCTGTGCTGCTGCCCAGTGCACCCCCATTTTGGCCAAATACGACTGGGCCTTCAAACCCTGAGGCTGTGCCAAAACCATTGCCATGTCTGATACCATTATTAAAATCTGTACCATTTTTGAGGTAAATGGTATTATAATTCAACACTGGGTTGCTGTTGATTTCTAATTGCCCAAATTGGGTCATACTCATGATGGGTTTGCCACCATTGTACTGACCTTGTACTGGAGTGTAAATATCAAATTTTGATCCAGTAAACGTAATGCCATTGTTGAGATTTGTGGCCACTTGGCTTAGGGCAGTTTGCAGATTGGCCACATCAGTTTTGGTATTGTTTACATTAGAATTTATACCCAAAATAGAGTTTGTAAATGCTTGATTTGTGGCTTGATTGGCAGTGGCTTGGGTGGCTATGTTTGCATTTAGTCCCAAAATACTGTTTAGTAATGCTTGGTTTTGGGTAGCTACAATAGCTTTTAAACCAGACACAGAATTGTTTAGTACTGCCAATGCTGATGTAGTGCTTAGCACTGGTTGCCAAGAATTGGTAGCAGTGCCATCTGCAAACAAAAGCCCAGAATTTGTGCCAGATAGGGCTATTTTGCCCACTACAGCCAACTTTTCGGTTGGGTTTGTGGTGCCTATACCTACGTTGCCATCTGTGGTAATTCTTACTTTTTCGGTATTATTGGTATATATTTTTACAGATTCGTTGTTTACAGAACCCAAAAATTGAGTGCCAGCCACTGTGTTGCCTTGCAGGCTCCAAGTGCCAGGGGTAACTTGGGCTGTCATGTTGGTGGCCCGTCCATTGATGACCAAATCTAGGCCATCTGCCTCGCCAAAACCAGCCACATCGTATTGGCCAGTGGGGTTGCTAAATATATATATTCTAAACTCCAGTGGCGTAAGCACACCAGTTAGCGAGCTTATACTAAAAGTTCTGGTTTGGGTAGGGGTATTGATGGTTTGGTTTTGCACATTGGTAAGCACCCCAGTAGTTGGGTGAATGTACGATAAATTAAATGTGCGATTGATGTTTTGCGAATATCCCTGAATGGCTACATTAGCAATATCCAAAGCATAATTTACACTTGGGCTTATAGTAAAACTGATATATTGGGCAGCAGTAGTGCCATTTCCATTTTTGGCAAAGGCAAGTGTGGTAGCACTCAGGCCAGATACTATAAAACTATTGGTAAGATTGTTGGCTTGTTGCAAACTGCCCCCAGCAGCTATAGAGGCACTAGCTACGCCAGTAGCCAAGGTGGGTGTGGTGTTGGTGTTTTCAAAATCCCAAGCGGCAAGTTGCACATTTTGGGCTTGCAGGCCAAGGCTCAAAAACCCTGCTGCAGCTACTAGTTTGGTAATGTTCATTTTCATTTTTGTACGATTTAATTGTTTAAAATACTTACGGCCATTGTAGCAGAAAGTGGTGATTAAAATTGAAATTTAAAGCCCCTGTCCCAAAAGGGAAAATGGCGATTTTAGTGAACTTATAATTTAATATAGCCTCACCCCAACAAATGCTCCACTATGTGTAGAACTCCAAAAGAGAGGGGCTTTAATTCTGCCTCACCCCAACCCCTCTCCAAAAGAGAGGGGCTAAAGTATTGCCTCACCCCAACCCCTCTCCAATAGAGAGGGGCTTAGGCAAGGATTTTTTTACCTACTTATTACCAATTTTTCGGTATGTTTGTAGCTTTCGGTTTGCATGACTACTACATAAACCCCCACTGGTAAGTCTGATATTTCAACTTGTTTTTGAAAATTGCCTGGGTTTAGGGTTTCTTGCGATAGGATAGATTTTACTTTTAGCCCCATAGTATTGTAAATGCTAAGGCTGACGGTGGCCGTTTGTGGTAATTGATAATGCAACGAAACTATTTCAGTAGCTGGGTTGGGGATGGCGTAGAAAGTAGGAGCCAATAGTTCTGTGCCAAGTGGTGGTGGCGAAGCTGTGTCTGAGGCAATACGAGAGGTAGGACGAGTTTTGGCTAAATAGGTAGGCGTTGCACATATATAGTCTGCATTGGTTGGCGTAGGCAGAGCTGCACCACAGTTGCCAAATTCTGGACCTGTATAGTCTAAATCTTGAAACACCATTTCTGGGCTAGATGTAAACTCTCCTGTAACTTCTATATTGGGTGCATAAAACTTTGTAGGTTCGTTGGGATCGTTATTAGGAGTGTTATTATTATTAAAAATTGGAAAAATTTTATAAAAATAGTCTAGTTGATTCCTATAAAATACAGCCCCATTTCTGATATAAATATTGCTATTAGAACTATAAGCCCTAGGTATATAATCATCGTTTTGAAGCACCAAATCGCCACTATTGATATTGAAAGTGCCAAATTTGCGTGGGCCAATGCTTTCTACTGCAAATTTATAATACCTTCTATTTTGAAACACTTCAAATACAGAGTACCAATAAACATTTCTTATTGTAAATGTACTTGTAATGCCAGAATTTACATAATTAGGATTGGTTTTGAATGAGTGAATGTGGGTATAAATTTTGCCATCTGTACTGCCTTTTACTTTGAAAAAACCTACTACTTTTACCCAAATTTCTGGCTGTTGACCTGAATAAGGGCTTAAAAATGAACTATTATTGCGAATACAATTGATAGGCACTAGTGGTGTACACTGAATTGTACTCTCTAAACCATTATTTTCGCCATTATCTGCTATGTACAAATGTGGATTAATCCTTTCAGGATTAAACGCAAATTGATTTTCCATTTTCACACCATTTACATCTGTTTCAGCACTTCTGTCGTAATCATTTCCATTAAACTCTCTTTTATAATCATGTTTAAAATAAGTAGATACTTGCATATCTACTAATTCAAGCCCAGATGCTGGATTGATTGTAAATTTAATATCATCTTTGATGTGGTATTCTCTAAAAGTAAATTCTGTTACATTTTCATAAGAAGTTGCACCTGCACACAAACCATAACAAATTTGAATTATACGTTGTGTGGATGGTGTATACTCTGCATACTCCACCACTGGGGCTTCTAGCACATTGAAAACACCAACAGGCTCGTTGTAAAAGGGGGTAATATCTGTAGTTGTAGATTCTTTTGAGCCTGGAACTTTTATATCTTTTTTTGATAATCCAAAATTAGTTAGTATTTCACCAGTAGAAGTTAAATTTACAAAATATTTTGATGGTACAGTAGCAGAGGCTTTTCCTCCATCTTCACTGCTATCGAAAATACCAATAAAAGTATCAAGTAAGCTAAAAGCTTGCCCTACTATAGGTATTGCTTTCACTACAGTACCACCTACTTTTCCAACTGCTTTGAGTGCACCATCTTCAAAACTTTTGCTGATTTGTTTATAAACTTTCCTATCTTGTATAAATTTTCCAAATTCTTTTGATTCATTATATTGTTTTTTCAATTTGTCAATTGAACCATATAATTTTACACCAGTTTTTAATGATTTATTTACAGATGACATGGCAGTTTTTGATCCATCACCAGTATTTTGGGTGCCGTTAGACTCTGCTACACTTTCTTCGTTTTGTTGTGTGCCTACAGTTGTCCATTTAATATTTTGCACAACTGAAGCTGCAACACCAAAACGAAATGACTGAACAGTGTTTTTTCCACAAGGGTCGTACATTAAAGGAAAATCTGCATGCAACCACCAATTATCGTCAGAGTTATTGGGTGCATTCAAATAATCATTAGGTAATTGCAGAACTACATCATTATCAAAATCATTTAAAGCTGCTTTTGTTGCATATGCAGAAGCATAAATTGCAGACTGACCTCTAGCATGTTGTAATGCAATAGTTGCACCATTCGAATTGCTAAAATCTCGCACAAAACAAAAAATTCTTAGTACTGCTGTGTATTTATTGTATAAAATTAAATAAGGGTAAGATGGCAAATCTAAGATTGGCCTAAATGAGTCCCCAAAATCATAGTGCACTAAATTCCAACCATTTTCTGGCTGATAATCACTAGCTAAATTTTCAGTTTCATCCCATAAAAATTTTACATTATCATTTACATTGGAAGTAGTTTTGAAAAAAGGCGACCTTATTTCCCTTTCATCACGTTGATTGTTGATATTAAAGTATATGGTAAAGTCCCTAGTTTTCCAATCAAAATTTGGGTCTATTCCAAATATCAAATGACTTAGTAATGTAAATGCTATAAAATTAATAATATACTTTTTCATTTTATTATTGTTTAGTGCCAGTAAATGTGTAATTTTCTTTATTATATTGATATGTTTTACTTATATTTTCATAATAAACATTTAAAGCCTCAACTTGTAATATTAGTTCTTTTTTTGAATCAATAAATCCCATTCCATCCATTGTGGCATCTGTGTAAAAACATCTATTCTTTATATTAATTTCTGTTCTTTTAGGTAAATATAATTTTTCTTCTATTTTTTTTTCTTTAATCCAACCAATATTACTAATACTAGGATTACAAAAAATCCTTGAAGTTGAAAATTGATAACTTACAGTACCTGGATATTGAACACCTCTAAATTCGTCTGTGCTAGTTCTATCAATGGAAAGCGTTATTGTATCTTTTGGGTCATTATTCAAATATCCTTTGTAAATTCCCTCAATGGGATGTTTTTCGCCAACTTGTATAGTTCTAAAATAAATAGTTCTTACTACTGTATCTATGCTTTTATCATTTGGAAAGCACTGTTTATTTACATCTTTGGTAACAATTAACCTTATATCCATTTTTCGAGGAGTCGTTTTTTGGTTAAAGAGAAGTGTAACTCCAGCAGTTGTATAATTTACTATATTGTCGCCAATAATCCATACATAACTTATTGCAGTAGCATCTGTAGCTTTAAAAGTTAATGATAAATCAGATTGAAAAGCCCAAAAACGAACTGAATCTACATCATTAACTCTGCAACAACTATCAATTCTGTTAAAAATGATGGTATCATTAAAAGTTTCGATTTGCTGGGCGTAAAATGGCGATCCAGTTTCAATATTTGTATATATCTTAAATCCAGCACTAGTAGCAGTTTTACCCATACAAGGGTCTGGCTTTGGCTCATCATTACACGAACAGCGAAATAAACTAGCCGCTAATAAGCAAAAAATAATAATGTGTTTTAGTTGTGGCATTGTGGGTGCAAAGTTGGTAAGGATTTTTTTCATAACATTAGGAATTTTAAAATTTGATATTCAATATTTGATTAAAATTGTGTAATTTTACGCATATTTTGTTCGATTTACGAATTTAATAAAAATAATACAATTTAATATGGATATAGGTAAAAAAATAAGAATTATTAGAAAACAAAAAAATATAAGTCCTAAGCAAATTTCAGACAAGTTAGGTGTAAGTTTAAATGCTTATCACAAAAAAGAAACTGGTCAATCTCAAATCAATGTAAGCGAATTAGAAACAATTAGTAAGGTTTTGGAAGTGCCAATCCAAGAAATAGTTTCAGATAATGATAAATACTGCAATCTAAATAACACTTTTAATGACCATGCTGCAGGTTT
Source organism: Cytophagales bacterium (assembly GCA_013297755.1). GTDB lineage: Bacteria > Bacteroidota > Bacteroidia > Cytophagales > UBA9547 > REAG01. Next base: position 10,933 of record JAAFIH010000017.1, read on the forward strand.
TGTATTTCATAATTTATCAGAAAAAATTAATGATACAAAAGACGAAATCATAGCAAGTCTTAAACGAGAAAATGCAAATAAGCAAGAAATTATTGATTTATTAAAAGATAAATTAGCAAAGCTAGAAAAAAAAGAGTAAGAAATTAATAAGTTATGTTAAACGAATGAATACAATTATACTGGTCGTAGCGTCCGCTACGACCTATTTAGATTAAAGTGTCTACTTTATTACACAAACAAAAAACTTTTCCTATTTTTGTAACATGGCTCGAAAATACAAATTTTTGCCGTGTGAGGTGTTTTCACCTCACACAAATAGTTTGGCTGTGAGGTGATAACACCTCACAGGGCAGAAAAAAGGACTTTCTTTGTTTATTAAATCGTTACAAACGATTAGTTCGACATCCCCCGTTGCAAACGAGGGCGATTGGGGGTTTAATAAGTTATTGTCCCCAAAAAAATAATGTACTAAATTCCATCCATCATTTGGCTCATAATCTTTTATTGACTGTTCCCAAAATGAAAAAAGATTCCTATTTAAATTAGCAGTACTTCTCCAATAGGGTGAAGCCACGTTATATGGTGTGTTTTGAATATTAATATTTAGGATCATATCATAATTATGTGGTTGTGAAGTTCTCCAATCAAAATCTGGCGATTGTGAGAAAATTTTAATTGATAATAAAAACAAACTTAATGTGTATTTTAAAATTCTATTTTTCATGTGTATATTTAAAACCCCACTGGCGCAAGCGTCCGCTTGTGCCTTCTTCAATAAAGCGTCTCGCTTTAGTTATATAAATTTGTCAAAAAATATGCCTTACCTACTGGTGCAAGCGTCACGCTTGTACCTTCTTCAATAAAGCGCCCCACTGGCGCAAGCGTCCGCTTGTGCCTTCTTCAATAAAGCGTCTCGCTTTAGTTATATAAATTTGTCAAAAAATATGCCTTACCTACTGGTGCAAGCGTCACGCTTGTACCTTCTTCAATAAAGCGCCCCACTGGCGCAAGCGTCCGCTTGTGCCTTCTTCAATAAAGCGTCTCGCTTTAGTTATATAAATTTGTCAAAAAATATGCCTTACCTACTGGTGCAAGCGTCACGCTTGTACCTTCTTCAATAAAGCGTCTCGCTTTAATTATATAAATCTGTCAAAAACTGTACCTTTTCTACATTTTTTTTAAATTTGTATTATGAGTAGAAAATATAAAATCAAAGATGAGCAAAAGCTATATTTTGTTACGTTTACGGTTATAAACTGGATTGATGTCTTTATAAGAAATGAATATCGGAATGTGTTGTTAGAAAGTATAAAATACTGCCAAAAGAATAAAGGTTTAGAAGTATATGCTTGGTGTTTGATGACAAGCCATATACACATGATTATAGGTAGTGATGGTACAAACGATTTGGTAGGGACAGTTAGAGATTTAAAAAGTTTTACATCAAGGAGTATTCGCAAATTATTAGAAGACAAAAATGCCGTATGCGAAAGTAGAAGAGAGTGGATGTATTGGATGATGCAAAGGGCTGGAATAAAGAATAGCAATAATACCGATTTTCAATTTTGGATTCAAGATAGTCATCCTATAGTATTAGATTCAAGTGAAATACTAAAACAGAAGCTAACATACATCCATCAAAACCCTGTAGAGGCAGGTTTTGTAGCAGAACCGCAGAATTGGCTTTATAGCAGTGCAGTAGATTATATGACAGATCAGAAAGGCATGTTAGATATTATAATTATTTGATACATTAAGCGAGATGCTTAAAAAAACAAGGGTACAAGCGAGACGCTTGCACCAGTTGGGATATATGTGAGCCTGAAAATCTTATATTTTTAGTTTAAAGTGGACGCTTTAATCAAAATAGGTCTTAGCGGACGCTAAGACCAGAGAAGTAGATAGCAGTGCTGGAGATTATGCAGACCTTAGAAAAGGAAGAGTTGAAAATCTTATATTTTTAGTTTAAAGCGGACGCTTTAATCAAAATAGGTCTTAGCGGACGCTAAGACCAGAGAGGTGCTTATAAAAACAAGGGTACAAGCGAGACGCTTGCACCAGTTGGGTTTGTAACAGAGCCAGAGCATTGGCTTTATAGCAGTGCAGTAGATTATATGACAGATCAGAAAGGCATGTTAGATATTATAATTATTTGATACATTAAGCGAGATGCTTAAAAAAACAATGGTACAAGCGAGACGCTTGCATCAGTTGGGTTATTTATTGGTCTTAGTTTTGTAATTTTGTTTAAAAAAAAGCAAATAACAGCTAAAATTTATTTCACTCATAAAATTAAAAATTATGTATATTTGCAAGCAAAATTTCATTAATTTGTATATGAATGCAAATGAAATAAATAAAAACATAGAAAAACTAAACGAACTTTTGCCTCAACAAAGAGAAGCACTTTTAAGTATTATTGATAGTAAAATAAATAACGATATGGAAAAGATATTATTGAGAATTGATTCAAATACAAAAGAAATGCAATCAATAAGTAAAGAACTTAATACTAAAATAGACAGTATTAAATGGTTCTTTTTGTCATCTGTAGCACTTATTGGATTAATAATTGCAGCATTTAAACTTTTTTCTTAGTAAATATTTTTATTTTAGATACCAAACTAAAGGTAGTGGTAATTGTGGTAAAATTGCTTTTAAATAACACTCTTGCTGTTCGTGATTTGTAAACACGAACCTTTATCATAGTTTTTTCAAACAGTAGATGAAATCTACTATTTTCGGATTGCAAATCATATTATACAGATTCCATACTTTCTTTGTTTATTATAATCGTTACAAACGATTATTTCGACCGCCCCCGTTGCAAACGAGGGCGATTTGCACTAGCTTATCGAATAGCTAGATAATTTTTTTGAAAAAAAGCAAATAAAAGCGGAAATTTATTTCAATCATAAAATTAAAAAAATATGTATATTCGCAAGTCTAAATTTCATAAATTTGTATATGAATGCAAATGAGATAAATAAAAACATAGAAAAACTAAACGCACTTTTGCCAGAACAAAGAGAAGCACTTTTAAGTATTATTGATAGTAAAATAAATAACGATATGGAAAAGATATTATTGAGAATTGACTCAAATACAAAAGAAATGCAATCAATAAGTAAAGAACTTAATACTAAAATAGACAGTATTAAATGGTTCTTTTTGTCATCTGTAGCACTTATTGGATTAATAATTGCAGCATTTAAACTTTTTTCTTAGTAAATATTCATTTACCTGTAGTTTTGTCGGCTGCAACAAATCTGATTTATATTACAAAGCGGCAGATTAGATAAAAATAGGTCTTAGCGAACACCAAAACCTGTGGAAATGTTGAATTAAAAAATATTACTATTTTCCTAATTTATATCTTACAATAAGCGAACCATATCCTGCACCAAATCTATTGCCAAGTCCATAATCACCAACAAGGGCAAAACTAGGCATATATTCTGCTCCAATAGTGAGTGGAATGTCATCAAAAATATATTCAAGGCCTATGTTTCCACTTATAAGTATATTTGTGTTTGAATAAATACCAGCTGAGTAAGTTGCTAGTGCCAAACCACCACCTACATACCAATTTAAAGCCTTTAAGTCTTTTGTTAAAGGCATTTGGTAATTATAATTGGCTCCTAAATGCAACCCATTTCCATACCAACCAAAACCTGCAAATAAATCAAAAGCTGATTTGGGTGCAATAAAAAACTTATAACTTCCTATCAACCCATAACCCAATTTACCACCAATAGCACTTTTATAGGGTTGAGCTACACCAACAGTACAAAATATAAAACAAATAATTATTAGACATTTTTTCATATTGAAAATAATTTTTTTGTAAAATTTTCATTTTTTTTTCAAAAATCCTATTTTTTTTAAAAATACTTTTAAAATTATAAAAGTATTTGTCATAAATCAAAGGTTATATTTTTAATAATTGTAATAAAATTACTAGTTTATAAAAAATATTAATTGCTTGGTGGGCTGATTGACAGTCTTTCTCCACTGATGAAATACTAAAATATAGGCAATAAAAATGTTTAAGTAAATGACATTGGCTTATAAAAATGAAGGAGTAAAATGTAGTATTTTTTAAATTTCAATATCACATATCGAAATTTTTAACACATTCTTGGTACTACTCGTGATGCATTTTTTTTGAGTAGTACAAAACCCAACTAGCCAAAGTATTTCATAGTTGCTATCTAGCAATACAAAAGTAAAATCTTTTTGTAGTTTACTTACTTTTTTATCTATCAATATATCGCTTATTTTCTTGGTTCCATTCATTCCAAAAGGTTGCATTTTGTCTCCGTTTTGCCAGGGTCTAAGGGTTAATGGAAAAGTAAGTTTATCGACATCTAAATAAATTGTATTATTGCTTGTTTTCAATTCAAAGTCTTCTATTTTGATAATTTCAGAAGCTATTGACCGCCCCAAAAAAGTTAAATTAAAAATAGGATTTGCTATTAAAATATTTTCAAATATCTGATTTTCTTTGTTTGTAATTATACAAGTATGTCTATCTATAAGCAACTGATAATCAGTACTATATAATACTTTACCAGAAGTATTACTTTGATTGATTAATTGAAGTAAATCTTTGGCTTGATGATAATTAAATCCATATTTTTCTATAACACAAAAAATAATGTAAGGTGAAAGTAGTTTTAATTTTTCAAAATAAAATTCAAAAACTACTTCAGTATTTACTTTAATAATTTGATTTGATAAATGTGACATATAATCCTGAAAAACCGTTTCGACAGCAGTAATTTTTTCGGATGTTTCTACAAAAGTATTTTCTAGGTTTGGGTTAATCAATTTTAGTTGAGGTACTACCTGATGGCGAATCAAATTTCGGTAATATTTTGTAGAAATATTTGAACTATCCTCTTGCCAAAGTATATTATTTTTTTTAGCGTATTGGAGTATATCATTGGTTGTAGCACAAAGTAGAGGTCTTATTATATAATTAGAGATAGGTTTGATGCCATGTAAACCTGCAATGCCAGTGCCACGACTAAAATTGAGCAGTGCAGTTTCTAAAGAATCGTTTTTGTGGTGTCCAGTGGCTACATATTTGTAATGATTTGCTTTGAGGATGTTTTCAAACCATTCATATCTCAAATCACGAGCGGCCATTTGAATAGAAATTTTTTTACTAGCTGCTACAATTTTCGTATCAAATCTGGTACAAAAAAATGGAATTTGATGGGTAAAGGCTATATTTTTAACAAAATTTTCGTTGTCATTACTTTCGGAGCCACGTAGTTGAAAATTGCAATGTGCCAAAGCTATTTTAAATTCTAATTTTAGAAGCAAATCTACCAATACACAAGAATCTATGCCAGCACTAGCCGCCACCAAAATAGTGTCTGATTGCCCAAAAATTGCAAGTTGATGAATAAATTTTTTGAAATTAAGTAATAATTCCATTTCATTAACCCAACACTACTGGTCCTTTTTGATTTACTTTTGATACAAATAAATCGCTTTCTATTCCCATTCTTTTAAAAGCATCAACCATAGCAGCACCTGCTTTTTGGGCGGTGTCGTGGCCTTTGCTTACCGAAAAAATGGATGGACCCGACCCTGAAATACCACCACCAAGGGCACCTGCATGTAGAGCTGCCTCTTTTACATCGTAGAAGCCAGGTATCAAAATGGCTCTCAATGGCTCTACAATCACATCGGTCATAGAGCGACCTATCAAGTCGTAATCGCTTGTAAGTAAGCCAGTTACCAAGCCTGCCACATTGCCCCATTGGGTAATGGCATCTTTCAATTTTATATCTTTTCGCAAAATACTTCGTGCATCTCTGGTTTCAACTTCTATGTGTGGATGCACAATGGCTGCATACAAATCGGTAGGAGTCGAAATTCTAATTACATCCAGTGGAGCGTAGCTTCTGATGAGCACAAATCCGCCATACAAAGCAGGAGCCACATTATCAGCATGAGCAGTGCCACTGGCCAGTCGCTCGCCTTCCATCGCAAACGGAAGCAAATCTATTTCAGTAAGTGGTTTGCCCAAAAGATGATTTACAGCAAAAATACCAGCCACAGAACTAGCTGCACTAGAACCAAGCCCAGAACCTAGTGGCATTTTTTTGTGCAATTCTATCTCAAAACCACGCTTTTCGCCAAGATGATCCAACATTTTGATAATAGTAGCACTTACTGTATTTTTATTAGGGTCTAGAGGCAATCGACCGCCATCGCCAGTAATTTTAGTAATAATAACGCCAGATTTTTCGGTCATTTTTACAATAGCCTCATCCCCAGGACTATCAACTGCAAATCCTAGAACATCAAATCCACAAGAAACATTTGCAACAGTGGCTGGTGCAAATACCTTTATTTCTTTTGTCATTATTTTGTAATTATATCAAACTTTATTACTTAATTATACCAAACAATTTCCAGTCATTTCTTTGGGTACTGGCACATTTAATATTTTTAAAATGGTAGGTGCCAAATCTCCTAACTTTCCATCTTTTATGGTTTTATAGTCTTTGTCAATCAAAATACAAGGCACTAAATTTGTGGTATGAGCTGTATTTGGGCTTCCATCCTCGTTTAACATCACATCAGAATTTCCATGATCTGCAATAATTATTACTGAATATCCATGTTCGATTGCCGTTGTGGTTACGGCTTGATTGCATTTATCTGTGGCTTCGCAGGCTTTTACGGCAGCCTCAAATATACCTGTATGCCCCACCATGTCTGCATTTGCAAAATTTAAACAAACAAAGTCAGCTGATTGTGCTTTCAATTCTGGTATAATGGCATCTCTTATGTCCATGGCACTCATTTCTGGTTGCAAATCATACGTTGCAACTTTTGGTGATGGGCAAAGTAAGCGTTTTTCTCCTTTAAATTCTTTTTCTCTTCCACCAGAAAAGAAAAAAGTTACGTGTGGATATTTTTCGGTTTCGGCAATTCTGATTTGTGATTTGCCTGCATTTGAGAGCACTTCCCCTAGTGTATTTTCTAAGTTGTCTTTGTCAAATATTACTTTTACGTTTTTGAAAGTGGCATCATAATTTGTCATAGTTACATAGTACAAATTGAGTGCTTTCATGTTTTGCTCTGGGAAATCTTTTTGGGTTAATGCCATAGAAATTTCACGTCCCCTATCTGTGCGATAGTTGAACGATATTACTACATCGCCTTCTTTGATTAATCCATTTTTGTCTAATATAAATGGATTTGTAAATTCATCTGTCATATTGGCATCGTAAGTTGCTTGCATGGCCTCAGTGGCTGAAGTAACATTAGTACCAACTCCATGAACCATAAGATCGTATGCCAACTTTACCCTCTCCCAACGATTGTCTCTGTCCATAGAGTAATATCTACCAATAATAGTGGCAATCTTACCAGTGTTTTTTTGTAAATGGTCTTCCAAATCTGCTAAATAGGCTTTTCCAGCCTTAGGGTCTGTATCTCGACCATCCATAGAAGCGTGTATAAATACATTTGATAATCCATTATTCTTACAAATAGTAGTTAACGCTTTTAGATGATCTATATGAGAATGTACCCCTCCATCAGAAACTAATCCCAAAAAGTGTACACTTTTATTTTTGGCTTTTGCATACGCTAAGGCTTCTACCAAAGCAGCTTCTTTTTCTAGTGTTTTATCTCTTACAGCTACATTTATTCTTGTAAAATCTTGATACACTACCCTACCAGCCCCAATATTCATGTGTCCAACTTCAGAATTTCCCATCTGACCTTCTGGCAAACCTACCTCCAAACCAAAAGTTACCAATTTGCTATGAGCATATTTGGTATATAATGAATCCATAAAAGGAGTTTTGGCTTGGTCAATGGCCGAAAATTTAGGATTTTTGGCCAGTCCCCAGCCATCTAGGATGATAAGAAGAAGTTTTTTTGACATAAAATTAGTGTTTGATAAATAAATAAGTTACAAAAATATGAAAATAATACATATTTTAAAAGCTGAAAATTTGAAATATAAAAAAAAATAAAATTTATATAAAAATAGCACTGCCTACCCTTACCATTGTACTGCCAAGAGATGATGCCAAGGCATAATCACCGCTCATGCCCATAGATAATTCTGTAATTTTAATATTTGGTGTTTCTATTGTTTGGCATTTTTCAAAAAAATCATTCAAACTCTTAAATTCAGATGCTACAAGAGCCATATCTTCTGTGTTGGTAGCCATGCCCATCAAACCTGAAATTAAAATATGGGTCAGTTCTTTGGTTTTTTCTGAATATAAAATCTCTAAAGCCTCTTCTTGGGATAATCCAAATTTGGTTTCTTCCTTTGCTATATAAATCTGCAATAAACAAGTAATAATTCTGTTATATTTTTTTGCTTGTTTATTTATTTCAATTAATAAGTCTAGACTTTCTACCGAATGAATACAAGTAATAAATGGTGCAATATACTTAACTTTATTTGATTGCAAATGTCCAATCAAATGCCATTGTATATCTTTGGGTAATGCTTCATATTTAGGTACTAATTCTTGCACGCGATTTTCGCCAAACAATCGCTCTCCTGTATTATATACCTCCTGCAATACTTCAATAGGACGAGTTTTGGTTACAACTATGAGTTTACAAACCAGCGAAAGTTTAGACTTAATTGCTTGAATGTTTTGTAAAATTTGCATATTCTATACTATTTTATGTTCATTTATAGGATTTATTTTCCAATAATAAATACCAAAAAATAAAGCAATCATAGGGCTTTGAATCAATCTTTTTAAATATTGGATGTTGGCAAAACCAATAGTAAATTTTTGAAAATATAAACCAACTATCAATAAAAAAATACTGACAAAAAGTATAAAAATATAAGTAAAAACAAGATTATTAATCACTTTTTTGTAAGGAAACACACAAAATACAAATATAAATGTAGCAGCTATAAATGCTGAAAATCGTATTAAATTTAATATCCATTTGTAAGAATCAAAATTAAATTTTGATAAATTATTAAAACTATTGGGATATTTATCAGTTCCAAAATCCATTGTTTGTTCATATTTTTTTGCTAAAAAAATTTCTACACTAGATATTGGTTTTTGTCCATCATAAATCAAAAAAATAAAAATAATTACTGAAAACAAAATTCCAAAAATTCTAATTAATGACATTTTTTTTGTTTGAAAATTTAACAACCCATACATACCACAACACAAAAACTATGCTATATATCATAACCACATAAGTAAATTTGTGGTTGAAGGTAAACATATCCAATCGTTCATAGTGGTCTATGGCAAGCAACCCTACACGTAAGATATTTGAAAAATATAAAACAACAACTCCTAAGAAAATATAAATGACTGTATCCCAAAATCTGCCCCCAAAAATAATTATAAATCCTGCAAAAATACAATATATTTCAAAACCATTACACCCAGTACTTACTTTCACTGTAGATACAATATTGACACAAATATCTGTACCATCAATGCAACCATCGTAGCCAAAGGCTCTTACCAAGAGCCAACCACCATAAGCCACAGATTCATTCATCCAAGGGTCGAATTTGCCACCAGGGACAAGCCACAAGTGGTAAACCACATACCAAATGGTATATAAAACAATGGCTTTTATAAAAATAAGTAGTAATTTTTTGTCAATCATTGTCGTTTATGTTTCCATCTTTTATGGCTCCAAAGCCAAATTTCAGGTTGTTTTTTGATATCATTTTCCAAATTAAGCATAAATATTTTCATTATCTCAAGTTCTGAATAATTTTGGGGCTCATCTACCATTAAAGTATAAGAAAAATCATAGTATCCTCTTTTTGGTTTTCTTACTGAAAGATAAAATATAGGTGAGTTAAATTTTTGTGATAATACAGCCATACCTCGAAAAACGGCTGTATCTTGATTCAAAAATTGTAACCAAAGTGCATTATTAGGATTTGGTGATTGGTCTGCTACTAAAATCGTAAGTTTAGCATTTTTAATATTTATAAATAAACTTCGTACAGCATTCTGAGATTCAATCAATTTAGCTCCAAACCGAGTTCTTACTTTGTTTACCCAAGTATCAACTTGGGTATTTGAAATTTTTTTATAGATAATATATAATTGTTGATGTTGGTAGTTAGAAAAAACTGGCGATGCCCATTCCCAATTACCTACATGCCCCAAAACTGCAATACAAGAAATATTTTTTTCAAAATAATTATCCAATATTGCTTTATTGCCTTCAATAGAGCATCTTTTGAGCAAATTTTGTCTTGAAATGGTACACAATTTTATAGACTCTACCAATAAATCGCACAAATGGTGGTAATATTTTATTGAAATTTGATGTATTTCATTTGATGATTTTTCTGGAAAAGAATGAAATAGATTTTGAAGAACTACTTTTTTTCTGTATTCAAAAATATAATAAATAAAAATAAATAAAACATCAGAAAGGATATATAATACTGTAAATGGAAGTAAGGAAATTAAAAAAATAATCGGAAAACTGAGATAAAAAATTAATTTCCCCAACATACAATTACTTTGTAACTAATTCTGTGTTTAATCCACATTCAGTTTTGTTTAGTCCATACCAACGAACTTCTCTTTCTGATAAATCAGTCGTAAATTTGTGGGTACAAGGCTCACATCCTATCGAAAAATATCCTTTTTCTTCTAAAGGATGAGGTGGAATATCGTTTTGTGATAAATATTTTTGAATTTGCATAGCGTTCCAATCCAACATGGGATGAAAACGGATAACACCATGTGGAGCGTTTTCTTCAATTTTGAAATTTTTGCGTACCGAACTTTGATCAGCCCTTACACCATTGACCCATACATCGTATTCGCTCAAAATGGGATCGAGTGGTTCTACTTTATTGATATGGCAGCAATAATCTGGATCTGAGGTAAACAAAAAACGACCAGAAGCATCTTTTTGTAAACTTTTTGGGGTTTGAGAGTACACATTTTTGAGATTTAAGCCTAGTTTATGTACTATAAAATCTCTATATTTGATTGTCTCTGGAAAATGATAACCAGTATTTATAAAATAAACTGGTATTTTATTATCAATAGTACTCAAAATATGCAGTAAAACTATGCTATGGCTTTGAAAACTAGAGGTTGTAAAAATTTTTTTTCCTTGAGATTGATAATTTTCTATGTATTTTTTTATTTCAGAAACTTCCATTTAATTCTTATTTATAGCAATATTACAATTAAAAAAACAAAAAAGTGCCATAAAATGCAAATTTAAAATAAAACTATTTATTTAATCCAAAAAAGTAATTTTAATACTTTCAATATCAATGTGGTTTGTAAAAGCATTTTTTATTGTCTCTAACCTACTCTTTCTTTAAAAGAGATAGCTATTCATATTCATAAGAAAACAAAATTGAATTAAAAATACATATACAAATCTATTTTTTATCAATTTGTAGTACAACTGCTACTGTATTTTTATTTTCAGCGTTTCCTTCAAACCTAATGCTACCTTGATTGGTGCTAAATTTTACATTTGCTAACTCATTTTGTAATATTTCATTTATTTTTAAAGCATAACTACCTTGTTTTGAATCATTAATGGCTTGATTTAATTTTGTATAATCGAGGGGTTGCTTACTCAAGACAATAGTCATAAAATCTTTATTTCCTACATTATCAGCTTGCATGGAATAGTCTTTTGGAAATAATCTAGTACCAACTATGCCACAGTAACTAGAGTGTTTTTTTGTGTAAGGAAACAAAACATAACTCGAACCATCAGTTTCTTGTCCAAAAACATAGGTGTAACATTCTGCTTCGTTTTGCAATGCAATTTTAAATTTATCGCCTTTTTTGAGTGGTGCTTCAGTAACAAACAGATTATTTGAAACTTGTTTGAATCCAATTGATTTTTTAGAACTGTTGTTGATAAGTGCAAGTTCGGCTACAAAAGTTTGTTTTTGCCCTTTTTCTTGTTGCGAAAGTGGATATACAGCGTAAGCCTCTCTTGTAAAATGTGCAAAATCTTTGTATCTAACCCAAGCAATACCATCCTGTCCCCATTCTTGTCCCCAAGAGTTCATAATCTGAAAAGCCCCACCTTCTAGGTAGTCATCGTAACCAATTACACACATGGCATGGCCTCCAAAACCAGCCATATCGTAGTCTTCAGAAGTAGGAATCCAGGTTTTTTTGCCCATCATATCTTGCATAAAACTACCACCTACCATCATACCTATCACACAAGGCGCACCTTGTGCAAGATTTTGTTTCATAGCCACAAAATCTATATCATAATCATCGCCAGACTTTGTCAAACGATTATAGCCTTTCATTTTGTAGCGAATGGCTTGTTGTTTTTCGTACTCGTTGGGTTCTTTGCTGCAATCATCTTCATCGTAAGAAAATTGAGAAAAAGGTAAAGAACCAATTTGCAACATTTTATCCATAGCTCTTACTACATAAGAACCCTGACAACCATCTAGCTTTATTTGATTATACAAAAATGAGGGACTAAATTTTACATCATTTGGATTTGTTTTTCGTGCTTGACTTTCTATAATTGTACGTGCTGCATAAGCACTTGCCCAAGCCACACAAGAGCCTTGAGAACCTTGATTGAGCCTTTTTGGAGCATATTCGGCCAACGAAACACCTTCTGGCAATGTATTTGCATCTGGAAAAAGTGGTTCAAATACTTCTGCCTCGTCAAATACCTCTTGTTTCATGGCTGCACCAGTAGCCAAACTATTGGACGAGCTGCTAGAAAACGAGCCTGAACCAGAAAAAAACCAATAAATGCCTCCTATTACAATAGCTACAACTATTAATTTGGGGTATCTAAATAATATAGGCAACAAAGTACTAATAATACTACCTAGACCACTTCCACCACCACCTGCACGATTTTGATTTCCTCCACCCCTATTCGACCCTGAATTATCAGACGACTGGCCACTATTGTCGTCTTCAACCATTCTAATTGGCATAACTTTTTGATTGTTTTAGGTAATAAGTTTTGATTATTATGTAAAATAACAAAAATTAATAATAAAATAAAAATTTGTTTAGAAAAATCATTTTTGATATGAACTTTTAACAACTTTATTTGAAGATAAATTTTTATTTATTTTTCAGAAACTTACTTTATTTTTTTACCATTCAAAATCTTTTACAAATTTCAAATTTTTGTTTTTTTTAGATTAATTTTGCCTTTTCAAAATAACAATTTACATGACCGCTCAAGAAATTAGACAACAATTTTTAGATTTTTTTCAATCCAAACAGCATAAAATTGTGCCTTCGGCTCCGATGGTGCTCAAAAACGACCCTACATTGATGTTTACCAATGCAGGCATGAACCAGTTTAAAGATTTTTTTCTTGGCGACAAAGTGCCAAGTGCCAAACGCATTGCCGATACCCAAAAATGTTTGCGTGTTTCGGGCAAACACAATGATTTAGAGGAAGTTGGGCATGATACCTATCACCACACCATGTTTGAAATGCTGGGCAATTGGTCTTTTGGCGATTATTTCAAAAAAGAAGCCATCGAATGGGCTTGGGAATTGCTCACAGAAGTATATAAATTACCCAAAGAGCGTTTGTATGTAACTGTTTTTGAGGGAGATGCCAAAGAAAACCTCACGTTCGACCAAGAAGCATTTGATATTTGGGCAAAGTTGATTGATAAAACACATATATTAAAGGGAAACAAAAAAGATAATTTTTGGGAAATGGGTGCGACTGGTCCTTGTGGTCCATGCTCTGAAATTCATATTGATTTGCGTCCACAAGCTGAAATTGATAAAATTCCTGGTGCTGAGCGAGTAAACAACGATGACCCACAAGTAATTGAGATTTGGAACAATGTGTTCATGCAATTCAATCGAAAAGCTGATGGAAGTTTGGAGCAACTGCCTGATAAACACGTAGATACAGGCATGGGATTTGAGCGTTTGGTACGGGTGATTCAGGGCAAAGCCTCCAATTATGATACTGATATTTTTATGCCTTTGATTGCTGAAATCGAAAAAATTTCAGGTATAAAATACGAACAAGGTATTACTGGATTTTCAAAAAAAGACATTGCTCAACGTGTAATTGCTGATCATATTCGTGCCGTTTCGTTTGCCATTGCCGATGGACAAATGCCATCGAATGCCAAAGCAGGCTATGTCATTCGTAGAATTTTGCGTAGGGCAATTCGCTATGGATATACATTTTTAGGTCAAAAAGAACCATTTATTTATAAATTGGTAGCTATTTTGGCAGAGCAAATGAAAGGTGTTTTTCCTGAACTCAAAGCCCAAGAAAGTTTTGTGGCAAATGTGATTAAAGAAGAAGAATCATCGTTTTTGAGAACTTTGGAAAATGGAATTCGATTGCTCAAGGATACCATCGCTTTAAGCGATGGCATCCTTAGTGGAGCTGTAGTTTTTGAATTGTATGATACCTTTGGTTTCCCTGTTGATTTGACTTCGCTTATTGCTCGTGAAAATAATTTGTCGATAGACGAAGATGGTTTTGCCAAAGAAATGGACATCCAAAAAGCACGTTCACGCAATGCAGCTGCCTCAGAAACAGGCGATTGGATTACGCTAAACGATATTTCAAAAGTAGAATTTGTGGGTTACGATACTTTTTCTTGTGAAGCAAAAATTACTAAATACAGAAAAATTACAACCAAAACCAGCTCACAATTTCAAATTGTATTGGACAAAACACCATTTTATGCCGAAAGTGGTGGACAAATTGGCGATACTGGAAAATTGACTTTCAAAAATACACCTGTAGAAATTGAAATCACAAATACCAAAAAAGAAAACGATTTAATTATTCATTTTACGAACGATGATGTTGCCGAAATTTTAGCTTCTTTGGGAAATATGGAAACTTTAAAAAATTACAATTCCGTTGATTCCCTCTCCTTTGGAGAGGGCAAGGGTGAGGTTTCAAATGACAAATTTGGAGTTTTTGAAAGTTTCCATAAAAGTGATGTTTTGGCAGAAATCAATCAAGAAAATAGAGCTTTAACTACCAATAATCACTCAGCCACACATCTTTTGCAAAGTGCTTTGCGTCAAGTGCTTGGCTCACATATTCAACAAAAAGGTTCGTTGGTAAATCCAGAACTATTGCGTTTTGATTTTTCGCATTTTTCAAAAATGACGGATGCAGAAATTGCCCAAGTCGAACGCATTGTCAATCAAAAAATAAGAGAAAATATAGCACTAGACGAAAAAAGAAATGTGCCCATAAAACAAGCCTTAGAACTGGGTGCAACAGCTCTTTTTGGCGAAAAATATGGCGAATTTGTGCGTGTGATAACTTTTGATAAAACCTATTCAGTTGAGCTTTGTGGAGGATCACATGTGCCTGCTACTGGCAATATTGGGTTGCTCAAAATTGTATCAGAAAGCTCTGTTGCAGCAGGCGTGCGTAGGATTGAGGCTGTAACTGCAGCTGGTGCCGAAACCTTGATAGCCAAAGATTTACAGATGTATAATCAAGCAAAATCTGTGTTTAATAATACCAAAGATTTGTTAAAATCAATAGAAGATTTGCAAGCTGAAAAAGCCTTGCTTCAAAAGAAATTAGAAGAATTTGAAAACAAGCAAATTGCAGAAATTATTACGCAACTTGCAACAAAAGTCTTATTTAAAAATGGTATCAATTTCATCGCTCAAAAACTGGATGTTTCGAGTGCAGAAGCTGTAAAAAACATTGCTTTTGGATTGAAAAATAAAGTTGAATATCTGTTTTGTGTACTCGTTGCCATTACAGACGAAAAACCACACATTGCAGTAATGATTTCTGAAAATTTGGTAAAAGAAAAAGCCCTAAATGCCTCAAACATCGTTCGAGACCTAGCCAAAGAAATACAAGGTGGTGGCGGTGGGCAGCCTTTCTTTGCAACTGCAGGTGGAAAAGATGTAAGTGGTTTGGAAAGGGTTTTGGAGAAGGCGAAGGAAATAGTGTAGATTTATATATTAATTTGATTTGTAAATATGAAAGTTAGAAGCATAGAATTGGATGGTTACAATCAATTTAAGGGAGTAAAAATTGATTTGACCTACCCCAAAGGACACGAAAAAGCTGGAAAACCATTACAAAAAGTTTGTTTTATTGGACAGAGTGGAACTGGAAAAACAAGCATTTTAAGGTTGATAAAGCGATTTACAACATTAGATAATCGTATTGGGAATAATTTAACAATTCCTGATTTTAAAAAGGATTCCGTAAAAATGGAATTACAATTATTTGATTTGGATTGGAAACTTACATCTAAGGAAAATACTTTATCTTTTGTGTACTGCACTGATAATAAATTAAATATTGAGACTAAACAATTTATAAATAAAAGAGATCACTTTAAAAATCAATTAAAGCCCTTTTTAATAAATTTTCCAGTAGAAACTATTTTTTTAAATCAAGTTTATACTAATGAAACAGAGAGAATGGCTAAGAAATTGTTGGGAATTATTAATGATGATTATTCAGAAGATTTAAACCCAAAACAGGTAATGGATTTTGGAATTGATGCAATAGATAAAACTTTTGAATTATTGCTGAAAGAAATAGCTGAACATAGAGCTGAAGAAATAATTTTTAAAAATAAAATTTCTGAAGAAGCTCTCAAAGTAAATTCAAATTCTGAAGACATTGAAAAAGCGAATAATAAATACAGAGAATGGCTTAAAAAAAATCCTAATCCATTAGAGAAATTAGCAAATAATATTTTAAATGAAGTTTTAAAACCATTGGGATTAAAAGTAAAAACAGATTTAGATAAAAGTGCAGTTTTACATATCAATAATATTGAAATTCAAACCCTAGATGGTCAGGACATTCCTTATAATTTTTGGAGTACAGGTACAAAGCATTTAATAAATTTGCTTATACCATTATATGAATTAAAACCTAATAATGCTATTGTTTTAATAGATGAACCTGAGCGTTCGATTTATCCAGATATGCAACGTATGATAGTAGATAAATGTGTGCGTTTAGGCACAGATTGTCAATATTTTTTTGCTACACATTCTCCTATTATAGCTTCTTCTTTTGATCCTTGGGAAATTGTAGAATTAAAATTTAATGAAGCAAATACACATATTTACCAAGAACAATATTACACTGGCGAACGCCATGTAGATAATTACAAATTCAATCCCAAATATATGAGTTGGGATTCAATTTTAAACGAAGTGTTTGATATTGAAGGAGATGGAAATCCAGAAAGGCAAAGGAAAATTAATGAACTAGCAAAAGTTAATCAAAGAATAACAAAGAAAAAACTAAAAGAAAGTAAAGAAACACTTTTGAAAGATGTTGATTATTTGAAAGATGTTGAAGACTTCAAAATTTTGGCTAATCAACTTAAATGGAATTTGGGAAGTGTTGAAATATGAGAAAAATTGATAAAACTCCTTTTTGGGCTACTGCATTTGCTAATTACATCAAAGAATATAATAATAAATTTGGACACCATCCAGTTTACGACAGCAGTAAAAACGCTTATTATAATGACATTTACTACAATTTACTATTTTGTCAAAGAGGTTTATGTGCTTATACTGAAGATTTAATTGACGATACTATTTGGAAAGCAGTACCTCAAAATTGGGAAAAAGGTAAATATATTGGCAAAACACTAAAATTAGATGCTGATTTAGAACATTTTGACCCAAAACTGAAAGATAAACAAGGTTGGGATTTTGATAATTTATTTTTGGTTAAAATTTATAACAATAGAAAAATAAAATTAGGAAAAGATGTTCATCTTTTTTTCAAACCTGACTTACCAAATTATAATCCTAAAAAATACATGGAATACAATTTTCTTACTCATCAATTTGTTCCTTTAAATGATTTGAGCGAAGATTTGTACACTAAAGTTGATTATATGATAGATACTTTGGGAATTAATGCTCATTCTGTAATTAGCAATCGAAGACAATATTTGTTAGAAATTAAAATCACTTTGAAAAATGAGTTTGTAGCATTTGAAATATATCAAAATGAGCGATTGTATAAATTTTTTACAGCTTTTGAAATGTCTAAATTTGATTTGATTTGATTCAATCGTAAAAAAATAAAGTCTTTTAATTACAATTGACTAAAAAAATTTAATACAAGGATGTTAAAAGAATAAATAATTTTATCTAAATTTATAAAAAAATGGCTGATATTAGTTTTAGACCAGAAAGTAAAGTTCTAAATGAAATTTTTGGCAGAGATATTAAATATATCATTCCTGAATACCAAAGACCTTATTCTTGGGATTGTCTTGGGAAAAGCGATCAAAATAATCAGGTAAATGTAATGTGGGATGATTTGGTAAACTATTTTGAAAGTAACGACCAAAAATATCCATATTTTATTGGTTCAATGGTATTGATAGATAATAACAATTTTAGTTATGATGTGGTCGATGGGCAACAAAGACTAACTACTCTGATGCTGCTTTTATCCTCAATAAAATGCTTATTTGATAAGCAAATTGTAATTTATGAGCAAAAAAACAACCCAGAATTTCTAAATACATTAAAAGCAGGATTAACGTCTATAAATGAGCTTTTATTTAATAACATAATAGAAGGAGTAATTACTTTGGAAAAGAAAGTAAAAATAGATAAACAATCGAGTGGTTATAATTTTGATGAAGTTTTAAAAGATGCCATAGAATGTAAAGAATACAAAGAGGAAAGCTATAAAAATGCTAGTTCAGAACAAAAATCAGCAATTAAAAGATACTTTAACAATAGAAATTTTTTAGAAAAAAAAGTTTCAGAAAAATTTACCACTCTTGGCGAATTCAACAAAACAGATTTTATTAATCTTAATAAGTTTATCCATTTTTTAAAAACTAAAGTATCTGTAGTAAGAATACTTACATCAGACATTACAATTGCTTACCATATTTTTGAAATTTTAAATAATCGTGGACTTCCATTATCTAATAAAGATTTATTTAGGAATTTTTTAATAAAAAAATTCACCGAAATTGGAGATATTGAAGCAAATAAAAAATGGTTGGCTCTTGAGAATATATATGATTTTAATGATGATTTTCTAGGAAGATGGGTAGAAAGTACGAATGCTAATCAGCAAAAATATTCTTCATATAATGATGTGATTGCTCTATATGATTCAAAATATCATGATTCAATATCTAAAAAGAAAATTGAAATTTTTTATGAGGATTTTAAAAATGCCTTGCCACTTTATGAAAAGATATTAAATGTAGATTTTAAAACAAGATTCTTTAAAACCAAAATTAACTTCTTTTTAGTTGCAGGTAATCAAAGATATAGCCTAAATCTTCTTCTATCACTTTTAAGAAATATTCAAGAAAATATTGAACAAAATGAAATTGCTAAAATCATTTTAGCTGAATACGATAAATACATAAATTATTGTTTAAGTTTTGGTAGATTTTCATCAAAACCTGTTTATAAATGTATTGATTTTATCAATAAGAAACAATGGGATAATGCAGTAAAAGAATTTTCCCAACATTATGATCAACAAGAAGTGTTAGAAGGCTTTGAAAATGATTTTTATGGAAATAATGAAACTCCAAAACTTTTTCTTGCAAAATATCATTGGTATTCTACCTTTAAAGATGACGATGTAATTTCAGATTCAACTCTTTATTTTGATAAATGCACATTAGAGCATATTATTCCCCAATATCCAACAGAAGAGTCTCAGTGGAAAAAAGATTTTAAAAAGAAATTTAGAGAAGATTATACTTACAAGCTTGGAAACATGACATTAGTTACTTCAAAAATGAATTCAGCTGCAAAAAACTATGACTTTATCGAAAAGAAAAAAAAATATGCTTATTCAAACCTTCCTATGACTATTGAACTTGCAAATTTACATGAAGAAATTTCTGAAAAATATATTTCAAATAGAAATAATAGTATCACTCAAATATTAATAAAAGAAATCTCTAATACTTATTAGCAATAAATTACTCCAACATCCATATTTCGCCTTTGTTGGTGTTTTTTCCACCAACAAATCACTAAATTTAAAGTGAAATATTATCAAAAAGTTTATAATTATTTGTAGGATAAAAAAAAACATATTAGAATAAAATCTAAGGTTTTAATGTAGAAAATACTAAAATTTAAAGAATGGGTTTAGGTGAAGATTCGCTATTTATTACAACTATTTTTCTATCAATAGCGATAGCAATTCTTTCTCTATTTTGGATTTTTCTTTTGAAAAAGAATTTTGGCAAAAAAATGTATAATGGTTTTTTAATTTTAATATTTTTTATGAGTGTTATTTCAATATTTAAATCTTTAAACATTATAAATAGTGCTTGGCCAGTAGCTTATCCTCAAATAATCTCTTTTATACAATTGATAATTTTATTTATTTTGAACATTTATCTAAAAAATAAAAGTAAAAGAATAGTCTAAATAATTATATGAACAAAAAACAACTTTGGCTTAAAATTGCAAATTATCACTTTGAACATTTAGTAGCTACACATCTTTGGGATGATATAATTTCAAAATTTGGTGGAGAAAACCCTTCTTCTAAAGCATTTGCTGATAAACTTTCTCGTAAATTAAATTGGAGCAAAAAGTTTGCTTCAAAAGCAATTTGGGAATATAAAAAGTTTGTTTATTTGGGTGTAATTAGCGATTTTAGCATTACCCCTTCAAAAATTATAGACCAAGTTTGGCATGAACATCTATTGTTTAGTGCAGGTTATCGGAAATTTTGTAAGGATGTGATTGAATATGATTTTGATCATAATCCAGAATTAATTCCTTTCAATAGTCAAACAGAAACTTTTCATTCGCAATATTTTCATACAATTGAACTTTATAAAACCGAATTTGGTATAGCCCCACCAGCAGAAATTTGGGAGGAAACAAAATTTAAAGGAAATATTAAAAAGAAAGAAAATCAAAAAAATAACTCATTTGATGCTGGTTTTTCAAATTATATTGGTACAAATCCACTTATTTCAATGTTTCCTGACTCAGATGTAAACAATTTAGAGTTTGGAAATGGAGAATTTGGAGGTGGTGGTGGAACAGGAAATTTTGAAATTTTCTCAAGCGACTCTGGTGATAGTTCTAGTTGTGGAAGCTCTTGCAGTTCAAGTTGCGGAAGTAGTTGTGGAGGAGATTAATTTCAAATCGTAATATTTTATCATTCTTATCTATTTATTTCTTATGCTAAACCACCACGTCCGCCAAGCCACTGAAACCGACTTTAATGCCATTCATGCCTTAATCATGGAGTTGGCAGCTTTTGTAAAAATGCCTGAAAAAGTAAGTATTACTCCCGAGCAAATGATACTTGATAAAGATATTTTTAAAGCCTTAGTTGTGGAGCATGAAAACGAAATTATTGGCTTTGCTTCTTACTATTACACCTATTTTTCTTGGACAGGCAAATCCATTTATATTGATGACATATATGTTAAAGATACATTTAGAGGAAAAGGCATTGGCACTGATTTGATGCAACATATTTTTGAGATTGGCAGAAAAAATAATTGCAAAAAAGTACGTTGGCAAGTATCAAACTGGAATTCAAAAGCCATAGCATTTTACAAAATACTAGGTGCTGAAATCAATCAAGTAGAAGTAAATTGTGAATTGATGTTATAATTTTTGAATTAAAAATTGAAATTATTATATCAATTTTATATATTTTTCATTATTTTGTTCAAAATAAATTTCAATGTTGAATGATTTAATCGCTTAAATTTAAAATATTTTTGTATTTTTGACATCTTATTTTGTAAATAATCACACAATTAGGAATATTCCTTTGTTGAAAAGTAATACAAAAGATTATATATATAATGGATTTAAAAGAACAAATATTACATTACAAAGCTCAAAATTCTGAAATTACCAAAGAAACATCTCTTGAGTTTCAAAAATTTGAAGACTTAGGTTTTCCTTCAACCCAAAACGAAGAATGGAAATATACATCTGTCAAAGAAATAGTATCAAAAAAATATGCTATTGCTCAAAAAACAACAAATAATCAGTTTGATTTATCACAAATAGCCATTTATTCGCCAAATGATTATTGTATTGTTTTTATCAATGGGCATTTTACACAAGATATTTCAAATATCAATCCAACACTTTTTGAAGTTTTTTCTTACAAATCACCTGAATATTTAGACAAAAAAAACAAATTTGGACATTATCAATCCTACAATAAAGATGGTTTTGTGGCACTAAACGAGGCTTTTATCGAAAATGGAATTTTTATTAAAATAAATAAAAATTCTGTCGTTGATAAACCTATTTATATATATTACATCAACGACTGCAAAGCCGAAAATACCCTCTCTTTGCCCCATTTATCGATTTTAGTGGAAGAAAACGCTGAGGCTACTTTTATAGAGTTTTTTACTAAAACTGGAGAAAATATTTCTTTAACTAATATAATTACAGAAATAACAACTGAAGAAAATACTACCACAAAATATTATAAAATATTACATGAAGGTTCTGATGCTAACCATATTGGCACAACCCAAATCAACCAAAATGGAAAATCTGTAACAAATGCTACTACAATAGTTTTGAGTGGCAATATAGTAAGAAATAACTTAAATATTTCTTTAAATAAATCATATTCAGAAGCCAATTTATTTGGTTTAAGTTTGCTATCTCACACAAGTCATGTAGACAACCACACTGTAGTAGACCATGCAGTGCCACACTGCGAAAGTAGCGAATTATATAAAGCTATTTTAGACGAAAAATCAAGTTCTGTGTTTAACGGCAAAATATTTGTTCGCAAAGACGCTCAAAAAACTAACGCTTATCAATCGAGCAAAAACATACTTTTATCAAACGAAGCTACAGCATACTCAAAACCTCAGCTTGAAATATGGGCTGACGATGTCAAATGTTCGCATGGCCATGCTACTGGTCAACTCAACAAAGACCATGTTTTTTATTTGAAAGCTAGAGGAATTAGCGAAACTATGGCTATACGTATGCTCACGCAGGCTTATGCACAAGATATTTTGAATAATATTACTTTAGATACACTCAAAAATTATTGTGAATCTGAAATTGAAAAACGATTTAATGCTTAATTTTAATAAAACTATAAATGGAAATAATTACTGATTTAATCAAAATATTTTTACCTTCTATTACAGTCATGTATGGAATATTTTTGGTTGTAAAAGCATTTTTAAACAAAGAATATGAAAAAAAAATCTTAGAGTTGAAAATGGATAACACCAAAATTGTTTTACCTATAAGAATGCAAGCCTACGAGAGAATATGCTTGTTTTTGGAGCGTATTTCGCTCAACAATTTGATTATAAGGGTAAACAATCCTGCTTTCAATTCTGCTCAACTGCAACAAGCCCTATTGGCTGAAATAAGAAATGAATACAACCATAATTTGTCGCAACAAGTGTATATGAGCGATGAATCTTGGTTGCAAGTACGCAAAGCCATGGAGGATATAGTAGGAATTATTAATTCGGCAGCCGAACAAACCCCCAATGATAGTAGAGGTATTGAATTAGCAAAAAAAATATTTGAAAATCTACTTTCGAGGACACAAGACCCTGTATATCAGGCTCTTACGTATGTAAAAAATGAAATAAGAATTGTATTTTAAGTAGATTTGTTTCAAAATTTATAAAAAAATACAAAAAAAGTCTTAAATTATTTCGCATATTGAAGTATATACAACTATATTTGGTAAAAATATCTTTTTAAGCATATATAAGCATAATGGTAAGCAACGAATTTTTGTTTTTTGGCACGTTTATAGTATTTGTAGTTACAATATTATTATTAGATTTAGGCGTATTTTCCAAAGAAAATAAACCAGTTACATTCAAAGTTGCAGCCACCTGGAGTTGTGTATGGATAGCCATAGCACTTGCATTTTACGCCTTTTTAAGATACAACGGTGCCTTGATTCATGGTATAGAAACCCCCGAAAAATTAGCTTCAGTTGTTGAAAAATATGCTAGCCATGTCGTTTTAAATGGTGCTGATTTCGCCCAAAATATCATATTATTTCAAAACAACCAAGCATTGGAGTTTATCACTGGTTACTTGGTAGAATATGCACTTTCTGTAGATAATATTTTTGTTATTATGTTGATTTTTTCATCGTTTGGCGTGAGAGAAAAATACTACAAAAAAGTATTGTTTTGGGGTATTTTGGGAGCAATCATTATGCGTTTCGTATTCATTTTTTCAGGTTCTGCACTCATCAGCAGATTTGAGTGGATACTCTTAATTTTTGGGGGATTTTTGGTTTACACAGGTGCAAAAATATTTTTCTCTTCTGATGATGAAGAAAGTATGGATACCGAAAAAAATCCTATTGTAAAGTTTTGTACCAAATATTTCCCAGTTTTCCCTAAATATGTAGGAGACAATTTTTTTATCAAAAAAGCTGGTAAAACCATGCTAACCCCTCTGTTTGTGGTTTTATTGATTGTAGAATTTACAGATTTAGTTTTTGCCATGGATTCTGTGCCTGCAGTATTTGCTGTAACAAAAGATCCTTATATAGTATTTTTTTCCAATATATTTGCAATTTTAGGTCTTAGATCTATGTTTTTCTTTTTGGCCAATGTGCTTCCTTTGTTTCACCATCTCAAAACTGGATTGGCTTTTTTATTGATATTTATTGGAGGCAAAATGCTAGCCAAAGAATTATTGCATTTTGATATAGATATTAGCCATTCGTTGATAGCTATTGTAGTGATTTTGGGTGGAAGCATTGTAGCATCTTTGATTTTTCCAAAAAAAGAACACAAAGCTTAATTCCGTATCCCACTTGCATTTATCGCTATTTCCATATATTTTTTTATGCAACAGGTTTAGTTAGTTTAAAAAATTAGGTTTTTTGAAAATGAAATTTTTATCCTATTTAGTCAAACCTATTGCTATTTTTATTACCAAAAGGAATGAAAAATGGATTAATCAACCCGTTCGATTTCAACAAAAAATATTGCTTAATTTAGTAGAAAAAGCAAAAAATACAACTTTTGGCCAAGATCATCATTTTGATAAAATCACAAATTATGATAGTTTCAAAAAAAATATACCAATCTCAGATTACGAAAATCTAAAGCCTTATATCGAAAGAGTAAAATCTGGCGAATCAGATGTATTATGGCCAGGCAAGCCTTTGTATTTTGCCAAAACATCAGGCACTACATCAGGCACCAAATACATCCCAATCAGCAAAGAATCAATTTCATATCATATAAATTCGGCCAGAGATGCCCTTTTTAGCTATGTAAATGAAAAAAAAGATGCTCGATTTTTCGACCATAAACTAATTTTTTTATCAGGCAGCCCTGAAATCGAAACTATCAATGGAATTTATGTTGGTAGATTATCAGGTATATCCAATCACCACGTGCCTCAATGGTTACGAAAAAACCAAATGCCTACTTACAAAACTAATTGTATAGAAGACTGGGAACAAAAAGTTGATGCTATTGTAGAAGAAACATTACCAGAAAAAATGTCGCTCATTTCTGGTATTCCACCCTGGGTACAGATGTATTTTGATAAATTAGAAACAAAAACTGGCAAAAAGATAAAAGATATATTCCCCAATTTTTCACTTTTTGTTTATGGGGGTGTCAATTTTGAGCCATACAAGCAAAAACTTTTTGAAAGTATAGGAAAAAAGGTTGATAGTATAGAAACCTACCCAGCCTCAGAAGGATTTATTGCTTATCAAAATTCTCAAAACGAAAGAGGTTTATTATTACTTGTCAATAATGGTATTTTTTACGAATTTATAACTGTGGATAGTTATTTTTCGGATGCTCAGGTTCGTATTTGTATCGAAAATGTAGAAATAGGTGTAAATTATGCTTTAATTATAAATTCAAATGCTGGCTTGTGGGGATATTCTATTGGAGATACTATCAAATTTGTATCATTGTTTCCTCACAAAATAGTCGTAACTGGTAGAATCAAGCATTTTATTTCAGCATTTGGCGAACATGTGATAGCCCAAGAGGTAGAAAAATCGATGGAATATGCTTGTATGCAACATCCTGAGGTAAGAATATCAGAGTTTACGGTAGCACCCCAAGTAGTAGATAAGCAAGGTGGTCTGCCCTACCATGAATGGTTCATTGCATTTTCTACCCTTCCTAATAATATGGCTTCTTTTGCCAAGCATTTGAATACTAAATTATGTGAATTAAATACCTATTATGATGATTTGATTAAAGGAAATGTGTTACAACAACTAAAAATTACGGTTGTTGAGCCAGATGCTTTTATAAATTATATGAAAACCATTGGCAAATTGGGCGGCCAAAACAAAGTACCTAGATTGAGCAATGATAGAGAAATTGTAGAGAAACTGAAAAACAAATAGTGCCTTCTAAGCCATTTAAAAGGCACTATTTTGTAAATTATAAAACAGGTATTCTTAACACCTGACCAGGATAAATCTTATCGACATGTTTCAACATAGGTTTGTTGGCCTCAAAAATAATTTCATATTTCATTGGGTCGCCATATACCACTTTTGAGATTTTTGAAAGCGTATCGCCACTAACTACAGTATGAAAAGTAGCCGATGGTTTTGGCACAGATACAATCATATTGTTATCTACACTTTCTACACCCTCTACATTACCCACAGTGAGGGCAATTTTTTCGGCATGTTCTTGGTGTTCTACTTCTCCACCTAGCAATACAGTGCTGTCTTTGGTAACTTTGATATCCAATTTTTTGAAAGGAATGTTCATTTTTTGAACATGTTGAATCAAAGCTGTGGCTCTTACTTGAGCTTTTACTTCAGGTGTTGGTGCTTTTTTTTCTTCATCGCTGCCAAATAATTTTTCACCAGCCGATTTTACAAAATCCATTAATCCCATATATATAAGTGTTTATATTAAATTTTGCACAACTTAAAAATGAATTTTATAAAATGCAAATTTATTAGCATCAACTTTTTACTTTTTTCGATTAATAATCATTAATCAATGTCGATTACTTAATCATTTATTGTTGCCACTTCCATTGATCTTTCTCCAAAGGAGAAAGTAAGTAGGCCACTTAAGTAAACGACATTGAATCAAGTATTTTTCAAAATCATTCTTCAAAAAATGATTTCTATGTTTTGGTCGTGATATGGTTTTATGAAATCTTTATTTATTTTGGTGTCAGTTATCAAATAGTTTAAAATACTAGCTGGCAAAAACTTAAAAAACGAGTTTTTTTCAATTTTTGAAGAATCGCATAATAAAAAAACTTTATCAGCATTTAGAGCCATATTTTTTGTTATAGCTGATTCTCGTTCGTCATAAGAACTAATACCACCAGCTATGGAAACTCCGTCTGCACCAATAAAAGCTTTGGTTGCATGATATTCATTGATATTTTCAACTGATTTTTTGCCATAAGTAGCTTTTCTATTACTATCGACCTCGCCTCCAATGATGCTTATCTTGATATTTGGAAAATTTAAAAGCTCTAAAACAACTGGCAAAGAATTTGTTATTACTCGCAAATCTTTGAATCTGCCCAAAAGTTTTGATAAATGAAAAATAGTAGTGCCACAATCTATATATATAATATCACCATCTTGGATAAAATTAACAGCCTTTTCGCATATTTCTATTTTATTCAGCTTATCATCGTTAAGTTTTAAATCAAAATTTGATAAAATAAGATCTAAATTATCAAGTTTTATGGCTCCACCATGCGTTCGCTGTAAAAGTCCTTTTTGATTCAGTTCGTTTAAATCTCTACGAATAGTCATCGTAGATACATCTAATTCTTTAGATAAAGCATCTACATCAACAATAGAAGTTTTTTGAACTATTTCAAGAATCAATCTTTTTCTTTGTTCTTTTGGCACAACAATATTAATTAAGAGTTTATTAATTTGTATCAAAAATAGTAAATCAAACACAAACAAACAAATTTTTTCATTTTTTTTACAAAATATTTTTTTAAATTGTTTATTATTGTTATTTTTGAAAAAAAATAATTAAAACGAACAATATTAAACATTTTAAAATATGAATGGTAAACAACTTAAAATTGAAAAATTATTTAGTAAAGGCGAAAATGCTGTTATTGTAGCTTTTGATCATGGATTATTTGATGGTCCAATTCCAGGTATGATAGATTTGCCCAAAACTGCAGAAAATATCAATCCATGTGTAGATGGTGTACTTTTGAGTCCAGGAATGTTGCGTCATACACGCCATGCTTTTAACTATAAAGGTGCTCCTATGCCTATTGTTCGTATCAATTGGAGTACCATTTATTGTTTTCATTGGAATTACAATAGAGCTGTTACAGTAGCATTGCAACAAATAGAACAAGCAGTGTCTAATGGTGCCGAAATAGTGTTGATTTCTCTGACTATTGGTACTGGCGATGAGGTTGTGGATACACAAAATGTAGCAGTGTATACTGCTTTGATGAACGAAGCCGAAAAATTAGGTATTCCAGTAATTGGAGAATTTTTTCCAGTTTCGTTTGGCAAACTTACACCACCACAAATGCACGAACAAGTATTATCATCATGCCGTGTGATTACTGAAATTGGTGCTGATATGATTAAAACTTTTCATACCCACGATTTCAAAAAAGTAGTAGAAAGTAATCCTTTACCAATTTTTGGTTTAGGAGCAGAGAAAACGCCAACACAACTTGAAGCCCTAAAACTTGCTCAAAAAGAAGTTGAGGATGGTTGCAAAGGTGTAGTTTTTGGTAGAAATGCTATACAGGTAGCCAATCCAGCGGCTTTTCAAGCTGCTTTGTGCGAAGTTGTAAAAAAAGGAATGACTGCAACTGATGCTGTAAAAAAATTCAATCTAGTTTAACCCAATTTTTAATTTTAAATTAAAGTACTTGTACTATTTTGCAAGTACTTTTCTACGATTTTATTATGAATTATTCAGCTATTCTATCTGATTTAACGACTTTAGTAAAAGAAGTTGGGGCGTTTATGAAAAATGAACGATTAGATTTTAATTTCAAATCTGTCGAAATCAAAGGCTACAACAATATGGTTTCTTATGTAGACAAAGAAGCTGAAAAAAAAATAATTTATAAATTACAACAACTTGTACCAGAAGCAGGATTTATTACTGAAGAAGATACTTTAAAAACCTCTTCTGATAAAGCTATGAACTGGATAATTGATCCTTTGGATGGCACCACAAATTATTTGCATGGTAGCCCTATTTATGGAATCAATATAGCCCTTGCCAAAAAAGAAGATGTACTCATTGCAGTAACTTATCTTCCTCAATTGGACTTACTATATACTGCAACAAAAGGAAATGGAACTTATAAAAATGGCAATAAAATTACTTGTTCTGGAACAGAAAAATTAAAAGATTCGCTGATAATGCTTGGTTTTCCTTACGATCAAGGAGAGTATGAAAACAAATATGCTGCTATACTCAAAGAAATCAATGCATCAACACATGGTTTTAGGCAAACTGGATGTGCAGCATTAGATATGGCATTGGTAGCAGAGGGAGCTGCAGATGCTTATATCGAATTTAATGTTTTTCCTTGGGATATAATACCAGGAATCTTACTCATAAAAGAAGCTGGTGGCACAATTTCAGATTTTAATGGTGGTAATAACTATTGGGAGGGTAAAGAAATAGTAGCAGCCACAAAAAACCATTCAGAGATTATAAATTTAATTCAAAAACATTGGTAAATTACTAAAATGAAAAACCCTGCACTTTGGCTCTTGGGCTTTATATTTTTAATTGTAGGAGCTTTGTTTTGCATGAATGATGTAATTTTTCCCTATGTAAAAGATTATTATAAATTAAGTTATTTCCAAACTTCATTCATACAATGGACTTTTTATTTAGTATATCTACCATTTCCTTTTTTTATATCCAATTTTGTAAATAAATTTGGATATAAAATTACTATTATACTTTCAATTTTAATTACAATTATCGGAAGTATTGTATTTTATCCTTCATTTTTATTTTCATCTTATTCGCTTTTATTGTTATCAATTTTTGTAATTTCTTTAGGTATTACTATATTAAATGTAGCTGCCAACCCATATTCAGTACTTTTGGGAACTCCCGAACAAAGTCAATTAAGAATAAATTTTGTGCAAGTTTTTGCAAGGATTGGCTATGCTATAACTCCTATTTTGGGCAATTTTTTGGTTAAGCCCACTGCTGATAATAATAATCCAACTATTTATTTACCCTATTTGGTTTTGTCGCTATTTTTTGGAATAATTTTAATTTTATTTTTTATTATTAAAATGCCATCTTTTAAAACAGAAACTAATGAAAAAATGTCATTTAAAAGTATATTAGTATATTCAAAAAAATATCCTCATCTTATATTTGGTTCAGTTGCTATGTTTTTTTATGTAGGAGCTGAGGCCAGTACAGCCTCTTATTTTATAAGTTATTTTACTGATAAAGATTCAAAAATTACTATTGATATAGCTTCTCAGTATCTAACTTGGTATAATATTTTAGCAGGTTTTGGTGGTTTTGCAGGAATGTATGTTTTAAAATTAGTATCAGGAAGCCGATTAATTACTATTTTATCTTTCATTCTGATAATGATATATGGCTTGGTTGCCTTCCAAGTTTTACAATCTGAGTGGCTGATTATATCTTTAGGACTTTTTATTGCACCAATGTTTCCTACTATTTATGGATTATCTATAGAAAAACTGCATAATTTTACCATTCATGGTGCTGCTTTGGTTAGTATTGCTATATTTGGTGGAGCTGTTTTTCCGCCAATGCAAGGAATAATAGCCGACAACTATGGTGTGGCTTTTTCATATTTATTACCTATTATATGTTTTATTGTAGTAGGGCTTTATGGTATATGCTTTGAAAATCTATTAAATTCTAACAAATAAACTTAAAACAAATGAAAACAAATTCTAAAAAATTGATTCTAAAAAGTATTGCAATAGTATTGGCTTTGTATAGTCAAGTAGCTGTAAGTCAGACTATAAAAGTAAAGGAAAAACTAGATAGTCTTTGTAACACAAAAATAAATTTTGATTCAAACAATAAATTATTGCCAAGATACTACCCCAATAATATAGGAAAGGCATATCATGAGGTTATAAAAATTACTGCAGAATTTATAAAAGATAAATCGCCTTTGGATAAGCAAACTGGTAAAGAATTATTATATACAACTTGCTGTTTTGAAGGCCCCCACATGAAAAAAGGCAACGAGATAGTTCAAGGAAAAGTAATTGGGGGTGTAGAAAAAGCAAATTTTGATAGAGTAGATTGGATGCACAACCCTGCTTGTGTATTTGCTGGCCTTACTCAAAGTCTAGCTTTGGACATGTATACTTATACTGGAGATATAGGATATATCGAAAAGGTAAGAAAAATGTTATTATATCAAATAAAATATGGTACAACACCTTCAAATTTTATTTGGAAAAATGTGCCTTATGCAAGTGCCGACCCCAAAGATACTATCTATCAAGGTTCGTTAATGTTGGAAAAAGAGGGCATGAGAGGAGATGGACTACATGGTATAGAGCCAGACAAAATTGGAGAATTAGGGTACGCTTACATTAAATTTTATGAAATAACAGATGATAGCATTTTTTTAAACGCTGGGTTGAAATGTGCAGATGCGTTGGCCAAAAATGTCAATAAAGATGTATTGCCACAGCCCAGCTCGTTTGTGGCTACTCAAACAAAATTTTCGCCATGGCCATTCAGGTTAAATGCTAGAACTGGTAAAATATATGATTCTTATTGCTCACATGTGGTAGAACCAATAAGATTGTTTGACGAAATTATAAAAATCAAAGACAAAATTCAATTAGATACATCAAGAATTAGAACATTTACACATACTAGAAAAATTGCACTTGATTGGCTTTATTCAAAAAATGGTCCAATGAAAACGTATGTGTGGTGCAATTATTTTGAAGACATAATAAATGATGAAGAAAGAGCCAACAGAAATCAAGTAAGCCCAATGGAAACAGCAAGATATTTGTTAAACAATCCCAAAAATGCTTTAAACTTAGATATGGATGTTTTGGCTTTGATATATTATGTTAAAAGTGCTTTTGGAGCAACAGAAACTGATGCTATAAAAGAACAAACTTGGTGCTATGAACCTATGGCAAGTCATACTGCAAGATACGCCTCAGTGTGTGCTATGTACTATGAGCGTACCAAAATTGAATGGTTTAGAGAACAAGCATTAAGGCATTTTAACTATGCAACTTATGTTGTAGAACAAAATGGAGCAGCTTGGGTTGGCCATACTTGGCCTGGCAGTTGGTGGAGCGATGGATACAGCGATTACATAAAACATTACTTTGATGGAATGGCAGCTATTCCAGAATTTGCTCCAAATGATGCAGATCATGTTTTAAAATCAACTTCAGTTATTAAAAAAATAAATTATTCAACCTCAAATATATCAATAAATACTTTTGATAATTCAGGAATTATTACTGCAACATTACTAAAAAAACCTAAATCAGTCCAAGTAAATGGCAAAATTTTATCTTTACAAAATACTTTAGACAAAGAAGGTTTCACATGGAAAGAAATGAATAAAAATGGATGTTTGAAAATTAACCACAACTCAGGAGATAAAATAGTAATCATTAAATAGCAAAAATATAATTTTATAAAAATTATATTTTTTTGTAAAATTATATTTTATTTGCATCAATAATACCAAAGTTCGGGAAGTAGCGTAGCCTGGTATCGCGCCAGCATGGGGTGCTGGAGGTCGTGGGTTCGAATCCCGCCTTTCCGACTATTTTTATTTTTTTTATTTTTTTAGAAATAAATATTTATTTCTTACATTTGAAAAATTAAATTTTTCTTAAAATCAAAAAAATATTCACTGTCTCTAAATTTCGTTTATTGACAACTTATGTTGATAATTAATATTTTATTAGAAGTTACACAATAATAATACGCTATAAAATGAAAAGAATCTTAGGTATTTTTCTAGTTTTTGTATCAATAATTACTTTTGGTATAGATTCGTCTACAAAAAGTAACGAAATTTATTTAAAAATAAAAGAAAATACTGATATAGACTTAGAGGCCTATTTTTTTAAAAAAATTAAGAATCCAAATCCTAGTAAAGATAGCGATATTCAATCCATTTTTAAAATTTTTGATAATTACCAAGTAACAGAATCAAAAAAAGCATTTAAAATAAACAGCCCAACTTTCAATAGAACATATAGAATTACTTTTAGAGATTCAACACAAATAGATTTGTTCTTGACAGCATTGAATAATAATAAATGGATAGAATATGCCGAAAAAATACCCATTTACAAATCATTTTATACACCCAATGATTTGCATCCTAATCAATGGTATTTGTCTAAAATAAATGCAACTCAGGCGTGGGATTTGAGTGTGGGAAGCCAAAAAGTTGTAATTGCAGTGGTTGATGATGCAGTAAGGCTTGATCATCAAGATATAGCACCCAATTTATGGGTAAATCCAAATGAAATAGCAGGAAACAGCATAGACGATGACGGAAATGGGTATGTAGATGATATAAATGGATATGATGTGGCTGACAACGACAACAATCCATCAACGACAGATGAGGAAAAAACTCATGGCACTCATTGTGCAGGCATAGCAGGAGCCAAATCTAATAATGGGTTTGGCATAGCCTCAATATCAAGTAATTGCAAAATAATGGCTGTAAAATGTACAAGTGATTCAGATTTTGGACCAACTTTGCCTTACGCAGATGTTGGACTAGCTTATGCTATAAATGCAAAGCCAAATGTAATCAGCCTTTCATGGGGTAGTTACAGTTATTCACAAACAATTCAGAATTTGATAAACAATGCCTATAATGCAGGAATTATAGTTGTGGCAGCGGCAGGTAACGACAATTCTTCGATTTTGATGTATCCTGCATCTTATAACAATGTAATTTCGGTAGGTGCTACCAATAGCAGTGATATTAAAGCTAGTTTTTCTAATTTTGGCTCAAAAATAGATGTGATGGCTCCAGGCCAAAATATTTGGAGTTCTATGTCAAGTTCAACATCTGATTTTGATTATCTTAGTGGTACATCAATGGCCTGTCCCCTTGTGGCAGGGCTTTGTGGATTAATGAAAGCTACCGAACAAAATGCTTCAAATGTATTGATTGAAGCATGTTTAAAGAGTTCTGCTACAAATATTGATGTAATAAATCCAGGTTTTAGCAATAAACTTGGTTCTGGAAGAATAGATGCATTAAAAGCACTTCAGTGCATTAGTGGAAAACCATTAGTAGATTTTATAACAACTACAACCTCAGCTTGTGTTGGACAACCAATTACTTTTTTAGATAAAAGCTTTGGTCAGAATATTACAAATTATAGTTGGACGTTTATTGGAGCAAATATTACTACTTCAACTTTGAAGAATCCTGTAATAATTTACTCAAATCCTGGCACTTATTCAGTAATTCTTGCAGTTACAAATCTAAAAGGTAATTCAACTTTAGTTAAAACAAACTATATTAACATTAAAAGACCATTAGCCCGAATTTCGGGTACAGAAACTATTGTAAGAGGACAGCAAACCCCTTTGATTATCAATTTTAATGGAAATCCACCTTATAGCTTCACTTTGAGCGATGGAACTACAAATACCCCAATATCAAATATTTTTTCAAATCCCCATTTTCGATTTGTAGCTCCAAATTCTACAAGAAATTATACGATAAGCAATTTTTCAGATGCAAGTTGTGTGGGTTCTGCAACTGGGATAGCCATGATTACAGTATCAACAGTTGCAAGTCCACCACCTCCAATAACTACACCAGGTAATAATTGTGTGTCAAGCGATGGCTTGGTAGCTTATTATCCTTTTGATGGAAATGCTAATGATATGAGTGGGAATGGGAATAATTCACCTTTTTTTAATTCAAGCTTTAATTCTATAGGTAGGTTAGGACTTCCAAATACAGCACTTTCTTTTACTGGCAGCAATTTACTAGCTATAAATAATACTTTAGGTAATTTTGGAACAGGAGATTTTGCTTTTTCATTTTGGTTTAATTCAAAAGATGTCAACAAGGTAAATAGATTTTTTGCAAAAAGACAAAATGATGATTTTGATAACTATTTTTCAGTACAAGTTTCAAATGGAAAATTATATATTGAAACTTCTGAAAATATTTTTAGGTATTATGTGATTGAAAGTTCAAGTATTATTCAAAATAATACTTGGTATCATGTTGTAGCACAAAGAAAAAATAATGAATTATTTATATATCTCAATTCAAATCTTGCAAATAGCAACTTAATTAATGGTTCAAAACAAAGTATAAACATTAATAATAATTTTGATTTTTTAATAGGTAATGCAAGATTAACCAATGGAAGTCCTTTTAATCAAGGCTTGTTTGGTGGTATAGAAGATATTAGAATCTACAACCGTGCCCTATCAGACTGCGAAATCAAAAAATTGTATGATTGTAATAGTACTTGTAGTGAACCTGTTTCTTGTGCAGCAACTAATGGTTTGGTTGCCTACTATCCATTTGATGGAAATGCGAATGATGCTAGTGGGAATGGAAGGCATGGAACTTTGCCGTCTGGAAATTCAATAAGTTATGAAGCAGGAAAAGAATTACAAAGTGTTCGTTTTAATAATTCAAATCATATAACTGCATTTGATAAGAAAGATTATATAACCTTACCAAACCTATCTACAAACGATTTAACTTTTTCATTTTGGCATTTGTTTACTTCAACTGCTGGACAATCGTTTGGTTCTTGTCCTATTTATCAAATTGGTATAGAAAGCAACATAGGATTAAGTCTTGGAATTAGAAAAAATAATATTTCAAATAAATTAGATGTTTTGATTACAAATTTTTATAATGTAGGAAATCCACTAAATCAATTTTATGAGTTAAGTTTAGGGTATATTCCTGACAATACCAAATGGGTACATA
The DNA here is from genome assembly GCA_013297755.1 of Cytophagales bacterium. Classification (GTDB taxonomy): domain Bacteria; phylum Bacteroidota; class Bacteroidia; order Cytophagales; family UBA9547; genus REAG01. The sequence continues at coordinate 46,878 of JAAFIH010000017.1, forward strand.
TTACTGTAACAAAATCTCAAAACACAATTTCAGGATTTATTAATGGAATAAAAAAGGCTTCAATAGAACTAAACAGGAATCTATCATTTACAAATGAAATAAACCATATTGCTTATCAAGAATGGTATGGAGGTAGTTCTTCAACTTCTAGATTAAATGGAAATGTTGATGAATTTAGATTATACGACCGTGCACTATCAGACTGTGAAATCAAAAAATTGTATGATTGCAATACTGTTTGTAGCCCACCAATTACCAATTGTGCTTCATCAAATGGCTTAGTTGCTTTTTACCCTTTTGATGGAAATGCAAATGATGCTAGTGGGAATGGAAATAATGGTACAACTAATACTGCTATATTAACTTCTGATCGTTTTGGTATTTTAAATAGTGCTTATGACTTTAATGGAATTGATAGTAAAATATACACAACAAATAATGTAAATGTTACAACAGCAATTTCCATATCAGCATGGATATATGTAAGAAACTTAAATAATATATTTACTATTGTTTCTGAAGACAACCCTAGTAGAGGTCCTTATAGCTTCTCTGTTAATCTGCTAAATAATCAATTTGATTACAGGTTCGGCTTTGCTAACAATGGTAGTTGGTCTGATTATATTTCCCATACCAAAAATTTAGATTACAATAGATGGATACATACTGTTATTACTGCAGGAAATGGAAATTTAAGTATTTATTTAGATGGAGTAAAAGTTGAAACTAAAACTACTGTAGGATTAAATATGATTATGAATAGTGATTATATAAAAATCGGATATGAAAGGTATATTGATTCTTACTCTGATGGAAAAATTGATGATTTACGAATTTATAACAGAGTTTTATCAGATTGCGAAATCAAAAAATTGTATGATTGTAATAGTACTTGTAGCTCAGGCTTGGTTGCTCATTACCCTTTTTGCGGAAATGCAAACGATGTAAGTGGGAATAATAATAATGGAAGCGTTTCAGGGGCTACTTTGACTACTGATAGGTTTGGAAATGAAAATAGTGCCTATAGTTTTAATGGTTTAAATAGCAAAATAACAATTTTAGATAGTCCTATTTTTAAATTTAAGCAAATTACTATCAATGCTTGGGTAGCACCAGAAAATAATAATGCCATGAGCATTATAGGAAAATCTCGATATTCAAATGCACAGAATGAACAATTTCAATTGTATATTAACTGGCAGAGTGCAGGAACTTTAGGTATAGCTGTTAAACCAAACCCTTGTAATATACCAGGTGTTTGGGAAAGAGGGTCTGGAATAGCTACGTTCAGTACAAATAATTGGCAAATGATAACGGGTGTGTATGATGGCTTTACCTTAAAAACTTACTTCAATGGTACTCTTGTTTCTAACACTATTACTACTTTAAGAGAATTGCAATACTGTGCGAGTGGCGATATCACTATTGGATCTTGGTGGAACAACTCTTTCAATTTCAAAGGCAAAATTGACGATTTAAGTATTTACGATAGAGGGCTAACTCAAGCTGAAATCACAGCTTTATACAACGAACCAGCTCCTTGCACAACCCCATCTGGCTTAGTGGCACATTACCCTTTTTGCGGAAATGCAAACGATGTGAGTGGAAATAATTATAATGGCTCAGTTTTGGGAGCTACTTTAACTACTGATAGGTTTGGAAATGAAAATAGTGCTTATAGTTTTGACGGAGTTAGTAAGTATATTACAATTCCAAAACAAAAAATCAAATCAATATCTTTTTGGTTTGATGTTACTGACCTTCAGATTACAGATAATCCAGTTCTAATGGCAAATTATGATAATATAAATTCTATTCCTGTTCCAAATACAAATTTAATGTTTGGGTTTCAATATTTTATTACTGGAAATGTTTTCTTAAACCCAGGCTATATTAGTGGACATGGTTTATATTTTTGGGGAGGTTGGAAAGATATTTTCATACCTCATCCCACTTTATCTACTGGGTGGCATCATGTTTCGTTAAGTATAAATAATAATCAAATTTATTTTATGATAGATGGTAACTTTTATGATGGTTATAAATTTGAAAATAGTACTTGGACAAATAAAATTTCCCAACCTTTCGTATTTAATGATTCATTTAATAATTTTTCGTTATCAAAATTCATACTGGGTGGATTAATTGACAATTCGTACTTTAAAGGAAAAATAGATGATTTAAAATTCTTTGATTACAGCCTTACAACGAGTCAAATGATTGCTTTATACAACGAACCAGCTCCCTGTACAACCCCATCTGGCTTAGTGGCACATTACCCTTTTTGCGGAAATGCAAACGATGTGAGTGGAAATAATTATAATGGCTCAGTTTTGGGAGCTACTTTAACTACTGATAGGTTTGGAAATGAAAATAGTGCTTATAGTTTTGATGGAATTGGTGGTTTAGTGAAAGTTAGTAAAAATTATTTTAATTATTCTGATTTTAATCCTTTTAGCATATCAGTGTGGATATATCCAACTGAAAACACTTCGAAATGGATTTTATTAAAAAATGGCACTTTTGGGATTAAATGGAATGGAATAAACTCTCCAATTGAAGTTTATAATGGGAACAATCCTTATTTGAGTACAAATAATTCGAATTGGCAATTAAATACTTGGTATAACCTAATTTTGACAGACAATGGTAATGGTATTTTTACTTGCTTTTTAAATGGTACTTTCGATAAATCAGAATCTAATTCTCCTGGAAGAGTTCCAAACTACATTTTTGAAGTTGGTGGAACTACAGATTCATTTCTAAATAGTTTCTTTAAAGGAAAATTAGACGACATCAAAATCTTCAACAAAGCCCTAACTCAAGCTGAAATCACCGCTTTATTTAATGAACCTGCCTACTGCCCAACAAAAACATGTCCGCCACTTTCCATCTCTGGTACAAGCTCATTTTGTAAATCTGCTGCAAACAATATACGCACTTATTCAGTAAATCCTATCGCAGGTGGAAGTTATTTTTGGTTTTTATCAGGAAATTATATTGGCTCTGGAAGTAGAATAAACGTAAATTTACAAGAAATTGGAAATTATACCATTACAGCCATTGCTTCTGATACTTGCCAAAAAACTGCTTCAAAAGTCATTTCTGTGAATTGTTGCAGTGCACCCTCTAATGTTGAAGCAAATTTTGATGTTTCTAATACTATTTGTGGAAATAAACTATTCAACATAACTAATAATTCTACAGGTAATAAATTTGATTGGTATTTTGGAGATTTTGCAGTTCCTAAAACTTTTTCAGGTTATAATCCACCCCAAGTTTTTTATCAAAACTCTTCATTAGAATTTATTAAACTTGTTGTTAGCAATAATTGTGGTTTAGTCGATAGTTTTTCAAGAGAAATTCTTATCCTTCAAACTCCAGTGGCCATAGCAGGCAACGACATAAGTATTTGCGGTATGAATGATAATTTTGTAGGAACTACAAATATTTGGGAATATAATTATAAATGGACTCCAGAAAATGCCGTTGAAAATCCATTTATTGCAAATCCAAAATTGACAAAAAATTATGTTGGCAAAATTTATTTGCAAGTTAGTTCACTAAACTCTCCAAATTGTATAGCTATTGATTCGCTAAATGTAATAAAATTAGATTCAACTTTTACTACAAATTTGCCTAAAATAATCAACTCTATTTGTGAAGATGTAGTTTTAAATCCACAATCAAGTCTTATTTCCAATCGCTATTTGTGGAATACTGGTAGTACTTTGCCAGGTATAAAAGCTGTTAATTCTGGTTTATATTTTGTGAAAACATACAATAAATGTGAAGAGAAATTAGATTCAGTGCAGGTTAATATTCAAAGACCTATCGAAAAAATACCTAATATTATTACCCCTAATGGAGATACTTTTAATGATTTCTTAGAATTTTTTGGCTGCTATTACGAACAAACGCCATTTTCGATTCAGATTTTTAGTAGATATGGTATTAAAGTATATCAATCTGATAACTATAAAAATAATTGGAATGGAGAAGGATTGCCAGATGGTATTTATTATTATTCAACTGAAAATCTCAAAACTAAAGAAATTAAAAAGAGCTGGATTCAAATTTTAAGGTAAGAAAGTAACAATCGATTCACACACTTTTTTTATGTATTTTTTTTGAATATTTTAATAAATTCTGAAATAATTACATATATCCAAGTTCCAACTTTGCCGTTTCCGACATCATATCTTGGCTCCAAGGTGGGTCAAAGGTTATTTCTACATTTACCTCATTGAATATACCTAGTTCTACGATTTTTGTTTTAGCCTCGTTGGGCAACTCTTGGGCCGAAGGACAAGCGGGTGATGTCAGTGTCATACTCACATAACAATTATTGACAGGATAAATATTGACTTCATATATCAACCCTAATTCAAAAATATTAACTGGAATTTCGGGATCATAAACCGTTTGCAATGCTTCTACGGCTTTATCTCGTTTTTGATCGTCTGTGAGTGCGAGGCTTATTGATTCTTCCACTTTATTGATTTTTAGTAATAGTTTTTAATTTACTCTAATGTTTAAAATAACTTACTTAGTGTTTTCTACATCACTTTGTTTTAATAACATTTCGTGGTGAGGCGGACATTTAATTTTGTAAAAAGTATAAGAAATATTGACTCCAAAATAGTGCATCCAATCGTTATTGGCCAAATCAGCACTTCGTACATGAGGTTTAACTTTTACTGGATTTGAGCCATCAATACCATCTAATTTATCAGTATACAATACACTACACTCGTATTTTGCTCCAATATTCCAATTTTTGTTCAACATATATTTTACTCCAAACCCAAAAGGTATGGTAGGATAAGCTGGCAATTTGGGTGGATTTACAAAATCTGATTGCATTGAAAATATAGCTACACCTACACCTGCAGTAAGATATGGCGAAAATCTTACTTTTCTTTTAAGATCTCTAAAATCCAAAAAATTATATTCTACATTGGCAGTAATCTGAAAAACATTTGTCTTAAATCCATAGTTTCTTACTTTTGAAATTACATCTGAATTATAAGTATCGTTGCCAGAAATCATCAAATATTTAGCATCTCCTCTTACAACCCATACATGGTTGAAATTGTATCTACAAAAGACATCGGCCCCAATGCGAGAATTTAATATATTAAAGTTGGATACATCGTTTCTGCTATTGGTGGTGGCCAATCCTCCTCCAATTTCCCAATGCTGACACAAAGCCATAAAATGAATAAGTAATAATATTTTTAGAATATATTTTTTCATATTGTTTTAAACGAATCCTAATACATTAAATTGTACTAATTGAAGATTATTTTTTTAATTTTATTAATCAAAGCAGCATTTATTTTTTCGTAAGATTCTACCGTCCAACCTGCAATGTGTGGCGTTAGTAATACTTTTTTGTTGGTTACTAATCGATTGAAAAGTTCTGGTTGGGTAGTTTTAAAATTATCAATTTTTTCGTTTTCGAGCACATCAAGGGCAGCACCTATTACTTTTCCTTCGTCTATTTTGTTGAGCAAATGAGCTAAATTTACCACAGGCCCTCGTGAGGTATTGATAAGCCAAATTTTCTTTTTAAATTTTTCTAAATAACTAGCATTTACCAAATGTTGGGTATGATATGTAAGAGGTATATGAAGACTAAGAATATCAGTTTGTTGATAAATTTCATCCATAGTTGTTTCGTTGGCATAGGCATCGCCATAAAAAGCATGGTTGATATCAAAAGCTAAAATCTTACAATCAAAAGCAGCCAGTCTTTTGGCTAGTGCTTTGCCAGTGTGTCCATAACCAATAATTGAAACAGTTTTGCCACCAATTTCATATCCACGATTGGCCTCACGTTTCCAGATACCTTGTCTTATTTCTGCATCTGCGGTGTGCATTTTGTTCAATAATGCCAACATCATACCAATGGTGTGTTCGGCTACTGCATCTCTGTTGCCTTCTGGGGCATTGAGCAAAATAATGTTTCTTTTTTTTACTTCTTCTTCTACTATTTGATCAAGGCCTGCACCTGCACGAGCTATAAATTTTAGTTTTGTGGCTTTATCTAAAATTTCTTTTCCCACAAATATCTTACTTCTTACTACCAAACCTACATAGTCTGCAATACACAAAAGTACTTCACTTTCAGTAATATTTGGCTTGTAATCTACATCAAAACCTATATCAATTAAGCTAGGTATGATGCTATGGTGCATATCATCTATAATCAGAACCTTGTCCATTAAAAATTATTTACTTTTATTATTTCTGAATTTATCTAATATTTTGTTGGTCTGTTCAACTTCTTTTTCTGTGAGTACATGTATACTTTGTTGGTATTCAGCTAGCGGTACATCAATTTGCGAAAGCAACTCTAGTCCTGTTTGATTAATTGAAATGTCTATCAATCTTTTATCTTGTGAAGATACATTTCTATTTACTAATTTCTTACCAACCAACTTATCAAGTATTCTCGAACAATTCGATGATTTTTCTATCATTCGTTCGGCAATCAATGAAAGTGAGCAAGTGTTAGGATACTGCCCACGCAATATTCTAAGTACATTATATTGTTCGTTGGTGAGATTATATTTTCTAAACAATCGCCCATGATTTACGTGCAACCAGCTGCTAGTAAACATAATATTGATGATTAACTTTTCAATATTTGTTGTAAATTTTTTTAATACGATTTCATCTTCTAAATTCATATTTATTACTTATATATATATTACCAATCTTTAGTTTTTATAACAGGAGCATCTTGTAAACTATCTTTGATTTGAGGTTTCACTACTTGAATTTTATATTTTTTCATTTCTAATTTTAAATTGGCTTCTTGGGCTTCTATTTTCTTTTTTAGGTTATATCTGTGGTTTTCCCAAGCACCTTGATGCCCCCCAAATCGTTCGTTTTCTAAACCTTTGTAGCGACCAGATATGGGGTAATATTTAAAATCTTTTTTATCTTGTTGATATTCTAAAAACACAAAATCTGTAAATGTATATCTGTATTTTTTTTCTTTTACATCAATCGAAACTTTGTAAGAAATTTTGCCATGAGGGTATTTAGAAACCATAGATTCTATATAGACCATATAGCTTACAGATGCTTCGATAGTGCCATAGAGGTATTGTTCGTCAGTGATTTTGTCGCCTTTTTCGTTTAAAATACTCTTGAGCCACACTTTAGCATTTTGCCAAAGAGTATCTCTCGCTGGTAGCGAATCTGATGCTACAATACCCAAAAATATGATTTTTCCGTTTTCGTCTTTTTTAAATGTTGTTTCAGATTCATATTTCTTTTTTTTGAATGTGTACCATTGAGCATGTGTAGTCAATCCCAAAAATAGTAATAATATTAAAATTTTATTCATTAAATTGCATTAATATTTCGTAAAAATACAAATAATCTGTCATAGATTTATTAAAAAACAAGAATTTATTAAGAAATTTACTTTTAAAATTAATAAATTGAAAATAAAAATCTAAAAAAGTTTTAATACATTATTTCATTAAAAATTAGGCTTCAAAATTATAAAATAAGCTCATTTTTTAACTATTAATCCAATAAAATAACGCTTTTAATTAAATTGTAGTTTAATTAAAAAGTATTTTTTTTGTATAATTTCAAAAATTATTTTTCATCAAAATATCCCAATAAGACATTTTCATTGTGCAATGTAGTTGTTGTGTATTAAATTTGTAACATGTTTAACCTTAATTAATTAATTTATGTTCAATTCAACTACGTTTCTCAAGCTGAGAAATAAATTATGTTCAATCACGGCATCTGCAGCCCTTTTTGCTTTTAGTGCAAATGCAGAAGACAATAACCCTACGCTCTGTGGCGGTATTTTAGCTACCATACCAGGTGGTATGGGTATAGTAACTACTGCTGGACCTGCAAGTGGTGTATATGAGGGAGGAATAATGCCTATGGCAACGCTTACATTTACATCTTCGTTTATGCCAGACCCAATGAACCCTTCTAGTCCCTCTTTTAAGGTTGTAATTGATGGAGTTTTACAAAATAATGCACAACCATCCGGCACTAATATTTTTGTAATATCTCAAAATGCTAGCTTGGTTGGCACAAAAACCTACTCTGTAGTTATTGCACAACAAGAGCAAACAGAACAAACTTGGTGCTACAAAACTGCTACTGGTATTTCTATTATTATAACTCAAGCTGCTTGTCAGTCTATTACATCTGTATCTTTTTCGGCAGATAAAAATGCAGTTACTTTGGTTGGAGATGATATGAACAAAATGCAATATAATGAACAAATTATACCAACTATTGTCGGAGGTAATTTTTTAGAAGCAATGCCTATTACCGATGGTTTAGAAGGGGCATTTCAGCCTTTTGATATAGCATTTAGTAGACTAAACTATGGTGCTTCTTTTCAAGATGGTTCTACAACTAAAACTTATGCTTACAAATTTAGAAACTCTTGTAGCACTGTAACTTCTAATGTCTTGAGTTTGACAGTAACCACTGTGGCAAGTTTGCCATGCGACCCTATCAATTTTGTAGGATCAAATGCACCAACAACTATACCAGGTTTGTTGCAAGGAAATCAATTACAAGCAAATTTGAATGTAAACACAACTTTTAGTGGTAATAATTTGCAATATGCTTGGAGCTTAAACGGACAACCCGTAATGCAACCTATGGCTTCTGCTGATTTTAATATATCCTCAGAACTAACGATTGGAACTAATAACTATACAGTTACGGTTTCGGCAGGTGGTGTTTGTAGTGCTTCTGTAACACCAGTGGTACAATCATTTTCAGTAAATGTAATTACAGTTACTGCTTTGCCATGTCAAGCTGCTCCAACTATTTTTGAATTTGGATTTGATATTGGTGGCGGAAATAGAGTAAATTCTACAACTATTACTCAATGTGGCAATGGTGGCATATCACACAATGTAGGTGTGGGAAGCGAAGGTCCAAACGATGTAAATGGCTTACGATTTATATATTATAAAGACCAGATAGAAATTGGTAGAAATTATAGTAATTATTTCAACATTTCAACATCTACAGCAGGCACAAGTATATATACCATGCAAGCAATTAATAATTGTGGTACTACCACATCGCCTTTAAACTTAAACACATCTATTACTATTCAAGGTAATTTAACATCATGTGGAAATAATAATGGTGGTGGAAACGGTGGTGGCAATGGTACTGGTTCTGGTGTAAATTGTTCAAAACCTACTGTAACTGGTATTGGTCAAACTTCGTTGAATGTTACAATCTTTGGCACAGCCATGTACACGGTATCTGCAACGACAGAAACAGGTAGTATCACTGGTTATGTTTGGTATAAAGCCTTGCCAGGAGTTGTACCACCGCTTACAAACTCAAGTCAAGTTACTACAATTTTTGGTAGAACCAATACACTCAATATTATGTATGCCACAGCAGATGATGCAGGTTACTATGCTGTATCTGCCATAAACTCATGTGGACGAGATAGTGCTCCTCATTTCTTTGATATTTCTGTAAATACAGTAGTAGCTCCAGGTTTTGTGCCATCTTTGCCAGCAGTGGCTACCAAAGATTTGGGTGGAGATTTTTCAATACCATTTACTACGCCAGGTTTTGTAGTACCTATTGACGATTCTGGTGATTTTGATTTGGTTTGGGAAAATGTAGTAGGCGTAAATACCGCCAATGGCGATACATATTGTGTACTATTATCAGTAACACCAGATTTTGCTAAAACTTATGAAATTTGTGGACTTACTGCTCCTGGTGTATCAATGACAACAGCTCAATTAAACAGTATTGCTGGTATATTGAAACCAAATCTTAGAGAAGAAGCCACTGCAACTACCCAAGAATATTACTATAAAGTAGCACCAGTGGTAAATAATTATAAAGCGGCTTATTCAGCACCTGCCAAAAAAGCATATCAAAGTGCAAGTTTACAAAGTGTAACTGGCTTGGCATTGGCTCAATCTGATAAAAATTCGGATGTGGTAGTTTATCCAAATCCTAACAATGGTAGTTTTATGGTAGTAGCTTCTGGTAATGTAGTAATATATAATGTACTAGGCTCAAAAGTTCAATCTTTTGTAGCCTCTGGTGCTACACAAGTATCTGGCTTGGCACAAGGCATATATATTCTATCTACTGAAACCAAAAAAGTAAAAATAGTTGTTGAATAATGGTAAATGATTAATTGTTAATTGTTAATTGTTAATTGTTAATGGTTAATTGTTAATTGTTAATGGTTAATTGTTAAAAAAAAGCCTCAAGAAATTGAGGCTTTTTTTATCAATAATATGCTAGATTCATAATTTATAACTCATAATTTATAACTACTATCTACCAACTACCAACTCCAAACTACCAACTACCAACTCCAAACTACTAACTACCAACTACCAACTACCAACTATCAACTATCAACTATCAACTACTAACTACCAACTCCCAACTACTAACTCCAAACTCCCAACCACCAACTCCCAACCACCAACTCCCAACTACCAACTACCAACTACCAACTACCAACTACCAACTACCAACTACCAACTACCAACTACCAACTACCAACTACCAACCACAAACCACTAACTACCAACTACTAACTCCCAACTACCAACTACAAACTACCAACTCCCAACTCCCAACTACCAACTCCAAACTACCAACTACAAACTACCAACTCCCAACTACAAACTACCAACTCCTAACTCCTAACTCCCAACTACCAACTACAAACTACCAACTACCAACCACAAACTACTAACTACCAACTCCCAACTCCCAACTCCCAACTACCAACCACCAACTATTTTCAAGATATTGAAATTTTAGTTTGGTTTATTTAGTACTAAAATACTATTTTTGTAACACATAATTTTTCTAAAAAAACCTATTTAATAATATGAAAAATCAAACACTAGAAGTTGTAATGGATGGCTTAATGCGTAGATACATTGAGCGAGTGCCTGATGTAAAAAAAATAACTTCAGCAATGGTAGCCCATAACATCATCAAGAGTCTAGATGATATAGAGAACGATCATGTTGCCTTTAGAACTCTAGGGATAGACCATTTGGGCATACAGTCTTTTGAAAAGATGTTTTTAAAATTAGGGTATTCCAAAAAAGATTATTTTAATTTTGAAGGAAAAAAATTGAATGCCTACTGGTATGCTCCACCAACTGACAAATTTCCAAGAATATTTTTGAGTGAATTAAGAGTTGATACCTTATCTGAAAAATCACAAAAAATAATAAAAAAATATACCCAAAATATCACATCTGATCCTGTAGATAATTTGAATTTAGACAATGGTTTTGAAATAGATAATTTTCTTCACTCGCCTTTATGGAATCTACCCTCTTGGCAAGATTATCAAGATTTGCAAACTGAATCTGAATATGCTGCTTGGGTTATTTATAATAGATATTACTTAAATCATTATACAATAAGTGTACATAACTTACCTGATGGATATAATGATATATACGACTTTAATATATTTTTGGAAAATCTTGGTATAAAACTCAATAACTCTGGTAGCGTTGTTAAAGTAAGTCCTGATGGTAATTTATTACAAAGCTCAACTGTTGCAGAAATGATTAGGGCAAAATTTTCTGAAGGTACAGAACATGAAATATCTGGCAGTTATGTTGAATTTGCAGAACGTAAGATATTGCCTCAATATAAAAACTTAGCTAAATCTGAAATTAAAAGAATACACAGAAGAGAAGGCTTTGAAACAAATAATGCAGATAAAATATTTGAAAGCACATTTTCAACTCAAACGAATAGAAAATCTTAGAAAGGAAACATTTTTGAATTAAAATAAATCTGGGTATTGAAATTTTAAATTTTATTATCAAAATGATAAAAATTTAATGTTTCAATACCATCTTTTTAAATATTATCAACATTTTTAGATTTAATTTATAAAAATTGCTAAATACTTTAATAATATTTATGTAACAATGTTTATAAGACCAGAAATGAGGCTTCAACCAAATTAAAGTTTTAACAATTTCACGTTTTTTTTAGAAAAGACGTTACTTTTTACTAAAAAATCATAAAAATACCCTCAATCCAAACACAATATTATGATAAATCATATTGTATTTGTTAAACCCATAAGTATCCTCTCGTTGCAAAATAGGAGCATTTTTGACAAAAGAGTAAGTAAATTTGTACTCAGCATACAATCCCCAGCCTTCTCTAATCTTAAATTCTAACCCTGCACCCACATGAAAACCATATACTGGCACAAAGAAAATATCAGTTTTTGTGTTTCTATAAGTTACAGTATCAGTATAAATGGCTGTAGAGCTGGCAGATTTACTTTTTTGCAAAGCATGTGGACCATCCTTAAACTCCGACTGGCTCACTGTGATAAATGAATAATTGACACCACCCATCAAATAAGGCGATAAAAACGATTCTATATTATTGAAATTATACTTAACATTAGCTCCAATAGTGGCTATATTGATATTATAGTTGGGTTTTCGGGTATTCCCAATTTCAAAACTACCACCAAAGCAAAGATGATCGGTTAGTTGCCTGTATGCACTCACACCAAGTACTTGTCCAGGAGCAAATCCAGCATAAAAACGGTCTGGCTTGGCAGTTGAAGGGTCTATTTGCAAATCTTGTGGATAAAGCCTTGTACCTACATATACTTGTACATAATCAATCAATTGAGCTTGAGCAACAAAAGTAAAAAAGAGTAAGATAAATAAATATGTAATTTGTTTTTTCATCAATGTTTAGTTTTTACATACATTCAACATTTCAGTAACGCAACCAGTGGCATTTACTTTTATGCGACCTGCCCATCTGCAATTATTATCAGCACTTATGGCATCGTAGCTATAAACTCCATTTCCTTTTGGGAATTTTATGCCTGCATAGTCTGGGTTTCCATTAAAATCTATGCTGTCGCAGGTAACCCCATTAGGATTAGCTAAATAAGGTGAGTTTATTTGAGCCACATCTTCTAATTCGCCAGCAGCTGAAACAAATCTTATCGTTATGGGATATAATTCTAGTCTTTGGTCTATGCTGTAAAATCCTAAATTTCCAGTTTGACAAGGTGGGAGTTGCACTGTTACATTTTTACCACCGACCACATTTACAATTCCATACCAATCACATTCTTGCGATTTTGCTCGCCATGTCTGACGGCCTTTTTTGGCTACACTCGACACTACATCGCTGGTCGAAAGCACAGTTAGCGAATCAGATGTAATATAAAAATCTACAGGAAAACTTGGTTGAATTGTAGTAGCTATAAAAGATACTAAGCCATCGGCAGGGATTAATTTAATTGTAACTTTATTGACAGATCCTTTTTTGAAACGATCTACTAGCTCAAAATTGAGTTTGTCGTTGTCATACAATAATGTTTTTCCTACAAAAACACTTGTATCTTTATAAAATGCAGCTATCCATATATCGCTATTGGGGGGTAAATCATTAAAAGTTAATCTACCAGATGCGTCTGTATTTAGTTTTTGAATAGCATTGATTGGTTTTCGATTTTTTATACTTGCTGTATAATTTTCTAATTTGTCAAATACAGCCACTGTGGCATTGGCTAAAGGTGCATTTTTGCCATCAAATTCAGTAACCACAGTTACTATCATTTCTGTATCAAATTCTTGTTTCAAAACCTCAGTTTTGCAACCTTGAATTAGAATGATAAAACATAAAAAATAAAAATAAGTAATTTTAATATATTTTTTGTTTGAAATATACATATTCTTAACTAATAAATGACCTAATTTGTCTATTCAATTATTACACAATAATAAACATTTTTTGTAAAGATATAAATAAAAAAATTATTTAAGTAATATTTTATCAACAAAAGTACTTTTTTGATGTTTTTCAAATGTTATAATTCAAAATTAATGTAGATAATTTATTTATAAAAGAAGGTTTATTTTTGCAATACAATTTTTTGGGTAATCTCTATTTCCTTTTTTGGGGTCGAAATAGTTACAAAATACATGCCATTTTTAAACTCAAAAAGTGATAGATTGGTGTCTTCTGTTGTTATTTGTTTCAATATTTTGCCATTGGTGTCAGTAATTAATATGTTTTTTGTTCCTTCTAGTATAAAATTTATTTTATCATTTGTTGGGTTTGGATATAAAACAATGTCATTTTTTTTACTAATCATTTGTTGTTCTATCAAAGTGCTTTTTACAACTATATTGGCGTATTTTAATCCTGTTTTTGTAGTGAGATGTACATAATATTGGCCATTTTCAAGTTCAGAACCTGAATTTAAAATAGAATAATGCCCTAAAGGGAGATATTTATTATCGAAATAAGTTTTTACTACATGACCAAATTTATTATAAATTTTTAGGTTTATAGTATCAGCTATACTCACAGAAAAGTATATATATGACTTTTCAGACATCATATTTGAATTTACTTGATAATTGACAATAGATTGTGATGAAGCAAAAAAGAATGTTTGAAAAAAAAGTGTTATGCAAATTTTGGTATAAAGAAAATTTAAAATCTTTGTTTTCATGGACTAAATTGGGTAAAGGTATTACAAAACAAAAATAAGAATAAAAATGAAAATGAAAATGAAAATGAAAAGTAATATTATTTCCAATCCAAACTATTAAGCATATATATAATATCTTTTTTGATATAAGATATAACTGGAGCTAGCGAATCGTTTTTTGTTGAAGTACGAAAATACAGGGCTCCTCTCAAAAAATGATTGGTAGTATCTGTGATATAAAATTGAAATTGGCTTGGCACATCGCCTTCTAGCTCAAAAATGGTGGCTGTTTTGCCTGAGGGAGTTTTTATCAAGGTTTCGTCTATGGCATAAGCTTTTATTTGATGCTTTGAGGTCAGCTTGTACGAATCATTAACTAATTCATTTAAAAAATTTTTATTTTTAAAATCAATTTTATTACCTTTCAAGTCTTTGTAAGTAAGTTGTATAACTGCTCTATGTTGTGGATAAACAATATCTATCCAGTGGGCTTCTGCCGTTTTTGATGTATGTTGTTTTGCGACTGCATAAGAAGAATAATTAAACGTATAAGGATGTTTTTCCTTTAACACTTGATATTTGGGTAAAGGCAAATCTATGCGATGAAATCCTTTTGGTTTGGGCAAATAAGTAGTTTCGCAAGCCACTAGAAAACTAAATAAAGAAATAAATATGATTTTTTTTAACAATTTTTTGAATTTATTTAACAAAAGTCGTAAAATTTAAGAATTTTGCATGATAAATTTTTAAAAAAAAATACTTTGAATATTTTAGATACAATTATAGCTCGCAAAAAATCAGAAATTTTAGAAGCAAAAAACAGTATTTCTTACCATAAATTAGAAAAATCCATTCTTTTTGATTCTAAAAATATTAGTTTAAAAGATAAATTTATTACTAATAATTCTTTTGGAATTATTGCAGAGCATAAGCGAAAATCTCCTTCCAAAGGCATCATAAATGATTCATTTTCGGTTGAATATGTTACCCAAGGCTATCAAAATGCAGGTGCTTATGCTTTGAGTATTCTTACAGACACAGATTTTTTTGGAGGCAGCCCACAAGATTTATTACTTGCTCGCAAGGCGACTCAAATTCCAATTTTGAGAAAAGATTTTATCATTGACGAATATCAAATATTAGAAGCCAAAGCCTGGGGTGCTGATGTAATTTTGCTCATTGCAGCCAACCTAGAACCCAAAGTGCTAGCACATCTAGCCAAATTTGCAGCTTCATTATCACTTGAAGTACTCATGGAAGTACACGATAAAAGTGAATTGTTGCATAACTTGCATCCAAATATTGATTTCATTGGTGTAAACAATCGTAATCTAAAAACATTTGACGTGTCTATTGATACTTCACTTCAATTGGCCGATATTATTCCAAATGATTTTATAAAAATTGCCGAAAGTGGACTTACTTCTGCTACCGAAATTTCAATTTTGCAAAAAGCAGGATTCAAAGGTTTTTTAATAGGAGAAAGTTTTATGAAAACTGATAATCCAGGTTTGGCGTGTAAAAAATTGATTGATGAAATTGATGTACTTAGTAATAAAAAATAAAAAAATCCTACTTTAAATCACTTTTGAGGTAACATTAAAATAGGATTTTTTAAATTTATAAAATGTATTATTCCGCCACTGGAGATTCTGGCCCAGAAGTATTATCATCCATTTCTAGAGAATCATTATCAGTTGCTAGACCATCTTCTGCAAGTGATTCGTCTTCAACACCTTCCATTTTTTCAATTTTTGCAATAGAAGATATCTCATCAGTATCGCTCAATTTTATTAATCTAACCCCTTGACTAACTCTGCCAATTACTCTCAAATTGGCCACAGACATACGAATAGTAATACCAGATTTATTGATTATCATCAAATCATCGTTGTCGTTTACATCCATTAAAGCAACCAGTTTGCCTGTTTTTTCGGTTACATTGAGTGTTTTTACGCCTTTTCCACCACGATTGGTTACTCTATAAATATCTTCTCCATCTTCTGGATCTACAAGATTTGTACGTTTGCCATAGCCTTTTTCTGATACCACAAGTAGGGTTGCAGATTTGGGGTCTGGTAAAGTTACCAAACCTACTACTTTGTCGTCTGGCATGTCTTCATCTAAGGTTACACCATTAACGCCAATCGAATTTCGGCCTACAGCCCTTACTTTGCTTTCATGGAAACGAATAGCTCTACCAGAACGCAATGCCAATATAACTTCGCAGTTGCCATTTGTAAGTTTTACATCCAATAATCTATCGCCCTCTTGTATATTAATGGCATTTATACCATTTTGTCGTGGTCTGGAGTATTCCTCTAACAATGTTTTTTTGATAGTACCTTGTTCGGTAGCCATTATCAAGTAATTGTTGTTGATAAAATCTTCATCTTTAAGATTATTGATATTTATTACTGCTCTTACGTTGTCATCGGCCTCAATATTTATCAAATTTTGGATAGCACGCCCTTTGGTAGCTTTGGCTCCTTCTGGTATTTCGTAGACTTTCATCCAAAATAGGCGACCTTTGTCAGTAAAAATAAATAAATAGCTGTGAGTGTTGGCCACAAATAGATGTTCTGTAAAATCAGATTCTTTAGATTTGGCACCTCTTGAGCCTGTTCCTCCCCTATTTTGGGTTTTAAATTCTATTAATTGAGTTCGTTTTATATAACCTTCGTGAGATATTGTAATGACTACTTGCTCGTCTTCTATCAAATCTTCAACAGAAATATCATCTGCAGCATATACAATACTTGTTCTTCGGGCATCTCCAAAACGCTCTTTAATTTGTATCAATTCTGCTTTTACAATATCCATTCTGCGACTTTCTTTATCCAAAATATCAATCAAATCTGCTATTATAGCCATTAATTCATGGTATTCTTTTTCGATTTTTTCTATTTCAAGACCAGTCAATCTACGTAATTGCAAATCCAAAATAGCTCTTGATTGTATATCCGAAAGTTCAAATCGCTCCATCAAATTGACTCTTGCTACTTCAGGCTCTCTGGCATCTTTTATGATTTTTATTACTTCATCTATAGCATTTTCTCCTTTATCGTTTTTGCCAAGAATTTTCATATAACCTTCCAAAAGATGGGCTCTTTTTTGGGCTTCTGCTAATTCAAATTTTGTTCTACGAGTAATAATTTCGTGTCTATGTTCTACAAAATACTTTATCAATTCTTTGAGTGATAAAGTCATAGGGCGACCATGTACTAAACCTACGTTATTGACTGAAAATGAGGTTTGTAGCTGCGTGTACTTAAACAAATTGTTTAATACCACATTTGGTATAGTATCTCTTCTCAAATCAATCACAACACGATAGCCCTCTTTGTCAGATTCGTCTCTTACGCCTGTAATACCATCTATTATTTTTTCATTGACAAGTTCAGCAATTTTCTTAATCAGTTCTGCTTTATTTACTTGATAAGGAATACTTGTGATAATGATTTGATCTTTGCCATTGGTGTTTTCAATTCTGGCATCAGATCGCATAACAATACGTCCACGACCAGTTTCATACATATTACGCATACCGCTATATCCATATATTTGAGCACCAGTGGGGAAATCTGGTGCTTTGATATATTTCATCAATTCAGTAGTATCTATTTCTCTATTATCAATATAGGCCAAAGTTCCATCAATAACTTCAGTAAGATTATGAGGTGCCATATTTGTTGCCATTCCCACAGCTATACCAGATGCTCCATTGACAAGCAAATTAGGAAAGCCACCTGGCAAAACGGTAGGCTCTTCTAACGAATCGTCAAAGTTGGGTTGCCAATTTACGGTATCTTTATTCAAATCTTTGAGCAGCTCTTCGGCTATTCTTGTCAATCGAATTTCGGTATAACGCATGGCAGCAGGTGGGTCTCCATCTACAGAGCCAAAATTACCCTGACCATCTATCAATGGATATCTCAAACTCCAATGTTGAGCCATACGCACAATGGCATCGTACACAGAACTATCGCCATGAGGGTGGTACTTACCCAAAACCTCACCCACCAAACGAGCAGATTTTTTGTAGGGTTTATTAAAATTTAAGCCCAATTCATCAGCAGCATACAAAATTCTGCGATGCACTGGCTTGAGACCATCTCTCACATCAGGCAAAGCACGAGATACTATCACAGACATAGAATAATCTATATATGCTGTACGCATTTCGTCTTCTATACTGATTGGAATTATATTTTCGGTTGGTAAATCTAAATTATCAGGAATTTCTGCCACTTATTTATAAAATTTTAAATTATTTTTTTCTTTTGATAAATTATAAAAACCTACTTTTTAATATTAAATACATCAACTTATCCCTACACATAGGCAAGCATAGCAACTGATTGTAGATTAATAAATTTATGCTCAAATATACATCTATTTTTTGATAATTTTATACACATAACCATTTTTGATTTAATATTTTAAATGTTATTTCAATTTAGTTAAATCCATAATAAATGATTACTTTAGAAATTTTTAAATATAAAAAAAATGCGTTTTACAAAAAAAAATTAGTAATTTTTTAAAAAATCATGTACTTTTTTGTTTATTATTTTTTGTTGTATCCATTGATTTATTTTATAACTCAAAATAGCTGAGCCAGCACC
Source organism: Cytophagales bacterium (assembly GCA_013297755.1). Lineage (GTDB taxonomy): Bacteria > Bacteroidota > Bacteroidia > Cytophagales > UBA9547 > REAG01. The sequence goes on from JAAFIH010000017.1 coordinate 66,027, forward strand.
TAAAGCAGCTCCTGCTACCACATCGCTTGGATAATGCACACCCAAGTGCATACGTGAATAGCCCACTGTACCAGCCCAAACAAATGAAGGTACTATAAAATACCATTTTTTGTAATGTATGCTTATAGATGTGGCCAGAGCAAAAGACGTGCTTGTATGGCCTGACACAAAACTATATCCACCACCAGAAGTTAGTTTTTCGATTTCTGGATGTTCAGTAAATGGTCTTGGTCTATGCACACTCCATTTGATAATATGCGTAAACCCAGTATTTATCAACAAACCAAGTGCCATCTCTGCACCTTTGAGTTTTGTAAAATTATTTTTTTGTATAAATCCTGCTGCTATTATACCTAAAGGAAAAAGTACAGACATTGGAGCAGCCGAGTGAGTAATCATTTTCATAGAATTATCAAAATCAGGATTTCTATCTACATTGATAGCTCGCAATATATCTATATCTACGTTTTGAGAGAAAGTATTAATAGTAAGAAAAAAAAATAAACTAAAGAAGTATTTAGACATTAAAAAAAAAGTAGTGTAAATAAAAAAAGCCTCAAAAAGAGGCTTTAAAATATAAAATTTTGAAGAATTAATTTTTAGAACTTAAAAACGATTGAACCTCATCAGAAGGCATCATATCTTCTTTAAATGTATAACCACCATTTTCATTTTTTACGGCACGAACTACTTTAGCCCATTGTTTACCGCCTTCTTTTTTTAATGTTGCAACAACTTTCTTAGCCATTTCTACTATTATTTAATTTCTTTATGAACTGTTACTTTTTTCAAAATAGAATTATATTTTCTAAGCTCTATACGCTCAGTTGTATTTTTTCTGTTTTTGGTTGTGATGTATCTTGATGTACCTCTTTGGCCACTGTTTTTGTGCTCAGTACATTCTAGTATTACTTGTATTCTATTACCTTTTTTAGCCATTATAGTATTTTATTTTTTTGCTTTTTGATAATTAAGCAGTTAATTTACCTTTCATAAAAGCATCTTTCAATACAGCTGAAAGACCATTTTTGTTGATTGTACGAATAGCAGATGTTGCTACTTTCAATTCTACCCATCTGTTTTCTTCTTCAAGAAAAAACTTTTTAGTTTGCAAATTTGGGTAAAATTTTCTTTTTGTTCTATTGTTAGAGTGAGATACATTATTACCTACTCGAGTTCGCTTGCCTGTGATTTGACAAATGTTTGCCATGACTTTATAATTCAGTTTTATTAAAAGGATTGCAAAAATAGTAATTTTATTTTGTTCAACAAAAAATATATAACTTTTTTTAAATTAATTTTCAACATTATCATAATTATAGGCAAATACAATATTTTTGGGAATTATTTAATTTATATATATTTGATCAATTATTTACAATTTTATCGGCTACCACCTTGGCAGTACTCCAAGCTGCCTGAAAATTAAAACCACCTGTTACTCCATCAATATTTAATATTTCGCCTGCAAAATATATGTTGGGTTGTGATTTAAGATTTAAACTTTGTATGTTCAATTGCTCAAATGTGATTCCACCACAGGTTACAAACTCTTCTTTAAAGGTAGTTTTGCCATTTAATGCTAAGGTGTTTTTTGTAAGAAGTTGTGCCATTTTTTGAATATTTTTTTTCCCACATTCGGCCCACGATCGCTGTTGGCTTATTTCAGATTGCATACAAATAGTTTCCCAAAGTCGTTTTGGTACATCAAACAATGGGTTGGCTTGTATATTTTTTTTGCTATTTTTAAGTTGAAATTTCAATAAATCTTCTATACATTGGTCGCAAGTGTGTATGCCCAAAAAATTGATTTCAACGGAAAAAACATAATTTTGGGCTGCCAAAAACTCGGCAGCCCAAGCCGAAAGTTTAATAATTGCAGGGCCACTAAGCCCCCAATGGGTAAACAATAATGCTCCAGTTTGTGTGAAATCTGACTCAAGGATAGAAATTTTAGCATTTGGCATTGAAACTCCTGATAAATGCTTATAAATCAGGCTTTTGTCATTGAAAGTAAATAATGAAGGTACAGGTGGTTGTATATCAATTCCTAAACTTTTGAGCCAATCATAGCTGCTCTCGTTAGGATGCCCTCCAGTGGCAATTACTACTTTATTAGCTTCAAATAATTGGTTTTCGGATTCTAATGTAATTTTATTTTTTTGATTTGAAATTTTTTTTACGCCTGTTTTTGTTTTAATCTCTATATTATAGGAGTGTGCTAAACCCAAAAAACAATCAATAATTGTTTGAGATGTATTAGAAATAGGAAACATGCGTCCATCTGGCTCTGTTTTTAGTTTTACGCCATATTTTTCAAACCATAAAATAGTATCTTTAACGCTAAAGTAAGAAAAAATTGATTCTAATTGATTGTATCCTCGTGGATAATTTAAAATTAATTGATTTGTAAGGGTGCAATTATGTGTAACATTGCAACGTCCACCACCAGAAATTTTTACTTTTGATAATAACTTATCGCTTTTTTCTAAGATGATTATTTTGGCTTGGGGTTGTTTTTCTTTAATTGAAATGGCACAAAAAAAACCTGCTGCTCCACCTCCTACAATGGCTATATCATAGCTCACTTTGCTTTTTTGTTAGTAATTTTTTGGTATTTTTCATAAACTTTTTCTCCTGGCTTTTCGTTTCGTTTAAGATAAGCAAACCAAAGAAAGAAACCTGTACAAAACATAATTATCCAATAGCTATTTGCAAAACCATTGGTCATAATTTGATGTAATCCTATGATGAGTAATGCTACTGAAAGTGCAAAAATAAGGGTAGGAAACAATTTCATTTGACAAAAATAATATTAAAAAGAACTAACCTCAATTTAGTAGTATACTAAAATATTGATTAGTTCTTTTGATTTAATATTGAATAAAACTTAAACTTCGGCTGTTTTGGCAGTTTCTACATTGTAAACTGACATATCGTTTAGTTTAACTTTGCCTCTGTCTGCACGTGCAGTACGAGAAAAAACCGACATATTTTTATCAAACAAAAACCTAAATAATAGTTGGGTGTAGGATGTGTGATAATGTAATGTTTCGTAATACTCGTCTGCTACTTTTTTGAGGGTAGGTAGTTTGTTCCATGGCACAGATGGAAAATCATGGTGTTCGTTGTGGTAACCTACATTAAGATTTACAAAATTGGCTACTCCATAATAACTTTTGGTTTCTTGGTCTCCATGAGTAAGGTAATGTTCTTGAATCCAACGAGCACCCATGGGATGAAGACCAATAGAAAAAAAGAAACTAGCAGTCATAAAAATAAATCCTTTGGCACCAAAAAGATAAATAACACCAGCCACAAAACTAAATTGTACTACCCAATTGACAACTGTCCAGAAATCGAATATTTTGATTTCGCCAGTAAGTCTCAATGGTCTAAATAGCTGAAAAACAGGATAAAAAAGCAACCAAAGTGCTTTACCAAAAGTAGAATTATTGATTAATTTGGCTTCCCAGTGATATGGCATATCAGCATCAAGCTCTTCTACACCTTGAAAAGAATGGTGTTTGAGATGATATTTTTGGAACGAAACTGAACTTGGAAATATTAAGGCCAAATTAGCAATGATACCAGCAATGGTATTGGCTCGTTTGTCTTTAAAAATCAAATTGTGGGCACATTCGTGGATACAGATAAATAGCGTATGACAAGCAAAGGCTCCAATAAGGTAAGCAGCCACAAAACCCAACCACCAAGGTTGGTCTTTGAGATACCAAGCAAGAGCAATTTGGATACCAACCGCTAAGAAAACTACAAAAATGGTGTATGGATTACGACCAATCAATTCTCTAACTTCTGGGTATTTTCTTATAATTTCTCTTGTGCGAACTCTGTGAGGTTCAGCTTCATCAGACCAATTAAATGTATTAAATTCTGCCATTTTCGTGTTATTCTAATTAATTATTTTTACAAAATTAACTTATTAATATAATGTATAAAAACATTGTTGCATAAATTATTAAAAAAAATAAAAATTTGAGGAGTTTGTGGTTTAAATGATCATTGAAATAGGGCAAATAGTTACTAAAAAAGAATGAATAAATGTTAATAATATGTATTTTTTTGCAAGTCAATAATTTTAAATCTTGAATACAAATAATAAATGCACTGAAATCTGGCTAGAAATTGTTTCAGAAATAGCAGGACCTATTTTAATATATAAGTTTGATATACGCTCAAAATCATAATCAAACTTATTTTTTGTACAATTTACTACTTCAAAAGAATAAAAATCTGGAAAAACTGTATCATTTATGGTTTTATTGTTTTCTATAAATTCTATATTGAAGGGGTTATTTAATAATTTATCATTTTTGGTGGAACATTTAATTTTATGAATATTGTACTTATAATATTTATATTTTATGTTCATTTCTATTTCATTCAAAAAGTTATCTGGTTTTTCTATAATAATACCTTTACCTTTAGAAGAAACTATACCTTCTAAATCTGCAACACCATCATAAGGGGTTTTAATGTTACCTTTTTTATTAATTAATGGACAAATTAATGCTTTACTGTCACTGTTTGTTATTTCGAACTTAATTATAAATTTATTTTGTTCTATTGGTTTATGAAATTTTATTTCATTGCAATTATATTGTATTTCGTTTGGGTATTTCATTTTTTTATTGGGTTTTTTAAGTACAAAGTTATACAATAAAATTTGATTACACAAATAAAATAAAGTCATAAATTGATTTAATTTCGTCTCCTAGTTTTGTGTTATACAATAATCTTTAATTGTTGGTTGTATTTGTGCAAAAACCAATTTTCAGAATGGAAATAAAATGGATGGAGAACTAAACTCTAAATTTTAAAATAGTAATATCATTTTTACAAGTTATAATCGAATGTCGTTTAATTATGCAATTTTTATTGGTTTAATCAGAACATCTTTCTCCTTTAGAAAAAGATGATCTGATTCTAAATTAAACGACATTGAACTACAAACTCACTCCCCTTTTCCAAGGAATAAAATCATCTTGTCCTAAAATTTGGGCTTTAGTTGTGATTTCGCCAGAAGCAACTTTTAACACAAAATCTAAAATCTCTTCTCCCATTTGTGGAATTGATTTTTCGCCAGTAATTACGGTTCCTGTATTAATATCAATAATGTCGGGCATACGTTCTGCTAAGGCATTGTTGGTACTAATTTTTACAACTGGACAAACTGGATTTCCTGTAGGTGTTCCTAAACCTGTTGTAAAACAAATGACATTAGTTCCTGATGCTGTTTTTCCTGTAGTTGCTTCCACATCATTGCCAGGTGTACACACTAAATTTAAACCAGGTTTAGTGCTTTTTTCTGTATAATCTAGCACATCTGTAACTGGCGAAAGTCCCCCTTTTCTGGCTGCTCCACATGATTTTATGGCATCTGTTATCAAACCATCTTTGATATTTCCTGGTGATGGGTTCATATAAAATCCACTTCCCACAGCTTCAGCTTGTGCAGAATAGGCTCTCATCAATGAAATAAATTTATTTGCCACGTCATTATTGATGGCTCTATCCACCATTTCTTGTTCTACACCATTAAGTTCTGGAAATTCTGCCATCATCACAGTTCCTCCACAAGCTACTAATAAATCAGCTGCATAACCAAGAGCTGGATTGGCTGAAATGCCTGAAAATCCATCACTTCCGCCACATTTTACACCCATTTTTATGTAAGAAATAGAGGCAGGTTTGCGTTCAATTTTGTTTGCTTCAATGAGTTGAATAAATGTTTGTTTGATAGCCTCAGAAACTACATTTTCTTCTGTACCGCCTTTTTGCTGACTAAATGTTAGAATGGGTTTATCAAATTTAGGATTTCTATCTAAAATATCTTTTTTCAGGGCATCAGCTTGCAAATGTTCGCATCCAAGATTCATAATGGTAACTCCACAAACATTAGGATGATCGGTATAGGCAGCTAGAAGTTTGCTTAAAATAGCAGAATCTTGACGTGTGCCTCCACATCCACCTTGGTGAGTGAGGAATTTGATGCCATCGAGGTTTTTGAAAAGTCGAGAATTGGTTGTTTGGAGTTCGGAGTTAGAAGGAGGTAGGAAATTGATTTTTTCAATTTCTTCTTTTTTGATAAAAGCATTTACTAACTCTTTTGTGAATACTTTGTATTTATCAGGTTGGGCATAGCCTAGTTCTTGGTAAAAGGCTTCTTTAATGATTTCAAGATTTCTGTTTTCGCAGAATACAGTTGGAATAAACAACCAATAGTTAGCAGTTCCCACACTTCCATCTGAGCGATGATAACCTAAAAAAGTTCTGTTTTTGAATTTTGAAGCATCTGGAGCTGTCCATTGGTAAGGTTTTTTCTTTTCTATAGAATAATCTTCAGAGGCGTGTTTGAGATTTTCTGTATGAATCAATCCACCTTTTTTGATGAATTGTGTTGCTTTTCCCACCACAACACCATACATTTTCATAGCTTCACCAATGTCAAAATCCTTGGTTACAAATTTGTGTTTAGCAGGAACATCATCTTGAAGAATATAAACATTTCCTTCAAAATTAATTTCGGCTCCTTTTTTTAAATCTTGTAAAGCTACAATTACGTTATCAACTGGGTGAACTTTTAATACTGCCCCCAACACCGAAGGGGAGCTATTTAATGTACTAGAATTTGAAATATTCATTTTTTAATTAAGTTTTTAAAGGAGTCGGAAAATGCAATTTCCATTATAGAAAACAATTAAGAGATTTGATATCAGAAGAAAAAGTTAAAGTACCATTTCTTTCTTGTTTTGATGAAATTTTATAGTTTTTGTAAATATCTTCTTTTTTAGCTTCAATGATATTGTGTTCTAAAAGTTGTTTTATTTCTAGCGTTTCTTCAACTGTCAATTTATAAGTAGCATCAACTACTTTATCAAATATCATACTTTTCATTTCTTTAAATTATTATGTTACTAAATTAGATAAAACTGCAATTATAAAAAATTTTAAACGGACATTCTTTTGCAAGTTCGTCATAACCTTTGTCGTTGTGTACTAAAGTTATGTTAGAATTTATGGCATAAGTAGCAATTAGGCAATCATTGGGTTTACGAATTGTAATTCCTTTTTTACGAAGATGAAAATACATTTGAGCAGCGAGAACAGACATTTCGTAAGGATTAGCTTCAATCCTTTTTATATCGTCAATTATACTTTTTAAATGAGTGAATTTTCTAGCATCTGATACCCCTTGTAATATTTCTTGAACAATTGGTGGACAAATAAAATTATTGTAAGAAGAAAAAATCTTATCTTTTAATAGTTCCGTTCTTACTTCATTCACTCCTTTGATATAATTAATCCAGATACTTATATCAAACATTACTTTCCCATTTGTCATAAGTTCTCATTTCATCTAAATTGCCAACCCAAGAATTTTCACCACGCATTTTTTCAAACTCGATTAGTTTTAAAAGTCTTAAATGTGTGTCTAAGGCAATATCTACTGCTTCTTTTTTAGTTTTGAATTTGCCCATTTGCATTAACAATTCCATTTTTTGATCATCTATTTCAATATTTGTCCTCATAAAATTTGAAATTTATACACAAAAATAATAAAAATTATACACAAAGAATTCATAATTCATAATTCATAATTCATAATTCATAATTCATAATTTCTATAGTGCCCTATCCAAATGCGTATAGCCGCCATCTACATATAGAATTTGCCCAGTTGTGTGTGCCGAAACTTCTGAGGCAAGAAATAAAACTGTGTTTGCGATTTCTTCTGCAGTTGTAAAGCGATTTTCAAGTGGAATTTTTGATGTTATTTTCTTTAATTTTTCTTCTGGATTGGCAAAAGTTTTTATCCATCTATCGTAAAGAGGTGTATAAACCTCAGCAGGAATAACCGAGTTTACTCTAATTCCAAATGGCAAAAGTTCTACTGCCCATTCTCTTGTTAAAGCATTTTGAGCTCCTTTGCTAGCAGCATAACCAGATGTGCCACCCTGCCCAGTTACCGCAGTTTTAGACCCAATATTAATGATATTTCCTTTGGTTTTCTTCAAATAAGGCAGTGCAAAATGAGCCAAATTATAGTAATGAAACAGGTTTTTGTGCATGGATTCGATAAACTTTTCTGGCGAACCATGTTCTAATCCAACGCCATCGTTTACACCAGCATTATTAATCAAAACATCGATTTGTCCATAAATAGAAATGGTTTTTTCAATCGCATTTTTACAATCCAAAACATCAGAAAGTTCTGTTTTAATAAATTGAAATTCAGCTTTGAGATTTTTTAGCTTTTGCTCAATTTCTATTCCAGCAATATCCGAGCGACCCAAAATCACTACTTTTGCACCTTCAGAAACAGCCCCAAGCGTTATTGCCTCGCCAATACCAGCTCCTCCGCCTGTAACGATGATAACTTTGTTTTTTAATTTTAAATCCATTTTTTTAATGTGTTATGTGTAATGTGTAATGCGTAATGTGTAATGTGTAATGTGTAATGCGTAATGGTAATGCGTAATGTTTAATAGGTAATGCTTTTGTTTTATTGAGAGCAAGCCAAGCCATTTTGGGGCTAGATATTATAAAATTTTATTGCATTTTTTGCCATGATTTTTTCTTGTTCGTTGATACTTAAATCAGAAATATAGTTTGATACAATTCCTAAAACTTGTTGATAATCAGCGGCTAGTAAACACACAGGCCAATCGGAGCCATAAATCAATCTATCAGTTCCAAACGTGTTGAAAACGGTATCTAATACTTGTCTAAAATCAGATTCTTTCCAACTTTGCCAATGGGCTTCGGTTACCATGCCTGAAACTTTGCAAAATACATTGGGCAAATGTTTAAATGCCTGCATATCATTTTTCCATTCACTAAAATCTTGGTTACGAATATCAGGTTTAGCCAAATGGTCAATCACAAATTTTTGATTTGGAAATTCTTGAACCAGTTCCAATGCCTCTTCCAATTGATGTGGTTTTAGTAATAAATCGTAAGTATAATTTTGGTTTTTAAGCTTTGAAATAAAATATCTAAACTTATCATCAGACATAAATCCGTTTGGCTTTGCTTGGATGATATGTCGGAAACCTTTTAATAGTTCGTAGTTGGGAGTTTGTAGTTGGGAGTTCGTAGTTGGGAGTTCGTGGTTGGGAGTTCGTAGTTGGGAGTTCGTAGTTGGGAGTTCGTGGTTGGGAGTTCGTAGTTGGGAGTTCGTAGTTGGGAGTTGGGAGTTCGTAGTTAGGAGTTCGGAGTTAGGAGTTGGGAGTTCGTAGTTGGGAGTTCGTAGTTGGGAGTTAGGAGTTAGGAGTTGGGAGTTCGTAGTTAGGAGTTGGGAGTTCGTGGTTCGTGGTTCGGAGTTATTTTTCTCCGAACTAAAACCTTTCTCCGAACTACGAACTACGAACTCCGAACTATTACCTTTCTCCGAACTACGAACTCTGAACTCCGAACTATTTCCTTTCTCCGAACTACGAACTCCGAACTCCGAACTATTTCCTTTCTCCGAACTAAAACCTAAATCTGCCCAGCCCACAACACCTTTTATAAAATCATGTTTTGAAGCCAAATCTAATAAAAACTCTGTTTCTTGCCATGTTTCGGCAGCTTGAACGGCAATAATTCCGTAGTTTGTAGTTGGGAGTTCGTAGATGGGAGTTCGTAGTTCGTAGTTGGGAGTTCGTAGTTCGTAGTTGGGAGTTCGTGGTTCGTAGTTGGGAGTTCGTGGTTGGGAGTTTTTTTTCTCCGAACTCCGAACTCCGAACTCCGAACTATTTTTTTTCTCCGAACTACGAACTAAGTTCTCCAAACTATTACCTTTCTCCGAACTACGAACTACAAACTCCGAACTAAAACCTTTCTCCGAACTCCGAACTCCGAACTCCGAACTATTATTTTTCTCCAAACTATTACCTTTCCCCGAACTACGAACTACGAACTCCGAACTATTACCTTTCCCCGAACTACGAACTACGAACTCCGAACTATTACCTTTCCCCGAACTAAAATCATCAGGAAGAAATGATTTTTTAATCACTTCCATTCCATCACCAATCCAATCAAATTCTGGATTATTTGCATCGTAATTCCAAAAATGCACATGAGAATCTATAAAGTTCACGGTTGGTTGTTGGTTGTTCATAGAGAATTAAGATTTTATTGATTTTTTTAGTCCACTTATCATTTTGATTATTTCTTCTAATTTTTGGTATTGATTATTAAAGTCTACCTCTAAAATTATATTTCTTTTTTTTCCAAGATGCAAACAACTAACACATTCTATTGCTGACCTCATGGCTATTGAAAGAAATCTAGCAAATTCAGGTTTTGTCTGACCAGTTGAACCTTCTGCAATATTTAATACAATAGAATCAGCAGCTCGTTGAAATTGGCTTGATAAAACATACTTTTCTTCGGAAGGGAATTTTTTTATCAAAATATTAACTTCTAAAGAATAATCTAAAGCCTTTTGCCAAACTTGTAAGTTTTCAAAATTAAATGCCATGGTTTTTGGTTTTTAGTTTTTAGTTGGGAGTTCGTAGAATTTAGTTGGGAGTTCGTAGAATTTAGTTCGTAGTTCGTAGAATTTAGTTTGTAGTTCGTAGAATTTAGTTCGTAGTTCGTAGTTGGGAGTTGGTTGTTCATAGAATTGAGTTTTTAGTTGGTGGATTTTAGTTTTGGAGTTTATTTTGAAATTATTAGTCTATCGATTAAATTATTTTTTTTGGGATAAATAGTTACTAAGTGATGTTACGCTGATTTTTTTTTAAATCATTGTCAGTCTTATTTTTTCAAGCATTCATAGGTTATTAACAATATTAAAATTTCAATAAAATTATAGTTTTGCGTAACATCAATTACTAAATATAACTTATTAACTGGATTCGACATAAAATTTAATAAATAATAAACTAATTACAACAAACTACAAACAACGAACAATCGATTCCCAACTCCCAACCACTAACTCCCAACTATGAACTAAATTCTACGAACTACCAACTACGAACTACGAACTAAATTCTACGAACTCCTAACTACAAACAACGAACTAAATTCTACGAACTCCCAACTCCTAACAACGAACTCCCAACTCCCAACTACGAACTCCCAACTACCAACTGTCTTTGCTCTCCCAACCCATCTATTCCCAACTCTACTATATCACCTGCTTTTAGGTATTGTGGTGGATTGAATCCTAATCCTACTCCTGCTGGAGTTCCAGTAGAAATTACATCTCCAGGCAATAAAGTCATAAATTGACTGATGTAGCTTACCACAAATGGCACATTGAAAATAAAATCATTGGTATTGCTATCTTGCTTCATTTCTCCATTTACTTTGAGCCAAAGTCTAAGATTGTGCACATCTTTTACTTCATCTTTGGTGGCTAAAAATGGACCAAGAGGAGCAAAAGTATCGCAGCCCTTTCCTTTATCCCACTGTCCGCCACGCTCAAGCTGAAAAGCTCTTTCACTATAATCATTATGCACACAATAGCCGGCAACATAGTTTAATGCCTCATTTTCAGACACATAAGTGGCTTTTTTGCCAATTACAATAGCAAGTTCTACTTCCCAATCGGTTTTTTCAGAGGTTTTTGGAATTATAATATTTCCGTTGGGGTCGTTCAAGGCAGTGGTAGATTTAAAGAACAAAATAGGCTCTTTAGGAATAGGCGAATTGGTTTCGTGGGCATGAAGTCTATAATTCAATCCTACACAAACTATTTTAGATGGACGAGCTACGCAAGAAGCCAGTTTGGGAGTTGGGGCTTGGGAGTTCGTAGTTGGGAGTTCGTAGTTCGTAGTTGGGAGTTGGTAGTTCGTAGTTGGGAGTTGGGAGTTCGTAGTTGGGGCTTGGGAGTTCGTAGTTGGGAGTTCGTAGTTCGTAGTTGGGAGTTTGTCCAATTCTAAGGTTTTTAGTTTTTCAAGCCCACCATATGCAAAGAAATCTTCATTAAAATCTGAAAAGATGCTGCTTACATCATAGATTTTATCATTGGCTAATAAGCCTGGTTTTACTTGATTGTTTTGGTAAAATCGTACTAGTTTCATAATTTTATATTAGCCCCCCAACCCCCGAAGGGGGAGTTTAAATAGATTTAAGCACTGGGGATTAAGTGCTTCCCCGAAGTATTCCCCCTTCGGGGGGTGGGGGCTTTACATCTTCAACCCCACAAACCCTCCATCAATAGCGTAATCTGATCCTGTGATAAAAGAAGCATCGTCTGAGCATAAATAATATGCCAATTTGGCTATTTCTTCGGGTGTACCCATTCTGCCTATGGGTTGCGATTTACTCAATTTTTCAAACATTTCGGCTTCTTTGCCAGGATAATTTTTGGCAATAAATCCATCTACAAACGGTGTATGTACTCTGCCTGGCGAAATGCAATTGCAGCGAATGCCATGTTCGACATAATCACGTGCAACAGAAAGTGTGATGCCCACCACAGCTCCTTTGCTCATGCTGTATGCAAAGCGGTCGGGAATACCAATGCTCGAAGCCACAGATGCCATATTTAAAATCACTCCTGATTTTTGGGCTTTCATTTTTGGAATTACTGCCGAAAGACAATTATAAACTCCTTTTACATTTACATTATAAATTTTATCAAAATCGGTTTCAGAGCAGTTTTCTAGATTTCCAACATGAGCTATGCCTGCATTATTAACCAAAATATCAATATGTGATAATGTGTTAAGGTGCTCATGTGTTAAAGTATGATTTGAAATATCTAATTTGTGAAAATGTGCTTTTCCGCCTTGATTTTCTATGATTGATTTGGTTTCAGTTCCACCTTTATCATCCATATCTAAAATTACTACTTCTGCTCCTTTTTGAGCAAAAAGTATGGAAATTGCTTTTCCTATTCCTGAGCCTCCGCCTGTGATGATGGCTGTTTTGTTTTGCATAATTTATAAATATATTTCTTACTTAAAATACCCTTCCAATTTTATTGTAGTTGCATATTCATTTTCATATTTTGTTGGCAAGTCAAGTGCAATTCCTTCATAGGTTTGCGACCATTTAAGAGGAATATTTTTTTGACTCAAAACACTAACTTTACAAGTATTGTTAGCTTTTAAACCTTTGATTATCAGTTTTGAAACCGAAATTGGGTCTAGCAAAACAGCATACAAATCATTGCCCTTACGTGTAAATCTTATGCGAGCTTGCGTGTTGCTCTCTCCTTCTGCTTGTGTGTGTGAGGATGTTCCAAAAATAGCTTCTCCGTTTATACTTAGCCATTTTCCAAGTTTTTGTAATCTTGAAGCCTGTAAATCAGGGATATTTCCTTCGGCATCTGGACCAACATTTAAGAGCAAATTTCCATTTTTGCTCACTATGTCCACAAACATATCTATTAATTTATCAGCCGAAATGTGATGCACATCTGTTTCTATGGCATTGTATCCAAACGAGTTTCCTAAGCCTCTGCAAGTTTCCCATTTATAGTCGGTTTTGTCTTTTAAAACTTGATATTCAGGGGTTGTGAAGCCATATATTTTTTTATTTTTAGCATTCCAGCGGTCGTTTATAATGCCTTCGGGAACTTTATAATAATAATATGCCAACATACCTACAAAATCGCCTTTGTCTGGAAAATTTATATCGTTCCACAAAATATCTGGTTTGAATTTATCAATCAACTCATTGAAATGTGCAGTTGCATAATTTCCATACGCATAAGTTTGGGGTATAGACATAAATAAATTGGGCCAAATATCATTGATAGGAACTTTATAAAAAGTCCAATCTAATCCACCAGAATAATACACTCCAAAGCGAATATTTTTTTTGCGAACGGCTGCTGATAATTCTCCCACAATATTTCTTTCGGCTGATAAAGCATGCTTAGTAGGCGAATAATTTGGATATGGAACTGCAGAATTCCACAACAAAAATCCATCGTGATGTTTGGTGGTGATGACCACATATTTAGCTCCCACTTGCTCAAACAAACTTGCCCAAGTATCAGGATTCCATTTTTTAGACTTTTCATTAAAAAGTGGAATAAAATCATAGTAATTGAAATTAGCACCATATTTTTCAATATGATACTTCTGAGTAGGAGATTGATTAAACTGCATGGTGTTCAAATACCATTCTGCATAAGGATTTTTTTTATAAAATTCTTCCCAGTTATTAACATTTCCAGGGTCGAGCTCTGGAGGTGCATAAGCAGGAACAGAATACAATCCCCAATGTATAAATATGCCCAATTTAGCATCATTAAACCATGTAGGTTGTTGTCTTTTTGCTAAAGAATCTTCATTTGGCAAATATATTTTTGAAGATTGAACTTGTGCATAAACATCCAATTTAATTAAAAAATATAAAAAAAATAAACTTACTAATTTAACTTTTGTCATTTTACTATAATTGAAATATTTTATCCATTAACATCCATTTTTCTCCATTTTTTGCTAATGGTAAAGGTTGTTGAAATTTCCACATCAACTCTTCCCATTCTTTTTGGCGAGGCAACTCTGCTAGTTTTTTCATTTGAACCTCAAAATCAAAATCATCGGGAGTTTCCATAATCATAAACATTCGATTTTCAATCCTGTAAATCTGCATATCCAAAATACCCACTTCCCGTATGCCATCCAAAATTTCAGACCATACGTTTTGATGATATTCTTCGTATTTTTTAATCAAAGTTGCATCATTCTTTAAATCTAAAGCAAGGCAAAATCGTTTCATAATAGTTTTTTAGTTTTTAGTTGGGAGTTCGTAGTTGGGAGTTGGGAGTTGGGAGTTCGTAGTTGGGAGTTCGTGGTTGGGAGTTCGTAGTTGGGAGTTCGTAGTTGGGAGTTAGTAGTTAGTAGTTGGGAGTTCGTGGTTTTTAGTTCGTGGTTTTTAGTTTGAAGTTCCATTTCATAAACACTATGTTAGCTATTGTTTTTATTTTCCGATTCAAATATCGTTTCGTAATGTTCAACTGTCGGAAACGGGTCGTAATAATGATGCAAAATCTTTTTCCATTCCAAATATTCTGCTGATAGTCTAAATCCAATTGTATGGTCTTCCAAATTTTCCCAGTCCACAAGCAAAATGTATTTATTTTTCTGTTCCAAACATTTTCGCAATGAGTGTCTCAAATACCCTTTAATAGAACTAATATATTGTCCTGCTATCAAAAAATCTTTTTCAAAGTTATCTTCTTGTCCACTTTTTACATTCAATATAGCAACTTCTAAAATCATATTTCTTCAACTTTTGATTGTCTTTTTGTTCTATTGAAGTAAATCAACCCTACTTTTTTTGAAGTTTTATTTACATTTTGTAAAATAAAAGCTAACATTGTTTTTAGTTTTTAGTTAGTTTGTAGTTAGAGACATTAAGTTTATTTTTAAAGTTATAATTATATGTATACTTATTTTAATTTTAAATCAACAACCTACTCCCAACACCCAACTACGAACACCCAACTACAAACTACGAACTACGAACTCCCAACTACAAACTACGAACTCCAAACCACGAACTCCCAACTACAAACCACGAACACCCAACTACAAACTACGAACTACGAACTACTAACTCCCTACTTCAATTCTATCTCAAAAACCGTATTTATTTTATCGGGCATTGGAAAAGTTTGATAACAAGGTCTATCAACATTTATGTAAACATTTTTGCCTGTATTATCTCCCCACCAAGTGGTTTCGTACCTGATTTCTGAGCCATCTTGTAAAAGATTCACTCGTTTTACTTTATCTGAATAATCTTTTAAAACAATTCCTCCAATGGCAGGATACATTCTGTGAGCGAATAGAGATTTCCCATTAGAAGTAAATATTCCCCAATCATAACGAGGCATAGTACTAGCACCACAGCCAAATATGCTTTTTCCATTTTTTTGCATCCAATTTCCAACTTCTGCTAAAATATCAGTTGATTGTTTCGGGATTCTACCCAAAGCATCTGGACCAACATTGAGTAATAAATTACCATTTTTGCTCACACAGTTTACAAGTGTATGAATCACCAAAGGAGCTGATTTCCAATTGTTATCATATCTATTATAGCCCCAAGAGTTGTTTAAGGTTAAACAAGATTCCCAAGGGAGTGGTCTTCCTAGTTTGTCAGTGATGGCTTTTTCTGGAATAGTTTGTTCTGGTGTGTCAAAATCCCCAAATGAATTTTCTTCCATGCCTGTGGTGCCGTCTCCACCCAATCTATTATTTAAAATAATGCTTGGTTGGAGTGTACGCACCATTTCTACTAATTCTTTAGCTTTCCATTTTTCGCCTTTCATTTCATCATAGCTAAAATCAAACCACATGATGTCTATTTTGCCATAGTTGGTACAAAGTTCTTTTACCTGACCGTGCATAAATTTGATGTAATTGTCCCAATTGATTTTTTCATCTTTATACTTTTCATTTCCACGCATTGGATGATGGGTATCTTTAAATTTGGGGTAATCAGGATGATGCCAATCAATTACTGAAAAGTATAAGCCTACTTTTAAACCCTCTGCACGTAAGGCTTCCACGTATTCTTTGATAATATCACGTTTAAAAGGTGTATTGGTAATTTTATAATCTGTTTGTTTGGTATCCCAAAGAGCAAAACCTTCGTGGTGTTTGGCTGTGAGTACTACATATTTCATGCCTGCTTGTTTGGCAGTGCGAGCCCATTCTTTGGCATCAAATAAGTAAGGATTAAAGTTTTTAAAATACGCTTCGTCATAGACTTCGTTAGTTATTTTTTCAACACTTTTGACCCATTCGCCTCTTGAAGGTATGGAATATAAACCAAAATGGACAAACATACCAAAACGTGCATCACGATGCCATTCTGTGCGTTTGATTTTTGATTCATAACTATTGTCGTTGGCAGCTGGATTTTGTGCAAAACAAAATATTTGAAAAATCAATAATAATGCTGTATATACCTTTTTCATTTAATTTTTTTTTCAAAAGTAGTCGAATCAAATCTTGGAAACAAACAATTATTTATA
The DNA here is from genome assembly GCA_013297755.1 of Cytophagales bacterium. Classification (GTDB taxonomy): domain Bacteria; phylum Bacteroidota; class Bacteroidia; order Cytophagales; family UBA9547; genus REAG01. The sequence continues at coordinate 82,993 of JAAFIH010000017.1, forward strand.
AAAAAAATGAAAAAAAAGATAAAAAATATCGTGCAAACGTATGCAATCGTTTGCACAAAAATCATTAGTTTTGTTTTTTTTTGAATAAAATGACAACAACTTTAAAAGATATTGCCAAACAACTAAAAACCTCTGTTTCTACGGTTTCGAGAGCACTTCAAAATCATCCAAGAATTAGTGCCGAAAAAACAAAAAAAATTCAAGATTTAGCCAGAGAATTGGATTATCAACCCAACAGTTTTGCTATCAATTTGAAAAAGAAAACGAGTAAAACACTTGGTGTGATAGTGCCAGAACTGTCGCTGCATTTTTTTTCAGAGATTTTATCAGGAATGGATGAAACTGCACATCGAAATGGGTATCAATTACTTATTTGCCAATCAGGCGAAAAGGTTGAAAGAGAAAAAGAACAAATCCAAAATCTTTATAAAGCAAATGTAGATGGAATTTTGGTAGCTGTTTCAAAAGAAACTTCAAATTTTGGAAATTTCGATTTATTACGAAAAAAAGGTTTTCCAGTTGTCTTATTCTCAAGAACCCACCCCAATTTTCCAAGTGTACATTCAGATGATATTAATGGAGGCTTTTTGGCTACCAAACATTTGATTCAGCAAGGTTGCAAAACCATAGCTCATATCGCTGGTCCATGGCATTTGTATGCCACTAAAGATAGACAAAACGGTTATTTAAAAGCATTAGAAACATATCATTTACCTATAAATCAATCTTTAATAATCCATTCAGATTTGGAAAAAGAAAGCAATATAGAGGCTGTGCATCAATTATTAAATAGAGAACAGAATTTTGATGCCATTTTTTGTTTCAACGATTATGTTGCTTATGATATAATACAAGTATTAAAAGAAAAACAAATAATTACAGGAAAAGATGTTTTGATAGTTGGCTTTGGAAATCAACCTATTTCGACCCAAATGGAGCCAAAACTAACAAGCGTAGACCAACAACCCTACCAAATTGGAATAAAATCTATAGAAATGATTTTGAACAGTATTAACTCAAAAATCGAAACATCTATAAAACAAACTGAAATATTAGAAACTATGTTAATAGTAAGAAACAGTACTTATCATTAAAAAAATATTTAAAATATTTTATAAAAAATTACTTTTTTTGAAGTCGCAGCCTTGTTTTCTATTTTGGCTTTTTTTTAGTGATGGCATCCAGAAAAAAAGGATGCCATCGTTTCTTCCAGAAGTTCCACTTTTTTGAAAAGTGGAACTTCTACATTTACAAAGATACCATCGCTCCAAACAAAGGTATCTTTATCATAAAATTTATGCGTAAGCAAAAGCCCCCTTCGGGGTTCTGTGCATCGAACAGAAGTACTTTCAGGGGGCTTTCTATCAAAAGCCCCTTTCGGGATTCTGTCCATCGAACAGAAGTACTTTCATGGGGCTTTCCCTGAAGTACCACTTTTTAAAAAAGTGTAACTTTTAAACCCTGTTACAGCTCAAAATAGTAAAAAATTCACAAAAAGTTTTTTTAGCTAATGTAAATAATTAATTTTGTATAACAAATTCAAAAAAATGGCACAAAGTATCACACTTGAAACTTATATATCTTTAGAAAAAGAATTTGGAAAAGCTATTGCAGAAAAAGTAACTACTTTATTGGATTTTTCATTTGCCCAAGCAGAAAAAAAAGTAGAAGAAGTTGCTACTCAAAAGAAGTTAGAAATCAAAGATGAACTAAGCAAAGAATTGGCTTCAAAAGCTGATATTGCTATTATTAAAGCCGAAATATCAGTTGTAAGGCAAGAAATTGAAGTTGTAAGGTCTGAAATAGCAATTCTAGAATCTAAACTAGAAAAGAAAATAACTATATACTTTTTAATTCTACTTGCTACTATGATTATCCTCAACAAAGATTCGCTTACCTTAATTGCCCAACTATTGGGACTCGTAAAATAATTTAAAACCATCAATCAAACATTTTAAACATCAACTTATGAAAAATTCAATATTCAGCCCCCAAACCCCCGAAGGGGGCTTTCTGAGACTACAAACTTCAAACATTGTACTCCAATTCAAAAATCTTGCGCCAGCCTCAAATACAAAAAAAGTCCTTTTTAAAGCCCCCTTCGGGGGTTTGGGGGCTGTTCTTTTCACATTCCTCCTCCTTACCCACCTCACCTTTGCTCAACGCACCTTTGCCCCACAAGTTACCTACGCCACAGGTACTAATCCATACAGCGTAGCGATAGGCGACCTTACTGGCGATGGCAGAGCAGATTTGGCAGTGGCGAATAGTAATATCAACACCATAAGTGTATATACCAACACAGGCAGCGGCAGCTTTGCCCCACAGGTAACCTACAACACAGGTTCTAATCCATACAGCGTATTTATAGGCGACCTTACAGGCGATGGCAAAGCCGATTTGGCAGTAGCGAATTATATTAGCAATACCGTAAGTGTATATACCAACACAGGCAGCGGCAGCTTTGCCCCACAAGTAACCTACGCCACAGGTTCTCGTCCTTGTAGCGTAGCGATAGTTGACCTTACAGGCGATGGCAAAGCCGATTTGGCAGTAGCGAATCGTAGTAGCAATACCGTAAGTGTATATACCAACACAGGCAGCGGCACCTTTGCCCCCCAAGTTACCTACGCCACAGGTACTAGTCCATACAGCGTAGCCATAGGCGACCTTACAGGCGATGGCAGACCCGATTTGGTAGTAGCGAATAGTAATAGCAATACCGTAAGTGTATATACCAACACAGGCAGCGGCAGCTTTGCAGCCCAAGTAACCTACGCCACAGGGTCTGGTCCATTCAGCGTAGCGATAGGCGACCTTACAGGCGATGGCAAAGCCGATTTGGCAGTAGCGAATAATGGTAGCAATACCGTAAGTGTATATACCAACACTGGCAGCGGCAGCTTTGCAGCCCAAGTAACCTACGCCACAGGTCTTGGTCCAATCAGCGTAGCTATAGGCGACCTTACAGGCGATGGCAGAGCCGATTTAGCAGTAGCGAATCAGAGTAGCAATACCGTAAGTGTACTCACCAACACAGGCAGCGGCACCTTTGCCCCCCAAGTTACCTACGCCACAGGTACTACTCCATGGAGCGTAGCCATAGGCGACCTTACAGGCGATGGCAAAGCAGATTTGGCAGTAGCGAATTATAATAGCAATACCGTAAGTGTACTCATCGCACAAGAGGTGCAGTTTATCAATGGGTTTTTAGTTTCAAATAAGGTATATGGCAGTACTTTTGCTTTTAATGCAACAGCTACAAGTGGCTTGCCGGTGAGCTACAGCAGTTCAAATCCTAGTATTTTAAGTCTTGTGGGCAATGCTGCTACAGCTACAGGTGTAGGAGTAGTTACAGTTACAGCTTTTCAAAATGGCAATGCTACTTTTGCAGGAGTTACACTTACGGGTGTGCTTACCATTACCAAAGCCAACCTTACTGTTCAAGGCAATAATAATACTAGGGTATATGGAACTGCTAACCCTGCTTTTACAAGTTCGGTTACAGGTTTGGTATTGGGCAGCACAGTAAATGTAACCTACAGCACCACAGCCACACCTAGTAGCAATGTGGGCAATTATCCTATAAACATAAGTGTTACAGGCATAGCCTTGGCAAATTATAACCTCACTACTTTGGCAGGGGTTTTAACCATAACAGCAAAACCTGCCACCGTTTCGGGCAATAATTTTAGTAGAGAATATAGTGCTTCTAACCCCATATTTACAGGCAGTGTTTTAGGTTTGGTAAATAATGATGCAATTACATATAGTGGTTCTACATCCGCAACAAGCCTTTCGGGAATTGGCGTTTATGCAATAATTGCAACCGCTGTTGGTACAAACATTCTCAATTATCAATTCTCCATTCTCAATTCAAACCTCTCCATTACCGCAAAATCAGCCACCGTTTCGGGCAATAATTTTAATAGAGTTTATGGTTCAACCAATCCTATATTTACAGGTACCGTTTTAGGTTTGGTAAATGGCGATGTACTTAATTATAGTGGTTCTACTACAGCCACAAGTCTTTCTGGAGTTGGCGTTTATGCAATTCTTGCAACTTTTGTGGGAAATAATGTGTCAAATAATTATAAACTCTCCATTCTCAATTCTCAATTAACTATTACTGCTTTGGCTTTTGTGAGTACAGCACCTAGCCCTATTGTTTTTAATAGTACAGTTTATGATGGTCAGCCAAAAGTGCCTTCTGTGGTTGGTTTGCCTAGCACTTCGGGAGTAAACTATACCTACAATGGCAGTAGCACAGCTCCCACCAATGCAGGAAGTTATACAGTTGTGGGTATAATCACAGACCCAAATTACACAGGTACAGTTACAAGTGTAATCATAATATCTCCATCAGATATTAGCAATCAACTTTCGGTAGCTGGGCTTAGCAATAGTATGTATAATGGTTCGCCCAAAACTACAAGCATTACAGGTTTGCCTTTAGGAGTTGCCAGTAGCGTTACCTACAATGGTAGCCCAACTGCACCTACAAACGCAGGTACATATACAGTTATAGGAATTGTAAATGATAATAATTATATAGGTACAGTTACAAGTGTTATCGTAATTTCTCCATCAGACATTAGCAACCAACTTTCGGTAGCTGGGCTTAGCAATAGTGTATATAATGGTTCGCCCAAAACTACAAGCATTACAGGTTTGCCTTCAGGAGTTGCCAGTAGCGTTACCTACAATGGTAGCCCAACTGCACCTACAAACGCAGGTACATATACAGTTATAGGAATTGTAAATGATAATAATTATATAGGTACAGTTACAAGTGTTATCCTAATTTCTCCATCAGACATTAGCAACCAACTTTCGGTAGCTGGGCTTAGCAATAGTATGTATAATGGTTCGCCAAAAGCTACAAGTATTACAGGTTTGCCTTCAGGAGTTGCCAGTAGCGTTACCTACAATGGTAGCCCAACTGCACCTACAAACGCAGGTACTTACACAGTTATAGGAATTGTAAATGATAATAATTATATAGGTACAGTTACAAGTGTTATCCTAATTTCTCCATCAGACATTAGCAACCAACTTTCGGTAGCTGGGCTTAGCAATAGTGTATATAATGGTTCGCCAAAAGCTACAAGCATTACAGGTTTGCCTTCAGGAGTTGCCAGTAGCGTTACCTACAATGGTAGCCCAACTGCACCTACAAACGCAGGTACATATACAGTTATAGGAATTGTAAATGATAATAATTATGTAGGCACAACCACAAGCACAATGGTAATTTTACCAGTTTCGGCAACCATAGTTGGCAACAATGTAAACAGAGTATATGGCTTAGCTAATCCCATATTTACAGGTACAATATTAGGTTTGGTAAATAGCGATGTTATAAATTATGAAGGTTCTACATCAGCCACAAGCCTTTCGGGAATTGGGGTTTATGCAATCATAGCCACAGCCACAGGAACAAACGTGGGTAATTATCAATTCTCCATTTTCAATGCTCAATTAACAGTAACACCAGCAAATGCAACAGCAAGTGTATCTGGCATAGTGTCGGATGGAAATATTGTTAACGCCACTGTGCCAACAAGTATTACCATTTCGGGTTCAGGTTTCGAGCCAGGAGCAAGTGTTACTGTCAATGGAGTGGTTTTGTCAAACTTAATAGTAATTAACGGCTCAACAATTATAGCTACTTTGCCAGCTGGCTCAGCCACAAGTAGCAATGTGAGTGCAATAGTTCAAAACCCAAACCAAAATCCAAGTGCCTCAACTGCTATAGTTGTAGTAAACGCCAATCCAACTTCTACTAGCCTACCAGTCTACCAATCTACCAACCTTACAGTTTTCCCCAATCCAAGTAAAGGTAGTTTTACAATTTCGGCATCTATGCCACTAGGCAAAATAATGATTTACACCCTCGATGGAAAATTGGTGCAAACCAAAACTACCAATGAAAACAAACTATTTGTTTCGGGTATTTCAACAGGAACATATATTGTATATGTGGATAAATCGAGTGTAAAAGTAGTGGTTGAATAGGTAACAAAGGATGCGAACGCAGACAGGGTTTTGAACCCTGTCTGCGTTTGATTTTTTAAAGATTCTGTCGCTTGGAGCGATGATTTCTTTTTTTAAACTACAAACCTATAAGGTTTTAAAAACCTTATAGGTTTGCGAACGCAGACAGGGTTTTGAACCCTGTCTGCGTTTGATTTTTTAAAGATTCTATCGCTTGGAGCGATGATTTCTTTTTTTTAACTACAAACCTATAAGGTTTTAAAAACCTTATAGGTTTGCGAACGCAGACAGGGTTTTGAACCCTGTCTGCGTTTGATTTTTTAAAGATTCTATCGCTTGGAGCGATGATTTCTTTTTTTTAACTACAAACCTATAAGGTTTTAAAAACCTTATAGGTTTGCGAACGCAGACAGGGTTTTGAACCCTGTCTGCGTTTGATTTTTTAAAGATTCTATCGCTTGGAGCGATGATTTCTTTTTTTTAACTACAAACCTATAAGGTTTTAAAAACCTTATAGGTTTATTTACCGATTTTTTAAAAAGTGAAACTTCTACGTTTACAAATATACCATCGCTCCAAACAAAGGTATCTTTATCATAAAATTCATGAGTTAGCAAAAGCCCCCTTCGGGGGTTTGGGGGCTTACTATCAAAAGCCCTCTTCGGGGTTCTGTGCATCGAACAGAAGTACTTTCAGGGGTTCTGTGCATCGAACAGAAGTACTTTCAGGGGGCTTTCCCTGAAGTTCCACTTTTTTGAAAAGTGGAACTTCTACCAACCCCTACGTGCTTTGCTCCTACAAGATACCAAAGCTATGTGTTTGAACACAACTTTTGGCGAATACTTACAATTTTTCAAAATCAAAAAAAATAACAAAAAGCGTGTTTTCACGGTCTATTTACAATATTTTATTACTAATCTAAAAAAAAAACATTTGATTATCATTTTTTTGATTACTTTAGTGATTATTTTAGAATATAACTACATATATTATTACATTTAAAATGAAAAAACTATTACTCATAAGTTGTATTTTTGTAACAAGTTTGGGGTTTGGGCGAACAATTACTGGCGTGGGCAATTTAAGTGAACCAAATTATGGTTTAGTAGGGTTACCTAGTTGTGGTAATTTACAAGGTAGTATTTTTACAATAACAGGGTTTGAATTGGATCCTATTATTTTAATTGGTAATGTAGAGATTAATTTAAAAACATTTGTTGGATATTCTCAATTTGAAATTCCAAATATTACATCAGCTGGTGCAAACAATAGTTGGAAACTTACAGGAAGTTTGAAAACAAATATTGAGGATCCATCTCCATTTGCTATTATTACTGTACTTTCCTGCCCAACACCTGAATTATTTGATAATGGTGTTTCAAGTAACGAAATAGTTTTGTTTAAAGGCAACGATTTAGATTTGGTTTCAAGCATAGAAATTAGTGTAGTAGGTGAAAATTTAAATTATCTAAATATACCTTTTTTATACAATGGCAATGGCACAATGAATGTTACATTTCCTGGTAATTTAACCCCTGGACAAACTGTCATTCCTACTTTATATTATCCTGGCACAATAGGAGGTATAAAATTTGAAAATAGTATAAATGTTGTAAATCCACCTCCACCTATTTTCCCACCCTTTATTATCACTATGTTAGGATTAAATACAAATGGGTTGATTACAATTGTTGGGCAAAATATAGATTTAAGTACAAAAATAAATTATGGGGGAATTACCCTTAATCCTTCTAATATAATATTAGGTCCAACTACTACACTCACATTTTCGCCACCAACCAACAAAGGTCTTTTTGCACCATATATTACTGTTACTAATCCAAGTAGAAAAAATTATTCTGCCAAATGGTATTTTCAACCTACCAATATTTTTGCAGGTGGCACAAGCCTGTCTGGCAGTAGTTTTGATATGTTTACTTTGGCTGGCAATACTTATGGGTTAAGTGTAGCTATTCCAAATACTTTATCAGGGATTCCTTCTTTGTTATTGCATGATTTTGATAGAAATCTTTCTGTCGCAAATTCAATTTCAAGCCCTAACAATGCCTTACTTCTTAGTCCTATGCGTACTATTTTGTCAAATATTGACCCTTCAGACTTTAAAAGATATGATACTAATGGCGATGGGGTTGAAGAGGTGGTGTATATTGAGAGGAATTCATTAAAAGTTGTTGGTGGTGGTACTACAATTTTTGATAATGGTAATAATAGTCAAATAGTTGATTTTGATTTTGGAGATTTCAATGGCGATGGTTTGCAGGATATATTTATTGAAACCCAAAATGGTAAAGCTATTTATTTGAAAACTCCTTTTTCAAATTATGGTTCACCTATCAATCTATCTGGTTTTGATGCTGCGCTAGATAATGCAAGAATAATTGATATAAATGCTGATGGAAAAGCTGATATAAGTAGTTTTGAAACCAATAATGCTTATTTTAGTATAAATAGTGATTCAGATGGTATTATTGAAAGTGGAGATTTTAATGGATTTCAAAGTCAAATAAATTACACCCCACCCGGCATCAATGTAGGAGCTTTTTTTACTGATATCAACAATGATGGTAATTTAGATTTTGTGGCTTTGCATGAGAATAATAATAATAATAATACTAACGAAGAATTTGTATTTAAGTATGGCATCAATAGTCCACCTTATTCTTTTTTAAATGGTCAGTCAATTTCAAATGATTTGCCTAATAATTTAGACTACCAATCCCTAACCTCCTCAGATTTCAATGGAGATGGGTTTATAGATTTTGTGGCTTTGGCAAATAACCCAGCAACCGAACAAAGTGTAATGGTTTATCTGACCAACAATGCAGGCAATAGTTTTGATGTTTCTTACCAAACCCTCACTGGCGAGGCTCTTACAGATTTGATTGCCGCAGATATGAATGGCGATGGCGGCATGGATATAGTAGCTACAAACTCAGTTTCAGGTTTAACAGTGTTTAAAAATAATTTTCCGTGTAATGGCAAATTTATTAAAATAAATAATCAAATTGAAGTAATACTTTTTAATGAAAATGGTTCTGTTTCTTACAAAGATTTTTATAATGGTTCTAAACCAAGTGAACTAAAAATGGAGTATTCTACAAATGGTGGAAGTACTTTTTTTCCATTAACTGAAAATATTTTAAATAGTACTAGTACGATAACTACCATCGTATCTAATGTTTTCAGCAAATCATTATCAAGCACTGCCACAGGTAATTATTTTGTAGAACTAAATTTTACAAATATACCATCTAGTTTTGGTGGATACGCTTTTAGAGGAAGAATAATAAATAGTTGTAATACTACCATAAGTGGTTTCAGTTTTGCTTTAGAGAAAAATTCTCCATGTCCACAATTAACAGCATCAGATTTCACAATTACTGGCATCGAAAATCCTATCAATATCAACACTCCTATTCCAGTTAGTATAAATTATAACCCTCAAAACTCATTACCACCTATTAATTTTAGTTGGTTTGCTCGAATAAATGGAAACGTAAGTCCACTAAATGCAGAAATTCCATTTGGAAGACCTCCATTAGGAACTATAAATTTTATTGTTACCATCAATTCTACAAATCTCACAGGAGCAACCTTATTTGCAGTGGCTTCTTATTGTGGTCTAGGCTTTGAAGTAACGAGTGGCAATCTTATTTCTATCACTGGAGTTGTCAATACTTGTCCATCGCCTTTGGTAGTAATCAATCCACCAACTACTACTACAAGTGCTTGTATTGGAGCTAGGGCTACTTTGGCATATCAATCAGAAAATACTACAACTATTCAATGGCAAAAATCTACTGATGCTGGTATTAGTTGGTTTAATATGTCAGACAATGCAACATTTTCAGGTACAAATACCAATATACTAATTGCAACTAATATAACTACCACCCTAGGAGTGGCTCTATTTAGAGCTCAGTTTATAAATACGATTTGTGGTACTACAATTTTGGGTAATCCATTGTCTATCAGTATAGTGCCTGCTGGTCGTATTGTACGTCATCCCACCAACCCCTCTCCTACTTGCCCAGACAATGGCATCATCATGGATGCTACTTTTGTAGGTAATATTGTAGCATACCAATGGCAAGCCAAAGCACCCAACGAAAATTCTTTTAGTAATATTACTGCCATTGGTGTAAACTTATATCGTGGTTTTACAACCAACGAATTAGAAATAAGAACCCCCAAAGGATTTTTGGATGGCTACCAATACAGGCTAGTAGCTATTGAGAGTTGTGGCAATATTTCTACTACTTTGACATCAAAAGTAGCTACTATTACTATAGTTACAAGTACATCGCCAATTATAAACATACAAACGACCCAAGTACCCATTTGCAATACTACCTCAGATGTAGTCAAACTTAGTGTTACAGCTATAGGCGTAAACATGGCCTATACTTGGTACGAAAAAATAGGTACAAACAGTGCTACACCCATACTTACTTCTAACAACAATTACTCTTTTGATCTAAACAAGCCAGAAACACTTACTGTAACCAATGTAGATAAAGTAAATTTTGCTAATCGTCAGTATTTTGTAGAAGTTTCTGGAAATTGTGGCATAGAAACCCTCACTGGTTTCACTACAAGTACAGGTATGCAACTACAATTTTATGATAAACCAATCATCGTTGCCAATCTATCTGGTAATTGTGTTTTTGGAGAATCTACGCTACAAGTAGTGCCTGATACATCTCACAAATCTTACCAATGGTTGGTAGATGGCAAAAAAATTACTGGTATCAATACGACAACATCAAGCTACAATTTATTTGGAAATGGCATTTATTCAGTGATTGTCAATAATAATATCAAATGTCAGGCTGCCAACTACAATTATATAGCACCCAAAGGCGATAAAGCCACCATTACTACAGATTATACAGAAGAAGATTCCTCTTTGGTGGCCAGTGATGCTGTTTCGTATCAATGGTTTGTAGATGGTAGGTTTATTTCAGGTGCTAATACAAAGCGTATTCTTAATTATTTTAATGGTAAATTTTCGGTTATCAATACTTATGATAACGAATGTCAATCACAATCAGATATATTTGTAGTATCTGTGCCAGGGTGGCGACAAGTTTCACGATTGGCTGAAGACTTAGATGTATCAATGTTAGGCAAAAAATCCGCCAAAATTACCAATGAAGATGTTAGTATTTTGCCAAATCCATCGCAAGGACAATTTGAAGTAAAACTTAAAGCATCTTCAAAATCAAGCTATATTGCAAAATTATTTAGCTTGAAAGGCGAAATTATCAAAACACAATCTTTGAATTATAATTATGGTTTTCATTCGGCCACTTTTGAAGTAGATGATATTACACCAGGCATTTATCAAGTTCAAATCTTGGGTGGCAATCAACTCAGATGGGCAAAATTGGTTATTTATTAAAAACATGAGGCAGATTGGTTTGAATTAAGGCTTGGTTTATATCACAAAGGAGGTTTTGGAGAGGTCTAAAAACCTCCTTTTAGGTATCAAAAACTTCTTCATGATTGAGTTCAAATGAATGGAAACTTATGAAATTATACTTTTAGTGTTTCAGTTTATTAATTCTCTCAATATTTTACATTTTTTATTATAAAATCAAACGCAATTTACTAAATTTGCCTTGTGAATGTAGTAACCCCCCCCAGTCCAAGTTCGAGTTTTGCTATCAAAAGTAAGGCTTATGTAGCATTGCTAAAACCCAGATTAACGCTTACAGTTGTTATTTCGGCTGGTTTTGGTTATGCTTTTGCTGCCAAAGGCGTTGTAGATTATCTCAATCTGTTGGGTTTACTTTTTGGTGGTTTTGTAATGACAGGTGCTGCCAATATTCTAAATCAAATCATAGAAAAAGATTCTGATGGGTTGATGAAACGAACTACATCAAGGCCATTGCCCAACGAAATATTAAGCATCAACGAGGCTTTGGGATTTTGTTTTATATTGCTATCCACAGGATTTTTGGTTTTATTAACAAAAACAAATCCACTTACGGCTTTTCTTACTTTTATATCAGTGTTGTTGTATGCTTTTGCTTATACACCCATGAAAAAAGTTTCTCCATTTTCGGTACTGATAGGTGCATTTCCTGGTGCTATGCCACCACTGATTGGATGGGCAGCTTATGCCAACAATTTGCATTTAGAGGCTTGGATTCTTTTTGGAATACAATTTATTTGGCAATTTCCTCATTTTTGGGCCATAGCTTGGGTTTTGGATACAGACTACAACAAAGCTGGATTTAAAATGCTACCCACCAAATCTGGTAAATCTACCCAAAGTGCCACTCAAATATTGATTTATACCTTATTTATGATTCCCATAGGTCTTTTGCCTATGAAAATGGGGTATGCTGGTCTTATTTCAGGCATTGTAATCACTATAGCTGGCATTTTATTTTCATGCCAAGCCATTTATTTGCTAAAAACCAAAACAGATAGGGCTGCAAAAATGTTAATGTTTGGAAGTTTTATTTATTTACCAATCGTGCAAATAGCACTTATAGCAGACAGAATATGAATACAATACCATTGAGTAGCCCACAAGATGAAGTTAGTACTTTCAGACCACTAGGGATGAACCCACTCAAATTTGCCACTTGGCTTTTTATAGTAAGTATAGTGATGGTTTTTGCATCTCTCACAAGTGCATTTATAGTAAGACGCTCAGAGGGCAACTGGCTAGAATTTGATTTGCCAAACTTATTTTGGTACAACACTATTTTATTGTTGGTAAGTAGTGCAACAATGCACTACAGTTATTTGCAAGCCAAAAAAGATAATTTCAAAGAACTAAAGATTGGCATCATTGCTACCGTCATATTAGGCATTTCATTTTTAGTATTACAATTTTATGGTTGGATAGCCTTAGTCGAAAGTAAGGTTTTTTTGGTGGGCAATCCCGCTGGTTCGTTTGTGTATTTGCTTAGTGGGCTGCATGGAGCACACATTATAGCAGGAGTAATTTTTCTTTTGATAGTTTTAAAAATGGTATTTTATGACCAAATTCACTCAAAAAGGATGTTGTGGATAGAAATATGCACAACTTTTTGGCATTTTTTAGATGGACTTTGGCTATATTTATTTTTTTTCTTAATATTGAACCGTTAAATTTGCACAATTAATAAAAACAATAATTTAAAACAACAAAATGGCAGCAACCGCTACAGTATTATCCCCCTCTCAAGACATTTGGCTTGGCAATGCCGAACCAATGAAATCAAGCTATGGAAAACTTATGATGTGGTTTTTCTTAGTTTCAGATGCATTTACATTTTCTGCATTGTTGATAACTTATGGTTTGATTCGTTTTAGTTTCCCAGCTTACGATGGCACCATCGAAAATTTTGTGCTTTCAGGCAACTATTGGCCCATACCAGAGAAAGTATTTACCCACTTTCCTTTTTTACATGGAGTAGATGCCCCACTTGCATTTGTGGGACTAATGACATTTATTCTCATTATGAGTTCTGTAACGATGGTACTTGCCGTAGAAGCTGGTCACAGAATGGACCAAAAAGCTGTTGAAAAATGGATGCTTTGGACAATTTTTGGCGGTTTTTGCTTTTTGGCATCACAAGCTTGGGAATGGACAATTTTTATAGAAGGTGTAGATGGATGGCATGCCAATCTCAAAGACAATCCTTACGGCCCACCTGCATTTGCAGATTTGTTCTTTTTTATCACTGGTTTTCATGGTACTCATGTACTTTCTGGTGTAATTTTAAATATAATCATTTATTATAATACTGTCATGGGAACATACCAACTGCGAGGACATTATGAAATGGTAGAAAAAGTAGGTTTATACTGGCATTTTGTAGACTTAGTATGGGTATTTGTATTTACATTTTTCTACTTAGTTTAGTACTAATTATTATTTTAAAAACACATTATATAACAATTAAAATTTTAAAAAATGGATCACTCACACGGACACACAGCTCAATTTGTACCAGAAACTGATGCACATTCTGTAGAAACAAGAAAAAACATTTGGAAAGTATTTTATATTTTGCTTGCCATTACTGCTTTTGAGTTTTTGATAGCATTTACCAAAGGGCCACTAGGTATGGGCAAAGTATTGGTTATTGTCATATTCGTAACTCTTACAATAGTAAAAGCATTTTATATTGTTGCAGAGTTTATGCACCTAAAATATGAAGTCAAAAGTTTGATTTTATCCATCGTAATACCAACTATTTTCATTATTTGGTTTATTACTGCCATGCTTACAGAAGGTGGGCATATATTTCTGAAATGGATTAAATAGTTTTCTGATATTTGAATGACAATGTCGTTTACATAAGCATTTTATTATTGCTATTAATATTATCATATTCCAAAGGATAATATTATATCAAACCGAAAAAATAAAATTACCTACCTTTAATTTTTCTCCCATTTGGGGAGAAGATAAAAGGTAGGTTTAAAATAAACTTGTACTATTTGTTTTTCTGTTCAATATAATTGAATTATTAATTAAACGACATTGATTTATATTCTTAAAAAGGTTTCTGTTGATAAAACAGAAACCTTTTTTTATTTAATTCTTAAAATGAAAAATTTTATAATTAAATTTGTAAAAACAACTTCTATTATGAAAAAAATATTGATTATAAGTTTAATCTCAAACCCTAAAAGTTTAGGTAATAGATAATTTCATTTTTTTCAAAAGCTCTTGGGTTTGTTTATTGATTTCAGTAATTACACTTTCGGTATGGTTGTATCTTATTTTTTTGATAGACTTTAGATG
>JAAFIH010000018.1 GCA_013297755.1 Cytophagales bacterium
AGGGTTCTATCAAAAAAAGAAGGTTTAAAGCATTGTTAAATTCTACAGAAAGGGAAATACTTATGGGTTTAAATTAAGTAATAATTGCATTTAAAATAATTAATTATCTTAAATGCGTTTGCCCTGGATTATATCAGAAGGGTAACTTATAGAAAAGTAGAATGTCAATAATAAATTAACTAAAACAGTAGTTAAAAAAATAAAATATATTAATTACTGTTTTATATCTAACCGAAAAATTAAAATTACATTTCTATAATTTTTCTTCCACTTGGGGAGAAATTAAAAGAGGAGTTTAAAATAAAATTGAAATATTTGTTTTTTGGTTCAATATAATTTAAAATTTTTAATGTAAAACTATGCTAATAACAAAGCAAGATATGCCACGAATGAACGAATGTTATAAAAGTTTCAGTTTTTAATAATAAAATATTACTTTAGTTTTAAAAAAAAGTAATGAGCTTTAAATCTATATAACAATTATTATTAAACGTGCTTAGGTAATATTCCTAAGCACTTTTTGTATATTCTATTTTTCAAAACTCGTGCAACCTTTGGGTTACATTTAATCGTAATCCAAAAGTTGTAAACCAATCATTGTTTGGTAAATTATCGGCTACGCTTTCGTTTCTAATAGTTTGTCTAAAATCCAAAAACAAATTATGCTTGAGCATAAAACTAGCATTGAAACTCAAAAACAATATTTTTGAAGCCACGCCCTGTCCTACAAAATTTTGATATTCTTTGGTGCGAGTAGTGTAAGATTTGCTAATATCGCCACCAAAATTTTGATTAGCTCCATCCCTGCCTTGCACGATGTAAAACAACTTTGCAGTAAAAGAAAGTCGATTTAGGGGCTGGTACCTAGCAATACCCAAAAATTCATAAAAGTTAGCCCCCATGGGATGAGCCAAAGCCTGATTATAGTTGGTATAAGCTGTGGCAGCACTTTTGTCGGCATACACAAATGGCCGCACATAGTTATGCTCTAGTTGCAAATCCATATTTTTTAATCCAAAAGCATCTATATACTTGAAGCCAATTTGCCAAGCATATTTGTTGGCCCACCAGCCAGAGGATTTTACAATTTCTTTTAACTTAAATTCATGTAATGAAAACTGGCCATATAGCGAAAAATGATTGGCAAAATTCCATTTCAAATCCATGCCTACCGATGTTTTGTCTTTGCTACCCAAGTAAGATTCTAGTTCTCTGTAAAAAATGACAGGGTTTAAATAATTGAGTTCAAATCCAGGATTTCCAGAGCTATCTCTATTAAAAATGATACTTTCAAACAAACCAATTTGTATATTTTTTCTTATATTCATACTCAAATGGTGCATAGCAACATATTTACGTGGATTTATTTTATTAGCATTTACTACATCTCCAGTAAGTTCGGCAAACAGATTGGTGTAGTGTAGTTTCCAAACATGGGTTGTAAATTTCAGAAACATATATTTGCCAGCATAATCTGACAAGAAAAGCGAACGGTAGCCATTGCCAATAAAATTTTTGTCGTGGCCAAACTGCACATGTATTTGTTTGATTAAATTAAATGTAATATATCCACGAGAATTGAAGAAATCGTAGCCATTTTTTTTAAATATTTTAGTAAAGTTTTCTCCCACAAATCCATTTCCTACCTGAGAGCCTATGCTGTCGTTTCGTTGTTGCACATATTCTGGCACAAAGGCTTGATTATCAGTAAGATAACTATAAAATCCTATCTTTTTGCCAATGCTCCCACGCAATTCTATACCTCTTGTATTTAAACTCAAAAAGTAAGATTTATTGTCTAATCTTTGTTCAAAATTAGTAACTGGGTTTACTTGTAGTTCAAAATATTTTTCAGAAACCCTAAACATAGTATTTTGATATTTATAAAGATGTTTTATTGTATTATTCTTACTAATACCAACATTTAATGAATCATTAAAAAATTCTGGGTTATCGTTTTTTAAGTACAATAAATTAAATTTATCTACCTCTGAGAGTGGTATTGCAGCGTTTTGAACACTATCTGCAAAAAAGGCTATATCTTTTCTCAAAATAGACTTAAAAGTAGTATTTATATTTGGAGCAAATTTCCCATATCTTACTTCATATCTATCCAAAAAATGAAGATAATCAGTATTTAATGGCACAAATACACTCTGTGCAAGTACAATATTTGCAATAAAAATAGAAGCAATTAAATATTTCATGTTTAAGTATTTATTTCTTTTATAATTCCTAATTTCTTACCTAGTTTATGTAATCCATACATAGTAAATATACCCCAAAATATGGAATTAAACAAAAATTCAAAGCAATTGCCTCGCCAAAATATTTGAAACAATCCTGTATATATCAAGGCTGCACCATAAGTATAACCCCCAAACAAATATTCTGATTTATTAGAACACCAAGAAATAATTAGGCCAATAGCAATAAAGACACATACAATAGCAAAATATCCGCCAGTAATATAGGCATCGGCTACCGTTTGTGGCTTTGCCGAAACAATCGATGAAGCATCTACCACACCTATATTTACTACTCGTTCCATTACCAAACTTTCGATAATTGGTTTGTTTGGATAAAAAAATCGAGGTACAATATTCATAAAACCTTGTCCAATGATTTCAAATCCATAGTAATCTATACGACTTGGAACTTCAGCAATATAGATACAAAGCATACCAATCTCTGACAATCGATTGGTAAGAAAACTCCAGTTTGTTTTATCCATCTCTTCTTCGTCTCTATTTTTTAATTTTTCTAAAGCTAGTTGTGCTGCTACCTCACTTGTGGTTTCGCCACTCCAAGCATTTGCTCTTATTGTTTCGTTGAAAGTAGGTATAAAATAAAAAATCGTAACCATCAATATTGGTAAACCTATGGCAATTAATTTTTTATAAAATGGAAATAAATTTATGCCCAAGAGTAAAAAAGGCACAATCACAGATTCTTTCCACCCTGATAATAAGGCGTTTACCTGATTTGATAAAAATAATCCTAATGTAATGATAATAATAATTGTTTTGCGTTCGACAACAGCTAGGGTCAAGCTGAGGGTAGATGCCACCAGCGAAAGTTGCAAAAATAGCACCGAAAATTGCGACATTCCTGGTATTAGTTTAGCTAAAAATCCTAAAACAAATAACCCAAAAGTAAATTTAATGGTAAGTTTAGACATATTTGTAGAGGTTACAATATACGGAGAATATACCTCATGTCTATAGCCTAGAACAAGTCCAGTAGCATAGCTGGCTTGTGCCAAACAATATACAATTTGAGCTTCTACAGCCAATTCAATCATTTTGAGGTCTGGCACAAAAAACTCTTTTTCTGTAAAAAAATAATATCCATTAATATCCAAAAAATAGAAAATTGAGCTCAAACTCATATAGGTAGAAAAAATAAAATTAGTTGTAACCATGGGCCTCATGGGCTTGAGTAGTACAGTTGGGCTGCCTATCATAAACCTGCTCATCGAAAAAAATAAAATTAGAATACACCCCACCCAAGCAACTCCAAACGATAATGTTGCATTGGATTTGACTGCTAAAGCGAGTAAAAAAGGTAAATAAAATACTAAAACTCTTAATATCACAAAAAAACTACAATTAATATAAATATTACCTCAAATTGTAATAATATATCATTAAAATATAAATTAATAAAATAATAAATTTATTTTTAAATCTTTTTTTTAAAACATTTTAAAATCAAAACGCACTTATGTAGTGATTGAAATTGTTAAATCAATAATAAATCTATTAATTTGCACCAAAAATAAGCATTTAATGGCAAACAGACTCAATGAATTGTTTAAAATAAAAAACAAAAATATACTTTCCATTTATTTCACGGCTGGCTACCCAAATCTGGGCGATACCATGCCTACTTTAGAATCTTTGCAAAGTTCTGGGGTTGATTTTGTAGAAATAGGGATGCCTTTTTCTGATCCTTTGGCCGATGGGCCTGTAATTCAGGCCAGTAGTATGGCTGCTATTCATAATGGTATGACAATTCCTGTACTATTTGAACAAATAAAAAACGTAAGAAAATCAATACATATTCCACTGATTTTGATGGGTTACATTAACCCAGTAATGCAATATGGTATCGAAAATTTTGCTCGAAAAGCATCTGAAATTGGCATAGATGGCGTTATTTTACCTGATTTGCCACTTCAAGAATATCTTGATGAATATAAATCAATCTTTGAAAAATATAATCTAAAAAATATTTTTTTAATCACTCCCCAAACCTCAGATGATCGTATTCGTATGATAGACCAAAATACTGATGGCTTCATTTATATGGTATCATCGGCAAGTACAACAGGTACCAAAGAAGGAACTTCTGATTCTCAATTAGCATATTTTGAAAAAGTAGAAGCACTAAAATTAAAAAATCCTAAAGTAATAGGATTTGGAATAAAAGATAAAAATAGTTTCAATAAAGCCTGCCAATACGCCAATGGAGCCATTATAGGTACAGCTTTTGTCAAAAATTTAGAAAACTCTGATTTGAGTTTAGACAAAACGATACATCAATTTATAAAAAATATTTTATAAAAATTTGTTGATAACTGAAAAAAAGTTAATTTTGCATTTCGATTTAAAGTCAAAAAGATATGTCATTTACACAAAGAAAATTAAATAGATTAAAAGTTTGGGATTTGCGTGCTGCTGGTCTTAAAAAATATAGCAAAAAACCATTGATAAAAAATGTAGATATAGAAGAATTGAAAAAACAATTTACTACATCTCCTGTTGCTGCTGTTGTAGCCGAGTAATTTATCATACATTGATATTAAGCCCTAAGTAATTTTAATTTATTTAGGGCTTTTCGTTTTAATTATTTTTTTTATATTTACGAGCATGAAAGTATATAAATATCTGATTTTTATTTTTGCCACTTTGGTTAGTTTTGCTCAAGATGACTCACTAATTAGGTGTTATATGCCACCAAAAGTAAAATCAGGTACTGGTGTTCCAAAACAACATTCTTCTCAAAGGCTTTCTGCCTCAACAGGTATTATCAAAATTCCTGTGGTAGTTCACGTCATTCATAATCAACAAAATAATGCTGTTGGAGTAGGAAATAACATTTCAAAAGCACAAATTGAATCACAAATTAGGGTATTAAACGAGGATTTTAGACGAAAAATTAACACCAGAGGATATAACACAAATCCAGTTGGGGCAGACACAGAAATCGAATTTCATTTGGCCTACACAGACACCAATTGTATGCCTTTTGATGGGATTACTAGAAGTTACTACATGAGAGATAATTTACACATATTCGATGACGAAAATTTAATTAAATCAATTGACTATTTTCCAACCAACCAATACCTAAATATATGGGTTTGTTCGCTTACTTCAAAATATCTAGGTGGTGCTCAGTTCCCTGAAGGCTCTGGCTTAATTGGCTTACAAGATGAAACTTTTTTTGAAAAAAAAGATGGAATAATTATTTCTTCACGTGCTTTTGGCGACCAAATGGGTACTGCCAATACTGGTAATTATAAATATGGACGCACAACAACCCATGAAATTGGACACTGGCTTGGTCTACTCCACACTTGGGGAGATCAAGACTGTGGAGACGACCATTGCTCTGATACACCCACTGTTTTAGATCCAAACTATGGCGATTGCTCTCAAAGAATTACCAATTGCAACAATAAGCAAACTGTTGCCATGATCGAAAACTATTTGGATTATTCTCGAGATATATGTATGAATATATTTACAAACGACCAAAAACAGAGAATGAGAACAGCCCTCGTAAACTCTCCACGAAGAGCTGCCCTCACAACATCGCCTGGACAAAATCAATTTGATATAAAACAACTCCCATTTCAATCAGATTTTAGTGGGTTCAACAAATTAAGCGACCTAGGATGGGAACAAAACACCAGTCTTTTGCAATGGAACAAATCCGCTGACAATATTTTTATTAATTGTGCAAATATTTCAACAACTGGCATCTCAAATATCTTGAAAACACCCTTTTTTGCACTCCCTACTACGAATCAAATCAATCCAGTAGTAACAATTACTTTTATGCTAAAATATCCTAATATTACCAAAACAGATAGTGTAGTTATTAGTTTATATAATGGTTGCAAAAAACCAAAAACTTTTTTAAAATCAATTTTTGGTAATAATCTTACAAGTGCAGATACTTTCAAATTGCACACCATCACGTTGTTGGGTTCCCAAAATTTAAAACATATAAAACTCGAAATAGAAACTTTTTCAAAAGGAAAATCAGATATTTATTTAGATAATTTTAGTGTAAACATTCCTCCATTAATTACTGATTTGAACACTAAAAGCCAAGATGGGACTCATCCACTAAAGGCAAAATATGATAACAAAAACAGCAATTTAGTTGCTTTCATACAAACCATCGACACGACAAATTTTACTTTTGAACTAATGGATATGTTGGGTCAAAAAGTTGAAATTAGCAACCAATCTTACCAAAGTTCTAATCAGTATACTATGAATGTTACTAATTTTAGCTCAGGAATTTATCTATTGGTTGCAAGATCCAATACCCATATTTACACCACAAAAGTTCTACTTTTAAGAGAATGATTTTTAGGGCTGCACCCTTTATAAGATATGCCCTAGTGGCCATAGTAAGTATACTTTTTTCAATTTATAACTTAAATGTAATACGTTTTTTTAATATATTTTACTTATATTACATCGTATTTATTCTGATAATTTTCTATTTTTTTTCAAAAAAATTTAGAACACTTCAATCATTTTTAGGCATTACTGTTTTGTCAATTATTTTTGTGATTGCAGTAAAATTAAAGACAGAGAAATTTGATCCACTTCATATAAATAATACCAAAGAAACCATCAATTATTACAAAGGAATTATAGACAACGAACCAGAAGAAAAGGAAAAAACATATAAATATACACTTCTAGTAACCCAAATTTTTACAAAAAATGGTTGGCAAACTGCCACAGGAAAGGTTCTGACCTATATTTATAAAGATAAAATAAATACAAAACCAAAATATGGAGACATTATACTTTTTAAAGGTAAGCCAGACACAACTACACATCCCAAAAATCCTGGAGAGTTTAATTTAAAGAACTTTTATTCTTTTCATCAAATATACAATCAAAAGTTTTGCTCTTTCAACGACCTCATTATTATTGGTAATCAACCACGAAATCAACTTATTTTAGTGGCCATCAACATACGATCATGGGCCGAAAAACTATTTAAAAGTTACATAAAATCCGACCGTGAACAAAAAGTAGCCTCTGCTTTGATTTTAGGTATCAAAGGCACTTTGGATTGGGAAATCATGCAGGCCTATGCCAATACAGGTACTATGCACGTGTTGGCTGTATCTGGGTTACATGTAGGAATTATTTATGAAATATTACTTTTATTGTGTTTTTGGAGCAAAAAATTTAAACATGGTTCAGTATTAAAAGCAGTGTTTTTACTCACTGCTTTGTGGTTTTATGCCTTAGTTACAGGTCTATGTCCTTCTATTTTACGATCTGTAACCATGTTTTCTTTTATTATTTTGGCCGAAGCCATGCACCGCAAATCAAATATTTATAATACTTTGGCGGCTTCTTGTTTATTTTTATTGTTGTTTAATCCTTATATGATTTTGGAGGTTGGTTTTCAGCTTTCTTACTTGGCAGTGCTTGGCATTGTGTATATACAACCCAAAATATACGAACTCATCAATACCGAAGAGTTGGAAATAAACGTAAGTAAATACGAATTTGTAAACAAATCTTTACACTTTATTATAGATTGGACTTGGGCCATTAGTTGTATTTCTTTGGCGGCTCAAGTGGCTACTTTCCCTTTGGGAATTTTATATTTTCATCAGTTTCCTACTTATTTTCTTATTTCTAATCTAGTTGTAATACCAGCTGCTTTAGGAATCATGTGGGTAGGTTTGTCTTTTGTGTTTTTATCCTACTTTGATGGAGTGGCAAAAATATTGGGGTTTTGTATCGAAAAAACAGTTTTTTTGCTCAATAATCTCATTATTTTTATTGAAGATTTGCCTTTTTCAGTTTGGGAAGGATTGAGTATATCTGTATTAAATACTTGGCATATTTATATACTTATATTACTTTTCTTTGTATGGATTACATTTTATAAATTTCAATATTTTATTACTTTTAGTATTACTTTTATCGCTTTAATGATTAGTTTAACTTATAGAATTATAGAAACCAAAAATCAAAATAATATTACCATTTATGCTATCAACAAAGGATATGCTATTGACAAGTTTATTGGCCACAGTAGGCAGTCATTTGTAGATAGCAACACCATAAAAAATCCATCTAAAATGCAATTTCATATTTTAAATAATCGTTGGAATAGTTATGTAAACGAAGAATCAAATTTCGAGAATTTAGAAATCATCCACAAACAAAATATTCTGTTTGTGTATCAAAATAAGTCTTTTTTTGTGTATAAATATTATACTCAAAAATTTAAAAACATTCATTTTGACTATAAAATATGCACCAATAAATTTGATTTACAAAAATCAGATTCTTCGATTTATATTATACCAATCAAGGGGGCTTTTACAAAATCATTTCTTTGATTTTATTACGCATTACTTTTCCATTTTCATTGATTGGAAATAAATCAATGTATATGATTTTTTTTGGACATTCATATTTATTAAGTTCATTTTTGAGTAATTTTAGTAATAAAATGTTGTCATCTAAATAATCTTTTTTTTCTAAAACCAACACTAGCATTTCGCCCAATAATTGATCAGGAATGGATGATAATATAAAACTTGTAAAAATATTATTTTTTTTAAATATTGAATTTATAGTATTTTCTAACGATTCACAATATATTTTGATGCCACCTGAATTGATAACAAAATCGTTTCTGCCAAGCCAATAAAATTTATTTTTATCTATTATTTTAACTACATCAGTCGTTTCTATCCATTGATTATTTGTAACATCTGATTTTATTTTTAGGCAATTATTACTACAATAGTCAATTTCTGTTTTTGGTAAAGTCAAATAATATTCGCTCTTGTAGGCGCCATTCAAAAGCCTAGTGGCTATATGAGTAGCCGTTTCTGTCATGCCAAATGTTTGATAAACGGGTATTTTCAGTGCGTTTATTTGTTGCATTAGTGCATCATCAATGGTTGCTCCGCCAACTAAAATAGAAGTATGATTATTTAAAAAATCTTTTCCTTTTGGTTCTTTAAAAATTTTATTTAATTGAATAGGAACATAGGATGCAAAATTTACTCTTTCATTAATTTCTAAAATATCTGGTACTGAAGTCGATGAAATGATTAAATTAGCATCAGCTTCAATTGCCCTGACAATCTGCATTTTAGAGGCTATAAAATTTGGATTAAGACAAAGCAGCAAATTACTTTTTTCTTTAATTTGTAATAAATCAATCGTTTTTTGAGCCGATAATTGAAGTTGTTTTTTTGTAAAAACCACCTTTTTGGGCGATGCAGTTGTACCAGAGGTATAAAATTCTAATATTTCTGAATTTTTGTATTCATTTATAAATTCTTCATTTTTACTTTTATCTAAATCAGTAATTTTTTTTATCAATATTTCCATAATTTACATATTTTTGCAAATTATTAAATAATATTTTTTTAGTTTATTTTATTTTAATAATTTTACTCAAAAATGAATCAAACAAATAATGAAACCTAATCTTATGTCTATAAAAGTTTTTTTTTCAGTTTTAATTTTATCACTCTCAATTTCGATTTCAACTCTGGCACAAGATGTCATCTGGGCCGACAAACTTATAAGTTACACCGACAGATTTCAGTTAGAAAATAATTTTTCTGAATATGTGCTTGGCCTCCCCTCTGTGTATCCTAATTCTGACCTCAATGATCCACACGATCCTTATTCTGAAGGTTATTTGGTACATTATGAAACTACAAAAAAAGAAAATATTTTTGAAGTTGGTTTCCCAAAGCCTCTCAATGCAAGGCAAATTTTGATTGGCGGTATATTCAATGTGGGTACTATCAAAGAAATATACGTTATTTTAAAAGATAATTCTAGAAAGTTAGTTTATACTAATCTTACTGAAGTAGGTAAAGTAAAGTTTAAATCATTTTCAACTTTTATTCCTCTAAACACTGTTTATGGGCTCAAAATAGTTCTTGATCATACAAAAATTAATAATTGGAATCTTATCAAAGGTATTGGAATTACCAACGATGACAATCAATATGTGATAGAACCAGATTTGATAGAAGACACAACCCATAAACATAAAAAAGAAATGATTGGCGAAAACATAAACAGTAAAGATTGTTTTGAATTTAGCCCAAAAATTGCACCTGATGGCAAATCTATGTATTTTGTAAAAGAATGTGAAAATCAGGCGGATCAAGATATATGGTATTCTCAAAAAGACAGCTTGACAGGCAAATGGAGTGAGGCCAAAAATGTTGGTGCTCCTTTGAACAATAAAGGGCACAATTTTGTGGCTTCTATAAGCCCAGATGGCCAAACTTTGATTGTAGGAAACCGATATAACCCAGATGGAACTGAGGCAGGTGAGGGTGTATCTATATCTAAGAAAAATGAAAATGGCGAATGGTCTACTCCTACTCCTATTGATATTCCTAATTATAAAAATAAAAACGATCATTCCAATTTCTTTTTAAGTGCTAATAGTGATGTATTGTTGATAGCCAAAGAAGATGATAAAACAATTGGAGAATTGGATTTGTATGTAAGTCTTTACAATAAAAACACAAAATCTTGGTCTGAAACTATCAATTTGGGCAAAAAAATAAATACAGCTTATGCCGAAGACTACCCTTATTTGGCTATTGATGGCAAAACTCTTTATTTTAGCTCCAAAGGACAAGTTGGCTATGGCGGACACGATATATATGTGAGTACCCGCTTAGACGATAGTTGGACAAATTGGAGTAAACCACAAAATTTGGGTCCTTTTGTTAATACCAAAGCTGATGACAAAGGTTTTAGTATTGCCAGCGAGGGCGACCATGCTTTTTTCAACTCTGCAGGTTTCAATTCAGATTTGCACCACATGGATATATATAGAATAGATTTGCCCAAAATGTTACATCAAACACCAAGAGTATTGCTGAGTGGCGTGTGCTTAGATAGCCGTACAAAAGCACCTCTCAGAGCAGTTATTACTATAAAAAACAGTCAAGATGAAGCAGTGGCTTTTTGTTCGTCTAACCCCAAAACTGGTGCTTATGTGATGTCGGTACCACATGGAAAAAAATACAAAATACTGGGCGAAGCCATAGAATATTTTAATTTTAAAGAGAATCTTGATTTCTCAGGAAAGTTTGAAAAATTGGAATCTAAATACAACGTAGAATTGAAAGCATTTTTGGATACTGGTATAGTAATGAAGATAGAAAATATACAGTTTGGCTATAATATAGCAACAATTTTAGAATCATCGTACGAAAGTTTGATGAAAGTGGCCGATATTATGAAACAACAATCACGCTCGGTTTTTGAGATTGATGGTCATACAGATAATGTAGGTTCTGAAGAGAGTAATCAAAAATTATCAGAAGACCGAGCAACAGCAGTAGTTACATATCTTACTCAAAGGGGCATAAATGCAAATAGATTTAGAACAAAAGGATATGGCGAAAAAATACCAATTGCCTCCAATGACACTGAAGAGGGGAGAACCCTTAATAGAAGAGTAGAATTTAAAGTATTGGAAAAATACGCTTTTGAAGCCGAAAAAAAGAAAATGCCCAAAATATCTAAATTTAAGAAAAAGTAATTTTTATTAAAAATATTTATATATTATTCCTTTAATTAGGTAGAATAGATTAGAAAGCTATTCTACCTAATTAAAATGACTTTACCCTTTTCTGATTTCCATGCATCAAATAAAATTTGTTGGGGCAAGGCTAAATTAAGAAAATATATAGCAATTTGGGCTATCCTATATTCAAAATTGCATTTAATTGATACTATATAAAATAACTTTTATACTAATTATTTTCTAACAAGTCATAAAAGTACACTTTGATTTTCAACATTTTTGTAGCACATTCGTACACATTTTAAAATATTTAATCATCTTAAAATGAACAAAAAAAATCCCTATCAAATAGATATTTCAACATTAGCTGTTGGTAAGCATACATTTGAGTTTACATTTAATGATAGTTTTTTTGAAAATATAGAACAAGAAATTATCCAAAAAGGAAGTATCCAATCTACTGTTTTGATTGATAAAACAGAATTGATGCTGCGTGTAAATATAAAAAACAAAGGTAAAGTAGCCTTGATATGCGATCGTACATTATTGCCATTTGATTACGATTTAGTATCAGACAACAAACTTACTTTTAATTTTAGTGATAGGAATGAGGAGATAAACGAAGAAATAATTCTAATCAAAAGAGATACTATATTCTTGGATTTATCAACATATATATATGAATTTATAATTTTAGCTGTTCCATTAAAAAAAATTCATCCAGATTATAAGCGAATTGATGAAGATGAAAATAACGATAACATCCTCATTTACAGTTCGGTAAGTGATGAATCAGAACCCGAAGACAACAACATAGACATCTTAGATCCACGGTGGGCAGCATTAAAAAAATTAAAAGAAAATTTATAATTATAAAAAAAAGAGATATATTTGCAGTCCTTTAAAAAGAAATAAGATAAAATGGCACATCCAAAGCATAAGATTTCGAGAACGAGAAGAGACAAACGCAGAACGCATGACAAAGCTGCGATGCCTACATTAGCAACATGCCCAACTACAGGTATGCCTCACGAGTTCCACAAAGCACATTGGCACGAAGGTAAAATGTATTACAAAGGAAAAGTTGTAATAGAAAAGGCTTTAGCTATATAAAACCATGATAAAGATTGCAGTAGATGCTATGGGTGGAGATTTTGCACCCAAAGTAGCCATTGAAGGTGCTATTCAGGCTCGTAAAGAGATGGGTAGTGATATTGCTATTATACTTATTGGTCAAGAAGAGATTATAAAACCAACTTTATCAAGTTTTGGTATATCTGAATCAATCATACCTGTAATACATGCTCCTGAAGTCATAGGTATGGAAGAGCATGGTACAAACGCCATTAGATCAAAACAAGAATCATCTATTGTAAAAGGCATAGGAGCTGTTGCTCAAGGAAAAGTGGATGTTTTTGCGAGTGCAGGCAACACTGGTGCCATGATGGTTGGTTCAGTTTTTATCCTCAAGACTATTGAGGGTGTTTTAAGACCTGGTATAGCTGGTTTTTTGCCCAAAGAAAAAAGTAATTCCTACAGAATTACTTTAGATGTAGGTGCTAATGCTGAATGTAAACCTGAAGTTTTGGCACAATTTGCCGAAATTGGTTCTATTGTTACCAAACATTTATATGGAATAGCCACTCCAAGAGTGGGCTTGATGAGCCTTGGAACTGAAGAAGGAAAAGGAAACACCACAACACAAAGTGCTTATTCTTTAATCAAAGAAAATGCAAGAGTAAATTTTGTAGGGAATATCGAAGGTCGCAATGTTTTTGACGACACCTGTGATGTAATTATATGTGATGGTTTTGTTGGTAATGTGATGCTCAAAATGGGTGAATCAATTTATCCTTTTCTGAAATCTCGTGGATTTGTTGATGATTTTGTGGAGCTTTTTAATTGGGAAAATGTGGGAGGAAGCCCCATCGTAGGTATCAATGGCAATATTGTTATTGGTCATGGTGCATCTACATCAAAGGCTATAAAAAATATGATTCGTGTTTCTGCTGATTTAGCTAAAGCTGATTTGGTAAATCAAATAAAAATATCTTTAGGAAAATAAAAATTCATTAACTATTGCTAGTTTGCAACTTTATTTTTCTTTTAAATTCATACAAAAGCTTATAGATGAGTCCAATTAGAGCTGTAATCAAAGGAGTTGGTGGATATGTTCCAGAATATATTCTTACCAATCAAGAACTCGAAAAAATGGTGGAAACCAATGACGAATGGATTACATCTCGCACTGGAATTAAAGAGAGAAGGTTATTAAAAGGTGATGATCAGGGTACTTCTGCAATGGCTGTAAAAGCTGTAAGAGAATTGCTCGAAAAAACAAATACCAACCCTGAAGATATAGACTTTATCCTTTGTTCTACTATCACTCCAGATTTTTTATGCCCTGTTACCTCAAATCTCATTTGCGATATGGTAGGAGCTAAGAATGCGTTTAGTTTTGATTTAATGGCTGCCTGTTCAGGATTTTTGTTTGCACTCTCTACAGGTGCAAATTTTATAGAATCTGGCAGATATAAAAAAGGAATAATCATAGGTGGCGATAAAATGTCGAGTATAGTTAATTATACAGACCGCAATACTTGTATACTTTTTGGAGATGGAGCAGGTTGTGTATTATTAGAAGCCGAAGAAAATTCGCCTTATGGTATTATAGATATGGCTATGAAAACTGATGGTTCTGGTCTACCATACCTCAATATCAGAGGTGGAGGCAGCCGCTTGGCACCACAAGAATATAATAAAGACAACCATGAAAAATATTTTATCTACCAAGAAGGAGCCACAGTATTCAAGACTGCTGTAACCAGAATGGCCGATATTGCAGCTCATATCATGGAAAGAAATAATTTGACAGGCGAAGATGTGCAGTGGCTTGTGCCACATCAAGCAAATAAAAGAATCATTGATGCAACCGCAGATAGAATGGGTGTAAGTGCATCTAAAGTAACATTAAATATCGAAAAATACGGAAATACAACCAATGGTACTTTGCCTTTGTGTTTTTGGGATTTTGAAAAACAATTTAAAAAAGGCGATAATATCATATTGGCTGCATTTGGTGGTGGGTTTACTTGGGGCAGTATGTATATAAAGTGGGCTTATGATAGCCATTGATTGGTAGAATGGTAGAATGGTAGATTGGTAGATTGGTAGATTGGTAGAATGGTAGAATGGTAGAATGGTAGGTTGGTAGAGTGGTAGGTTGGTAGAAAGGTAGAAATATATTTAATAAAAAAAATAACTCAAAAACATAAAATAATACTATTTTGGCAAGTACAGCAGATTTTAGAATGGGGCTTTGTTTGAATCATTCCAATGGTGATTTGGTTCAAATCATTGATTTTCAGCATGTTAAACCAGGCAAAGGCGGTGCATTTGTACGCACTAAATTTAAAAGTTTAAAAAATGGAAAAATTTACGAACACACTTTTAATGCAGGCGAAAAAATAGATACTGCTAGAGTTGTTACAAGAGAATATCAATATCTGTACAAAGAAGAATTTGGTTATGTATTTATGAACAACGAAACTTTTGATCAAGTAACCATTGATGAGAAACTCGTTACTGGATATGAATACATGAAGGAAGGACAAATTGTACTTATACAATTCCACGAACAAACCGAAACAGCACTTTCTTGCGAGTTACCAGCATTTGTCAATTTGATGATAACCTACTCAGAACCAGCCGTAAAAGGAAATACAGCAACCAATGCCATGAAAAAAGCAGTCTTAGAAACTGGAGCAGAAATATTAGTTCCCATGTTTGTAGACCAAGACGAATTGATAAAAATTGATACCAGGGAAGGAAAATATGTAGAAAGAGTAAAAGTTAAATAATTATTGACTATAACACTATTTTAAACAACATTAGCAATGAAACCTAAAGAAATACAAGAGATACTAGAATTTATAGCCACATCTGGGCTTGAGGAAGTAAACATAGAGATGGAAAATGTTAAGATTACTACCAAAAAATCTTACCAACCAACAGCTGTTGCCGCCACTCAAATGATAGCTGCACCCATAGTAGCACCTGCACCTGTGGCACTGGCTGCACCAGTAGTAGAAACAACACCTGTAGTGTTGGCCTCTACTACAACTACTGCACCCTCTGAGAGCAACTATAAAGTAATAAAATCACCGATGATAGGTACTTTTTATAGATCATCTGGGCCTAATGAAGATGCTTTTGTCAATGTTGGCGACTCTGTGAGCAAAGGAACTACTGTTTGTATTATTGAAGCCATGAAATTATTTAACGAAATAGAATCAGAAATTTCAGGAAAAATTGTCAAAATATTGGTTCAAGATGCTACTCCAGTAGAGTATGACCAACCTTTGTTTTACATTGAGGCTTAAAGCAAATTGTTTCGCTAGTTTTACTGTTTAAAAGCAATCAATTTTTTTTATAAAATTACTCTTTCTCCTTTGATAGAGTAATTTTTTATTTTTATTAGATTTATTTTTTGGCTATAATAATGTATCTAAATGCCCACTTCCAAGCAATGGTATACGAGTTTATGGATGCTATTTTAAAATAATATTCCCATTCTTTTTTCTTAAAACCACGTTCTACTGATAGAGGTGCATCGTTTTTTACTAGATAAGATTTAGAAAAAAAATAAGTAAGCCATTTAATACTCCACTTTGCTAAATTATTTCTATGGAGATCGTTTATAATAAAACCAATATTTGATTTGGTATGACACCATTTTAGAAAATGAATAATCTCTACATCTTTTAGATGATGACAAAACAAAGCTGAAGTAATAATATCAAATTTTTGAGTTATATCTCTGTAATCAGAAACAATAAAACTAATTTCAGGGAATCCTTTACAATGATTTATTGCATAATCAATACAATCTTTTTTGAGGTCTATACCTATAAATTTAATTTTTATTTTGTGAGAACGAGCCCATACAGCCATTGCTTTTAGAGTATCGCCACCACCACAGGCTATATCTGCTAAAGTATATGATTTTTTAGGATCAAAATTAATTTTTTTTAAGGCTTCAATCGTAATTTTATGCCCCCCAAGATAGGAATTAATAATATTTAATTCTTTGAGATTTTGGTTTAAATCTTTGGTTTCTATTTGATTTAAGTCTAAAAATTCTAATTTTTTTGAACGCAGATTCAAATTTTACCTGTATTAAATTATCATTTACTTAGGCATTTTTTATTACCTCTATCTTGGTCTTTCTCCAAAAAAGAAAGATAATCAGATTCTTAAGTAAACGACATTGTGTATTTTATTATCATTTACATACAATTTTAATGATAAATATTGATATTTTTTATTTATACTTAAATAATATTTAATAATTGAAACCTCACAATATAATTTTAAAATAATCAATGGGTCAGTAAAATGTTTTTTAATTTTTCATTCTAATTTTATTTTTTTTTATAAATAGAAGTTTATTATATTACTTTTTTTTAAGAGATTTCACAAAAAGCTCAGTTTATAAATTGCTAATAATTGTGAACTTCAAAAATGATATTCTAAATGTTTTTAAGAAAAATAAAAATAATATTTTACCATTTTAAATTCTTGAATATTACTTATTTTTTAGTGATTTATTTACTTTTTTTGATAATTGACACTTTGATATTAAGATTTATTAAAGCAAAAAATTCACAAGCAATGATTATTTATTTTATTTAAGCAATTCAAAATTACTTTTTGTTGAATCAAAAAAAATCTACATTTGTAAGTATTTTAAAACAAGACTAAATTATAATTTTATGACAACTTACAAGCAATCCCAATTATATGTAATATGCACAATTTGGTTTTTTTGGGGCTTTGTGGCTGCTTCCAATGGCATTTTTATACCTTTTTGTAAATCTTACTTTCATTTAACTCAATTTCAATCACAACTTATAGAATTTGCCTTTTATGGGGCCTATTTTATAGGTTCTATTTTGCTTTGGGCCTTTTCGCAATGGATTGGTTACGATATTCTTAATAAAATTGGTTATAAAAATGGTATGATTTATGGACTTTTGATTTCAATCATTGGAGCTTTGTGTATTATTCCTGCTGTGTACACTGGCCAGTTTGGATTTATATTGGGTGCATTTTTTATTGTAGCCCTAGGTTTTTCGCTCCAACAAACAGCCACTCAACCTTATATTATAGCCATGGGGCCACCACAAAGCGGCACCCATCGAATCAATTTGGCGGCTTCACTCAATTCGCTTGGCACTACTCTAGGGCCTTTGGTGGTAAGTGTTATTTTGTTTGGGAGTGTTTCGGCCGATGTTTCTACTGCTTCTATTGCCTCAATAAATACACTTTATTTAATGTTATCGGTACTTTTTGCTGGGGCAGTGGCTTTACTTTGGTTTTCAGATTTGCCAGTAGTCAAAAATGAAGAGAAATTTGAACGTGGATTTGGAGCACTTTCGCACAGTCAGTTGCTATGGTCTATGTTGGCCATATTTGTATATGTGGGTGTAGAAGTTACTATTCAATCAAACATGGGCGAATTGCTCAAAGACAAAGCCTTTGGCGGGTACGATACAGCCCATATTTCTTCATTTATTTCTTTGTATTGGGGCAGTTTAATGATTGGTCGTATGACAGGGGCGTTGAGTGCTTTTAATTTATCAAAAGTAGCAAAAACGGTAGGCACTTTTGTAGTTCCATTTATTGGATTTGCCATAATATTACTTGTAAATGTAATAAAAGGCAACGATGTGAGCGATTTTTATAGTTATACATTTTTTGTACTATTATTGGCTTTTGGGTTATGGTATGGACAAGACAAACCATTCAAAACATTGCTTATTTTTAGTCTTATGGGGGTTTTTGCAATGCTTACAGGTTTATTGACAGAAGGCAAAATTGCACTATATTCATTTATAACGGGTGGCCTTTGTTGTTCTATTATGTGGCCTTGTATATTCCCAGCAGGGTTGGCAGGTTTAGGCAAATATACCAACCAAGGAGCTACTTTTATGATTATGATGATACTTGGCGGAGCTGTAATACCACCATTGCAAGGATTAATTTCTGATAGTTTCAATATACATATTTCTTACATCATTCCATTAATAGGATTTGCCTATCTTGCTTATTTTGCTATTGTAGTAAAGAGAATTTTAATTTCAAAAGGATTAGATTTCGACAATATGCAAGCTGGAGGGCATTGATTTGATATGAAAAAAAAGTTATTCTAAATCATTTTTACTATAAATACTGGCTTCGTACTTGGATTTAATGGCATAGTTGAAAAAAAATATCTTTAAATACTTATTTTTTTTTGATTTAAAAATAAATATTATTAAAATTGTATTCTAAAAAATATTAAAATGAAAAAACTAATAGTTGTTGCCATAGGTTTGGCTATTTTTGCAAGTTGTGCTCCTCAAAAAACTTGTCCAACTTATTTGAAAAACTCTAAAAAAGTAGACTTGTCTCAAAAAGTATAGTCTAATGCTTTATCTCATTTATACTTATTTATAATTTTAATTATTTTATAGTTATAGATAGGCTGTAAAATATTATTTTTTAATCAACCTGACCAAACAATATTCTTGTTTGGTTTTTGTTATTAATATTAGATTACTTTTGTTTATAAGGTAAAGTATATTTTTTCAACTAATTCGTGCCCAGTTGATGGTGTTTTTAGACAAACTTAGTACATGATTTTTGATAATTTCGTTTTCTGGTTTTTCTAAATTAGGGTCGTTGGCAAGCAAGTTTAGTACTTCTTCACGTGCTGTTTTGAGCAATTCTTGGTCTTTGGCCAAATCAGCGATGAGCAAATCCAAAACGCCACTTTGCTGCGTTCCCATCATATCGCCAGGGCCACGAAGTTGCAAATCGGCCTCTGCTATCTCAAATCCATTGTTTGTACGAACCAAAGTGGCCAGTTTTTCTCTTGATTCTTGAGTTACTTTGGGCCCAGACATCAAAATACAGTAGCTTTGCTCGGCTCCTCTACCAACTCGTCCACGTAGTTGGTGTAGTTGTGCCAAGCCAAATCGCTCGGCATTTTCTATCAACATTACAGAAGCATTGGGCACATTTACACCAACTTCTATCACAGTAGTAGCAAGCATGATGTGGGTTTCTTTTTTTATAAAACGCTGCATTTCGTACTCTTTTTCGGCAGGTTTGAGGCGGCCATGCACCACACTTGTCTGAAAATCAGGCATTGGAAAATGATCTAAGATTCTATCATAACCATTGTATAAATCTTGCAAATCCATTTTTTCGGATTCTTCTATTAAAGGATACACAATATAGACTTGTCGGCCAAGTAATATTTCTTGTTTAATAAATCCAAAAACGGCTAGTCTTTGGCTTTCAAATCTATGCACTGTTTTGATGGGTTTACGGCCAGCAGGTAGCTCGTCAATGACCGACACATCGAGGTCGCCATAAAAAGTCATGGCCAATGTCCTAGGTATGGGTGTAGCTGTCATCACGAGTACATGAGGTGCAATATTTTGATTTTTGGCCCAGAGTTTGGCCCTTTGTGCAACTCCAAATTTGTGCTGCTCGTCTATTACACACAAACCTAGATTCTGAAATTTGACAGGGTCTTCTATCAAAGCATGGGTGCCTACAATTATTTTTATAGAGCCATTTTCTAGTTCATTTAGTAATATTTTTCTTTCAGATTTTTTGGTAGAACCAGTAAGAATTGCTATTTTAATATTTAATTTATCTGCAAAAATTTTGAGTCCTTGAATATGCTGCTCGGCCAATATTTCGGTAGGCGCCATCAAGCAACATTGTGCATTGTAGTCGAGCAACATGAGCATACATACAAAGGCCACTATCGTTTTGCCACTACCTACATCGCCCTGCAAAAGGCGATTCATTTGCTTGCCAGTGTGCATATCGTTATATATTTCTCGAATTACTTTTTTTTGTGCATTGGTAAGTTCAAAAGGCAAATGATTTTTATAAAATTGGTTCAATAATGGAACTTGATGTACTATTATCCCAGCGTTTTGTGCTTTTCGTACAGTCCTGATTCTCAGTATTTTAAGCTGAGCATAAAACAATTCCTCAAATTTTAGTCTATAATTTGCTTGGTCGAGTTCAAATTGAGTTTTAGGGAAATGAATGTAAGAAATAGCATTCTTTTTTGGTATTAGATTATATTTTTTAGTAATATTTTGGCTTAATGTTTCATTGATATTATTGATAGCGTTTGGCAATAAATGAGCCATCAGTTTAGACATTCCTTTGCTGTCAAGCCCTATGTTTTTCATTTTTTCAGAAGTGTGATACACTGCTTGCCATTTGCCATTGTTTTCACTAGCTGGGGTGTATATTTCTATCTCTGGATGTGTTATACTAAGGGCGTTTCTAAAAAAAGAAGGTCGCCCATACACCAAATATTCAACGCCTATTTGTAAGTTTTTTGAAATCCAAGCAATAGACTGAAACCAAACCAATTCGGCCAGCCCAGTGCCATCTCTGATGGTGGCTGTAAGTCTTTTTTTTGTACCCTCGCCTGCAGTTTGCATACTTACAATTTTGCAACGAAGTTGCACAAAAGCCATCTCTTCTGAGGCAGAGGCTATGGTATGCACAATGGTTCGGTCTTCGTGCCTGTAAGGATATTGTTGAATAAAATCGCCAAAAGTAAACACGCCCAAATCTTTGTTGAGAATGGTAGCTTTTACGGGACCTATGCCTTTTAAAAATTCAATTTTAGTTTCAAAAAATGTCGACAATCAATATTTTATAATGTGTTCAAAATTATAAGATTTAATTTTATTTATCATTAAAAAAAAATAATCATTTCATTAAAATATATTAATAAAATATGAAGTGGCTTAAATTGATTCTGAGTTTATTTTTCATTTTGTTTTACTATTTTTTTGAAACAAACCCCAAAAAGCAATAAATTGTCTTACATTTGTGTTTTAAATTCAAAAAAAATCAAAAGTATTGTGTATTTCACAATCAAAAAATAAAATATGAAGCGAATAATTGATTCAAAAAAACTATTTAATCTTACTCAGGATACAGATTTGGCTAATCTTAAAATTATATACAGAAATTTGATTAAAGAATGGCACCCTGATAAATTTCAAGATGCTGACAAAAAAACAGAAGCTGAACTTAAAAGTACTGCCATCATAGAGGCTTATCATTTTTTGGTAAGTATTCATCCAGAAACTCACTTGGCCAACGAAGAAGAGTACAATAATATGACTTCAAATGTGGGTATTTCTAAATATACTTACAAAGGACAAACGCTCAAAATTACTTTTCAGGATGGCAACGAGTACGAGTATTTTGGAGTTTCCAAAAATATTTACAATAATTTTAGCACTGCCACAGCCATTTCTAGATACGCTCGCAGACATATTTTTAATTCTTTTACTTACAGAAGTGTTGGAAAAAGCGAGATAGCTCTATAAGATACTGTTTTATTATGATGATAATCTTAATAATTATGTAAAGAAATGTTATTTATATTTTATTATTATTATTATTACTAAAACTGCAATTTTGACTATGTCATTTTTACATTAGTATTAAGTTGAAAATCATTTTAAAAAGTAATTTTAACAAAAATGCTTCACAATGGATTTGAAAATATCTGAACTTGTATTTTTATTAGAAAAAAAGAACCAATCGTTAATTGATAGCGAAAACGAATTACGAGAAAAAAGTGAAGAGTTAGAGGCTCAAAAAGAAGAGCTTACTGCTGCAGTTGAAGAGTTGATTGATAAAAACAAAGTTTTAAATACCACCCTTGATACACTCAAAGAGCGGAATTTGGAACTCGACCAATTAGTTTACAGAACCTCGCACGACCTCAAAACTCCAATCACATCCACTTTGGGTATTATTAGTTTGATAGAAGCCCAGCCTGGTGCCAATAACATTCAAAACTATTTGGAGTACATAAAAACATCGATGGAGCAGATGAAAAACTTACTCTTTTCTATAAGTTTATTCACTGAAGTATCGCAACATAAAATTGATTTGCAACACATCAATTTGTCTGAATTAATCAAAAATACATTAAAATTAGTAACAAATACAATTCAATTTGACAAAGTAAGTTTTGATTTAAAATTAAATGGCACCATTTATATACAATCAGATGTCAATTTGATGCAGGAATTGCTAAAAAATATCATTGCTAACGCCCTTGTTTTTTCGGATCCAAACAAACCTAAAATCACTATTTCAACTATTCAAGTAGGCAAAAATATTGAAATAAATATTACTGATAATGGCGATGGTATAGATCCCAAAGTATTACCTTTTGTGTTTGATATTTTTTATAGAGGCAGCAATAAATCTAAAGGTTCTGGTCTAGGGTTGTATGTATCTAAAAAAATAATAACATTACTAAAAGGGAGTATAAAACTACACTCAACAACAGACGGTTTGAGTGTAGTAATTGTGCATCCTATGGATTAGATTTGGCATTTGATTCTTTGAAAACTGCAAATTCTTGCTCCATTTTTTCTATAAACTCAATAGCGTCTTTGAACATCAATGTTTGAGATTCGTATTGTTCTTTCAAAAAAGCAATTTCGTTTTCTAGCGATTGTTTATGCTGGGCGGTAGACGATTGCAGGTCGGCCAATCTTTTATCGCAATCAGACTTCGATATTAAATCATCTTCCATATATAGTTGATAAAAATTTAGTTTAAAATAGCCTCTTCTATTGAGTTAGCATATTGAATGTCCATCATCGTAAATTTGCCTTGAGGAAAATTTTGTTTTATTTTTTCTCGACCAATTTTGACACTATGTTTGAAAATAGCATTGTCAGGCAATATTTTTCGGTGGGTTTTGAGCCCTAAATGGTACATTTGCTCTTTCCACTCTACAAAATACCATTCCATAGAAGGTTGATGAAAAACGGTAAGGTTTCTTTTATCAAAAATTAATTTTGTGATATTGTGTTGGGGTACCAAGCTACCAACTGCCTCAAAAATTTGTTTAAAATCTTCGATTGGTATATAAGACGTAGAGGCTTCTACAATCAAAATATGTGGCAAATCTGCTACTGTGAGCAATTTGGCATGTTTAAATTCTGTTTCTGTAATCAGTTGGTAAGGCATTTGAGTATGTTTATTTCAATATTAACTTTTATAGTGAAATCAATGTTTGATATATGTTTTATATTTTTTTAAAAACTATAAATTAAATGGTATTTTTTTTACTTTATTTAATTAAACATTTTTTTGGGATAAGATATTTATTTTAAATGAAATTGAATATCGTTTTCTAAAAAATTGTTTATAACTACTGTTTACTGTTTCTATTTTTTTATTTTTTTATGTTGAAATTTAATAATTTTAGCGTTTTCATGGAATATTTCTTCACATATATAATATTATTTTATTAATTTTAATATTTTTATAAAATGTTGCATTATATTTGTATGAAATCACAGAAAAATTGATTTTTTTAAATACTACCAAAAATGATTGAATTAAAACCAAAACTAAGTCATGTAATAAAACTACATAATGATTTGTCGAGTCAAAAAATAATGCTTGCATTTGAAGGTGGTTTTACTCAAAATCTTACTAATAATATTTTACTTTTAGCTGAAAATACGCTTAATCATGCCAAAGAACATATAACTGTGAAGAAAAAGGTTTTTAATGTGATGGTAGAATGTTTACAAAATATATCAAAACATGCAAATAATACCAAACCTGAGGATTGGATTCAAGATGGATTGTTTGTTATAGGAAAAGATGATTATGGCTATTTTTTGATTTCTGGCAATTTTATAGAAAATACACAAATAGCAAACCTTGAATCTAAAATAAATCAAGTAAACCAACTTGATAAAGAGGGACTTAGAGAATTGTATTTGAATAAACTACAAGAAGGCGAACTCAAAGCCAATAGCACTGCTGGCTTAGGTTTAATAGATATTGCACGAAAGTCGGGCAATAAATTGATGTATAAATTTGAAAACATTAATGCTACACATTCTTTTTATTCATTGTCTACGTATGTAGTTCGTGCCGAAAACTTAGTACAATAGTAGTCTTAAAAGCTATAATATATAAATATGAAACTTAAAATTGGCGATAAAGCCCCATCTATCTCAAGCAAAGACCAAAATGGTAATTTAATCCAATTATCCGATTTTTTGGGAAAAAAAGTAATTTTGTATTTTTATCCTAAAGATAATACTCCTGGCTGCACAGAGCAATCATGCAATTTGAGAGACAATGAAATGGCTCTAAAAGCCAAAGGTTATCAAATTCTAGGTGTGAGTGTAGACGATGAAAAATCACATGTAAAATTTATTGAAAAATTTTCTTTACCATTTCCTCTTATTGCAGATACTGACAAAGTTGTGGTGCAGGATTATGGTGTTTGGGTCGAAAAATCAATGTATGGAAAAACATACATGGGCATAGCTCGCACTACTTTTGTGATTGACGAATCAGGAATTATTACTAATATAATAAGCAAAGTTAATACTAAAGAACACGCTTTGCAGATTTTGGAATAAATTTACTATTTTCGGCATCTTAGAAGTACTCAACTGTTTCATATTTGGG
This sequence comes from Cytophagales bacterium, assembly GCA_013297755.1. Taxonomy (GTDB): domain Bacteria; phylum Bacteroidota; class Bacteroidia; order Cytophagales; family UBA9547; genus REAG01. Next base: position 25,363 of record JAAFIH010000018.1, read on the forward strand.
TACTCCATGTTATATATTTTATATTAATTTTTTATGCAGCATTGTTAAAATATCAATTTTAAAAAAAAGAGTTTTTCTATATCAATTTAGCCTTTTAAAATTTAATAGTACTTTATTTTTTATTTTAGTAATATATTATTAATAATAGTGTTACTAATTAAGTATTATATGTATGTATATTAAACTATTTGTTCTATATTTGTTGAACAAAAATTAATTTTTAATAAATACTTAAATGAAAAAGGTACTTAATCTTACATATATATATATATTGGTTTTTTCAGCTAACCATTTCAAGTTGCTTGGTCAGACTTCTACAGATGTAGGTTTTGAAAAGAAATATGAGAAAGGTGCCTATAAAAGTGTTTACAAGGCTAGTTCTGCCCAACTTAAATCCCAAAAATCTGCTTTAAATTATATCTACAAAGCCAAGGCCGCTGAAGCTTGTGCGAAATATGCAGAAATGGATAGCTTACTAAATCTAGGCTTGGCTGCATATCAAGGCAACACCAACACTGAAGAGTACACCACAGCATTGAGATTAGTTGCAGATACTTGGTATGGCTATGGGGCTTACCAAAAATCTACTGAATATTATCAAAAATCTTTAGAAAATTACCAAAATTTGAAAGGTACTGATTCTGTTTTTAAGTTTGATTTAAAATTAAATATAGGCAAGAGTTTATTAAAACAGGGTTTCAACAACGAAGCATTTGACATTGTAAACGAACAATTTAATTTTAGATTATCAAAGATAGGAAAAGCTAATTTGACTGATAAAACCCCAAATGAAGTGTTCAAAAAATTACCAAAAAGTGTAAGAAAATCGCATATTGCCAGTATGGCCAAAACTTTAGCATTAAGAGATGCAGCTTGGCTTAATAGAGGTGAGTTTAGGTTACTAGATAGTAACCTGACCAAAGACTATACTTGGGTGAAAAAAAACAATGGTAAATCAAGCATAGAATCGAGAGATTTGTTGGTAATACAAGCAAAAAAATACGAAGTTGAAAAACAAAAAGGAAAAGCAACCAGCTATTATCTAAAGGCATTTCATAAAAGTAAAGCTAAGTTTAGTGAAAAAACAGTGTTAGATATTTTGGAAAAAGTGGTTTACAGCTACAATGCCGAAAATGATCGCCATAGAGCCAGAAAATATGTAAGAAAACTAGAAAGTGCCCTCAATTTACAATATGGCCGTAAAAGTCCACAGTATATCAGATATCCAATGCTTGATGTAGCTACTGCCTTTCAGTTTAGTAAATTTAATAAATCGTTTAAAAATTTATCGAAAGTTTATAAAGGTAAAATCGCTATACCTCAAAACCATCCTCTGCTAGCCAAAATGTTGCTTTACAGCTATGATTTAGATATTAAAAACAGCAATTATGACCAAGCAAAAGATTCTTTAGAAAAACTATTACTTGTCAAAAAATATTTATTTGGAGAAAAATCGCCTGAATACCACAAAACTAAATTGGAATGGGCCAATTTTTTGGCTGTTTATGGTAATAATTTTAAAAAATCTCAAGAAATTGAAGACGAAAGTTGGGACAAAATAGTAGCTCCACAATATTCACCCCAAAATCTTGAATATACGTATCAAATACAACAACTTGCAGGTCTATATGATTTGATAGATAAATATGACATGGCCATCGAACGTCTCAATTTGGCAGCAACAACTATCGAAAAATATTACGGAAAAGAAAATCCAGCTTATGCTTCTGCTTTACAAAAACTGGCCGAAGAGTACATAAAAAAAGGAGATTTCAAAAAAGGAGAAACTTTGATAAATGAAGCTGTCGATTTAATGAAAAAAGTAGGAACTAAAGAAAATGCTTCAAACAAAGCTGCCACATATCTTACTTTGAGCAAATTATATACTACGATTGGCAATTATCCAGAAGCTGCAAAAGCATTGAAGGTAGCTAAAAAAACTTCAAAAAAAGCCAAAGACTCAGGAGCTGAAGATGCTGCTGCCAAATCTACTGACGAGCTTGCCGATTTCTACATCAAAAATGGAAGGTACAACGATGCCGAAAATTTATTAGACAGAACATTATTTTTAAAAGAAAAAAGGTTTGGAAAAGAGAACAAAGAGTTGATAGCTACACTAAATCAAATGTCAGCATTGCATCTGATCAAAGGAAACTATGGAAGTGCCGAAAAATCAATAACTAGATCCACAAATCTTACTTCTAAAATTTTTGGCGATAGTTCCATCAAATATACTGAAACTATCAAAATGAGAGAAGACTTACTTAAAAAAATAGGAGAGTTTGTAAAAGCGGAAGAGAGTGCCGTTCAAAGACTTCAAATTCAACGCAAAAATCTAGGAAATAACCATATAGAATTGGCTTCTACTTATTCAAATATTGCTATGTTGAGGTTTTTTTCATCAAAAGATGTATCTAAATCTATTGGATTTGTAAATAATGGTTTGCAAATAGTAAAAAACAATATTGGTACCGAAAACCCTCAATATGCCACTCAAATAACAAATTTGGCCACTTTTTACATAGAATTGAAGCAATATGACAAAGCAGATAGCTTGCTCAATGTAGCAGATGCTGTTTGGAAAAAATTAATAGGTCTAAAAAACGTCAATTCAGCTGATATAGCTATGTTGCGTGGTGCCATAGACTACAAACAAGAAAAATATTCAGAAGCAAAATCAAATTTTTTGAATGCAAAAATATTATATGCTAGTATTTTTTCTAAACAACATCCTGGTTATGTAAAAGCATCTAGTAGATTAGCTCACACTTATTTTGTTCAGAAAGAATATAACAAGTCTTTGTCAATTATGGATGAAATAACAAAAACTTACTTAACTTATACAAGAAAATATTTTCCATCACTTAGTTTTAACGAAAAAGCTAAATATTGGAATTTAATAAAAGATGATTTTGAGTTTTATAATTCTTTGGCTTTAAAACTAAAAGATGCTAAACCAGAGCTCATAGGCAAAATGTATGATATGACTATGGCCACAAAAGCCATTATGCTAAGCTCGTCTATCAAAGTTCGTGAACGAATTATGAATAGCAAAGACGAGCAATTAATCAATAGATATAACGATTGGATTGGCAAAAAGGAGTTTTTGTCATCAATTATTTCGTTGAGCAATGAATCTCTAAAAGAAATGGGAGTAAATGTACCTCAATTAGAAAAAGAAATTAATATAGCTGAAAAAGAATTGAGCGAAAGTTCTGAGATCTTTGCATCTAATAATGACAAGAAATTCTTTCATTGGACAGATGTAAAATCAAAATTGAAAGACAATGAAAATGCTGTAGAAATACTAAGATTTAGAAATTTTACTACAAATTTTACAGACGAACCAATTTATGCAGCCCTAATAATAAACAAATTAACGAGCAAAAAACCAGCATTGGTTATTTTCGATAATGGCAAAGAACTAGAAACTAGATATTTGAAATATTACAGAAATGCAACCAAAAATCGTGTAGACGATGCCTATTCTTATGATAAATATTGGAGTCCTATCAAACAAAAAATAGCTGATGGTAGCACTATATATATGTCTGCTGAAGGTGTTTTTAATCAAGTAAATGTAGAGGCTATGATGGCTCAAGACAATAGTTTTGCTATCGACAAAAACGATTTTATATTTGTAAGCAACACCAAAGATATTATCATTAATACAGAAAAAGAAAGAAGACCCAATGGCCAAATTGCTGTATTGGTTGGTAATCCTACATTTTATGCCAGTATTGCAGAACCACAAAAATCAGAAATTGCACTTCCTGCACGAGCCAATCCTAATGATAGAGGTGTAACTAATACAACGCCAGTAAAAAAACCTACAAAAAAATCAGATGTTATAGCCAAAGATTTGCAACGTGATTTTCAATCGAATACAGAAATTTCTCAACTTCCTGGCACAGAAGAGGAGGTAAACAATCTGGAGGGATATTTGCTGACTAAAAATTGGACTGTAAAAAAATACATGGAAAACAATGCAGTAGAAGATACAGTGAAAGCCATACGCCAACCCAAAGTTTTTCATATTGCCACTCATGGTTTTTTCAAGGAAGATGTAGGCGAAGAAGAGGTCTCAGGACTTTCGGCTTCTGAGGCAGAATTTACCCAAAACCCACTTTTAAGATCTGGTTTACTACTCAAAGGTGCTGGAGATGTGCTTAAATCAAATTCAATTTTAGATATAAATTCCGAAAAAGGTGTATTGACAGCCTACGAAGCCATGAATATGAATTTAGATAATACTGAATTGGTGGTATTATCAGCTTGCGAAACTGGCCTTGGGCAAGTGCAAGTAGGAGAGGGGGTTTTTGGTTTGCAAAGGTCGTTTTTAGTGGCAGGTGCTAATACAGTAATTATGTCGCTTTTTAAAGTAAACGATGAGGTTACCCAAAAATTGATGACTCGTTTTTATGAATTATGGCTCAAAACTGGCGATAAACGTAAGTCTTTTGCAGATGCAAAACGTGAAATAAAAAAAATATACCCAGAACCAATTTTTTGGGGTAGCTTTGTAATGAGTGGTATTTAATAATTGTATTTTTATTTTTGAAAAAAAATCTAATTTAAAATAAATATAAAGTAGTTTAAAATAGCAGCAAAACTTACCCAAGTTAAGTAAGGTATGTTTGCATAAGCTGCTATTCTATTTGATTTATAAAATGTAATAATCATTGCAAAAATACTAAGCCACAACAATAATATTTCAATCATGGCAATACCAATCCAATGAAATTGAAAAAACAGAAAACTCCAAATTGAATTTAAAATAAGCTGAAAAGTAAATGAATAAACTATTCTGCTTTTATTACTTTTTTCTGCATTTGTAAATGCTAAATAAAATGAAATCCCCATAGCTAAGTATAAAATTGTCCAAACTGGTGCAAATATATCATTTGGAGGATTAAAGCTAGGTTTATGCAGTGAAGCATACCAAGTAGGAATATTTGGGGAAGTAAAATAGCTTGATAATGCACCCACAATCAAAGGGAGAACAAGGCAAAAGGTAAGAAAAATTATTTTTTTCATTTTTTTCATTTTGTAATTAATTACTTTCAACTTTTAAAAGAATGATAGTTTAATAAGATATTCAAAAAAATCTTAAATTTTTATACCAAAACTTATAAAAAATCTTATTGGCGTAGCAGGCATTATTCCTGGCCCAGGATATGATGTTGCTCTACGTGTAAAATATAGTTGGTTTGTAAAATTATTAATACTAGCTTCTATATAAAACTTAGAAAAGTTATATTTACTAGAAAAATCTGCCACATGGTATGTAGGAATTATACCATACAAACCATCTCCAAGGGTAGATTCGTTGGCTTGCAAATTTGTGGCATCTGCAAATTGTTGAGAAATGTAACAAAAAGTAATCGTTGAAGACCAATTTTTATAACTATAAGTAACCCCAGATCTGGCCGAAAACATTGGTGTATTTTCTACAATCTTATTAAAAACTTGTGGATTATCAGCACTGATATATTTTGCATTGTTGATGGATGTAGTAACAAAAGTAGATAAACTATGTTTGCCTTGATAATTTTTGTTTAATAATTCAATCCAATTCATTTCTCCAAAAAATTCTAAACCAAAAGTTTGAGAATCTGAAATATTGGTACGCCAAACGTAGGGAATAAAAAAATTTTGAGCATCGTCTGACTTAAAAATCTCTCCTATTCTGTTGGAATAATATAAATAAAAAAGGCTGAAGTCATAATTAAAGATTTTTTTTATTGTACCTCTTATTCCAACATCTGATGTTATTCCTTTTTCATCTTGTATATTTGGGTCTATTTTAAAGTTTGGATTTTGAATACGAATATCTGAAAAAGTTACTGCTCGATAGTTTTGGGAGATATTGCCATATATCTCAATACTGCTATTAGGTCTGTAACTTGAGCCAACACCAGCCAATACAAATGCTCTAGGTATTGATTTGTTTTCTGCAAATTTATTGTCAGATATTACATCGTTGGCTCTATTCCTTTGAATAAATCGGTAATAACCGTCCATATTTGTTTCAATATATTCTATTCTCAAACCTGGTGTAACAGTCCATTTATCAGTAATAAAAAATAGATTTTCTATAAAAAAAGAAGCATTGTAGTTGTGAAATTTATATGAAAATTTTTCGGGATTTTCGGGGTTCAAAAGCCTAAAATCTGCATCCTTACTCGCAGTTCCATCGCCTTGTTTTGAGTCTGTAAATCCTTTATATACTCTACATCCAGTGGCAAATGCTGCACTTATATTTTTTATTCTATATTTATGTAGAAGTCTAGCCTCTGCTCCAACATTTACAAAATGGTCGTAAATGATAGTTCTATTTTGATTTAAGTCAATTCTACTTATTCTATCTAAATTGCCAAGAGATTCTCTGTAAGAAAAGTTAGAAAATACTTTAATATTAAATTTTGTTTTATTTGAAAAATCGTAATTAAAATTAAGAGCAGCAACATTCCAAATTACCTTAAACCAGTTACGAGCTCTAAACGATGAATCTGGTTTTAAAGCAAACCAATAATCGTTGAGTCCGCCAGGTTGTTGAGCTAAATTATGTCTTAAAGTATAATCAAAACTAATCGAGCATCGTTCGTTTAGTGTATGATTTAATGTGAAAAAAGAAGTGTGAACTTGAAAAGCAGAATTTTGGCGCCAAGCATTGCCTCTCCTAAATTGATAAAACAGAGATGCTGATGTTTTTTTATGTTTTGAAGCCATCCAAATGGAACCTTTGTAAAAACCATAACTGCCCACGGTATGGCTTGTATGTAGCGACCAAGGTTTAGTAGCAGATTTATAATCTTTCATTACAAAATTAATCATTCCGCCAAATTGAGTTCCATACTGAAGCGATGCGGCACCTCGTAATATTTCTATTTTTTCAACAGCTTCGAGTGGTGGAGTGTAGTAGCTTTCTGGGTATCCAATAGCATCAGCACTTATATCATATCCATTCTGTTTTATATTAAAATTGGATGATCTGTTAGGGCTTAGTCCACGGCTTCCAATGCCTAGTTGCACTCCTGACTCATCGCTTTCCCAAATATTTAAACCTGGTATTTTTGAGTAAGCCTCTCTTGGGTTGTCAATAGATAAATTTACATTAATTTTTTCTATATTTATTACTTCGCTTTTTTTGCTTTCATATATACCAACCCCTTCTATGCCCCTCAAATGAAGTTTTCCTACATCTGCTTGTCTAGTATCTTTTATATCTACCTCTTCTAATGTTGTAGCAATTTCAGTAATATAAAAGTCTATTTCAATATCTTTATCTATAATCTCTATACTTTTTTTATCTATAAAACTATTATTTTCAGATACTATCAATGTGTAGTTTCCTTTGGTTAGACTATCAAAAACAAATTTGCCGTTTGGTAATATTTCTATTGATTTATTAGTATTTTGAATCACAATTTTAAAGGCACCTTTTTCTTTTTTTGAGCTAGATTCTACCACTCTACCAGATATTTTATAAAACTGAGCAAGTGTTGTAAAAGTAAGAATAAGATTTACAAATGTGAAATAAATTAACTTCAATTTTAATTAGACTAATTATATATAATAGTGCAAATCTAATGAATATTTTTAAAATTAATATTTCATTTTTTACTCTGCATCTTCATTTTTTATATTTTCTTTTTCATTAATCTCCATTATCATTATATCTTTTTGATTTATTTAAAATTTGTATTAATTTTAAATTTATAAACCTAAATAGCTTTTTTAGTTCTTCTTCATTTATTTTAATTCTCTTTTATACATTATGTGGTATGATGTTGAATTAAGTTTTAATAAAATGATTTGAGGTTTTAGAAAAATGTTTTTATAGTTGGATGTATGATTAATTATAATAATAGTATGATTTTCTTTTTTTAAAATTCAAAATTTCATATTCTAATCAAATAATCATACATAAACTTCAGTTTTATTTAAGTAATATTTTTTTGATTCAAAATTATGATAGATAAATATATGTTGCGTGGTGTGTCTGCCACAAAGGAAGATGTGCATGCTGCTATAAAAAATTTGGATAAAGGGTTGTATCCAAATGCTTTTTGCAAAATTAGCCCTGATATTTTAGGTGGAGATTCTGATTATTGCAACATCATGCATGCTGATGGTGCAGGTACAAAATCTGCCTTAGCCTATATGTATTGGCGCGAAACTGGAGATTTATCCGTTTGGAAAGGTATTGCCCAAGATGCCATAGTTATGAATACAGACGATTTGTTGTGTGTGGGTGCTACTGGACCAATTTTACTATCCTCAACCATTGGAAGAAACAAAAATTTGATTCCAGGTGATGTTATATCTGCTATTATTTCTGGCACAGAAGACGTGCTTGCCATGATGAGAAACCATGGAATTGACATACACAGTACTGGTGGCGAAACTGCCGATGTGGGCGACATCGTACGTACAATTATTGTTGATAGCACTGTAACTGCTCGTATGAAAAAAAGTGAAGTTATTCAAAACAATCGTGTTGTACCAGGTCAGGTAATTGTAGGTTTTGCTTCTTTTGGAAAAGCATCTTATGAAAACGAATACAATGGTGGCATGGGCAGCAATGGTCTTACTTCGGCACGCCATGATGTGTTTTCAAAATATTTATCAGTAAAATACCCTGAAAGTTTTAACCCAGACATTGATAACACTTTGATATACAGTGGTTCTAAAACCTTAAAAGATTCTATTCTGATTCATCATAACAACCAAAATATTACTACAACTGTTGGTAAATTGGTACTTTCTCCAACTCGAACTTATGCTCCTTTGGTTAAAGAAATATTAAAATATCATACCAAATCTATCGGAGCCATGATCCATTGCAGTGGTGGTGGTCAGACCAAAATATTGCACTTCTGTCCTCCAAATTTACATATAGTCAAAGATAATTTGTTTTCGTTGCCCCCATTATTTAAACTTATTCAAAACGAAAGTAAAACTGATTGGCGCGAAATGTACCAAGTTTTCAATATGGGGCATAGATTAGAAATTTATACAGATATAGATTCCGCAAAAGCAATGATAGAAATATCAAAATCTTTTGAAATAGATGCTCAAATCGTGGGCTACACTGAAGCATCAGAAAGCAAGAAACTTACTATAAAATCAAGTTTTGGAGAGTTTATGTATTGAATTAATTCTCCAAAATAAATATTTCTTTTTTTAATTAAGCCAGTTTTATTCCCCATTTACTAGAAGTTTTTTGCAAAGACTGCAACTGAATAAGCCCCATACCATTATTGAAACTATCAGGTGCACAGGTCATTGGTTCGATAGCAATAGAATTGCGATGTGGTGGGATATAAGTTTGAAAAAAATTGTACTTGTTTACTCCATTTTCTTGCCAAATATCTACTCTAACATTGTTTTCTGAGTCTATCAACGCTATGGTTGAAATATCTGTATTAGTAATAATTCTAAAACAATTATCTAAATTTGTGGTATTTACGCTATCAGTAAACTTAAACAATTTTGTTGGAAAAACATTACCCGTAGGAATACCATTCGTATCGAGTTCTACAGATTCGCAACTTGGAAAATGCAATAACATATCGTCTATTTTGCCACTAGTTTTATAATATGGATGCCATCCAAACCCCACTGGCATAGCATTATTGCCATGATTAATCACACTTGTGTTTATCGATAATCCATAAATTGAATGTAGCGTATATTGCACCAAAACAGAGTAATGAAATGGATAAGAGGAGTCGATTCCTGATGTTTTATACAAAAAATCAAGTTCTGCTTTATCTTCAAACGCTTCAAATCTAGTAATATGAAATTTTTGATCGTGCAAAGTGCCATGTAGCGCGTTGGTGCTACCATTACTATCATTACATTCAAAATTGTAAGTTACATTATCATAGCTGTATTGTCCATTTTTTAACCTATTTGGAAAAGGAAACAAAAACGAGCCTTTATATTCTGACAAACCATGCAGTAATAAATCTTCATAAGATTCGCTTCCATCTATTAAATCAAATAATTTATCGCCTTTTTTTAATACTAAACTATTTATAGCACATCCACAATCGGCCAAAATAGCCACATACTCGCCAGTATGCGTGTTTATTAACTTTATTTGGGCTATTTTGCCAAATGGTTCGGTTTTGAAAGTAAACATGAAAGTAGTTTTAGTGTAAACAGATTGTTTTATATCAACTACAAATAAAATCAAGTTTTACGTAAATGTATACTATTATTAAAAATTATTTTTTTAATTTATTCTAATAAATTAAAGTATCAATGTTTAAGATAGATTTTACTTTAATTAGTATGATTTTTAATTTTTTTAAATTAGAGTAATTTGTTTAATGATTTGTACATTAGTAATTTATTTGACTAATTCCAAGCTATTAAGATCTAATTAAGAGAAAAATGAATAATTGAAAGGTTAAATTTTGCCAAACCATAAAGAAACACCTAAAGTAGGCATAGTAGAAGAAAAATTAAACAAATCTAAACTACCGTCTTTATTTTTTATCGAATAGGACGCAGAAAAAATATTACCAAGCGAAAAATTTAGTGATACTTTTTTGTAAGGAAAGTAAATTATTCCTGGCAAAATACCTGCTGAAGCAATAGTGGAATAGTCTGTATATGAAACTGTATTTTGATTTAATACTTGTAAACTTGGCATAATATAAATAGATAATTTTTCGGATAATGAAAAAAAAATTGGAATCCCAATGACTGCAAAATATGCATTATTAAATTTGGTTTGTGAATGATTTTCATAAGAATTAAAATCACTACCAAAGTTAGAATAGCCCAAACTAAGTTGCACTCCAACTTTATTTGAAATCATATAACCTACACTTGGCATAAATTTGAATATCATAGAAGTGCCATATTGTTTACTTCCATAAACTAAACTCCAACCCATCTCTCCTCCCACAAAAACTCGATTTTTTTTAGGTTGTGTATACCCTTCAATAGACAATAATATTAAAACAGAAAATATCAAAAACCTCATATCAAAATTTATTCTATTTTGCCAAACCAAAAATTAATACCTAAAGTGGGACCATTAGTAGAAAAATTGATTATATCAAACCTGCCATCGTTGTTAGAAGTACTTTGAATAAAATTAAAAAACCGACCAAGAGTAAAATTCAAACCAATTCGTTTGTGAGGAAAATAGAGAAACCCTAAACTAATGCCAGCATTTATATAAATTTCAGAAACATCTGATTTTAAAATTGGGTTTCCATTATTGTCAAAGCTTATTTTCCTAGACTGAAAAAACACATCTTTTTTTTTAACCACTTTTATTACACTAAACCCTGGTGAGTAATAAAAATAAAACTCTTTGGAAATAGGTATATATATTGGAACCGTAACACCAGACCAATAGCTTTTTGCTTCTGCAATTAAATCATAATAACTAGGTTGGTTATAAAAATAGGGTATGTTTGAATAACCAAAATTAAGTTCTAGGCCAACTCTATTGGAAAGCATTATTCCAACATAAGGCGAAACTTTAACTTTCATACTATAAGCAGGATTTGGCAAATTAGCAGATTTTCCACCAAATTTAATATTTCCAATTCCAAAGTCGCCACCTATAAAAATACGTTTTGCTTTTAGTTGTGCAAATCCACTGTAACTTAGTAGTAGAGTTATGAAAATAAATCTTACAACATTAAAGTTTTTCACGCTTGTTTGTTTAAAAATAAAAATTACTTTACATTATTAATTTATAGAATTATAACTTCTAACCTATTTTGCAGCTAAAGCCTCGGCTCCACCTACTATTTCTAAGATTTCTTTTGTGATAGAGGCTTGCCTTGAGCGGTTGTAGGTTACTTTTAGGTCTTTCAACATTTCGCCAGCATTTTCGGTAGCTTTGTCCATAGCACTCATTCTGGCACCATGCTCTGATGCGTTTGATTCTAAAAGTGATTTGTAAAATTTAATTTTAAGTGATTTTGGCACTAGGTCATTGACTATAAAATCAGCCGAAGGTTCAAAAATATAGTCAGTATTTGATTTTTTTTCTGTATTTACTTTGGCTACAACAGGCAAAAATTGTTCTGTACGCACAATTTGAGTAGCCACGTTTTTAAATTCATTGTAAATAACCTCTACCACATCGTATTTTTGAGCCACAAAATCGGCCATGATAGATTCTGCTGCTACTTTTACAGTATCAAAAGTCATTTTTTGAAGTAAAGTTGCATAGTCGCTATTTACTTTTATATTTCTTTTTGCGTAATATTCATTACTTTTTCTACCCACACAAAACAAAGTAAGATTACCATTTTGATTGATTGATTCATATTTTTCGGCAATCAATGCGTTGGTAGCTTTCATGATGTTTGTATTGAAAGGGCCACAAAGTCCTCTATCTGAGGTTATAACTACTATCAATACATTTTTTATGTCTCTAACCTTGGTGTAGGGGTTTTCTGCCAGTACTTCTTCGTTTGTTGTCAAATTAGAAAGCACTTCGTTTAATTTGCTAGAGTAAGGACGCAGTTGTATGGTTGCCTCTTGAGCTTTACGCAACTTTGCAGCAGCCACCATTTTCATGGCTTTTGTTATTTGTTGTGTACTTTGTACTGAGCGTATTCTATTTCTAACTTCTTTTAAACTTGGCATTTTCTTTAATTATAAATTATTGATTATAAATTATAAATGTTATTTATTGATAAAATTAATTTTGATTGAGAATGAAAAATTAAACTTTCATTCTCAATTTTTTCAATTTTTATATCATTGATTTAACTAAGTCTTTAGCAGCTTGTTTCAAAACATCTGTTACAGAATCGTCTAATTTTCCAGCTTTTAAGGCATCTAAAGTCGAGCGATGTGAAGCATTCATTACTTTATAAAATTCAGTTTCAAATTTTTTCACTTTATTGACAGGCAATTTATCAATAAAACCATTGTTTGATACATAAATCATAGCCACTTGATTTTCTACCGAAACGGGCGAAAATTGTGGTTGTTTTAACATTTCAAGGTTTTTTCGACCACGTTCGATAATCAATTTAGTAGCAGCATCCAAATCAGAACCAAATTTAGCAAACGCTTCTAGCTCTCTAAACTGGGCTTGGTCTAATTTAAGTGTACCTGCCACTTTTTTCATAGATTTGATTTGTGCATTACCACCCACACGAGATACCGAAATACCTACGTTGATGGCAGGACGAATACCTGACAAAAACAAATTTGTTTCCAAGAATATCTGACCATCTGTAATGGAAATTACGTTGGTAGGGATATAAGCCGAAACGTCTCCAGCTTGCGTTTCTATGATTGGCAAAGCCGTAAGCGAACCACCACCTTTTACCAAATGCTTGATAGAATCTGGCAAATCGTTCATTTTTTGAGCGATAGCGTCTTGGGAGTTTATTTTTGCAGCTCTTTCTAGCAAACGTGAGTGCAAATAAAACACGTCTCCAGGATATGCCTCACGTCCTGGTGGTCGTCTTAGCAACAAAGAAACTTCACGGTAAGCCACAGCTTGTTTTGATAAATCGTCATACACACAAAGGGCAGGGCGACCAGTATCTCTAAAAAACTCGCCCACAGCAGCACCAGTAAAAGGAGCATAAAATTGCATAGGAGCAGGATCAGAAGCATTAGCAGCTACAATCACAGTATATTTCATGGCACCTGCTTTTTCAAGAGCTGCATAAATACCTGCTACTGTTGATGCTTTTTGGCCAATGGCCACATATATACAATATACAGGCTGACCTTTGTCATAAAACTCTTTTTGATTGATGATTGTATCAATAACAACGGCAGTTTTGCCTGTTTGTCTATCACCAATAACTAATTCACGTTGTCCACGCCCAATAGGAATCATAGCATCTATGGCTTTTACTCCAGTTTGTAGTGGTTCTGTTACTGGTTGGCGAAATATTACACCTGGTGCACGTCTTTCGATGGGCATTTCATATAATTGTCCTTCTATTTTGCCTTTACCGTCTATTGGGTTACCCAAAGTATCAATTACACGACCAAGTAAGCCTTCGCCTACCTGCACAGATGCAATTTGTTTTGTTCTTTTTACAGAATCACCTTCTTTAATACCTGCCGAATTTCCCAAAAGTACCGCTCCCACATTGTCTTCTTCAAGGTTCAATGTGATACCACGAGTGCCATTTTGAAATTCGATGAGCTCCCCTGATTGCACTTGAGTAAGTCCATACACACGAGCCACACCGTCTCCAATGCTTAAAACTGTACCTACTTCTTCTAATTCGGCTTCTGTTTTTGTTCCAGAAAGTTGCTGTCTTAATATTGCCGATATTTCATCGGGTCTTATTGCTGATACCATGATTTATATTTTGGATAGATATGGATTACTTGTAAATTGATTCTTAAATTTAGATACTTTTGATTTTACAGACGCATCAAACTGCAAACCTCCAGTAGTTACCACAAAGCCACCAACGATGGTAGGGTCTACTTTTGTTGTTATTTCTAATTTTTTGTCCGAAATTTTGGCCAAAAAAGTACTCATTTGTTCTTGTAAAATGCTATCAATGGCAATAGCTGTTGTTACTACTGCTGGCTGAATGCCGTGCATTGATTTGAATTGTGCAATATATTCTTTTGAAACGCCATAAAGTGCAGCCTCACGACCTTTGGCAGACATCAATCTTACAAAACTTAATGTAAGTGCTGTAACTCTTGAAGAAAAAATTTGATTAAAAATTTCTACTTTTTTGCTGCTAGCTATGATAGGACTTTCGGCTACGTTTCTCAATTCTGAACTTCCTTCAAAAGTTGCAGCAATCATTTGCATATCTTCAAATACTTGGTTGATTACATATTGTTCTTGTGCCAACTCTAATAGTGATTTTGCATACGCTGACGATACTCTATAATTAATCATTTATATATATATTTTAATAATTAATTAAATTTAGATTCTTTAAGATAAGCATCAATCAAATCTTTTTGAGAAGATTCAGATGACAAATCTTTTTTCATGATTTGTTCTGCTATTTCTAATGATGTAGTAGCAACAAGGTTTTTTAACTCAAGTATAGCAGCATTTTTTTCATTTATAATCTGTAATCTAGCATTTGCTACCATTTTGTCAGATTCTGATTGAGCTTTTTCTTTGGCTTCGGCCATAGTAGCAGCAGCCACTGTTTGGGCATCTTTCAATATTTTATCCCTCTCTTGACGTGCTTGTAGTAACAAGGCTTCGTTGTCGGATTTCAATTTCGACATCTCTTCTTTTGCTTTGTTGGCTTGGTCCAAAGCATCAGAAATAAATTTTTCACGCTCTTCTAAAGCCCCAACGATGGGTTTCCAAGCAAATTTTGTTAGTATAAATAATAGCGTTGCAAATATAATTGCAGACCAAAAAAGTAAGCCTAAACTAGGGGTTATTAATTCCATCTTGAGATGATTTTTAAATTTTTTAAAATAAATTAATACATATACAAAAAATAGACAAATGCAGTATTTCTACTGCATTTGTCAAAATTTATTTGAGAATTAACCAGCAATAAGGAAACAAACTGCAATAGCAAATAGTGTAGCACCTTCAATAAGGGCTGAAGCTATAAGCATACCAGTTTGTACTTTGCCAGATACTTCAGGCTGACGAGCCATAGCTTCCATAGCAGAACCACCAATACGACCGATACCCATACCTGCTCCTACTACCGCAAGACCTGCACCAATACCTGCACCTAATGTGCCAAAATTACCTGAAACTTCTAATAATACGTTGAATAAAGACATTTGATTGATTAAAATTTAGTGTTACAATTTATTAAAATATAGATTAATGGTGGTCGTCATGATGCTCGTGTTCGGCAACCGCCTGACCGATAAATAAAGCCGAAAGCAGTGTAAATATGTAGGCCTGCAAAGCCGCAACAAACACCTCCATCAAACTCATAACTACTGCAAATGGCACTGATACGCCTGCCACTGCAAAACTTTTGAACATAAATATAAAACTCAATATACTTAATATAATAATGTGGCCTGCGGTAATATTGGCAAAAAGACGAATCATTAAGGCAAATGGTTTAGTAAAAATACCTATAACCTCTACAGGTAGCATGATTACCCTAAGTGGCAAAGGCACGCCTGGTGTCCAAAATATATGTGCCCAATATTCTTTGTTGCCAGAAAATAAAGTAAACAAAAGTGTAATGGCAGCTAAAGTAAGCGTAAAAGCTATATTACCAGAAGCATTGGCTCCAGTAGGAATAAGACCTAATAGATTATTAACCCAAATAAAGAAAAATACTGTTAATAAATAAGGGAGATATTTGGCATATTTTGGACCAATATTTGGAGAGGCTATTTCGTCTCTCACAAATGTTATTAATGGTTCAAATACAGATTGCATTCCACTTGGTGCTTGTCCTACATTTTTTTTGTAAGATGCAGAAATGCTTAAAAATATAATCATAATAATGATAGCTGCCAACATCATCGAAGCCACATTTTTTGTAATAGATATATCATAGATTTTTTCAGATTCGTCTAAGCATATTATATGATTGTGGTCTATCCTATATCCATTGTAAGATTCAGTTCCATGATGAAAATTAGAGGATGAAAATATTTGAAGACCTTTGGTGGTAGAGTATAATATCACAGGTAGAGGCATAGAAACAGAGGCGTGTCCTTCGCCAAAAAAATGCCAGTCATAAGCATCAGCTATATGGTGTTTAATCATTTCGGCAGCATTAAACTTTTGCTCCTTACCAGTTGAGTTATCTTCATTAGAAGAAAAACTAGGAAAAGAGGCCAAAAAGCTCAAGCTAAGTAGCAAAATCAGTATATTTTTTATTCTATTTTTCATTCTCTTTGGTATCGCCTTTGGAATTTGGATGCAAACTTAGTAATAAGGTTTTAATTTCAAAAAAAGAGTACATAAAATATAATATAAAAAATATAAAAAGAAAGGAAGTTGTGTTTTGTTTAACAAAATAAAAGTAAGAAAACAGAACTATTGCAGATATAACTATTTTGAGACTGCTCGATAACATAAAGTAGTTTTGAGCATCAAGTGGGGTCTTAGAAAAGCCTTTTAAGACTAAAATATGCGTAAAATAAGACATTAGAGCAAAAAACAGTACTAGAATGTATGAATAAATAGTAATGATATTATTGCCAAAAATACCCTCGATGATGGCCAAACAAAAAATAATTGATGTAGATAAAAAAAATATTTTTTTTTGATATGTATTTAAAATTGATAACATAAAAACATGTGTCTGCTTTTGATTTTAAAATTCCGTAATTCTCTACAATGCTACTGCTTTATTTGTTATATACAAAATCTATTTTTAATTTCATTTATTTTTGTAAAACATCAAATGTTGTTAATTTTTGAATTAATTTATCAATATATTTTAATTTCGTTTAATTATAAATCCTATTAACTTTTTGTTTTGGAAAAAGTCAAAGATAGTGGCATTAAAAAATGCTTTATTATTCGACATTGCATTATATTTGTAAAAAATTATCATCAATGGTTCAAACTGAAAACCAATACATATATATCATAGAAAAATGTAAATCACTTTTTGAAAACAAAACTAAAGATTATGGTACTGCTTGGCGAATTATGCGTTTGCCTTCCATAACTGATCAAATTTTTATAAAAGCCCAGCGCATTAGATCTATTCAAGAAAAGGGTACTCAAAAGATTGGGGACGATATCAATTCAGAATTTATTGGGATTATCAATTATTGTATTATTGCTATGTTACAAATAGATTTAAAAAATGATTCTCAAATGGATATTCCGCTAGATAAAATTTTGAATTTATACGATAGTTGTGTACACAAAACACTAGATTTGCTACGAAACAAAAACCATGATTATGGCGAAGCCTGGCGTGATATGAGAGTTTCGTCTATGACAGATCTTATTTTGATGAAAATAAAAAGGGTAAAACAAATGGAGGACAACGATGGCAAAACCCTAGTATCAGAGGGGGTAGAAGCTAATTATCAAGATATGATGAACTATGCTGTTTTTTGTTTGATAAAGTTAGAAATCTAGGATTGGTATTCTTTTTCTTTAAATAATGAAATTATTTATTGCTAGATTCATATTTGTTAATATTTTTGTACTCCAATCACGAAATCTTTTTATATTTTATTATGTTAAAAAATCAAAAAATATTTTTAAATATTATTTTTTTAGTTCTTATAACAATATCAATATTTAGTTGTAAGAAAATAGAAAAACAAGTTACTAAATGGCAAGTTTTTTCGCCTGATAGTTCCAATACTATTAATTTTTTATTAAAGAATGATTCCTTATTTTACAATGTAGTTTCTAATAAAGACACAGTAATTTTGAACTCTCCACTTGGCTTAGTTTTGAGTGATAGAAGTTTTGATGATTCGCTAAGATGTGTGTCTGTGTCTTCTATCAACAAAATTGAAACCAATTATGAATTGATGCATGGCAAATGCAGCAAAGTTTCTGTTGAAGCCAATGAAATATCGGCAGTGTTAGAGAATAGTACGAAAAATAAAATTACTATCATAGCCAGAGCAAGCAAAGATGGAGTGGCTTTTAGGTATGCAATTACAGAAAATGATACTGTAACAAAGACATTTTTATCAGAAAATACAACTTTCAAAATGGATACTACAAATGGAAAAGCTTGGCTTCAAAATTTTGGTTTAACTACTGATTGGGGACCAGCTTATGAAGATTATTACAACACTCAACCTATCGGACAAAGTGCTAAAGATTCGAGTGGATTTAGCTTTCCGATGTTGTTTAAATCTAAAAATCATTGGATATTAATTACAGAAACAAACCTAAATGAGAGCTATTGTGGCACTAGAATTGCACAAAATTGTGCTAATGGGTTATATAAAGTAAGATACCCTGCGGCTGGCGATGGACAAAAAACTGGTTTAGTTAATCCAGTGTCAAAAATGCCTTGGATGTCGCCCTGGAGAGTGATTATTACTTCTGATACGATTGCTAATGTAGTGCAATCTACTATGGTAACAGACCTTGCAGACCCTCAAATGGCAGGAAATTTTGACTGGGTAAAACCTGGACGTAGTTCGTGGAGTTGGTGGGGCGAACATGATAGCCCTAAAGATTTTAAAAGACTAAAAGCATATATTGACTTTGCAAAATCTCTTGGCTGGGAGTATTCTTTGATAGATGCCAACTGGGATTTGATGGTAAATGGTGGCGATATAAAAGCATTGTGCGATTATGCTAAATCACAAGGTGTTGGTCTATTGTTTTGGTATAATTCTGGTGGCCCACACAATAACGTCACTGAAAGACCACGTGATATCATGTGTGATGCTACAAAACGAAAAGAAGAGTTCAAAAAAATAGCTGCTTGGGGAGTAAAGGGTATTAAAGTAGATTTTTTTCAATCAGATAAGCAAAATATTATCCAACTTTACACAGATATTTTGAAAGACGCAGCTGCAGCTCAGATAATGGTTAATTTTCATGGTTGCACGTTGCCTAGAGGCTGGAACCGTACTTATCCAAATTTAGTGTCTATGGAAGCCGTTTATGGAGCCGAACAATATGGATGGAGCAAAACTTTCCCCCCAAAGGCTGCCCAACACAATGTCAATTTGGTGTTTACAAGAAATATTGTAGGACCTATGGACTATACACCAACTACATTTAGCGATTACAAAGGATCAGAACATATTACATCTAATACTCACGAGTTGGCCTTGCCAATTGTGTTTGAATCTGGTATAACCCATTGGGCAGATAGAGAGTATGAATATCGCAAAATGGATAAATCTATTTTAAACATCATGTCGAAAATACCAGCAAAATGGGACCAAACTATGTTGATAAACGGAGAGCCTGATAAACAAGCTATATTGGCTAGAAGAAGTGGAAATGATTGGTTTGTGGCTGGTATCAATGGAGAAACTATGGTCAAAGACTTAACTATAAAACTACCGTTTATTACAATAGATAGTGCCAAAGTAAGCCTTTTTGCAGATGGTAAAACGAGTAGAATTATAGATTTTTCAGAATTTACACTATCACAGGATAAATCTTTGTCAATAAAAATGGCTTCTAGTGGTGGCTTTGTGGCTTGGATAAGAAAGTAACTATTTTGAAAAATATTATTTTTATTTGTTAATTCAGGTCAAAAGTCTTTAAATATAAGAGTTTTACAAAAATATTATGATTATTCATTGACTAGAAAGAGTTAATGATGTCTAGTTCTTCTGTTGAAAATCCTTAAAAACACTATATAAATAGTTAGTTTGAGGTAATAACTATTTTAAGGTAACTTCTATAAATTTCTTTTTTTTATATTTTCTTCTCCTAACAAGAAAGTTACTAAGAGACTTTTGATAATAAAAATGAGGTTTTTAGAGGTTCTTTAAATGTGAATAAGACTTTTTAATACTACAAATTATTACTTCAATTTTGATTTTTTTAAAAAAAGTACATAAAAACTTATAACACTTATTTCATTTTAAGTAATATTGTAGTGTAGATTACGTTTTTACAATATTGAAAAAATTAATTGTAGTAAGTGTTGGATTTTTTTTGGTAGCATGTATGTTTCCAAGTTGTTCGCCCAATGCAGGAGGCCCAGTGGCCATGTTTTATCATAATACAACTTCAAAGTATAATGCTTATTTTTTGGCACGTGAGCGTATGAAAGAAATGGAACTTGAGCTACTCAAAGCTGATAAAAATAACTACAACAAATTTCTTAATATTTACCCTAAAGTAGATTGTACATTGGCCAAATCTAACAAAGATAGGCTTGATAAAATTATAAAAACAGCGTCTATTCCTATACAATGGCACAAACCAAGCCACTGGCTGGATGACTGCTATCTATTGATTGGCAAATGTAGATACTATGACTATGACAGAGAAAATGCCATCAACACTTTTAGATATATCAACAATAAATATAAAGACGATGAGGTAAAACACGAAGCACTTACCAACTTGATTCATACATATTTGGATATGGGTGATAATCAGACAGCATCTGAGTGGATTGCAAAATTGGATGATGCACCCATGACACGTAAGAATTTGGCAAAATTTGGCCTTGTTGCAGCTCACTATCATCTACAATCTGGTGAGTATGTAGAAGCCTATCAAAAATTGAAAGTGGGTGCCAAATATTTAAAGCCACGTTGGTATAAACTTAAAATGATGTACTTATTGGGACAGATTGCAGAAAAAGCAAAATTAAAAAAAGAAGCCCTAGAAAATTATGATATCGCACGAAGGCGTAATATAGACTATGAAATGTCGTTTTATGCACTTCTCAAAACTTTTTTGATGAAGGATTATAAAACTGAAGTTGATTACAAAAAAACATATTCATTTTATAAAAAAGCGTTAAAAGATTTTAAAAACGAAGACTATAAAGATAAGATATATTACGATTGGGCTACTTTGGAACAAGAAAGGCCAAACCTTGAAGAAGCCATAGAAAAGTACAAAGCATCTTTGAAGAGTAGTAAAAAAAATCCATTTGTGAAATCATTTTCTTATTTGAGGGTAGCAGAAATATATTATGACACCCAAAGATTTGAACCTTCTAAATATTACTACGATAGTGCAGTAGCCATTTTGGACAAAGACCTGCCAGAATATCCTAAGGCTGCCAAAAGACAAAAAATTTTAGAAGAGTTTGTAAGGCAATTAAAAATAGTGAGAAAAGAAGATAGCCTTCAAAAATTAGCAAAAATGCCTCCCAAAGACTTAGATGCTTTGGTAGATAAATGGATAAAGGATGAAGACCAAAAATCAAAAGACGAATTGAAAAAAGCCGAAAAATTGGCAAGGCAACTCGAGGGTACTGATACATCCTCTTTTAACGCCAACAACTCTAAGCCTGTAGAGGGTAACGAAAAATGGTATTTTTATAATCCAGCATTGGTTCAAGGTGGATTAATAGATTTTAACAGAAAATGGGGAGTGCGTGTAAATGAAGATAATTGGCGAAGACAAAGCAAAGAAAGAGAAAATGAAGAAGCTGAAGTTCTAACAAAAACCACTACAAAAGAGGTAAAAAAAGATACAATAAAAAAAGCTGAACCAACGTCAGAAGATAGAAAAAAAGCCTATTTGGCCACTATTCCTACTGAACCTGCTAAGATGGATTCTTCAAAATCAAAGTTAAAAAAAGCACTTTTTAAACTTGCTAGGATTTATGATTTTAATTTGGAAGAATATAAAAATGCTACCAAAACGTATATACGCTATTATACAGAATTTGAAGACGATGAACGTGCCCCAGAAGCTGCCTATGCAGTTTATCTCATTTGTTCTAACAAAGTCATAGATGCAGCATGTGCAGAGAATTGCAAAAATTTATTACTTCAAAAATACCCTAATTCACTCTATGCCAACTTAATACTAGACCCAGATTATTTGCAAAAAAATAAAATAAAAGGCGAAAAAGTAAAAGCTCAGTATAGATTGGCTTTCGAGGCTTATGAAAATGGAAAATACTTATTATCTCAATCTTTGTGCGATACTACACTCAAATATTATCCCAAGAGTGATTTTCAAGATAGATTAATTATTCTTAAAGCCATGATTACTGGACAAACACAAAGTTTAAATAATTATCAAACGGCTTTGAATAATTTTATGACAGATTATCCAAAATCGTTACTAAAATCGTATGCCGAAAAATTACTAAAAATGTCTGAAAAAGTAGCAAAAGAAGATTCTACTGGTAGGCTTCAAAATAAAATTACTTGGGATTTGGATATTAACTATCCTCATTATTTCTGTGTTATATCCCAAGATAAATCAACGATTCAAGAATTAAAATCTAAATTTGAAGTTTATAATAAAGATTTTTTTACAGACGAAAAATATAAAATTAGTCAATTAGAATTGGATAGCACACATACATTGTTATCTATAGAATTATTTGTAAATAAAATTCAAGGAATGAATTATTGGGAAAAACAAAAAGGTAAAAGTTCGCCTTTATTGCAGTTTCCAAATACTACTTTTGATTTTTTTGTGATTTCACAAAATAATTATGCCATCATGACCAAAGAAAAAAGCTACAAAGGATATAAAGAATTTTTTAGTAAGAATTATTGATTTTAGGTTAAAGGTTATTAATTATTGATTATTAATTATTGATTATTGAATATTGAATATTGATTATTGATTATTGATTATTGATTATTGATTATTGAATATTGAATATTGATTATTGATTATTGATTATTGATTATTGATTATTGATTATTGAATATTGATTATTGGTTATTGATTATTGGTTATTGATTATTGGTTATTGATACTTTTTTACTCCCAACTCCCAACTCCCAACTACGAACTCCCAACTCCGAACTCCAAACTCCGAACTCCGAACTCCGAACTCCGAACTACGAACTCCGAACTCCGAACTCCAAACTCCAAACTCCGAACTCCGAACTCCAAACTCCAAACTCCCAACTACGAACTCCGAACTCCCAACTACGAACTCCGAACTCCCAACTCCCAACTCCCAACTCCCAACTCCCAACTCCGAACTCCCAACTACCATACAATTTTATCAAATCCTTTAGAGACTAAAAAATCATTGGCACGACTGAAAGGCCTGCTGCCATAAAAACCTTTATCAGCCGAAAAAGGGGAGGGGTGAGCTGATTCTATGACCAAGTGTTTATTTTTATCAATTATTTGTCCTTTTTTTTGAGCATAAGCACCCCAAAGTATAAAAACGAGGGATTCTTTTTCTGAATTTAATTTTTCTATTACAGTATCAGTGAAAGTTTCCCAGCCTTTGTTTTGGTGTGAGCCTGGATTGTGAGCCCTCACAGTAAGAGTAGCATTGAGCAAAAGAACACCTTGTTGAGCCCATTTATCTAAATTACCGTCAGCAGTAGTTACATTTCCAATATCAGTTGTCAATTCCTTAAAAATATTTTTGAGAGATGGTGGCAGTTTAGGACAATCTTTTACCGAAAAACTCAATCCATGAGCCTGTCCCTCGTTGTGGTATGGATCCTGACCTACAATAACAACTTTGGTTTTGGTAAAAGGGGTATAGTCAAATGCCGCAAAAATATCTTTACCTTTGGGGTAAATGATATGATTTTTGTACTCTTCTCTTATAAAATCGGCCAATTGAATAAAATATGGTTTTGTAAATTCATTTTTGAGAACCTCAAGCCAACTTGATTCTATTTTTACCTGCATAGTTTCTCTTGATTAGGATATACTTTTATAGTTACTACCCAGTGCTCCATACAAAGCTATAAGCAAATAACAAACAACAATGACTAAAAAGGAAAGTTGTAAACCAACCACTCCTGCTAGTGAAATAAGTAAGAAAGGTACAATAGCACCACCAACAATAGATGCGATAAGAACCCCAGAACCTTCTTCTAAAAAATGCCCTAATCCACTTGTGCCTAGCGTAAAAAGACAAGGAAATAGTATAGAATTAAAAAAACCTATTGCAATAAGAGAAACCATAGAAATCTTACCATAGCTTACGATTGAGATAAGAGCAAAAATAGCAGCTGTAAAGGCAAATCCAGTTGTAACTTTGCGTAATGAAATATCTTTGAGTATAAATCCGCCAATTATTCGGCCCACGAAAGCACTACCCCAGTAATATTGTAGCATTTTTATTGATTCTTTATCTGGCAAAAATCGTCCACCAACATTGGGTAAACTCATATATTGAACCAAATAAGTTCCTATGGATACTTCTGCACCTACATACAAAAAAATAGCTAAAGCAGCCAGATTAGTATGTTTAAAATACCAAACAGACGTAGGATTGTACGCACCTGTATCTACCAAAATGGGTAATTCAGAGGTTTTTATTTCTGGTAATTTTGAAAAATAAATTAAAATTGCTGTAAAAAATATTATGAATCCCATCCATAAATAGGGTGTTTGAATTAGATTTATTTCTGTAATAATATAGTCATCTGGTGAGAGAGAATAAAAATCTTCAATCGAAATTCCACTTAATATAAAAAAGATAGATGTACTAAATACGATTATTAACAAACGACCAAAGCTATTAAAAACTTGCAAAAATGTAAGATTTGATGCTGCCTTTGTTGGTTCACTTGTTAAAATTATATATCCATTTCCTGCAATTTGTAAAAATGTAACGCCACTACCAGTAATAAATAATGAAATTAAATATAAATAAAAATTATTTGTACCAACAATAAAATAAAACATCAAACTGCCCAAAGCACACACAGAAAGTCCTATAAAAAGTCCATTTTTATAACCAAATCTGTCAATGATTTTGGCAGATGGATACGACATAATTAAATAAGCAGCAAAAAAAATGAATTGTAAAAGTATAATTTGAGGTAAATTTAATCCAAATTCAAATAAATGGGGCAAAGTTATATCATTGAGTTGTGTAAAACATCCCCAAATAAAAAAAATCAAAGCCAAAATAATTTTATCTACAAAACTTGTTTGTGTTTTAAAATTATTACGAATAGCAGATAATGATTTCATTTTATTGCAAAATATGCAAATTTGAGGATTATTCTAAACATTTAATAAAAGCAGAATTTTTTTTAAACTCTGCTTGAAATACTTATTATTTTTTGGTGGAATATAACATAGAAATAGGCAAAGACTATTGCTAGAATTTATATTTTTTCAAAAATACGCTTAAAACTTACTTCATTTGCTACTAAACTATGCAATTCTTTGATGGCAATACGTTTTTGCTCTGTGGTATCTCTAAATCTTACAGTAACCATATTATCAGTCAAGGATTCGTAGTCTACGGTTACACAAAAAGGCGTTCCTATCAAATCTTGGCGTGTATATCTTTTTCCAACAGAATCTCGCTCTTCATAAACCACATTAAAATCATATTTCAATAATTCTATAATTTCTTTTGCTTTTTCGGGCAATCCGTCTTTTTTTACTAATGGAAAAACAGCAACTTTTATGGGAGCTATACATGGATGTAATTGTAAGAATATACGAGTTTTAGTTTCGTTTTTTTCTGTGCCATCCTCAGTTTTGCTTGTTTGAGTTACAGTTTCTTCTTGGTATGCGTTGCACATTACAGCCAAAAAAGCTCTATCTGCCCCTACTGAAGTTTCTACTACATAAGGTATGTAGTTTTGATTTAGTTCTGCATCAAAATATTGTTGTTTCTTACCCGAAAGTTGTTGGTGATTTTTCAAATCAAAATCTGTACGAGAATGTATGCCTTCTATTTCTTTGAAACCAAACGGAAATTCATATTCTATATCCACGGCTGCATTGGCGTAGTGAGCTAGTTTTTCGTGGTCATGAAATTTTAATTTATCACTTGGCAAACCTAAGGCTTTGTGCCATTGAAGTCTAGTTTGTTTCCATTTATTGTACCATTCCATTTCTGTACCAGGTCTTACAAAAAACTGCATTTCCATTTGTTCAAACTCCCTCATTCTAAAAATAAACTGGCGAGCCACAATTTCATTTCTAAATGCTTTACCAATTTGGGCTATTCCAAAAGGAATTTTCATGCGTCCTGATTTTTGGACATTCAAAAAATTTACAAATATTCCTTGAGCAGTTTCTGGCCGCAAATATATTTTGCTAGCATCCTCGGCTACAGCCCCAACTTCGGTCGAAAACATGAGATTAAATTGGCGTATATCTGTCCAATTGGCGGTTTTTGACACTTGGCACACTATTTTTTCGGCATCCATGAGGTCTTTTAGCTTACCAAACTCTTCTTTTGCCAAATACTTATTCATACGTTCGAGCAATCGCTCTGCATCTCCATTTTTGCCTGCCAGCGTCAGTTCATCAGCTCTAGCTTCTATCAAATGGTCTACTCTATATCTTTTTTGACTATCTTTGTTGTCTATCATAGGGTCGCTAAAACCATCCACATGACCAGATGCTTTCCAAGTAAGTGGGTGCATAAAAATGGCTGCATCAATGCCTACAATGTTGTCGTTGAGCTGAGTCATGGTTTTCCACCATAGCTGTTTTATATTATTTTTGAGCTCTACGCCATATTCACCATAATCATATACTGCCGCTAATCCATCATAAATTTCGCTTGATGGAAACACAAATCCATATTCTTTGGCATGAGAAATAATTTTTTGAAACACATTGCGATCTTCTGAAACACTTGATGACATAATTTTGATAATTTTTTGAAATTGTTTTTTACACTTATATATAATGTTTTCGCCTTTGCTATATTACATTTTATCGAAAATCGAATTTTATTAAAAGCAAATCATATACTTTTGAAACATATTAATAATTGCAAATATCAAAATAATCTTTGAAATGAGATAATTTTTAGAAAAAATACACTAAAATAACCAACTATTATGAACTACAACTATATCAACTTTGAATACTTAGATGAGATTTTTGCCAATGATGTCGAAATTAAAAAGAAATATATTCTTACTTATTTAGAAGCCTCCGACAAAAACTGGGATTTATTGACGGATTTGTTACAAAAAAATAATGCAAGAGAAATTAAAATGAAATTGCATCAAATGAAGCCAACTTTTACCACTTTTGGCTGTAGTCAAGCAGCAGATATATGTTTTGATTTAGAACAAAAACTGGTCTTACCCCAAATTTCTTGGTCTTATATTTCTACAAAAATAGATACTCTTAAAATGCTCGAAACTTTTATTATACTCGAACTTAAATTTTGGTTAAGTAATAATTGATAGAAGATTTATTTGTTTAATCAACAAATATTTTATAAAAAAAATAATATCAAAAATTAAAATATAAATTTGTGGATATATTAACGTATAAACACTAATTTATGATTCAATTAAGCCAAAGTACCATGAGCAGTGTTGCTGTACATGCCATTGGAAACAAAGGAAACGATGAACCACTAGTAATATCTAAAGGCTTACTAAAAATAGATGAAAACGTACAAATATTACTTACAGATTATTTTTTAACCCCATTTAAAAAATCAATTTTTTCTACTTTTACCCATAGTTCTGATTTGCAACTCAACGAAATGTTTACTTTTGTAAGTAAGATTTTTGCCGATCCCGAAAGTATATATTTACATTCGATTTCTATTGCCAAGCATTTGTACGATCAATCAACTCACCCAAACATCAAACCAGGCGAATTGTATGTGGCCTATTTTGATGGCTGTATGATAGAAAACGAAACTTTGGATGCTATTGGAATTTTTAAATCAGAAAACAAAGACACTTTTTTGAAAGTATTACCTACTAATGAAAATTATCAAATTAATTCTGAAATAGGCATCAATACCAACAAATTAGACAAAGGATGCCTAATTTTCAATACTGAAAAAGAAAAAGGATACAAATTGTGTGTAATAGACCAAACTAACAAAGGCGATGAGGCACAGTATTGGAAAAACGATTTTTTGCAAATCATACCACGTAACGATAGCTACCACTATACCGAAAATTATATGGATTTATGCAAAAATTTTGTCACCGAAAAATTACCTAACGAATTTGAAATATCCAAAACCGAACAAATTGATTTACTCAATCGATCTGCAAATTTTTTTAAAAATAAAGAAACTTTCGATTGGAATGAATTTAGTAGCGAAGTAATACAGCAACCCGAAATTATTGAAACTTTCAAAGATTTTAAAAAAGAATATACCACAGAACGACAAATTCCGCTTGTAGATGCCTTTGATATTTCAGAAACTGCCGTAAAAAAACAAGTCAAAATATTCAAATCTGTATTGAAATTAGACAAAAATTTTCATATTTACATTCATGGAAATAAAGATTTGATAGAATCAGGTATAGATCCAGCCAATGGTATGAAATATTATAAAATTTTCTATAAAGAAGAATCTTAGGTCCCTGTCGTTTACACTAGAATCAAATTATCTTTCTCTTTTGGAGAAAGATAAATATTGTGGCAATGAATAATGCTTAAGCAATCGACATTGAATCTTAGGTTTATATTTATTTGATTTAGTATTTTTAATAGTAATTTTAATTATAAATAATGATAAAAATAGGTGGAGCAGCACTTAATCAAACTCCAATTGCTTGGGAGCATAATAAGCAAAACATCATTTATGCTATCGAATATGCACGTATGAATGGCGTAGAATTGTTATGCTTGCCCGAAATGTGTATCTCTGGATATGGTTGTGAGGATTTATTTTTGAGCCAATGGATTTATGATACATCTTTGATAAAACTTACTGAATTACTGCCATATACTTACGACATAGCTGTATGTATTGGTTTACCAATTTTTTACAAAGGCACTCGATACAATGGTTCATGTTTGATACAAAATCATAAGATCTTAGGCATATATATAAAACAACATTTGGCCAATGATGGCATTTTTTATGAAAATAGATGGTTTGAGCCTTGGCCATTTCCCCAAAAAACTGATGTAATTTTTATTGATAAACTTCAATTAAATATTCCTATTGGAGACATAGTTTTTGAACTCAAATTTAATGACACTAAAACATATAAAATAGCATTTGAGATTTGTGAAGATGCCTGGAAAGGCGACCAACGCCCTGCACACGCACACTTAAAACGAAATGTAGATATTATTTTAAATCCCAGTGCTAGCAATTTTGAATTTGGCAAATCTACCCGCAGGCATCAATTAGTGGTACAATCATCTAGCCAGTTTAGCTGTTGCTATGTATATGCGAATTTGCTTGGAAATGAATCAGGAAAAATAATTTTTGATGGAGAAATTTTAATAGCCCAAAAAGGAAAATTATTACGAAACAATACTCTACTTTCTTTTCAAGATTTCAATGTTATTTGGACCGATGTAGATATAGAAAATACCGAAAAGTCTATCACATATTTTAATAATTATGACTACAAAAGTCAAGAAATAGCCTTTAGAGATGCTGTTTCGTTGGCCTTGTTTGATTATATGCGAAAAAGCAAATCACAAGGTTTTGTGTTGTCGCTAAGTGGCGGAGCCGATTCTTGCTGCTGTGCTGTATTAGTAGCCGAAATGATAAAAAGAGCAAAACTAGAACTTAGCGAAACTTACTTTTTATCTAAGTCAGGGTTGAAAGAAAATATAAACATTCTTACCTGTGCATATCAAGGCACTACTAATTCATCGGAAGCTACTTTTGTATCGGCCAAGAATCTAGCCAATAGTATTGATGCTACCTTTTATCATTGGAATATTGATACAGAAGTAGAAACTTATACCCAAAAAATAGAAAATGTAATCAACCGAAAACTTACTTGGACACAAGACGATTTGGCTTTACAAAACATCCAAGCACGCACACGAAGCCCTATCATTTGGATGCTTGCTAATACACTGAATGCACTTTTGATTACAACTTCCAATCGCTCAGAGGGCGATGTAGGCTACTGCACTATGGATGGCGACACCTCTGGCAGCATAGCTCCCATTGCAGGTGTAGATAAGTTTTTTGTTAAAAAATGGCTTATCTGGGCTCAGCAAGAGCTTGGTTATGAAGCCTTGCAGTTTGTCAATGATATGCAACCCACGGCCGAATTGCGACCCTTGGAATCGCACCAGACCGATGAAAAAGATTTAATGCCTTATTTTATATTGAATGAAATAGAAAAACTAGCAATAAGAGAATGGAAATCTCCTAAAGAAGTACTAGAAATATTAAAACAAAAAAACTTAGAATCTTACGATTTGTTAAAGCAACATATCAAAACTTTTTATCGGATGTGGGCCCGCAGCCAATGGAAACGTGAGCGATATGCTCCATCTTTTCATATTGATGTTCATAATATAGATCCACGAAGCTGGTGTCGTTTTCCTATATTGAGTGGCGGATTTGACGAAGAGTTAAGTAAGTTTTAATATTTAATTTCGCTTTAAAATCTCATTTCCAATACCACATTCTAAGCATTTTTTTTGAGTACAAAAATTGGTGTATAATTCTATTTGAGACTGCGAATCATACGCATTTTTGGCTTTATAGTCTAAATCTAGCCATTTACGATTGATATAATTATTCTCAGGTGGCAATGTTTCTAATAATTGTATGGCATCAGTAATATATTCTTGTTCGTCTTTCCAAATACCATAACCAGATTTTATCTGACAAACAGTATTAATGATTACATTTTCGATAGATTGACCGCCTATACTCGAAATTTTTGTTTTAGATAATTTATCGAAATTATAGTGATTTTGCCAATATGGATGTGGTTTTATATCCAGATTTTGTTTTAGATCTGATACAGATTTACAATCTAAAAATGGCTGGAGTAGCGATGACATATTTTGAAGAATGGCTGCTATTTGAGCTATTTTTATGGTAGGAAAATTAGGTGGCCTTAGTCTAAAAAATTTCCATTCATGTATGCTCAAAATTGTATTTAATTGATATTTTGATTTCAAAAAATCAAACTGATGGGTAAGTTCTTGGTGATATAAATCCAAAGGATTTTCAGATAAAAATCCACCAACACCATATAGTAAAGATTCTATCAAAATACGATTATCTGTATGTTTTTGAACGAGTTTGTAAGGCAATAATTCGGCAAGTCTGCCAAAAGCTGGAGCGTTGGTTTTGAACCCAAAATTGGTAAGCAATACATGATAACATGTTTGTTCCCAATCAAAATTTGATTTTTGAAAAATATCTAGTATTATGTTTGCTTTGCGTTCGAGCCTTTGCGTAAGTACTCTGTCATACATAAATATCTTAGAAATATTACTTATACTTTGCCATTGACTGGCACAAGCTATGTCATCGTTTGTGTCTAATAATTTGTTACAAATCTCTAAAATAGTACTATCAACATAGTTTTTAAGTTCTAAAGTTGGGATTGAAGTATTGTTTTGATAATTGATTTGGGTATCATTTTCATAGACAACGTGCAAAATAACATTTTCGTAATCTTGAGCGTGGCCATGTTTGAGCCAATCTGAAGCCAAAACATGAATTTCTACATGACCAGCCCAGGCTATATCTTCGATTTTAATTTTAGCTTCAGAAAAATCTGGTCCTTGATGGGTGTTTTTATTTCCAAATGCAAAGATTTCTAGTTTTCTGCCATCAGTAGTAGTAAGATTTTGAGTATTAAAATGTCCAAATTGCCATATATAGTGTAGAATATTTTCTTTCATATTTCAAAATTCAGGGTTTTGTCATAATAGTTCCACATTTCTTACAAGTACAAAGTTGATTATTATTGTAAAATGCAGCAGTTATGGTTGGTAATTGAGCCACAATATCACTTACAGGAGCAAAAACTTCATGTAATTTTTGATTACAATTTTCACAAAACCACATAAAACCATCCAACTCTTCAGTTGTTCTATATCGTTCTACAACTAATCCTATAGTATTTGCTTTTCTTACTGGGCAGTGAGGCGTTTTAGGAGGCAAAAGAAACATATCGCCTTCACAAATAGTAATATTTCTTATTTTATCGTTTTCAATAATTCTCAATGTAATATCACCTTCTATTTGATAAAAAATCTCTTCGCTTTCGTTGTAATGAAAGTCTTTTCGTGCATTGGGGCCACCAACTACCATCACTATGAAATCTGAATTATTTTTATAGATAACTTGGTTTGAGATAGGAGGTTTTAGCAATTCTCTATTTTCATTAATCCACTTTTGTAAATGAATAGGCTCAGAAATTGGCATTTTTTTTTATTTTTTGCTAATTTAGTAAAAAAGATTTTTATTTATAAAATCTATTAATACCTTTAATAAAATTAAATATAACAACACTACAATAAATATGAATAATTGGTTTTCTGAAAAGCGTTTCGAGCGATTTGAACGTGTTATTCACGTTCTTATTTTTTTAAATTTAATTGCATTTGCTTTAGAATCAATTCAATATTTTAAAGAATATATTTTTTATTTTCAAATTTTTGAGAATTTATCAATACTTGTTTTTTTAATTGAATATGGCCTCAGGGTTTATAGAGCCTACCTCAATGGAAGTCCGTGGAAATACGTATTTTCTTTGATGGGAATAATAGATTTGATTTCGATAGTTCCTGCTTTTCTTACTATTTCTACTGGTCTTGATTTAAGATTTGCAAAAATGTTACGATTTTTTCAAATTTTTAGAATTTTCAAACTTTATAGATACTCCGAACATTTACAAACCATCATAGAAGTAATATCTCGCAAAAAAGATGATTTAATTGCCACCATGTTTGCTATAATGCTTGTGGTTGTATTTTGTGCTTGCATTACCTATTACTTAGAAAAAGATATTCAACCAGATCGTTTTTCTGATATGTTTCAAGCCATATACTGGGCCATCGAAACTTTAACAACAACTGGCTATGGTGATATTTATCCCAAATCTATTGGAGGCAAAATAGTGGCTTCTGTATTGGCTGTCATTGGTATAGGGCTGGTGGCCATACCAGCGGCTATATTGAGTGCAGGATTTGTAGAAATACAAGACGAAAAAGCTAGAATCAAAGGCAGGAAAAAATTTCAATCTGAAGGATAATTATTGTATATTTGCAAAAATATGAAATACTTAGACCCCAAAAACGATCTAGTTTTTAAACGCATTTTTGGCGAACATCCACGCATTTTGAAAAGTTTTTTAAATGCAGTTTTGCCTTTGGCTGATGACGAAAAAATTGATTCTATTGAATATCTAACTCCAGAGCAAATACCAGAACTTACTATTCTTAAAAATTCTATTGTAGATGTAAAATGTGTAGATACAAAAGGCCGAATTTTTATTGTAGAAATGCAAATGAATTGGTCTTCTGCGTTTCAGCAAAGAGTACTTTTTAATGTAAGCAAGGCTTATGTGCGTCAGTTAGAAAAAAGGCAAAACTATGATTTATTACATCCAGTGTATGGATTAAGCATTTTGGACGATGTTTTTGAGAAAAATTCAATCGACTTTTATCATCATTACAAAATTGTAAATATAGAAAACACTACAAAAACTATTGATGGACTACAACTGGTTTTTGTGGAATTACCAAAATTATTTAAAACTGAAAAATACAAAGATAAATTACTTATTTTATGGCTTAGATTTCTGAACGAAGTTGATGAAAAAACAACAACTTTGGATAGTGAATTTCTTAGTATTCCAGAAATAAAAGAAGCTGCCGAAATTTCAGAAGTACAAGCCTATACACCAGACCAATTAGAATGGTATGACAAATTTTGGGATGGTGTAAGAGTTGAAAAAACATTTATAAGTCAATCTTTGAAATCGGGGTACGAAAGTGGTGTTGAAAAAGGAATCGAAATGGGGATTGAAAAAGGAATTGAAAAAGGTTTGATTATAGCTTTGCAAAAACTAATTGAAAGTGGAATTTCGGAAGCTGAAGCCAAAAAAATATTACATATACATTGATACGAGAAGATTATTTAAAAGGTAGCAACGAGGGAAGTATTTAAAAATCAAAGGCAGGAAAAAATTTCAATCTGAAGGATAATTATTGTATATTTGCAAAAATATGAAATATTTAGACCCCAAAAACGATCTAGTTTTTAAACGCATTTTTGGCGAACATCCACGCATTTTGAAAAGTTTTTTAAATGCAGTTTTGCCTTTGGCAGATGACGAAAAAATTGATTCTATTGAATATTTAACTCCAGAGCAAATACCAGAACTTACTATCCTAAAAAACTCTATTGTAGATGTAAAATGTGTGGATACCAAAGGCCGAATTTTTATTGTAGAAATGCAAATGAATTGGTCTTCTGCGTTTCAGCAAAGAGTACTTTTTAATGTAAGCAAGGCTTACGTGCGTCAGTTAGAAAAAAGGCAAAACTACGATTTATTACATCCTGTATATGGATTAAGCATTTTAGACGATGTTTTTGAGAAAAATTCAATCGACTTTTATCATCATTACAAAATTGTAAATATTGAAAACACTACAAAAACTATTGATGGACTACAACTGGTTTTTGTGGAATTACCAAAATTATTTAAAACTGAAAAATACAAAGATAAATTACTTATTTTATGGCTTAGATTTCTGAACGAAGTTGATGAAAAAACAACAACTTTGGATAGTGAATTTCTTAGTATTCCAGAAATAAAAGAAGCTGCCGAAATTTCAGAAGTACAAGCCTATACACCAGACCAATTAGAATGGTATGACAAATTTTGGGATGGTGTAAGAGTTGAAAAAACATTTATAAGTCAATCTTTGAAATCGGGGTACGAAAGTGGTGTTGAAAAAGGAATCGAAATGGGGATTGAAAAAGGAATTGAAAAAGGTTTGATTATAGCTTTGCAAAAACTAATTGAAAGTGGAATTTCGGAAGCTGAAGCCAAAAAAATATTACATATACATTGATACGAGAAGATTATTTAAAAGGTAGCAACGAGGGAAGTACTCAAACGGATAAAGACATTGAAAGAGCTTTGAGGCCTCTTAGTTTTGATGATTTTACTGGTCAGGAAAAAATTTTAGAGAATCTCAAAATTTTTGTAGGTGCTGCAAAGCTTCGTGCTGAGCCACTAGATCATGTATTGTTGCATGGGCCGCCTGGTCTTGGCAAAACTACTTTATCCAATATTATTGCTAATGAATTGGGTTCGGAAATCAAAATTACATCTGGCCCAGTATTGGAAAAGCCAGGAGATTTAGCAGGATTGCTTACCAATCTTAATAAGCATGATGTACTTTTTATAGACGAAATTCATAGATTAAACCCAGTAGTAGAAGAGTATTTGTATTCGGCCATGGAGGATTATCGCATAGATATCATGCTAGATACTGGCCCTAATGCACGCTCAATTCAATTGACATTAAATCCATTTACGCTTATAGGTGCTACTACTCGTGCAGGTATGCTAACCTCGCCACTTAGAGCTAGGTTTGGTATCAATGCTAGATTAGAGTATTATGATTCTAAACTTTTAACCTCCATTGTTAAACGATCGGCTGCCTTGTTGAAAACCCCCATAGACGAAAATGGTGCTTTTGAGATTGCTCGCAGAAGTCGGGGTACGCCACGTATTGCCAATAATTTGCTTCGTAGAACAAGAGATTTTGCTCAAATCAAAGGTACAGGTACTGTTACAATCGAGATTGCTCAAATGGCTTTGGATGCCCTCAATGTAGACCTCAATGGCCTCGATGAGATGGATAATCGCATACTTTCTACTATCATTGATAAATTTAAAGGTGGCCCTGTTGGGCTCACAACTATTGCTACTGCCGTGGGAGACGAGGCCGAAACCATTGAAGAAGTTTATGAGCCATTTCTGATACAAGAAGGCTACATCAAACGAACATCAAGGGGGCGAGAGGCCACTGAATTAGCTTACAAACATCTCAAAAAAGTACCACCAGTTACTGTTGGTAAGTTATTTGAGTAAAATTTCAGATTTTTTTTTTAATGTTTTTGAAATTTTATATTAGTTTTAAATTTTGATATTACATAAATCTTAATGATTCACAACAAAACATATAATGATGTAATTTTTGAATTTAGAAACAAAACTTTTGGTGCTTATCAATTACGATTGCTACATAATACACACACAAATCGTGCTTTGATTGCTACCTTAATCTTTGCTTTTAGTTTTAGTATGGCATTATTTTATTATATAAATTTTATTCAAAATCCACCAATTATATATGAATCAATAGATTATAGAAGTATAATATACGATGCTGATGAAGTTTTCATACCTAACATAAAACAAGATTTACCTCCCAAAAAAGCCGAGGCATCAAAGTCTAATAAAGAAAATTTACCACCAACTTTAGTCCAAGATACAAAACCAATTACAAAGCCAGAGTCAGAAATTAAAAACGATACAAAAACCAAAGAAAATAACCAAATTACTCAAAATACAAGTCTTGGAGTTGGGATTTCAAATACAGGAGGTGAGTCTAAAGAAACAAACAATTTGCCAAGCATTTCTAATGACACCACTGGCTCTGCTTTGTATACCAACGAAATATTCATTAAAGTAGACCAAGGTGCAGAGTTTGCAGGTGGCAAAGAAGCTTTTGCAACTTATTTGAAAAAAAATATTATCTATCCCACTTATGCACTTGAAAACAAAGTCAATGGAATAGTTTTTGTACATATTGTAGTCAATAGAGATGGTACACTACAAGATTTTAGATTATATAAAGGAATTGAAAAATCATGCAATGATGAAGTAATGAGAGTAGCCAAAGCTATGCCTAATTGGATACCAGCTCGAAAAAACGGAATTTCTGTCAGACAAAGATTAATTATTCCTATTAATTTTAATGCAACACAATAGAAAAATGGAGATTTTTACAACTTTAATTCTGTAGAACCAGCTTACTTTCCGATAATCCAATGTTTTGAGCAAAATAGTGTTTTGGCGTAAGCTTTTTACCAAACAAAAATAATAAAATATAGATTTTTATTTTTTTTCTAAAAAATATGATGTCAAGTTTTTTATCTAATTTAGAGTTTTTATTTTGGTAATGTTTATAAATAAATATAACTGAAATAATTTGTTACACAAAAAAAAACTAATTTTGCACATAACGACCTAAATATAACCAACATTTAGATAAGCACTATGGCTTTAGAAGGCAAACAACCACCCATGTGGTACTCAGTTGTATTTGATTTTTGGGGAACACGCACCCTGCGAAAGCTTTTATATAGTGTAATAGCCGTTGGATGCTACACTGCCATCATTGATTATTTAGAAAACTATGTTCTTCATGTTGATTTTAAGCCTCCTACAACTATTTTTTCGTTGATGGGTACAGTTTTGGGCTTACTTTTGGTATTTAGAACCAATACAGCCTATGACAGATGGTGGTCGGGCAGGATATTACTAAGCACATTATCAAATAATTGCAAAAATTTTGCAATAAAATTAAACTCATTCTTACCAGAAACCGATAAAATAAATCGTAAATTTTTTGCAGTAATGATGGCCAACCATGCTTACAGCATGAAAGAAAATCTTAGAGATGGCGTAAAATGGGATGAATTGCAAGAAATGGAAGAAGGCATAGAAGACAGATTATACAAATGTTACCATATCCCTAACGAAATTATTGCTATCGTAAACGAAAGAATAATTGAATTATATAATGCCAAAAAAATTACTGATCCTCAATTAATAGAACTCAACAAACACACAGACATAGCCACCGATACTGTGGGTAGTTGTGAGCGCATACGCACATCCCCAGTGCCATTTTCTTACAATGTGCATCTCAAAAAATTTATACTATTTTTTACCCTTGTGCTTCCTTTTGGGTTTATACACGATCTCAATTTATGGTCTATATTGATTGTAATGCTCATTTTTTATGCTTTGGCAGGGTTAGATGCCATTGGAGAAGAAATAGAAGACCCTTTTGGGCAAGATGAAAACGATTTACCGATTGATAAAATTTGTAAATCCATCAAAAACAGTTTAAATGCACTCTTAAAAGTATAAGAATGGCAGATAAATTTTCGATAGCCGACCAAAAATATAGCAATAGCACCAACAAACATTCGTTGTTGTTTATTGTGTTCTTAGATTTTTTTTCTACCCAAACACTAAGAAAAATATCTCTTGGCGTGTTTCTTATTTCAGCTTATGTTTTTTTGGTAGATTTTTTAGAAAACCACATCCTGCATGTTGCTTTCAAGCCACCAAGTACGCTTTATACTTTATTAGGTACAGTTTTGGGACTATTGCTTGTATTTAGAACCAATACTGCTTATGATAGATGGTGGCAAGGTCGTATTTTAATAAGTACACTAAGCAATACAACCAAAAATTTTGCAAGTAAACTCAATGCTATTTTGCCAAAATATGACATCGAAAGTCGTAAGTTTTTTGCATATATGATTTCAAATCATGCTTTTTCGATGAAAGAGGTTTTGAGGTATGGCGTTAAATTTGATGAGCTTATCGAAACACATCCTGGCGAGCTCAAAGACCTCAAAAAAGTGTACCATGTACCCAGCGAAATTGTATCTCAAATACATTTAAGACTTACTCAAATGTATAAAAACAAAGAATTATCTGATTATCAGTTTATGGAATTGCACAAATATACTGATGCCATGACAGTTGTGGTTGGTGAGTGTGAGCGTATTCGCACATCACCCATGCCATTCAGTTATCGTGTACATCTCAAAAAATTTATATTATTTTTTGCCGTTATGCTCCCTTTTGGGTTTATTCATTATTTGGATTATTGGTCTATTCTTATTGTAGGCATACTATATTATGTCATGTATGGTTTAGATGTGCTTGGCGAAGAAATTGAAGATCCATTTGGACAAGATGAAAACGATTTACCTATCGATTTTTATTGCAAATCAATAAAAAAAGCAGTTTTTACAACCCTTAAAGTAGATTTACAACAACTTACATTAGAAAAACATGCAAAACATTCTTAAATTTATCGTCCTTATATCCATTGGATTTTTGATGTCGTGTGGTAGTGCCCTCAACAATGCTTACAGCAAAGCAACAGCCGAAGGCGATTTGGAACGCATCAAAGCTATTGGCGAATTAGATTCGGCTAATTTTAATATTCTTACTGATTTTATGCTCAAAGAAGGATTGATAGAACCAGATTTAAAACACCTAGACGAATCGTATAGAGAGCTTTTAGAGAAAGCCAAAATAGAATATGAAGCCAAAAATAGAAAAAAAGAAAAAGCCGACAAGTTAAAAGTAAATAAAAGTCAGTTTCAGATGGATCAGCTAGAGCATTTATACGAAGCCCTTATAATATTGCCTGAGCAAAGTAATATTAGAAAAGACTGGTCTAATAAAAATGCTGTTTTTTATAAAATGACTTTTGTAAACCCTTCTGACAAGCAAATTAGAGCTTTTAAGGGCAAATTGTCGTTTTATGATTTGTTTGATACAGAACTCAAAACTGTAAATTTTACCTACAACGACACCATCATGCCTAGAGATACCATTCGATACGAAGCCAATATAGATTTTTCGAGCCTCAACAATAGCAATGTATATTTTACAAAAGATTACTCAGATATCAAAGTAATTTGGCGACCACTCAAAGTAATCTACAAAGATGGTTCTGAAGTAGAATAGTCGCCTACATTTTTAAGATTTATTTTATCTCAAAATATAAATTATTTTTATTAAATTTTTATTGTAAACAATTTCTAGGAACTCGCCTTTTGGAGAGTTCGATTTTGTAGGAACTCGCCTTTTGGCGAGTTCAGTTTTTGTAGGAACTCGCCTTTTGGCGAGTTCCTATGGCGAGTTCATTTTTGATATATTCGATTTTTTTGGTTTTTAGACGTTTTTTGTGCCTAATTTATATACAAAATCACCCCAAGCCGTTTTCCTAAGCCACAAATATCAATTATATTTTGATATTTTTTAATAAAATAAAAACGCTAAAATATTGATAGAAAAAATGCTACAAATGGTGATGCAAGTAATATCCCATCAAATCTATCTAAAATGCCACCATGCCCAGGAATAAGATTACCAGAGTCTTTGATTTGTAAACTTCGCTTGAGCATAGATTCTACCAAATCGCCATAAGTACCAGTTGTAGCAATGATTATAGCAAGGCAAATCCATTTCCAAGTAGGCAAATCATGAAAATAATATCCTAAAAATACTGCTAAAGTTATCGCTAAAGCCAATCCTCCTGCTAATCCTTCCCAAGTTTTTTTTGGAGAAATTCGTTCAAATAGTTTGTGTTTACCAAAAGCTTTGCCCGCAAAATAAGCCCCAGAATCGCTAGCCCAAAGCATAAAAAATATACCACCTACAATCTGTGAACTAAATACCCCTTGCGAAAAGGCTGCCACATGCAACATAGCCATTGGTATGGCCACATAAAAAATTCCGATAAGAGTAAAAGCTATATTTTCAAATGGATTAGACGATTTTCGATACAGCTCAGTAATATAAATAATACCTATAAGAACAAAAAGAATAGTAAAAATTTTGGCAGGTATTAAATTTGCTAAAACCAAAAAAGTAAGAATATTAATAAGAAATCCATTTAAAATACCCCATTTACTGAGTGGATCTTCGCCATCGTTTTTGATAAGCGTATAAAACTCGTATTGCCCAGCAACTCCAAGAGCCAACAAAAAAAATAAATAACTCCATTGATTATATAATAAACAAAAAACTACACCAGCACCACCAATGATGCCACTTATGATTCGTTGTTGAAGGTTTGTTAAGGCCATTTTTATAAAAATATCTGCAAATATGGTATTTTAAATTTATCCACTTGAATACAACGCTTTTTTATTTTCAAAATTGTACAATTCTAATATCAATCACATTTTTTAATCATTTGAAATCAAAGTCGTTTACTTAATAATCCTATTAACTTTCTCTTTTGGAGTAAGACTATGATAAAAGCAATAAAAAATACTTAAGTAAACGACATTGCATTTGAAATCCTAAATTTTTACTTTATATTTATATATTTAAAAATTCCTTCAAATAATTTCTTAAATATGTATTGCAATTAATTTTTAATTAATTAAGTTTGAATGGACTAAACACAAATATACATTTTGATAGTTTTAAAAACACTTACAACTGATTTTGAGAAAGATTTTATGCCTTTGATGCGTCAGGCCTATAGTTTTGCTTATAGATTGACCTACGATGAGGATTTGGCCAAAGATTTGGTGCAAGATACCTATATAAAAGCGTTTAGATTCTACGAAAATTTTCAGCGTGGAACTAATACCAAAGCATGGTTGTTTAGAATATTAAAAAACACATTTATAAACGATTATCGCAAAAAAGCCAAAGAACCTATAAAATATGATTACCAAGAAATAGAAGAATATTACGCTTCAGAGGGAGTTGCAAGAGAACCTGATAAAAATCTCTTGGTAGAAGATATCAACGATATGATGGGCGATGAGATGACAAAAGCCCTACATTCGTTGCAAGAAGAGTTTAGAGAAATTATTATTTTGTGCGATTTAGAGGACTTTAAATATGAAGAAATAGCTCAGATTTTAGACATTCCAGTAGGTACAGTACGCTCAAGATTGCACAGAGCTCGTCATGCACTTAAAGAAAAAATAAAAGAATACGCCAAAACTATGGGCTACAAATAAAAACTTTTAATCAAAAAAAATGAACGAAAATTTATCTTGCGAAGAAATATTAGAACAATTTAAAAATAAATGTAGTCGCTCTTGCCTCAAAAATGGTGATTGTATCCAATATATTCAACTATACTTAGATAATATGGCTTGTAAAAATGCTGATAAATATTTCTTGGATGGCACCAAAAATTGTGCCATTTGTAGCGAATATTTCAAAATAAATGATTGTATCAAAGGCAATTTAAAATCAAAAATAAACGAAGTTTGCTGTCCTGAGGGTTTAGAAACCCAAATAATGAAAAATATTTTAGGTTAATCCTTCAATCAAACAATTTTTAGATTTTTTTAATATTTTTTAAAATTATTTACAATAAATTATTAATTTGTAATTTTTTGTTTAATTTTGCACCCCATTTTGGAAAATAACAAATTAATTTTGATAAGAAATGCCGCCTTATCAATGTAAAAGGCAATGTATAAAATATGGTAACACCAGCATTAGATTTTGATTGGAATAAATTAGACCAAAAAGGTTTTGGAACAGGATATTCTGATAAAGAAATGGCAGATATTAGTGCCATGTATAACGAAACTTTTGGCGAACTTGGCGAAAAAACTGTCGTAAGAGCTAAAATTGTAGGAATCACAGATAGAGAAGTTATTTTGAATGTAGGCTTTAAGTCTGATGGCTTAGTTTCACTTTCAGAATTTAGAGATACGCCAGATATTAAAGTAGGCGATGAGGTGGATGTTTTTGTAGAAACACAAGAAGACAAATCTGGCCAGTTGATACTTTCTCGCAAAAAAGCCAAATTGGTGGTTGCTTGGAAAATGATAGAAGATGCCCTTGCCAATGACGTAATCATTGAAGGTTTTGTAAAACGCAGAACCAAAGGTGGTCTTATAGTAGATGTATACAGTGTAGAAGCATTTTTGCCTGGTTCGCAAATTGATGTGAAACCAATCCGTGATTTTGACATTTATGTGAACAAAAAAATGGAGGTAAAAGTTGTTAAAATCAATTATACCAACGACAACGTAGTTGTATCGCATAAAGTATTGATTGAAAAAGACCTTGAAGAGCAAAAATCTGGTATTATCAATAACCTAGAAAAAGGACAAATACTAGAAGGTACAGTAAAAAATATTACTAACTTCGGTGTTTTTGTAGATTTAGGTGGTGTTGATGGGTTATTGCATATTACTGATATTTCGTGGGGTCGTGTTAATCATCCACAAGAAGTATTGCATTTGGATCAAAAAATACAAGTTTGTGTACTTGAGTTTGATGACGAGAAAAAACGTATCTCTTTAGGTATGAAACAACTGACCGCTCACCCATGGGATGCTCTGCCATTGGATGTAGTTGTTGGCTCAAAAGTTAAAGGTAAGATTGTAAATATTGCTGATTATGGTGCTTTCTTAGAAATTCTTACTGGTGTAGAAGGTTTGGTACACGTTTCAGAAATGTCGTGGTCGCAACATCTAAAAACTCCATCTGAGTTTATGAAACAAGGCGATGAGATGGAAGCTGTGGTATTAACCATAGATAGAGAAGAACGCAAAATGTCGCTTGGTATGAAACAACTTACCGAAGATCCATGGTCTAGACAAGAGTTTTTGAATAAATATGCCAAAGAAACCAAACACAAAGGTACTGTTCGCAATTTAACAAACTTTGGTCTTTTCATCGAACTAGAAGAAGGTGTAGATGGTTTAGTACACGTTTCTGATTTGTCTTGGACTAAAAAAATCAAACATCCATCAGAGTTTGTCAAAGTTGGCGATACATTAGAAGTAGCTGTATTAGAGGTTGATGCCGAAAATAAACGCCTTGCATTGAGCCACAAACATTTAGAAGAAAACCCTTGGGATACTTTTGAAACTGTATTTACAGTGGGTTCGCAACACAAAGGTACTATCAACTCTAAAATAGATAAAGGTGCATTCATAGAGTTGCCTTATGGTATTGAAGGATTTTCGACTTTGAAAAACATTACCAAAGAAGATGGTACTGTTGGCG
Source organism: Cytophagales bacterium (assembly GCA_013297755.1). Lineage (GTDB taxonomy): Bacteria > Bacteroidota > Bacteroidia > Cytophagales > UBA9547 > REAG01. The sequence goes on from JAAFIH010000018.1 coordinate 69,391, forward strand.
AAATAGGAGAATCGCTATATTTTGTAGTATTAGAATTTTCTAAAGACGAAAGACGTATTTTTGTATCACATGCCAAAACATATCAAGCAGGTACAAAAGCACAGGCTGCCGAAGAAGAAGCTGCTGCTGCCGACAAAAAGAAAAGTACCAAAAAAGTAGAAGCAAAAGTAGAAAGTAAAGATACTTTTGGCGATATTTTGGCTCTATCATCGCTTAAATCTGGCGAATCGACAGAAAAACCAAAAGCTACAAAAAAAAGTAAAGCTGAATAAATAAATTTTTTATGTTTGCAAAGTTTATATTATCTTTGCAAACATAATTTGGTCGCGTGACCGAGAGGCTAGGTAGAGCTCTGCAAAAGCTTCCACAGCAGTTCGAATCTGCTCGCGACCTCCATTAAACACTCCAGCAAAATTTGCTTGGAGTGTTTTTTTTTATTGAAATATTATATTCCTTTCAAAATTTGGTTTATTATTACAAACAAATATATAGAAACACTATTTTTGATTAGCTAAATAGTTATTTTTGTAGCATCTTATTTTAAACTTATGAATTTTAGTACTTTATCAATTATTATTCCTGCATACAACGAAGGTCGCACTGTTCACTTTATCTTGAATAAAATCAAAGAAGTACAATTAACCAATGGTATAAAAAAAGAGGTTATCATCGTAAACGATTGTTCCAAAGACAATACTGAGGAGGCAATATTAAATTATAAATCAGAAAATCCAGAACTAAACCTGCAATATTATAAGCACGAAGTCAATAAAGGCAAAGGTGCAGCCTTGCACACTGGTATAACCAAAGCTACTGGAGAATATTTAATTATTCAAGATGCTGACCTAGAATACGACCCTCAAGAATACAATTTGCTTATGGCACCTGTACTCAAAGGTTTTGCGGATGTAGTTTATGGTTCAAGATTTATGGGGGGCAATCCACATAGAATTTTGTTTTTTTGGCACTCTATTGGCAACAAAGTGCTAACTACGCTATCAAATATGTTTAATAACTTAAACTTAACTGATATGGAAACTTGCTACAAATTGTTTCATACCAAAACAATTCAGGCTATAAAACTAAACGAAAATAGGTTTGGGTTTGAGCCAGAAGTAACCGCCAAAATAGCCAAAATACCAAACATTCGTATTTATGAAGTTGGAATTTCTTACTATGGCAGAACGTATGAAGAGGGCAAAAAAATTGGCTGGAGAGATGGTTTTAGAGCCATTTATTGCATAATAAAATATGGTTTTTAGTGAGATAGAGATTTTTAAAAATTACTTTCTACCTGTCCAGGCACCGCCATATCCACCTGAGTAATAATGCCAAATACCAATAAATAGGGCATATTTTTCGTCAAAAATAGCTTCAAACTGCCCTTTTGAGGTTTTAGATTCTTTCCAATCGCAAGTAATAGTTTGCCCCTTGAGTACACAATTCAAAAAAGCTCCATTTACACCCCCATATTTGTATTTTCCTATCAAAAGTGAGTCTTTAGTGTATTCAAATTGTGTAGTTACAGGTACAAAACCAGTGCCTATGCCTATATTTCCATAAAAGGAACCCAAAATTTCTTTATTTTGGCCATACAAAAAGCCATGATTTAAAATAAAAATAACAATACAGAAAAAATAAAATTTCATTTTTTAATAATATTGAAGGAGCTAAATATTGAAAAAGTGCATGAATGTAAATGTATATCGAAAAAACGAATAATTTATATCAAACCGAAAAATTAAGATTAGATTCCTATAATTTTTCTCCCACTTGGGGAGAAATTAAAAGAGGGGTTTTAAATATAATTGTAATATTTGTTTTTCGGTTCAATTTATTAAAAAAGGGCAATATTCAAACAATATATTTATACATATTTCATAATCTTATATCAAACCGAAAAATTAAGATTAGATTCCTATAATTTTTCTCCCACTTGGGGAGAAATTAAAAGAGGGGTTTAAAATAAATTTGTAATATTTGTTTTTCGGTTCAATACAGTAGAACATAATCTCTCCTCTGGATTACAAAATGGGCTTGTTGAAAAATAATTTGGACTTTTTTTGTCCATTTATTGTTTCTTTTTTTATATTTGAATGTATTTAAACCATGATGACATTGATAAAAAAAACGATAACTTTTGGAGAGCATCTGAGAAGTTTGAGAGAGCAATCAAACAGTACACTCAAAGCAGTTTCCGAACAAATTGGTATTGATACTTCATTGCTTGCAAAGATAGAACGTAATGAAAGGCAACCTACCAAAACAATCATTAGCAGCATAGCCAACTACTTTAAGGTAGATGAAAAAGATTTACAAAATAATTTTTTGAGTGATCAGATAGCTTACAAAATTATAGACCAAGAGGCCGACCTCAGTATTTTGAAAGTTGCAGAAGAAAAAGTAAAATACTTAAAAACTATCCATCATGGAAAATAAAATCAAAGTTGTAGAACTTTTTGCTGGTGTTGGTGGATTTAGGCTAGGCCTAGAGGGTTGGAAAGGAAAATCGGCATTATCTAATTACAAAAAAAATATTGAAAAAAATTACGAAGTCGTTTGGAGTAACCAATGGGAACCATCTACAAAAGTTCAACACGCCTCAATGGTTTATGAAAATCGTTTTGGCAAAGTTGGACATTCAAACGAAGATATTTCTTGTGTTGATGTTTCTACAATTCCAGACCATGATTTATTGGTTGGTGGATTTCCTTGCCAAGATTATTCGGTTGCTACAACGCTAAAAAAAATAAACTATGATTGATATCAAAAAATTCGTAAATGAAAATAAAGCAAAAATTACAGAAGTACTTTATGATTGGGCTTATACATTTCAGGAGGAAGTAGATGAAGATGGTGAACCAATAGATGAGCCCTTTAATACAGTATTTAGCTTGGTAGAGCGATTAAAAAATGACAAATTAACAGCTGAAGATTATAAAGAAATAGAGTTTCATATTTTTCAAATTAATTACGATGAAGTAATTATAGACATTGGATATGAATCAGGTATTATGCCCTAAAAAAATAACAATTTTTAAATTAGAATCTTTAAATGAAAATAAATAATTCGAACGAAAAATTACTAGAAAATATTTCAAAAAACGGAATTCAAAAACCTATATATCCATATTTTACTAGTACTGATTTTACACTTTATCATGCAGATAGCTTAGAAATAATGTCAAGGCTCCCAGAAAATTGCATTGATATGATTTTTGCAGACCCACCTTATATGCTTTCTAATGATGGATTTTCCTGCCAAAATGGAAAAATGGTAAGTGTAAACAAAGGCAAATGGGACAAAAGCAATGGTTTTGAAGATGATTTGAATTTTCATGAAGCTTGGCTTAAACAATCACATAGATTATTAAAACCTGAAGGTACATTGTGGGTAAGTGGTACATATCATTCTATTTATCAATGTGGATATTTAATTCAAAAATTAGGTTTTCATATACTCAATGATGTAGCTTGGTTTAAACCAAATGCAGCACCTAATCTTAGTTGTAGGTTTTTTACAGCAAGCCATGAATCACTTATTTGGGCTCGAAAAGATAAAAATGCTAAGCATATTTTTAATTACGAAACCATGAAAAATGGCAAATTTCCAGAAGACCCTATAAAAAAAGAAGAAACGCAGATGCGTTCGGTTTGGAGTATTCCTACTTCACCTCAAAGTGAAAAGGAGCTTGGAAAACACCCAACCCAAAAACCTTTATCATTACTAAAAAGAATCGTAGCAGCTTCAACAAATGAAGGTTCAATTATTTTAGACCCTTTCAATGGGAGTGGAACAACAGGCATTGCTTCAAAATTATTAGGAAATAGAAATTATATTGGAATAGATATGAACAAAGATTACATTGAATTAACCAGAAATAAATACGAGCAATTAAACAATCAAAAAGAATTATTTAGTATATGAAAGTAGGTGGAATAGGTGGCTCTAACACAGTAACAGGTTTAGTATTTGAGGGTAAAACAGACCTTTCAACTTTTTTAAACAAACAAAAAGGTTATAAAGTAACAGATGAAAATGTTTATTATAAAAAGGAAATTGTAGCAAGGATATTTAAAAAAAACAGTTTTTATAAGTTTCTTGAATCTGAAGGGGTTGATTGGAAATCAATAATTTCAAAACGAATACTCCCAGATGATAGTATTTATGTAATCGTCAATAATACTATGTTTATCATTGAATGTAAGTTTCAGCAAAGTGAAGGCTCTGTTGACGAAAAATTACAAACTTGTGATTTTAAGAAAAAGCAATATCAAAAACTACTTTTTCAATTAAATATGGAGGTTGAATATGTATATTTATTAAGTGATTGGTTTAAAAATTCTAAATATAAAGATGTTTTGGACTATATTATTAGTGTAAGATGTAGCTACTATTTTGAATATATACCTTTACACAAGTTTGGTTTGCCTATTCCTTAAAAAAAGTTAAAGCACAAATCATTCAACCCTGTTTCTCACGTAAGACCCTACGCAAAAAATGCTGCTGATACTTATCCCTTGCCAGTAAATGATACCTTGACAAATGCAAGTGAGTACACAAAACATTGTTTTTGGCTCAATAATACTTATGTAAGAAATGAAATTTATCTTAAATAACATAATTTATTATATCATTTATAGCCACAGTTTTGGGTTTTTATACTATTATTGACCGAATTAGAATAAAAATGAAAGAATTGTTAGTTAATAATAATTTTTTTTCAAACCCTAAACCATTAGTTTTGATAAAAGATTTTTTAGAAATAGGAAGTAAAGACAACGACCTCATCCTCGACTTCTTCGCAGGTTCAGGCACAACAGCCCATGCCATAATGGAACTCAACGCAGAAGATGGTGGCAACCGTAAATATATTTGTGTACAAATGCCAGAATTATGTGATGAAAAAAGCGAAGCCTCCAAAGCAGGTTACACCACCATAGCCGAAATATCAAAAGAACGCATACGCAGAGCAGGAAAGAAAATAAAGTCAGAATTAGGATTAGATGGATTGAAAGATGATAGGATTTTGGACAAAAATAAAAAAAATGAACCCCAATTATTTGAAGAAAAAATCCTTGAATCCACAAATCCCAAAAATCCTAATCCAGACATCCTTGAATCATCAAATCCTAATCTAGATACTGGCTTTAAAGTTTTAAAATTGGCTGATAGCAACTTCAAGCAATGGCGAAGCGATTTGGGCAAAAGATGTAAACGCAGTCATAGCACAAATGCAATTGTTTATAGACCCAGTTTCAGAAAATGCCACTATCGAAAACATGGTGTATGAATTTTTGCTAAAAAGTGGCAAAGATTTGAACAGCAAAATAGAAAAACAAAACGATTATTTTGTAATCAACAGTAGCGAAATGATACTGGTTTTAGAAAGCGTATCTCAAACTATAATAGAGCAAGTAATAGCCCAAATGCCAATGAAAGTAATAGCGTTGGATAAATTGTTTGCTGGCAACGACCAACTGAAAACCAATACTGTGCTGCAAATGAGAGATGCAGGCATAGAGTTTAAAACGGTGTAGAATATGAGCCAAGAAATAGAAAAAATATTATTTACAGACCTTTCCCAGATTATAGAGCAAGGTAAAAGCCAGTTAACCAAACAGGTAAATAGTGTGCTTACGCTTACTTATTGGCATATTGGTAAAAAAATAAACGAACATATACTTGAAAATAAACGAGCAGAATATGGAAAGCAGATAATTGGAACAGTTGCAAATCAATTGGTTGAAAAGTATGGAAGTCAATTTGAAGAGAAAAATGTAAGACGAATGATGCGATTTGCAGAAGTTTTTTCTGATTTTACAATTGTCGCACCAGTGGTGCGACAATTGAGTTGGTCACATTTTTTAATACTATTGCCACTGAAAAGTGAAGAGAGTAGAGCTTATTATGCTCAAAAAGCGATAGAAGAAACGTGGAGCAAAAGAGAATTGCAACATCAAATAGAACGTAAAGCGTATGAACGCCAAGAAATAGCTAGTTTACAAATAGCTGATGAATTTGAAGAAATAAAAAACACTTTTAAAGACCCTTATTTTTTAGATTTTTTAGGATTGAAAGATGGTTATTTAGAAAATGATATAGAAAGTGCCATACTCAAAGAATTAGAAATTTTTATACTAGAACTAGGCAAAGGTTTTACATTCGTAGAACGCCAAAAGTGAATGATTTTAGACGGAAAAGATTATTATTTGGATTTACTTTTTTATCATAGAAAACTAAAACGCCTAGTAGCCATTGAATTAAAATTGGGTGAATTTAAACCAGCCCACAAAGGGCAAATGGAATTGTACCTAAAATGGCTCGACAAATACGAAAAGCAAGAAGGCGAGGAAAAGCCAATAGGATTAATACTTTGTGCAGGCAAAAATAATGAACTTGTAGAAATGTTAGAAATGCAAAAAGACGGCATTATGGTTGCCGAATATTGGACAGAGTTATTGCCTAAAAAACAATTGGAAGAAAAATTGCATTCGCTATTGATAGAAGTAAGACAACGATTAGAGGAGAGAAAACTATTAGGGTTATAAAAAAACAACTAAAAACAAATACTGTGCTGCAAATGCGAGATGCAGGCAGGGAATTTAAAAATATTTAGGCAATGGAAATACAATTATATCAGTCGTTGTTTAGCGATATTAAACAAAAGATTGAAAAAGCTCAATTAAAGGCAGTCTTATCTGTAAATGCCGAAATGATTTTGCTATATTGGGATATTGGCAACACCATTGCTTTGCAGCAACAAAGCAAAGGTTGGTCGGCTGGTGTTATTCCTCAACTTTCGGCAGATATTAAAACGGCTTTCCCAACTTTAAAGGGGTATTCGGAACGTAATTTGGGATATATGTTGCGGTTTGCAAAAGAATATGCCGAAGAATCAATTTTGCAACAGCTTGTTGCAAAATTGCCATGGGGGCATAATATATTGTTGATTGAAAAAATAAAAGACCAAAACATACGCTTATGGTATGCTCAAAAATGTATAGAAAACAATTGGAGCAGAGACGTTTTGGATATTCAAATCAAGTCAGATTTATATAATAGGCAAGGCAAACTAATCAATAATTTCAAGGCTACTTTGCCCGATGCACAATCAGATTTAGCCATACAAACCTTTAACCCAACTTGTATCAAATTTTTGATAAAGCCTTGATAATCAGCCGATTACGTTAGTATAGTTTTTTATTGAGGTAACACAAACTTTTTTAGTTATGAGGTATTATTACCCACATCAAACAAATTCTTCCATTTTCTTAGCAAACATTTTAACACCAGTAGCAATAATTCCTTTAAAATGCCAATATTTAGTAATATATTGTTTTTTTTTACTTTTAATAAAAATGCTTTCACATTTTACATAAGTATATTCTTTTACCTTTTTGCTTTTATCAATTTTATATAGTAATATTTTGCAAAGATAAAAAATGACAATCTAACGTCAAAACACTTTGGGGGGAACATAAATGAGTTTCAAATATGTCTAAAAATATAACTAATTGATAATCAGGTACTTACAAATTATTGGTATCGAAAATAAATCAAAAATACCCTAAAATATATGAAAAAACTAAAAAATTAAGTCAGAATTTCGGTTTTTTGGGTAGGGTAAATACAAGTTTGGTTATGAATTGAAATTCTAATAAACACTTGTGCCAATATGAACATTTGTACTTCTAATTTCCCAACTTCGCAAAGCTCCAAAAATGTAAGAAATGAAATTTATCTTAAATAACATAATTAATAGTATCATTTATAGTCACAGCTTTGGGTTTTTATACAATTATTGACCGAATTAGGATAAAATTGAAAGCATTGTTAGTTAAATTAAAACTTTTTTTTACATTTTTCAACTTAGTGATATTATTTTATTATTTTTAGCAAAATTATTTTTAAAAATAAATGAAATAAATATTTAAAACCTCTATTCCTTAGATTCTTTCTTTTTTGTTAAGAGTTAGGGTAAAGTTTTAAGAATAATTAGCAAAATTTTAGAAGTAGCCATAATAAAAATAAACCAAACCTGATAAAAATGTCCATAGCCATCGAAAAAGATCCAACGCTAGAGTTAGCAAAAGAAAAATTAGGTAAACCTTACAAAGATTTTGAGTTTTTGCTTGGTTGTCTCAAAGAAGTTTTAATCGAAAATGGCGAATCTGGGCTTGCCAACGATATTCCTTGGCTCTCGAAAGTAGATAAAATAAATCCAGAAGATTTTAGCGAAAAACATATTCAATTATATTCAATAGCATTTCAACTACTGAATATGTGTGAAGAAAATGGGGCTGTACAGGCACGCAGAAAACGAGAAAACGAGCGTTCGTTAGCAAGTGTGAATGGTCTTTGGGCTCAAAATCTGATGGTTTTGAAAGATGCAGGCATTACAGACAAAGAAATAGCACCCTTACTTTCTGGGATTAGAGTAGAGCCAGTATTGACAGCTCACCCCACTGAGGCCAAGCGTTCTACAGTACTAGAACATCATCGTTCGCTATATTTATTGGTAGTAAAGCGTGAAAATAGCATGTTTACTGATATAGAGCAAAATGAAATAAAAAGAGAAATAAAATTAGAATTATATAGGCTTTGGAAAACTGGCGAGATTTTTCTCGAAAAACCAGATGTAGCTACTGAATTAAAAAATGTACTTTATTACTTAACTACAGTCTTTCCAGAGGTAATCCACAACCATGATAGACGCTTAGCACAAGCCTGGGAATCAGTTGGATTTAATCCAGAATTGATAAAAAGTGCAGACACCTACCCACAAATTTCGTTTGGCGATTGGGTAGGGGGCGATAGAGATGGACACCCTTTTGTAACTGACACTGTAACCAAAGAAACCTTAAAAACATTACGCACAAATGCTTTTGATGTAATACACAAAAAACTGACAGAACTTACCAAAAAATTAAGTTTTTCGTATTCTTTGACCGATTGTGATGATGAGTTACGCAACAAAATAGAAATTTTTAGAAACGAAATTGGCTCAAAAGCTGATGTCATAATAAAGCAATTTAATAACGAAGTATTTAGGCAATACCTCAATCTTATTATTATGAAATTGCCCACAGAGCAACCCCAATTTGGTATAATAGAAGCCCATTCTGACAAATCGCATTATGTTTTTGCCACAGATTTGATAGATGATTTAAAAATTTTACAAACCTCACTTACCAAATATGGTGCCAAATCTATTGCTTATTCAGATGTAAACGAAGCCATACGTTTGGTTCAAATATTTGGATTTCATGTAGCAGTACTTGATATACGTCAAAATAGTGCATTCCATGACAAAGCTATGGTTCAATTATTGAAATCGGCAGGCTTTGCAGATACTAAATTTGATGAGTGGGATGAAGCCAAAAGAGTAAGTTTTCTTACAAAAGAATTAGAATCTAATAGGCCATTTACACATCCAAAAATGGTATTAGAGGCCGAAGCAGAGGCAGTTACAAAATGCTACAAAGTAGTTTCTGATTATATCGACAATTATGGCACATTTGGTCTTGGCTCGCTTATAGTGAGTATGACAAGAAGTCTGTCAGATTTGCTTACAGTGTATGTTTTGGCTCGTGAGGCAGGGCTTACAGTGCCTACCAATGATGGAATAGTGTGCAAATTGCCTGTTGTGCCACTTTTTGAAACGATAGAAGACTTGCAACAAAGCCCAGAAATTTTGAAATCATTTTTGGAGCATCCATTTACAAGAAGAAGCCTCGAAAATCAAAAAAATACCAAATCAGAAAAAATGCCTGTCCAACAAGTCATGATTGGTTATTCTGATAGCAACAAAGATGGAGGTATATTGGCCAGCATTTGGAACTTATATGAAACACAACAAAAACTATCAGAAATAGGCCGAAACTTTGGTATTAAAATTAGGTTTTTTCATGGAAAAGGAGGAACTATAAGTAGAGGAGCAGGGCCCACACATTGGTTTATACGCACACTGCCACATTCGTCTATCAATGGTGATTTGCGACTGACCGAACAGGGCGAAACAATATCACAGAAATATGCCAATAAAATGAACGCAACTACCAACATTGAGTTGCTCACATCTGGCACAGCGGCCAATACTATTTTGCATAAATTTACCCCCAATAAACCCTATTTGTATGCAGAGCAGTTGAGTTATATGGCTAGCGAAAGTCGAAAAATATACTTAGAATTGATTAATAATCCACTATTTATCAAATTTTTTGGCGAAGCCACTCCAATTGATGCCATAGAAAGTAGTAGAATTGGATCGAGGCCAGCCCGCAGAACAGGCACACGTACACTCAAAGATTTAAGAGCTATTCCCTGGGTTTTTAGCTGGAGCCAATCACGCTATAATATTACGAGTTGGTATGGTGTAGGCTCTACTTTAGAGAAATTAAAAAACGAACATCCTACCAAGTTTGAAGAGTTAAAAAATGCCATTAAATTTGACCCATTAGTTACGTATATTCTTACGAATGTAGACACTAGCTTAGCAGCCACAGATGAAGAAATAATGAAACAATATGCTACTTTGGTAGAAGATAAAGAAACCAAAGAAACCATATTAGGAATGTTGCTCAACGAGCTGCAAAAAACAAGAAAAATGCTGGAAATATTTTTTCCAACCCCTTTTAATGTGCGTAGAAGCCAACATTTTTATTCAAACATGATAAGGTCTAAAATTATGGAACGACTACACGAAAACCAGATTTATAGACTTCAAAAATGGAGAAAACTAAAAGTTTTGAGTACAGATGCAGCCGAAAACGAAAAAGTATTACTTTCATTGCTCACTACCATCAATGCCATAGCAAGTGCCATGAGAAATACAGGTTGATAATGAATAATTATTACTAAATTTGTAAGATTATGCCATTTTCTAGTCCCAAAAACTTGAAGCACAAAATAGATTTTATCATTTTGTGCTTTTTTTATGCAAAAAAAACTATTTTTGTATTTACAATGAAAGCATATTTTAAAAGTATTGTAGAATCTGTCTATACAGTTTGGCAAGGGATGTGCCTCACTTTTAAGCATTTTAGAGATGCTAAAAATATGCATAGTCCAACACACGTGTTTGATAAAAATTACTTTTTTGAGGACAAAGGTATCGTTACACTTCAATATCCAAAAGAAAAAATCCCTGTACCAGACCATGGTCGTTATCAGTTGCACAACGAAATGGATGATTGTATCGTTTGCGACAAATGTGCCGTTATCTGCCCAGTAGATTGTATTGACATAGAACCTATAAAATCAAGCGAAGCCTTAGGCACTACTTCTGATGGAAGTGTAAAACGATTATATGCCGCAAAATTTGATATAGACATGGCCAAATGTTGCTTTTGCGGACTTTGCACCTCTGTTTGCCCAACAGAATGTCTTACCATGACTTCAGAATATGACTTTAGTACCTTTAAAGTTGCAGAGATGAATTTCAAATTTGGTAATATGACAGAGGTAGAAGTAGAAGAAAAAAAACAACTTTATGCCCAATTTGTAAAAGAAAAAGAAGAGCAAAAACAAAAATCTGCTACCGAAAAATTGAACACTAATGCTGATAATTTACCAAAAATCACAATTCCAAAAATTGCTGTTCCAAAAGTTATTGTGCCAAATGATACAACAAATCAAATAGAAAACCAAGAAACAGAAACACCAAAAAGTAATATTCCTAAAATAGTAATTCAAAAACCTGCTGGGATAAATCCTATAATAAAACCCAAAATTGAGCAAAATATAGCACAAGAAAATCAAGAAGTGGAAACTCCAAAAAGTAATATTCCTAAAATAGTAATTCCAAAACCTGCTGGGATAAATCCTATAATAAAACCCAAAATTGAGCAAAATATAGCACAAGAAAATCAAGAAACAGAAATTCCAAAAAGTAATATTCCTAAAATAGTAATTCCAAAACCTGCTGGGCTTAATCCAATAATTAAACCCAAAATAGAGCAAAATATAGCACAAGAAAACCAAGAAACGGAAACTCCAAAAAGTAATATACCTAAAATAGTAATTCCAAAACCTGCTGGGCTTAATCCTGTAATAAAACCCAAAATTGAGCAAAATATAGCACAAGAAAACCAAGAAACAGAAACTCCAAAAAGTAATATACCTAAAATAGTAATTCCAAAACCTGCTGGGCTTAATCCAATAATCAAACCCAAAATTGAGCAAAATATATTACAAGAAAATCAAGAAACGGAAACTCCAAAAAGTAATATTCCTAAAATAGTAATTCCAAAACCAATGATTAAACCAAAATCAGAAAATGAATAATATTACCTATTTTATTTATTTTTTTGCTATTTCTATATGTATTTTTGGCATTTTATTGATATTTGTCAAAAACTTAATGTATGCGGTTTTTGCGTTTTTAGGTATTTTACTTAGTTTAGTTGCATTATTTATTTTGGCACAAGCAGAGTTTGTAGGAGTTACCCAACTTTTGGTTTATATAGGTGGAATATTAATTTTAATTATTTTCGGAACTATGCTTACCAATAATTACAGCAAAGAAGATAGTATTCAATTAAATTTAAAAAATATTACTCTTTTAGGGTGTGTTGGTATTCTTGGTTGGTTTTTGTTTGCAGTATATTTTAATCAATTTTCAAGTTTATTCCAGCAATCAAACCTGTCATTTCAGGCTCAAAATAGTATACAAAATATAGGATACAAGCTACTTACAAATTATGCAATTATGTTTGAATTAAGCGGTATATTACTACTAACCTCGTTGATTGGAGCTTTATTTATTACTAAAACTAAATAAATTTATTAGATTTTAACTTTATGATAGACAATACTTTTTTAGAAACTATTTTTCTAAAACATAAACATACGCCAACCTATCCATCTACAAGTACAGTTTCTAGATTTGTAACAAAATTGTTGCTAATTTTATTTCCCGAACAAACCAAAAATCATTTTCAAACATCTAGCGAGCTTAAAGAATCGTTTGTAAAGTTAGAAGCAGAACTCTCTGAAATGTTAGCATCTATGCAACAATATTTGGATAAAGACGCTAAAGAAATATCAAAAATATTTTTTGAACAATTACCCATAACTTACCAAATTCTTAATACAGATATTCAAGCCATTCTTACTGGAGATCCAGCTGCTAAATCCGAATATGAAGTCATTAGAACTTATCCAGGTTTTTATGCCATCGCTTTTTACCGAATGGCTCATATTTTAGAAAGCCTAAAAGTACCGCTTATTCCAAGAGTAATTACTGAATTTGCACATTCCAAAACAGGCATTGATATACACCCTGGTGCAGAAATTGATGAGTATTTTTATATCGATCATGGTACAGGCATTGTCATTGGCGAAACCTGCTCTATTGGCAAAAAAGTAAAATTATATCAAGGCATTACGCTTGGTGCTTTGAGTGTAAGCAAAGATTTGGCTTCTAAAAAACGACACCCAACCATAGAAGACAATGTTGTAATATATGCTGGTGCTACTATTTTGGGTGGAGAAACTATCATAGGGGCTGGTAGTATTGTGGGTGGTAATGTGTGGCTTACAAAATCAATAGCTCCTAATACAAAAATTTATCATCAAGAACAAGTCAAAATTCATACTTAGATTGGTAATATTTTAAATTAATTTAACTATATTTCATAATGCCAATTTTATAAAAACATCTGTGTTGGTTGTAATAGATTTAAAAAGTAACATTCAAAATTATGAAAACTATAAATTAATGTATAAATTTGTTAAAAAATAAACTAAGCATAAGTTTAAACCAAAAATAATGCAAAATAAAATCCTATTTGTTGTAAATCCTGTATCAGGTGGCAAAACAAAAGAATCTATACCTCAAGTAATAAAACATTATTTTAAAAATCAAGAAATTGATATAATTTTTACTAACAAATCTGGCGATGCTACTGAAATAGTAAAAAAAGGAATTATAGATGGATTTACAACTTTTGTTGCAGTTGGTGGCGATGGAACTGTAAATGAAATTGCAAAAGCACTTATAAATACTAATTTTGTTTTAGGAATATTACCTTTTGGTTCTGGCAATGGTTTGGCCAGACACAACAAAATTCCAATGGATCTGCATGAAGCAATTCTTACTCTAAAAAGTAATTTTTATATCAAAATAGATACTTGTAGCCTCAATCAAAATCCCTTTATCAATATGGCAGGTGTTGGATTTGATGCTCACATTGGTCAGCTATTTGGTAAAGACAAAAAACGTGGATTTAAGTCTTATGTAAAAACTACTATTCAAGAGTTTAAAAATTATATACCACAACAGTACACCATAAAAGTAAATGGTAAAACGTATACTGAAAAAGCATTTTTAGTAAGTTTTGCTAATTCATCTCAATATGGAAACAATGCTTATATCTCGCCAAAAGCCGATATTTCTGATGGCAAAATAAATGTTACTTTGTTAAAACCTTTTGGATTTTGGGGATTATTTGATATAGTTTCTCGTTTGTTTCTCAAAACTATTCATCTTTCAAATTATGTTATTACTTTTGAGTCATCCAAAGAAATTGAAATTGAAAGAAATAATACTGGAGTATATCACTTAGATGGAGAACCTTATTGGGGATTTGATAAAATTAAAATTGGAATAGTGCCTCTCAGTCTAAATTTGATTGTACCTGAAGAAGTTTATAAGAAAAATAGTAAATATACTACTTCAAAAAATATTTTAGATTGTCAAGCAACCTCTCAAATATGCAGATAACCACCGAAATTACTTCATCAAAAATTGCATCTGATAATCCCATTCATCAAAGATTATTGTATGCTTACGAGGCAAGTAAAAGTAATATTTATGGAAATGTTCTAGAAGTTGGCTGTGGCGAAGGTCGTGGATTGGCCACTATTGCTGATTTTTGTAAAAATTACACAGCACTTGACAAAAACAATGCTCTTTTAAACGAACTTTCTGCCAAATATCCTCAATTTTCATTTATCCATACCAATGTTCCACCTTTTGAAAATGTGTCAGACAATAGTTTTGACACCATCATTTGTTTTCAGGTCATTGAGCATATAGAAGACGATAATTTTTTTATTAAAGAAATATATAGAGTATTAAAACCAGGTGGCAAAGCAGTAATTTCAACTCCCAATATAAACCTAACACTAAGCCGAAATCCTTGGCATACAAGAGAATATACACCTCAGGAATTACAATTATTACTAAAAAAATATTTTAGTTCCATTGAAGTAAAAGGCATTTCTGGTAATAAAAAAGTCATGGATTATTACGAATTAAATAAAAAGTCAGTTCAAAAAATTACTCGTTGGGATATTTTTAATTTGCAATATAGATTACCTGCAACTATTTTGAGAATCCCTTATGATTTCCTCAATAGATTAAATCGTAATAAAATGATGAAAATAGATAATTCGCTTGTCTCAAATATATCTCTCTCAGATTATCATTTATCTACAGATATGGCAACTTGTTTTGATTTATTTTATATTGCTACTAAGTAATATTTATATTAAATTAAGTGATAAAAAAATCTTATTGGACAGTATTATCTACGATAGCATTTGCCATACAAAGTTTTGCAACTAATAAAATTTTTTCGGTATATTTTGGCCCAGTTGGGGTTACAATGCTAGCTCATTTCCAAAATATTATTGCAGTTTTTGTAGCCATTCCTTCCGAAGGAATCAATAAGGCAGTTACTACAAAACTTACTAATCAAAACCTGAGTCAATCAGCATACAATGCTACAATAAGTGGCTCGTTGGTATTAAATTTATATTGTTTTATTTTTACTATATTTTTATTTTTATTACTTTTGCCATTTTATAAATCAGATTTTCCAAATACTTTTTTTGATATAAAATATGTTTTTTTGATACTTTTTGCTATTTCATGCCACATAATTGTGCTTTATATTGGCAATCTGTTGTTGTCATCAAATCAAATTAAAATTTTTTCTATTTTAGGTATTATCAATAATATAATTGCTTTTGTGGTCGTGTATATTGGCATCCAGTTTGAGTTATTTATTGCCCTTGTTTTTGTTTCTTTTTCGCCTTGTTTGTTATTATTATTGTCATTTTATTACTATAAAAAATATAATTATTCATTTGTATCAAATTTTACTTTTAAATTAGATAGAATAATTCAAAACGAAATGTTTGTTTTCGTAGGTGCTGCTATAAGTGTAGTAGTTTTTGGCAAATTGACTGATTTTTTTGTTCGTTCTTACATAATTTCAACATACAATAGTTACCAAACTGGGTTGTGGCAGGCAGTTTCTAAAATCTCTGATGGATATTCAACCGTTTTTATGGCAGCTTTTGGCACTTTAATATTTGTAAAATTATCCTCACTTTCGAGCGATGCCATATTGCTAGGCAAATTTCTGAGAAAAATTATATTTTTTGTGCTTGTTATTTCAGTTATTTCACTTTTAATTTTATATGCTTTTAGAGAAATAGCTTTGGTATTTTTTTATAATACTGATTTTGTACCAGCCAAAAATTTATTTACTTTTCAATGTATTGGAGATGTTTTCAAATTTCAATTTTTGATTTTATCTAATGTATTATTGGTACAAATGAAAACAAAATTATATGTATTTCTAAATGCCTTCTCGGCCATCATATACGTAATTTTTATTTTGTTTTTATCAAATTATATGGATATCAATGGCATTAATGTGGCACATTGCATGCGTTGGGTATGTATGACTTTAGTGATTTTTTTTCTTTTAAAAGATAAAATTATTAAAACGAATATGCTTTAACTTTTAATTTTTTTTTTGAAATTTTGAAAATGAAAATAATTACTTAAAAAGTTGAACTGGTTTCTGATATAAACCCAAAAATAATATTTAAGTAACTAAAAATGCACCCAACCTTGTGCTTTTAATGGCACTATTTGTTCGCTTTGGGTTATAAAAAGCATACCTTTTTCTTTTTCTGTTATAAATCCAATGGTAGTAATTTCGGCATTATTTTTGATTTTTTCGTAATCAGATTGCTTGATAGTAAACAGCAATTCGTAGTCTTCGCCACCATGTAGCATACAAGTAGCAGAACTGAGATTGAGTTCAACAATAGCGTCCAAAGTTCGATTGTCGAGGGGTAGTTTGTTTTCATAAATCTGCACTCCAACCCCAGATTGTGTGCAAATATGCATCAATTCAGAGGCCAGTCCATCCGAAATATCAATCATAGAGGTAGGAACAACGCCAATTTCGGCCAATTCGTGTACTATATCCATACGAGCGATGGGTTTGAGTTGTCGCCCAACTACGTAATCTTTGTCTTCAAGCTGAGGCTGCATCTGTGGATTGGCCTTGAATACTTCGTTTTCTCTTCTCAAGATTTGTAAACCAAGATAGGCAGCCCCCAAATCGCCAGTAACGCATACAATATCTCCTTTTTGTGCAGTGTTGCGTTTTACAATATGTTGTGGCAGAGCCGAGCCCAGAATAGAAACTGATATAACTAAACCTTTGGGCGAGGCTGTGGTGTCGCCCCCCACGAGGTCTAGTTTGTACATTTCGCAGGCAGTAGCTATGCCTTGGTATAACTCTTCGATGGCTTCTACCGAAAATCTGTTGCTCAAAGCAAGACTTACAGTAATTTGTGTAGGTACTCCATTCATGGCTGCAATATCCGACACATTTGTAGCTACTGCCTTGAAACCCAGGTGCTTGAGTGGCATATAGGCCAAGTCGAAATGTATGCCTTCTACCATCATATCAGTAGAAAGAAGTAGCAGATGATTGTCAGGAATTTGTACCACAGCAGCATCATCGCCTATACCCAGTACAGTATCCTTATTTTGTACTTTTACAATATTTTTGATTTTATCAATAAGGCCAAATTCGCCTAATTGACTCAGTTCTGTGCGTGTATTGGGCATGAAAACGGCTTAATTTGATTCCAAAATTTTAAATAACTCGTCTAATTTTGGGGTTAAAATAATTTCTGTTCTACGATTTTTTTGACGTATTTCAGCAGTTTTTCCTTCAGCTAGTGGCACATATTCAGAGCGTCCAGCTGGAATAATTTTTTGTGGATTTACTTCGTTTTCTATCAAAATTCTTGTTATTTGGGTAGCTCTTAGCACACTCAAATCCCAATTATCCGAAAATGCAGCCACACCTTTAGATACTGGCACATCGTCTGTATGGCCTTCGACCATTACATTTACATCATCGTTGGTTTTGAGTACAGAAGCTAGCTTTTTGATGGCTTCTTTGCCTTTTTTATCCAATTCTGTGCTTCCTGACTTAAACAAAAGCTGCTCTGAAAGTGATACATACACTTTGCCATTTTTGATATTTACAGTCAAATCTTTGTCATTGAAAGCCAAAAGTGCATTTGTAACTTTATTTTTGAGGTCGTTTACGGCTGCATCCTTTTTCTTGAGCACGGCTTCTAACTCGGCCACTCGTTTTTCTCTTTCTTTTAAATCAGTGGCAAGTTTATCGTTTTGGGCTTTGGTATCTTGCAACGATTTTTCCATGTCAAGCAATTGATTTTCTTTTTTGGCTAAATTGGCCGACATTTTGTTTGATTCTGACGAATAATTAGAAAGCAAATCTTTATAATCTTTGCGTAAACGGTCAGAAATGCCATTTTGTTCGTCTAATAATTTTTGTGTTCGCAAGGCTTTTTCAGACAACGATGCACTGTCGCCTAGTAATTTTTTGGACAAGCCTATAAATTTATCTGCATCAGATTTAGTAATTTTATATTTGTTTTTAAGAGCATTTAAGCTATCGCTACATTCGGCATAATCGCCTTCGAGCCTTACTTTTTTGCCCATCAATTGGTCGTATTTTTTGGTAGATACACAACCCACTAAATTCACTGAAAGTATTATAATTGAGATTTTAAAATAGTTGATTTTCATTTTTTATATTATTTACTAGCAAATACCATAATTAAATTCAATAATTTTCAACATATTGAAAATTAAATTTGACATCTAAAATATTAGTAATAAAATTATGAAATAATTATACATTTACGGTTATAATATCACTTAGTTTTGTGGTATAGCGTGGAGATAATTTTTCTTGTTTCATTTTCCATACTTTTTTGGTATCTTGTATGCCAAGCCTTACTTTTTGTTGGCCATAAAGTGTATTCATTTTGTCCATAGCTTGCATCAGTGGTATGTGGCGTGGATTACTGTTTTCAAAAATAGTCATTTGAGCTTGATTTTGTGGGGTAAAATCTTGCACAATTACTCCTGCTTTTTTGTAAGAATATCCATTTTTAAAAATCATTTGAAGGGCTTGCAAAGCAAATTTTGTAAGTTCAATACTGGAGTTGGTAGCAAAGGGCAACTGTAGTACTATATTGCGGCTATATTGTGGCATTTGTTGCAAATGTCGGTTGGTTCGCACAAAAACCATCAAAGACTGGCAACATGAATGTTGTTTTCGTAATTTTTCGGCACAACTTACAGCAAATGTTGTGATTCGCTCTTGCAAATCTTCTAATTTTGTATAATTAGTTTCAAACGAGCGTGTAGTGGCAATAGATTTTTTGGGTTGCACTTCTTCCAAATCTAAGGTTTGTATGCCTTGCAAATCGGCCTGCAATCGCACACCTACAATGGCTAGGTTTGTCTTAACCCATTGTGTATCCGCCAGCACAAAATCTAGGGCAGTATATATATTGTGTTGATTTAATTTTTTGGCATGTTGGCCGCCAATGCCCCATATATCTTCTACTTTGAGCCATTTCAATGCTTTTATTCTTTTTTCATCTGTATCTATCACATACACTCCTTGAGTAATATCTGGGTATTTTTTCGCTATTCTATTGGCCAATTTGGCCAGTGCTTTGGTTGGAGCTAAGCCAACACATACAGGTATTCCTGTCCATTTCATCACTTTTTGTCGCATTTTGGTAGCATAATCTTGCAAATTATAGTTGTCAAATCCTTGTAGTTTCAAAAAGGCCTCATCTATACTATATATTTCCATATCAGGGCTAAAATCCGAAAGTACATCCATCACACGTTGGCTCATATCGCCATAGAGGGCAAAATTGGCAGAAAAAACATGTACTTGGTTGGTTTTGAATACTTTGTCGTATTCAAATGCAGGAGCCCCCATGGGTATCCCAAGTGCCTTGGCCTCGTTGCTACGGGCAATTACGCAACCATCGTTGTTGGATAGCACCACTACTGGTTTGCCTACCAACT
Source organism: Cytophagales bacterium (assembly GCA_013297755.1). Classification (GTDB taxonomy): domain Bacteria; phylum Bacteroidota; class Bacteroidia; order Cytophagales; family UBA9547; genus REAG01. Next base: position 89,580 of record JAAFIH010000018.1, read on the forward strand.
CTGGTCTAAACATACGCTCACAGGAGGCATAAAAATTATTACAATCAATCAGGGCAAACATCTATTGTAAGATTTTATACAGATTTGATTACGTGAGTTACCACTCCCCAAATTCTAAGGTCGTTGAATTCTTCTATTTTTATAGGCTTGTATTTATCATTGGCTGGCATCAACCACAAGCCCTCTTTGGTAAGTTTTATTCGTTTTAAAGTAAATTCGCCATCTATATAGCATACAGCAATTTTGCCATCAACAGGGTCTAAGCTTTTGTCAATGACCAATAAATCGGCATCGTGAATACCAGCATCTTTCATAGATTCGCCTTTGACACGGCCATAAAAAGTAGCCGATGGATGCTTTATAAGATGTTTATTGAGGTCAATAGTAAGATCTACAAAATCTAGTGCAGGCGATGGAAACCCAGCACTGATAGCCGAAGGCAACAAGGGCAACTCTAGCATTGTGTCTGTATCGGCCGAAAAAATATCTAAATGGGTGCTACTATGAAGTTGAAGCGATGGCATTGTTGAACCATAAATTTAGTTTACAATACTACAAAAAAAATAAAAATGTTTGACTAAAATTGTATTGTTTTTTTAATTAAGTGGCACTAAACCTGTTTCTCTACATCCACACTATAATTTCAAAAACAAACCTATTTGTATGGCATAGCTCCCAGATTATGTTGTGGTTGATGCAATTTGTTGATATAAATAATAGGTGAACATTCCTTATTGAAATACGGAGCTTACACATTTATAAATATTATAATTTTAAATATAAATCTTACTTTACAAATAGTGTTTTGTAAAACAGGAAGCAATGTCGTTTAATTATATTGAAACGAAAAACAAATATTACAATTTTATTTTAAACCCCTCTTTTAACTTCGCCCCAAGTGGGAGAAAAATTATAGGAATGTAATTTTAATTTTTCGGTTTGATATAATCATTTTATATTGCCTCTATCTGAGTTTTTCTCCAAAGGAGAAAAATAATCGAATTTTTAAGTAAACAACATTGAAATAGGAAGCATCAAAAGTCCCTCACTTTTGGGGTTTCACGTTTGGATTAGAATTTGTTGAGATGGGGCTTAAAAATCAATTAATCTATTTCTTCTGCCTAAATTTAAAAATATTTTATCATATATATATGTGTTTGAAATTTTAAAAACCTTTTTTTGATGTTTGATACAATTTTACTTCCAAACGAAAGTTTTGATCAAGAGATTGAGTTAGGGACAAAGATTTTGAAACACATAGAATCTCTTTACAAATATTTCATTAATAAGATGTATAGACAATATACATACACGAATACAATGACAGATTTTAATTTTTATCTATAATTTTTAAAATCTAAGTCATTGATAATGAGGGGATTAAGAGAATTGCTAAAATATTTTTTAATTATTTTAATAAAATATTTTGGAGAATAAAAAACATCTATTACCTTTGCACTCCCTTTAGCAAATGAGTGAGAGGAAATAAAAACAAACATATTATAATTGCTTGTTTTTTAGGTTTATCAACCACATTTCTTAATTAAAAGTTATTAGTTTATAATAATGTATAATTTAAGAAAAAGTTCTTTGAAATACT